>JBJKPU010000083.1:0-1266 GCA_046706005.1 Terriglobia bacterium | reverse complement strand
CCTGCGGCTCCCGCAGGTACACTTCGCCATTCCCCACCTTCATCACCAGATCCCCGGTCCGGTCCACTTCCAGCCCTTTGGCTCCGTCCACTCCCAGCCGGATCCGCCCCGGATCGCTTCCCGCCGCAACCACAAAATCGTTCTCCAGCTCCCCTTGCCGTCCGTAATAAACCAGATCCACGCCGGGATAAACCTGATGGTAACGAATCCGCCCGTAATTGGGAATTCGGGTATGCCATTGGCGCGGATTATTCCCGATGAAATAGCTGGTGTAGCCGGCAAGACGGTCCGCGGCCGTCGTCTTTGCGTTCCGGTTTGCGCCCAGGAGCTTCAGGCTGACAGTCGTCGAAGTCGGCTGGCTCGCTGAAGGCCGGCCATCTTCGGAAAGGCTCTGCTTCGAACCGGGCGTGGAGACAGATGGACCACCAGCGGCAATCAGTCCCAGGGAAGGTGTCCGCCGCGATTCGCGGCCGAGGCCGGCGGACGGAGTTTTAAGGTTCGGCGGAGCCGATGCAGTTTTTTCGAGCTCCAGCAGAGCACTGTCCTGAGTGAGGAAGAGCGTGAATCCGCGCCCTCGGGCCAAAAACTTGACTTTGGAATTGACCTGGCCCTCGTTCGTTTCAAAGCTGAGAGGAAGACGGTTGTAGAACTGCATCGCGGGAGGGCGAACCGCCTTGGCGACGTCGGCCTCAGCTGATTTCGATCCGCGTTCGAAAGCCCAACCGGCAAAACCAAGCAGGACCACAATGAACAAACAAATGCCGGCACCTTTTCTCAAAGCACGCTTTCCCTTCGAGGCAAAGTATTCAGCCAACTCCGTAAACGGGGAACCCGGCGGCGGAACGACTTCGAAAGATTCATCCCGGCTTACTCGGTCGCCGTCAGGAACCGCATCAGCGAAGTTCCGTCGTATCTCAACATCAGGTATGCGGATCCGAGCTTGTAGTGAACGCTATAAGTGTATCCGACTTCCACGGTAAGGTTTTTATACCTGGTTAAGTCAAACCATCCTGAATAGCCGTTGTCGCGACCAAAGCTCGAGTCCCCGATCTTTTCAAATGCATTATTCCAATAGCGGAAGTTGTCGGCGTCTCCGGAGACCGTGGAATCAGGAGCGACCAGCCGGCTGAAAACTTTTTGCGTCCCGCCCGGGACAACCGCGTAAGCCGACGCGCCAATCTTGTAATTCTTGAAAAGCGTAAAGCTGCCGCCGCCTTCAAAATTCCCCCTGAAGCCGAACGTCTGATACGGCCGGGCGATGTCAAA
>JBJKPU010000082.1:0-51029 GCA_046706005.1 Terriglobia bacterium | reverse complement strand
CCCCACGATTTTGTCCACGCGCGGAACGCGTTTCGTTCCGTAAGCGAACGCGGCAATTGCCTGCGCGCCGCCCAGTCGAAAAATCTTTTCGATGCCCAGCAGGTCCGCCGCGACCAGAACCGCCGGCGCGGGCCGCGGCGAGGTCACAAAGATTTCGCGTACTCCCGCCACCTGCGCCGGAATCACGCTCATCAGAACAGTCGAAGGCAGCGGAAATCTTCCGCCGGGAACGTAGCACGCGACTCTTTCGATGGGCCGCACCACCTGCCCTACCGTCACGCCGCGGCCGTTTGCAACCCGCCACGCCCGCGGCAGTTGCCGCGCCGCAACGCGCCGGATATTTCTCGCCGCCTGCCTGAGCGCCGGAACAAAACTCTTTTCCACCTGCCGGTAAGCGCGTTCAACTTCCCGGCGCGGGACCGTGAAGCCGGCGCGCTTCAAATCCACGCCATCGAATCGCCGCGTCAGGCGGACCAGCGCGGCGTCGCCGTTGCGCCGCACGTCGGCCAGAATGCGCGCCGCCGTCCGCTCAGCTTCATCCAGCATCAGCTTGCGGCCGGAGAACAGCCTTCGCTCGGCCTCGGAATCCGTGCTGCGCAGAATCGGAATCATCAGAGCACAATCTTGTTCAGAGGATATTCCACGATCCCCTGCGCCTTCGCGGCCTTGAGTTTGGGAATAATTTCGCGCACTGTTTTTTCCTCGATGATGGTGTTGACGGCCACCCAGTCGGAATCGCTCAGGTTGGAAATCGTCGGCCGTTTCAGCGCCGGCAGCGCCTGCAGAACGTTTTCCAGATCCTCGCGGCGCACGTTAAGCATCACGCCCACTTTGCCCGCCGCTTCGATCGCGCCTCTGAGCAGCATCACCAGGTTTTCAATTTTCTCGTGCTTCGCCGCATCTTTCCACGCCGCCGGATTGGCAATGAACTTGGTGTTCGATTCCAGCACGGTCTCGACGATGCGCAATCCATTGGCGCGCAGTGACGATCCGGTTTCCGTCACTTCGATGATGGCGTCGGCCAGCACGGGCGGTTTCACTTCCGTCGCGCCCCAGGAAAATTCCACTTTTGCTTTCACCCCGTTGCGCTTGAGATACTGCTCGCTCACTTTCACCAGTTCGGTCGCCACCACTTTGCCTTCCAGATCCTTCACGCTCTGCACCGGCGATTTTTCCGGCACGGCCAGCACCCAGCGAACCTTATTGAAGGTGTGCTTGGAATAAATCAGGTCGGCCAGCTCCACCACCGTCGCGTTGTTTTCCAGAATCCAGTCGCGGCCGGTCAGTCCAGCATCCAGAATTCCGTCTTCCACGTAGCGCGCCATTTCCTGGGCGCGAATCAGCATGCACTCGATTTCCGGATCGTCAATTGACGGAAAATACGAGCGCGAGTTGACGGTAATCTCAAACCCCGCGCGCCGGAACAATTGCAGCGAGGCCTCCTGCAAGCTTCCTTTCGGCAATCCCAATTTCAGCATCATGTCTGGCTCCCTTGCGATTTGCTTCCGTAAACTTCCTCGGGATCGAATTCCCGTTTGGCGATGATTTCCTCGCCGCCGTCCGTCAGCTTGCGGAAGAAACACGATTTGTAACCCTCGTGGCAGCAACCCGGCCCGCGCAAATCCGCCTGAATCAGCAACGCGTCCTGGTCGCAATCCACGCGAATCTCCCGCACCGTCAGCCGATGACCGGAAGTTTCACCCTTGGTCCACAGCTTCTTGCGGCTGCGGCTGTAAAACGTCACAAAGCCCGTGTCGAGCGTTTTCCGGTACGCTTCATCATTCATATAGCCCAGCATCAGAACTTTTCCCGAGTGCCTGTCCTGGATGATGGCCGGAATCAATTCGTTTTCATATTTCAATTCCATCGCACTTCACTCTCCTGCCGTAAAAATGAAAAAGCCCGCTGAACTTTCGTGTCAGCGGGCCCTTTTGCCTTGAATCTCTGTTCACTTCAAACGGGCGCACACTGACACGTCATCCGGTGATGAGAATGATGATGGTGATGTGTCAAAGTGCTCGCCATATGTGAAAAGCCAGAATAGCTTGCCGTTCATCGAAGTGTCAATACCAAAATCCCAGGCGGCCGGCCGCGCGGTCAGATTGGAAATACGCCGAACGCCACGGCGGCCAGAGTCATGAGCACCGAGATGGCGAAGAGGTAAGGAATGGAGAATTTCTGGTGGTCGCCCAACTCGATTCCGGCAAGTCCCACCAGCAGATACGTTGCGGGCGTCAGCGGGCTGACCGGAAAGCCCGTGGTCATCTGTCCCAGCAGGGCGGCCTGCGCCATGTGAACCGGCGGAACGTGCAGCATCTTGCCTGCTTCGGCCAGGACCGGCAGGACTCCAAAGTAGAACGAGTCGGGATCGAACAGCAGGCTGAGCGGCATGGCGACCAGTCCGAGAGCGAAAGGCAGGTGCCCCGCCATGCGCGGCGGCACCATCGCCGCCACCGATTTGGCCATCGCGCCCAGCATGCCGGATTCCTGCATGATTCCCGTGAACGCTCCCGCGGCGAAAAGAATCGCGGCCATCAGCAGCGCGGGCTTCGCATGAGCGTCAATGCGCGCCGCCTGCGCCTTGAGGTCCGGATAATTGATCGTCAGCGCCAGGACGGCTCCGCACATGAACACCGCCGCCGGTTGAAGATCCAGCCCGACCATGGCGGCGATCAGGCCGAGCGTCAGCAGAAGATTTATCCGGAAAAGCTTCGGCCGGCGCAGCACCTTCTGCTCCTCGGTCAGATGCCGGACGAACACTTCGCTCGAAGTTTGTTTCCCATCCAGCTTCAGCCGCCGCGCTTCCCGCTTGCCCATCCACCAGCAAGCCGCAAAAACCAGAGCCAGCCCGGTAATCTGCACGGGAATCAGCGGATCGAAAATCGTCGCCACCGGAATGTGCAGCGCCGCGGAAGCGCGAATCATCGGGCCGGTCCACGGAAGAAAATTCGTTCCCGCCGCCATCGAGGCCGCGCACGCCAGAACCTTGCGGTCGATGTGCAGGCGGTCGTAGAGCGGCAGCATCACGGGAATCGTCACCAGAAACGTCACCGCGCCCGAGCCATCCAGGTGGACCAGCAGCGCCAGCAGCGCCGTCCCCGCCACGATGCGCGGCGGCGAGAGGCCGACAACGCGCAGAATGCCGTCAATGATGGGGTCGAGCATTCCGGCGTCCGACATGACGCCGAAGAAAAGGATGGCAAAAACGAACATCGCCGCCACGGGCGCGACTTTCCCGATTCCGTGCGCCATGAACTTGGCGGTGGAAAATCCGAAGCCCGCCACAATCGATCCCAGGACGGGAATGGCGATCAGCGCCACCAGCGGCGACAGCCGCCGCGTCAGGATGGCGGCGAGAAGCAGGATGACGGTGATTGTGCCGATGAAGGCCAGCATCTGGAAATCAGGGCTCGCTGGATTTGCGGTCCGGTTTCTTGCTCTGCGGACCGGTGGCGGCGATTCCGTCGGCGATCAGCCGGTCCACATTTTCTTCGCTCAATCCCAGCAATTCCTCGAGCGCCGCGCGCGTGTGTTCGCCCAGCAGCGGAGCGGACGTCGTGGGCCTCCCGGGCGTGTCGGACATCTTCACCGGCGATCCCGTCACGCGGTGCCGACCGTAAACCGGATGTTCCATCCACGGAAACATTTCCCGGTGCTCGGTCTGCGGATGCTCCACCACTTCCGCGAACGTGCGCAGCGGCGAACACGGAATTCCGGCCGCGCTCAGCCGGTTGATCCAATCCGCCGCGGTCCCTTTGCTGAAAATTTCCTGCAGAGTTTTTTCCAGCGTGCGGCGATTCTTGATTCTCAGCGCGTTGGTCGAGTAATCCGCGTGCGACTCCAGTTCCGGATGTCCGATGACTCGGCAAAAGGCTGCCCAAAGTTTTTCGCTTCCCACGGCGATGGAAAACGCGCCGTCGCTCGCGTGGAATACGCGGTAGGGCACGACGGTGGGAAATCCCGTGCCCAGCGGGCGCGGCACCTGGCCCGAACCCAGGTACGTCATGTAATTCGAGCTCATGGCGGAAATCATGCTGTCGAGCATCGAGACGTCCACGAACTGCCCCGTGCCGGTTCGCTCGCGGTGCCGCAGCGCCATCTGGATTCCGATGTTCGCAAACAGACCGGCGTTGATATCCGCCACGGCATACCCGCTGCGCACCTGTTCGCCCTCTTCGGTTCCCGTAATGCTAATGAATCCGCTGGAAGATTCCACGATCAGGTCGAACGCGGCTTCGTCCCGCGACGGGCCGCCCTGTCCGTAGCCGGAAATCGAGCAGTAAACCAGGCGGGGATTTCTCGCATTAACGGCTTCGTAGCCGAGCCCCAGCCGGTCCATCGTGCCGGGGCGGAAATTCTCCACCAGCACGTCCATGCGTTCCAGAAGTTGCAGGCAGAGCTTGATTCCTTCCGGCCGCTTCAGGTCAATCGAGATGCCGCGTTTGCCGCGATTCAGTCCCAGGAAGAAGGCCGCCTGTCCGCCCAGGAACGGCGGTCCCCAGCCGCGTCCCAGATCGCCACCGCGCGGCGATTCCAGCTTGTAAACCTCAGCGCCGTAATCGGCCATCAGCAGCGTGCAGAAAGGTCCCGCCAGCGCGTGCGAAAAATCCAGCACTCGGATTCCTTCCAGCGCCCGGGCGTTGTCGTTGTGGCTTTTGTGAGGAGAAATGTGGTCGCGGATACCCATAAGCCGCGCCCATCATATCATCGAAGCGCGCGCGCGGCGCAACCCATGCGCCCCGCCGTCATTCCCATTCCGAGAAGCCGTAGCGCAGACCGCCGCCATTGCGGTCTGCGGTTTGTGTTTGGCCGGGTGGCGCACACATCGCTTTCTGATGTCTGCGCGCCACAGGCGCTGCGCTCTCCGCCTGCCCTTTTCCTTCAGCCCTCGCCCCGCCTGTGGGGAGAGGGTGTCGCGCAACGCGGGACGGGTGAGGGGTTCCGGCTGGCGCAGACACGCGCTTTCGAGTGTCTGCGGTCTCGCCATCTCAGTTCCGTCAGCCGCTCGCCCTCAACTTTGGCCGGTTGTTAGCGCCCTGCTTTTCAGAACTGCACGCGCGCCAGCTCGGTGCGTGAGTTCTTCTTCTCCTGCCGCATCACGCGAGCCAGCTTCGTACGTGTGGCCTTGTTCTGCGCTTCGTCCCGATTCAGCCGTGCTTCCAGGGCTTCAACCGCCGACGCTTCCTTTTGCAGCTTTGCGACCTGGTGCGTCAGGGCTGCGATCTTCGCGTCTTTCGCGGCGCCTGCCTTTGCCAGTTTCCCTATTTTCCGGCGCTGCGCCTGCACCTGGAACGCCAGATTGTCATTGCGCGTTTTCAATTCGCGCAGGCCTTCCAATGTCAACAGCGGCAGTGCGCCGTAATCAACCCGCCGGTAGCCGTTCTTGTCGAACGTAACCAGGCCGGGAAAGACTTTCTGCACCTGCTGCGCAATAAGGCCGCGGGCCCGAGCCTGACTGGTGGGATAGCCCGCGGGATTCGTTGCGCGCCAGTTGAAGTACACGGGCTGAAGCTCGGCCACCTGGTCGAGCACCGATGCGAACGGCTGGATATTTTTCTTCAGCCGCGCGTCGGAAGAGCAAACCCCGCCTACGTTGTTCGAAGTTCCGTTGTAGTAATAGCAGTCCGCAATCGTGATGCTGCCCGCAACCGTCAGCGCCTCGGTCGGCGATGAAGTTCCAATCGCCACCATGCCCCCGCTGGGCGCCAGCAGGACGTTGCCGGCGACTCCCGGCAAGCCCCCGCCAACAGCAGAACCGCCCGCCCCCGGCTGCAAAGTGATGGAGCCGCCATTGCCGCCATTGCCGTAGCCATAGAGGTTATCCTCTGCTCCATCACCCCCAGAGGCCGTAATTCGTGCGCCTCCGCCCCCTTCGTCACCGGAAGAGTCGGCCCCACCGTTGCCACCCAGTAGCTGTGCTACACCGCCGGCTCCGCCATAAGGAAGTTGATTTGCATGACTGTAAACGCCGCCCAAACCCCCTTCGGCCTTGACTTGCGCTCCCCCGCCACCGTAATCGCCCGCAAAATCGGTGCCTCCTGCGCCGGCCGTGGCCAGAAAGCCAATAGGCGCGGCTGCGCCGCCGACATTAGTAGTATCGTTGGCTCCGTTGCTTCCCACCACGTCCAAAACCGCCCCGGGTGATGCCGTGCCAATCCCCACTTCACCGCTCGCCAGCACCAGTTGAGTTGTTCCCGCCACTAGGCCATCCGAGGGCAGGTTCAACGCGCCCGTCATGGTGTCGCCCGCCTTGGCCACATAAACCGCCGAGCCCGTGGCCGGCGCATAGCCGGAAGCCGCCACGCCGCCCAGTTCCGTGGCATTGGTTGCGGTGGCTGCTGTGCCGGCAAAGGTGTCGCTCGAGTTCGAGAAGTCAAGCAGGTTCGAGTACGTTCCCGCCGCAAGGTCCGAACTCACTACGCCCGTGAGGTTTGAGCCGTTGCCGGAGATGTCACCAGCGACGGCCAAATTGCCGGCCACGCCGACGTTCCCGGAAGAATCAATCGTCAGGCCCGCGCCGGCGAGCGTGGAGGCGTCAGTGATGCTCGTCCCCAGCCCGATTTTTCCGCCGCCGCTCGTTCCGCTGCCCTGGAAAACCGCTTCGTAATCGCCGGTTCCCGCCGGGTCGAAAATGTAAAAGTCGCTGTTCGTCACGTCGCCCGCATTTGACAGATCGCCTTCCGCGCCAAACGAGAAAATTACCTTGCCGGCGCCTGAGTTGAAATTCGGATTGCTCAGCTGATAGGCCTCTTGCGCGTAACCATAGGTCGAAGTCCCGTCCACCTGATCGGCGACGGCAATGGATGTTCCATTCGCGCCTCCCGTGCTCGCAACCTCAAGCTGGGATGTCGGGTTCGTCGTTCCGATGCCCACGTTGCCGTTGCTCACCAGCGACATCACCGTCGTATCCGGCAGCACGTCGTGGTTGCTGTTGGCGTTCCGAAGCGCGATGTCCAATCTGGAATTTTTGGTTCCCACTTTCGGATTCGAAAGCAGGAACGATGCCGCCGAGGTGTAGGCGACCCCTGAGTTGTAGTTGCGCGACAAATCCAGAACCGTTGCCGGTGTCGAGGTGCTCAGCGACCCTGCAACTTCGGCGCTGGCCAGAGGCGCGGTCGTCCCGATGCCGATGTCATTCGTCGTCGGATCCTGATAAATGTTCGAAGCGCCCAGCGTGCTGCCGTCGGATTCCCAGCCGGCGATGTAATTCGCTGTCGGGCCCATCGTGATGCTCTGCGGACTCGCCGTCGATGCCTGCTTCGCTGTCCGACCGTTCGTCGTTGAGCTCGTGCCGACTAGCCCTGTGGTTGCTGTCGTTGTCGAACTCGTTCCGCTCTGCGAGGCCAGCAGATAATCCGCCGCCGGCTTCCCGCCCAGCATTTCGGCGTTGCCGGAGGTCATCGCATAAGGCACGCTCACCAGCAGAATTCTCGACTGCTCGGGCAGTCCGCGAACCGCCACGCCCAGCCAGCGAGCCTGGCCGGAAGTGAAAAGGTCCATGGGCACGCCGGTCGCGGTCATCGCGCCCAAAAGCGTTGTGTACTCGCCCGCGGCATTCGCATTGACCGTTTGCGATTCGTACCACAGCGGACTGCCGCCCGATTCCTGCGAATAAAGTGAGAACGTCACGTCCACGGGACCGGAGATCGGCTTCCCGGCCAGGTCGGCCAAAGTTCCTGAAAACTTGATTAACTGCGGCACCAGCGTCCGCGCGCTCGCCGCTGCGCTTGCATTCGTCGCCGTTGATAATTTCTGCGCCGCCATCGCCCGCTGCCCAAAACCAAAGAAGAAAAGACTCAAAACTGCACACGTCACCCGCACACCCAAAAACGAGAGAGAATCCCGTCTCATGGTCTTGCCTCCTGCTTTCTATTTTTTTGGACCACCCTTTATTGGAAAGGACTAATGTAGCCTACGCTTCGGCTCAGGGTGAGTCAAGGTAAACCGGTCGCGGCTCCGCCGGGACTTTTTGCTGTAGCACGCCCCGTCTTCCGAACCAATCCGGCCTTCGCCGCCGGGCACACGGCTGCCCGCCTCCATGCTAGCACGCAAAAATGAGACGATTGGGACGTTCGGGACGTTAGCAAAAATATTGTGTAAGTCATTTATTTTCAGTTAGAAAGTGTGTTCGCCGACTTCCCAAAAACATCCCATTCGTGACATTTTGGCACACTGTGTAAAATTTGCACTACCCTCGATGATGGTCGGCCTGAAGGTCACGAAGGACCCGGGCATGCTATAGTCTTTGGAAAAGCTGTTTTCGGGAGCACTTCCCAGAGCCGGTAAACGTTCGTTGAACCTGGTTGGCCGCACTCTGGGAGCTGGAAAAGGCTCGAATGAAGTTCAGAACATTTCTCCTCGACCAATGGCTGCAACAGCACGCCGATGCTGAATTCAACATGGGCGGCAGCACTGGCCCTCGCTGGACAGTTCGCGAAGTGCTTGAGCTTACTGGCGACAGTGATGGCGCAGCCCGCGAAATTCTCGACCTTCCGATTCACTATCCGCCCACCGCCGGCGGAACTAATTTGAGAGAAGCCATCGCGGAAATGCAGGGCGTTCGGCCGGAGGAGGTAATTGTCCTTGCGGGAGGCTCAGAAGCTCTGTTTCACATCTTCTACACTGCGGCTGAGGCGGGCTCGAATGTCATTGTCCCTTCTCCTTGTTTTCCCGCGTATGAGCTTGTTTCCGAAATTCTGGGATTTGAAATCCGGCATTACCATCTCCGCCGCGAAAACGGATATGCGGTTGATCTGGATGAGATGAAACGCCTTGCCGACGGCCGCACAAAGATGCTGGTCGTGAACTCACCGCACAATCCTACGGGTGCAATCCTCAGCAATGAAGAAATGACCGCCCTGCATGATTTTGCCGCATCGCAGGGAATCCAATTCGTTTCGGATGAGGTCTTCCATCCGATTTATCACGGGCGCGAAGCGGACTCCGCAGCCCGGCTGCCCAATGCAACAGTCGTCGGCGATCTTTCCAAAGCGCTTTCGCTCGGCGGCCTGCGCTTGGGCTGGATCGTCGAGCGCGATGCCGTGCGTCGGAAAAATTACTTGAATGCGCGCGAGTACGTTACAGTTTCGAACACTCCCTTCAGTGAATTCCTGGGCGAAATTGCCGTCCGGCATAATGATCAGGTTCTCGGACGCACTCGCCGGGTGACCCGCGCCAATCTCAATCTGCTCCAAGGGGTCATCACGCAAGCCAAAGGCGTTCTCGACTGGGTCCCTCCAGCCGGCGGTATGACCGCCTGGGTGCGGCTCGTTTCCGGCGGCGACGCCCGCCGCTTTTGCGAGGAAGGTCTAAAATATGGATTGCTGCTTGCTCCGGGCGATTGCTGGGGCTTTCCCGACCACTTCCGGATCGGCTTTGGCGTGGGACCCGAATGGTACCCACGGGCAATGGAACGATTATCTGAACTCATTCACAGCGGCCGGCCGTGAGTTTTGCGCTAATCCAAAGCATGTCTTCGTGAACGCGTCGGCCTTGCGCTGTGCGATTGCTGGTCGGCAGATTCTATCCTTTGATAGACTCGAACCTGGTTGCTGAAGAATCGATGAAAATGTCTTTCAGATTGAACCTCGTTGTCCCCATGGCCCTCCTCATTCTCGCGGCTCCGGGATGGTCTGCGCAGCCGCTTCGTCTGGTCGCGACAATTCCTCTCCCAAACGTTCAAGGCAGAATCGATCATTTTGGAATTGATCTGCAGGGACGAAGGCTGTTCATGTCGGCACTGGGCAACAACACGCTTGAGGTCTTCGATCTCCAAACGAATAAGCGAATTCACACGATCAACGGGCTCGACGAACCGCAGGGCAACACCTTCGCACCTTCTGCGAACAAACTGTTTGTCGCCAATGGCGGCAACGGCACCGTGCGCATTTACGACGGAACCAACTACAAGCTGCAGCGTGTGCTCCAATTTTCGTCCGATGCGGACGATACGCGCTATGACAAGCAAACTGATCGCATCTACGTGGGCTACGGCGAGGGCGCGGTGGCGGCTATCGATGCCGCGACGGACAAAGTGCTGGGTGAAATCAAAGTCCAGGCCCATCCCGAAGCCTATGAAGTGGAAAAGGGCAGCGGGAAGATTTTTATCAACGTTCCGAACGCGCATGAGATTGAAGTTGCTGACTGGAACACCAGGCAAGTGGTGGCGGATTGGCATACCGATGGATATGCAGCGAATTTCCCCATGGCGCTCGACACTGCCGACCATCGGTTATTCGTGGTCACGCGGCGGCCACCGCAGTTGCTGGTGCTAGATTCCGATACGGGCAAGATCGTCGCGCATTGCGCGGCCGCAGGCGATGCCGATGACGTCTGGTACGACACGCACCGCCATCGGCTTTATGTTACAGGCGGTGAAGGATTCATCGCCGTCATCAGACAGAAGAACGCCGACAGTTATGAACCGCTGGAGAGAATTCCTACGGCGCCCGGCGCGCGCACTTCCTTCTATTCTCCCAAACTCAACCGATTGTATGTCGCCGTGCCGCATCGCAGCAGCCAGCCGGCGGAATTACGTATTTATGAAGTTCTGCCGTGACGCGTCCTCGCATCAGCCTTCTCCTTGACGCGTTTCGTCTTTTCACCTAAATTAGCTCTTCCCTTCCGCCACTGATTTGGCGCGCTGCAGCGCTCGAAGGCACGCCATTGAATCTCCGGATGGATTGAGGTCTCTGTGTTTTCACGAATCCCGCTCAAAACCTTTTTGATTCTTTCGGTGCTGGCGCTGGCAGTGCCGGCACTGGCATTTACCCCGGTGGCGGCGAAGCATGGCATGGTGGTTTCGAGCGAGCCTCTGGCGTCCGAGGCGGGCGTGGAAATACTGAAAGCAGGCGGAAACGCCGTGGATGCCGCCGTGGCGACCGGCTTTGCGCTGGTTGTCACGCATCCGTTCGCAGGCAATATCGGCGGCGGCGGATTCATGCTCATCCACATGGCGGACGGCCGCGCGACTATGATTGATTATCGCGAGATGGCTCCCGCAGCAGCCACGCGCACCATGTATCTGGACGCGCAAGGCAAAGTGGTGCCGGGCCTTTCCACCGTGGGCGCGCTTTCCGTTGGTGTTCCGGGAACTGTGGCGGGCTTTGCCAAGGCGGAGCAGAAATTCGGGCGGCTGGGCCTCGCCCGAGTCATTCAGCCGGCCATCCGCTTGGCCTCCAATGGCTTTCCCGTCAGCTACTGGCTGGCGCAGTCGCTCAGGGATCACGAAAAACTGCTGTCAAAGTTTGAGGAGAGCAAGCGCATTTATCTGCGCGACGGCAATTTGTACCAGCCGGGCGAAATCTTCCGCCAGCCGGAGCTGGCAAAAACTCTGCGCCTGATTGCCAAGGACGGGCCGCAAGCATTTTACCGCGGGCCCATCGCCAGGGAAATCGTGGCGACGATGAAGAAATATCACGGCATCATTACGCAAAGGGATCTTGAGGATTATGTCGCCAAAGAGCGCGCCCCGCTCGAAGGGCATTTTCGCGGTTACGAAATTCTGGCTCCGCCGCCGCCGAGTTCCGGCGGCGTGGCGCTGATTGAAATGTTGAACATTCTTGATCCGCTCGACCTCGCAACACCGGGCTGCTATCAATCCATCCATCTGATCACGGAAGCCATGCGCCGCGCCTATGCGGACCGCTCGGCTTATCTTGGTGACACTGATTTCGTGAAAGTGCCGGTAGCGGGACTCATCAGTCCGGCGTACGCCGCCGAATTGCGCCGGCAGATTCTCGCTTCCCAACCCAACGCGCCCGTCAGCGCTGGAAAACCATTCCCTTTCGAGAAGCCCGAAACCACGCACTTTTCTGTCGTGGACGCGGCGGGCGACGCGGTCTCAAACACTTACACGCTGAACAACGGTTACGGGAGCGGAGTCACTGTCGCCGACGCCGGCTTCCTGCTGAATGATGAAATGGACGACTTTACTTCCAAGCCCGGCGTTCCCAACATGTACGGGTTGATTCAGAGCGAAGCGAACGCCATCGCGCCCGGCAAGCGCCCGCTTTCCTCCATGACGCCCACGATGGTCCTGCAAAACGGCTCGCCCGTGCTGGTGCTGGGCACGCCCGGCGGCGCCACCATCATCAACACGGTTCTGCAGGTGATTCTGAACGTAATCGTGTATAAGATGGATGTTCGCGAAGCCGTCACCGCCCCGCGCTTCCACGACCAGTGGCGGCCGGATGAGTTGCAGATGGAACGCACCGGCTTTTCCGCGGATACTATCGAAAAGCTGCGCTCCGCCGGATACAAAGTGTCTTTTCGCGGCCCTATCGGCGAGTGCGAGGCCATTGCAATCGACCCCAAAACGGGCTGGCGATTCGGGGCGGCCGATCCGCGCAGCGACGGAAAGGCGGTGGGTTACTGATGGAATTTGCGCTTTCCACTCACCTGTTCGTCAACGAGCGACTGTCCTCCCACGTGCTGGACATCGCGCTGAAGAACGGTTTCAACCAGATTGAAATTTTCGCCGCCCGCCAGCACTTTGATTATCAGGATCCCAACCATGTGCGCGACGTCGCGCAGTGGTTCAGCGACCACGAGGTGGCGCTCCGTTCCCTGCACGCTCCACTTTTTAACGACCTGGAATGGGGCCGCTCCGGCGGACTGGCCATTTCCGTTGCCTACACCGAGCGCCGGCCACGCATCGAATCGATGGATGAGATCAAACGCGCGCTCGTGGTGGCGGAGTCCGTGCCCTTTGAATACCTGATTCTCCACATGGGCATCCCTGAAGAAGAATTCGAAATCGAGAAGTTCGACGCTGCGTTCACGTCGCTCGAGCATCTGAACATTTTCGCCAAAGAGCGGGGCGTGAAGATTCTGCTTGAAAATATTCCCAGCCCGCTCGCCGCGCCGGAGCGCCTGATCCAGTTTCTGCATTACACGCGGCTCGAACTGGGCATCTGCTTTGACATCGGACACGCTCACATGCGAGGCGGCGTCCAGCCCGCCTTCGCGTGCCTGAAAAATCATATCCGCTCGACACACATTCACGACAACGGCGGCGAAAAGGACGAACACCTTCTGCCTTTCGAAGGAGGAATCGACTGGACTGCCGCCATGCGCGATTTCCGGAGCGTGGAAGGCCAGTTCCCTCTTTTATTCGAATTGCGGAAGCAGGCTGAGCCGCCCGCCGCCACATTGAAGCGGCTGCGACTGGTGATCGAAAAGCTGCAGCAAATTTCCTGAAAGACGAGGGTCCGCTTTTGCCGCAAACAATTCGAATCCAGCATGCCGCTCAGGCCGTGGGCCAGGAAGTGGTCATCGAAGGCTGGCTCTATAACCTTCGCGAAAGCGGCAAAATTCTGTTTCCTCTTTTTCGTGATGGGACCGGCATCATGCAGGGCGTCGTCGTCAAAAGCGTTGTCCCTCCGGAAGTCTTTGAGCAGGTCCGCAACCTGACCCAGGAATCGTCGCTGCGCGTCACTGGCAAAGTCCGCGCGGAAAAGCGTGCCCCCGGCGGCTTTGAGATGGACGTAACCGGTATCGAAGTGATTCAGATCGTCTCCGTCGACCGGCCCTATCCCATCGCACTCAAAGAGCATGGAACCGAGTTTCTGATGGACCATCGCCATCTCTGGCTGCGCTCCACTCGCCAGCGGGCCATTCTGGGCGTACGGCATGAAATCATCAAAGCCTGCCGCGATTTTTTTGACGACCGCGGATTCACGCTCGTGGATACGCCCATTCTCACGCCCAGCGCATGCGAAGGGACCACAACGTTATTCGAGGTGAATTACTTCGACGAGAAAGCTTACCTTACGCAATCCGGCCAGCTTTATAACGAAGCGGCGGCGATGGCCGTGGGCAAAACGTATTGCTTTGGTCCCACGTTCCGCGCCGAAAAATCCAAAACCCGCCGTCACCTGACGGAATTCTGGATGATCGAGCCGGAGGTGGCCTTTGCCGGACTCGATGAAATCCTGGCGCTGGCGGAGGAGTTTGTCGCATTCGTCGTGGGCCGCGTGCTGGAAAAGCGGCGGGCTGAATTGACAACCCTGGAGCGCGACGTTTCAAAGCTCGAAAAGTGCGTCACGCCATTTCCGCGCCTCGCTTACGACGAAGCTGTCGAAATTCTGAAACAGAAGGGCAGCGCCATCGAGTGGGGCGGCGATTTCGGCGGCACGGATGAAACGCTGCTCTCGGAAGGCTTTGACCGGCCCATTCTGGTCCACCGCTATCCGAGCCAGGTGAAGGCATTTTACATGAAGCCCGATCCCGCGCGGCCGGACGTGGCGCTTTGCGTCGATGTGCTCGCGCCCGAAGGTTACGGCGAAATCATCGGCGGCGGGGAGCGCCTGGCCGATGAATCGCTGCTGCTCGAGCGCATCGAAAAGCACCAGCTTCCCCGCGCCGCCTTCGAATGGTATCTGGATTTGCGCCGCTACGGCAGCGTGCCGCACGCCGGCTTCGGCATGGGCATCGAGCGCGTTGTTGCCTGGATCTGCGGCCTCGACCACGTCCGTGAAACCATTCCCTTCCCCCGCATGCTCTACCGCCTGACCCCATGAGGGAAGTCACATTCTCAACCCCACTTCGCGTTATGATACGAACAGCTACGAGCCGCATTGCGCGGCGGGCGAGGAAGCATGAAAATTCGCATCTTGGGAGTTCCGCTGGATCTGGGCCAGGAGCGCCGAGGCGTGGATATGGGGCCGTCCGCCCTGCGCGCAGCGGGACTGAACTCAGTTTTGAAATCACTCGGCCATCAGGTCGAGGACGTGGGCAATCTCCACGTCAAGAATCCTGAAGAACAGCACTTCGGCGACCGGCGGGCAAAATATTTGACGGAAATCGCCGAGACCTGCCAGGCCGTTGCGCATCGCGTTTACCAGACGCTCGAAGCCGGAGCTTTTCCGCTTTCGCTCGGCGGCGACCATTCAGTTGCTGTCGGCACGCAGGCGGGCGTGGCGAAGTTTTATCGCGACCGCGGCCAGGATGTTGGGTTGCTCTGGATTGACGCCCATGCGGACATGAACACGCCCGAGACCAGTCCCAGCGGTAACGTTCACGGCATGCCGTTTGCCGCTACGCTCGGCCTGGGACCGGAATTGCTGGCGCAGATTTTCGGGTTCGCCCCAAAAATCAAGCCGGAGCGCTCGGTGCTGATCGGCGCGCGCGACCTTGATTCGCGAGAGAGGCGCGCGGTGAAGCAATCCGGCGTGCACGTCTTCACCATGCGCGATATTGACGAACACGGCATGCGGGAAGTGATGGAACGCAGCCTGGCAGCCGTCTGCGAAGCGACGGCCGGCTTTGTCGTTTCCTTCGACATGGACGCCATTGATCCCGATGAGGCTCCGGGTGTGGGCACACCAGTGCGCGGCGGAATTACTTTTCGCGAGGGCCATCTGGCGATGGAAATGATCGCCGACAGCAAAAAGATGCTGGCGCTCGAGCTGGTTGAAGTCAATCCGATTATTGATGTGCTGAACAAAACGGCGATTCTGGGCGTGGGACTTGCCGCCTCGGCGCTGGGAAAGAAAATTCTTTGAGCGCAAAGATTCGAGTCGGATTGCTTTTCGGCGGGCGGTCGGGCGAGCACGAAATCTCGCTCGTCTCGGCGCAATCCGTGATGGAAGCGCTCGACCCCGCGAAGTACGATGTGGTTCCGATTGGCATCACGCGCCAGGGCGAATGGCGCTCGGGTTCGGGAGCGCTGAAGCGGCTGCCTGCGGTTCTCAAATGCGGTACGCGTGTTATGCCATCGGCCGATCCGCAGCGGCCTGGGCTGGTTCCGATTGGCACCGGTGAAGCACGCTCCTCTTTCCGGAAGCTCGACGTGGTTTTTCCCGTTTTGCACGGAACTTTTGGCGAAGATGGAACCGTGCAGGGACTCCTTGAACTGGCGGACATTCCTTACGTCGGCGCGGGTGTGCTGGCTTCCGCCGTGGGCATGGACAAGGACGTGATGAAGCGGCTATTCCGCGACGCCGGCCTGCCCGTGGTCAAGTGGCTTTGCGTTCTGCGTTCCGAATGGGAAACCTCCCACAGCAAAATCGAGCGGCAAATCGGGAAGGCTCTTCGCTATCCGATTTTCGTCAAGCCGGCGAATCTAGGTTCATCGGTCGGCATCAGCAAGGTTCGCAATCGCCGCGAACTTCGTAAAGCAATTGACCTGGCGGCGCGTTACGACCGCAGGATCGTAGTTGAGCACGGCCTTGACGCGCGCGAAATCGAATGCTCCGTCCTCGGCAACGAACAGCCGCTGGCCTCCGTGCCGGGCGAGATCGTACCTGTCAACGAGTTTTACGATTACGAAGCGAAATACGTAAAAGAAGGCAGCCGCCTGATTATTCCCGCCAACCTCACGGCGCGCGAAAACCTCCGCGTGCGAGCATTTGCCGTCCGCGCTTTTCAGGCTGCGGACGCTGCGGGTATGGCGCGGGTTGATTTTCTCCTGACACGCAAAACCCGACGGCTTTATTTGAATGAGCTCAACACCATCCCCGGGTTCACGCCCATCAGCATGTACCCCAAGATGTGGGCGGCGAGCGGAATTTCCTACCCCAAATTGCTTGACCGCCTGATCTCGCTTGCACTCGAGCGGCACCGCGACAAACGGCGGACTGAATACACTTACAGGCTCCATTCCTGAAGGATTCCCCACACACAGCGCGCAGGCACGCAGGGGCTTGACAAATGTCGCACAATCTGGCAATTTAACTATCCGGTTAGTTAGGAACGATCATGCGCGCTTCAACAAGATCTCACAAACCAGCGAACGGCGGGCGTGGCGAATCTTCGCGAAAAGCGATCCTCAATGCCGCGGAGGCGATTTTCGCCGCGCAGGGACTGACCGGCGCACGCACGAAGGCCATCGCTCGTGCCGCCGGAGTGAACAAGGCACTTCTCTACTACTACTTCAAAAGCAAGGACGCGCTTTACCTCGCCGTTCTGGAAGAGCATCTGAAGGGATTCTTTCAAAAGACCAACACAGTATTCCAATCGAAGGGTAGCGTGCGCTCCGTTCTGCTTTCTTACGTTACGATGCATTTCGATTTGATCAGCCAGCAGCCGCACCTGCCGCTCATCTTTCAACGCTTCGTGCTTTCCGGCGGACGAGGCGTGGAGCGGCTGGGAAAGCAATACTCGCTGCCGCTGATGCAGCGGTTAACCAGACTGATCCGCCGCGGCGTGCGCAACGGAGAGTTGCGGCCCGTGGACGTGAGGAACGCCGTCATTTCAATTGTCGGTCTGACAGTGCATTACTTTTCCGTCGCCCCACTGGTCCGCGCCGTGGGACGGGCCGACCCCTACGGCAAGCGCAGTTTGGCGCGCCGCCGGAGTGAAATTCTGGACTTTATCCGCTTTGGACTATTTCGCCACCCGGAGGAGAACGTCGAATGAGCAGAAAACTCTTCATTGTCATTCTGGCGCTGGCGGTCGTGGCGAGCGGCGTGGTCTACTACGTGACGAGGCCGGCATCCCGCGGCATGGTCCTGACGGGAATCGTGGACACGGATCAGATCGCCATCAGCTCGCAGGTGCAGGGTGAGATTGCCAAAATGCTGGTGCAGGATGGGCAGCCAGTTCAGGCGGGCGCGCCGCTGGCGGAAATCATGCCCCAGGAACCTCTCGAAGCGGACCAGCGGTATTACACATCGGCAATGAAGGGACAGGGTGCGCAGGTTGGAGCGGCGGAAGCCACGTTGCGCTTCCAGGAAATGCAGACCCGCGACCAGATCCGGCAGGCACAGGCGGCGCTGGCGGCGGCGCAGGCACAGCAGAAGCAGGCGGCTGCGAATCTGAAACTGACGCAGTTGAACTACAAGCGCACACACGGGCTCTTTGTGCAGGGAATCGACTCGGCACAGGATGACGATCAAGCACGAACTAATATGGATATGGCCAAGGCAAGCGAGGAATCGGCCGCCAAACAGGTTCAGGTCCAGCAGGCGGCGCTGGCGCTGGCGCGCTCCAATCTGGAGCAGGTGACAATGCGGGAACGCCAACTCGCCGCCAACCGGTTTCAGCTTGCCGCGGCGCAGGCACAGAACAAGGCGGCAGAGGTGCGGCTGGGCTACACGAAAATCCGTGCGCCCATCGCCGGGCTGGTTTCTCTGCGCGCGGCGCTCGAAGGCGAGGTAGTGAGTCCCGGCCAGGCGGTGATCGTCATGTACAATCCCGATGATTTGTGGGTGCGCGCCGACGTGGAAGAAACTTACATTGAGCGCATCCGGATCGGCGAAAAGCTGCCGGTGCGCTTTCCCGGCGGTCTGGAACGGACGGGGACGGTCTTCTTCCGCGGCGTGGATGCGGGCTACGCTACGCAGCGCGACGTCAGCCGGACCAAGCGCGACATCAAAACATTTCAAATCCGTTTGCGGGTTGACAACAAAGATCGAAGGCTGGCTCCGGGATTGACGGCCTTCGTCACACTTCCCTTCGGCGAAGGGATCTGACCACCCAAACATTTGCTTAATCCTGGATTGCAAAAGCATGAGCGCCATTGAAGTCGAAAACCTGACGAAGAAGTTCAACGATTTCACGGCCGTGGACTCGCTGAAATTCGATGTGAAGGAAGGCGAAATTTTCGGCCTGCTGGGACCGAACGGTGCGGGCAAATCCACTTTGATTCGCATGCTGACGACGCTGCTGCCGCCCACTTCGGGCACGGCGCGCGTGGGCGGATTCGACATTTTGCACGACGCCGACCGCGTTCGCCGGACCATCGGCGTGATTCCACAGGCACAGACCTCGGACCTGGAACTGACAGCCGAGGAGAACATGATGATTTGGGCCAAGCTTTACGGTGTTCCGCGCGGGAAGCGGGAGCGAATCGTCTATGAATTGCTTACGGCCGTGGAGCTTGAATCATGGGCGAAGCATCCCGCGAAAAATCTCTCCGGCGGCATGCGGCGCCGGCTTGAAATCGCCCGCGGACTGGTACACGAACCGAGGATATTCTTTCTCGACGAACCGACCACCGGGTTGGATCCCACCTCGCGCATCGCGGTATGGGAAATGCTGCTGAAGTTGAAGGCGACGCGCGACCTGACGGTTCTTCTTACGACGCACTACATGGATGAAGCGGACCGGCTCTGCGGGCGCATCGCTATTGTAGACCACGGCAAACTGGCGGCACTCGATTCGCCGCTCAAGCTGAAGGCTTCAATCCCTGCGGAAAGTTTTCTCGAGGTGAGCTTCTCTTCCAATCCTCCCGGGTGGCCGGAGCGACTGGAAAAACTGCCCAATGTTGAAAGCGTGGTCCAGCACGACAGCGTGTTCCGCATCGCGTCGCATAACGGCCCGCGAACCATGGTCGAACTCGTGGAAGTTTCGCGCGCCGCGGGCGTGGAAGTAGCTTCGCTTTCCGTCAAGAGCACCACGCTCGATGACGTTTTCACGCACTATACAGGCAAGCAACTGAGGGACGAATTGCAGGAAGGCAAGTACGACGTGAGTTTTATGTACCGCAACGGCAGCGGCGCTTGATCTGCGAGGACTCGAACTGTGAATCGCATTCTGGCCATTATCGAACGGGACTTACGCAAATTCTTCCGCAGCCCGGCTCTGATGCTGGTATCCATGGTCTTTCCGCTGGTGCAACTGGTTGTTTTGGGCTATGCCTTCGGCGGAAAAATCAAGCACCTCAAGCTGGGCGTGGTGAACCGCGATCATCATTTTGCAGCCATCCATCTGCGCGAAATGCTCGGAGCGATCGCGGCCAACGCGCAGACGTTCGAGCCAGTCGGCTACACGGATGAATCCAAGGCACTGACCGATCTGCGAAATGGCGTCATCAACGGAGTGATCACGATTCCCCCCGACTTTTCCCGCGACGTAGCCTCGGGAGCAAAACCGCGAGTAGCTCTGATTGAAGACAATACGGACAATTTCGCGTCGAGCGCACTGGAAGGAGTTTTCACGGGGATCGTTCAGGATTTCAAACAGCCGGTTGTAGCCCCGCGCCTGCCTTCTGCCGTCACGCTCGACGTCGTCGAACTTTATCCTTACGTTCCTTACGTTCAGTACCTGTTGGCCGGCTCAGTGGTGCTCGCCATCTTTGTTTCCGCGATGATCGGCGGCGGGATCATCTACATTGACGACAAGGCGCGCGGCCTGCACGAAGGCTATCTGGTCACGCCCATCACCAAATTCGAACTAATCACGGGCTTCAATCTTGCGGGTGCTTCAAAAGCGATTCTGGCCGGGCTGGTACTGAGCACTTTAGGGGCACTGCTGGCCGGCATCCCGCATCCGCTCGACCCCATGCGACTGCTGCGCCTGATCGTGGTCATCGTGATTACGTCGCTCGCGCTGATCAGCATGATGTTTCTGATGATGGTGCGCGTAAGTGATCCGCTGGTTCCGCGAGCCACGTTCGGAGTTTTGAATACCCTTCTCTTCTTCCCCAGCGGCGCCGTTTATCCGATATACGGATTTCCAGCCTGGATGCAGGTCATTGCCAAAATTGACCCGTTCACATACGCGGTGCACGCTTTTAAATCTCTTTTCCTTAAAAACACGGGTTTCACGGCAATTTGGGGGGATCTGGTCTATCTCGCAATTTTCTCGGCGATCATGATGGCAGCGGCCACGCTGCTTTTTCGCCGCACGCTCTAGCCCGGTGCCAGAAGAAGGAAATGCAACTTTTTATTAGCATGAAGTGTCTTAGAATATGTACTTAGCTGCCGGGCATGCCGCGAGCGCAGCCTGCCGCCATCAAGGAGAAAAATGCTTTTCGACGCAAAACCTCCCAAGCCGAGGACGGGCATCTGGAAACACCTTCCCTTGCTCCCATGGATCCTGGTGCTGGTGGCGATCATTGCTACGCTGCTCTATTTTGGCTTCAGAAATTACCCGGAGAAGAAGGTGGTGGAGCACTTCTTGACGGCGCTCGAAAAAGGGAACTATCAGAAAGCTTACGCAATCTGGCAGCCGTCACCGACTTACAAGTATCAGGATTTCCTTCACGATTGGGGACCGAAGGGCGACTACGGTAAAGTCCGCGAATTCGACATCGTCTCGACCGAAACGAAAGGCAATCAGTCCGTCATCGTCACCATCCGCGTCAACAACGAGGACCCGCCCTTGAACCTGGTCGTCGATCGAAAAACAAAGGGAATCGCCTACTCGCCTTTTTGATCGGACAGGACCAGCAAGAAATCAAATCTGACTGGAAATTGCTTTGAGCAGCTCGCTCGTGGAAACAGCCGACGTTCCGAATTTCAGAACCACACTGCCGGCGGCAAGATTGGCCAGCAGCGCTGCGTCTTTCATGTTCGCTCCGCAGGAGCACGCCAGCGCCAGCGTGGCAATCACGGTGTCGCCCGCTCCCGTCACGTCATAAACCGGCCGCGGCGTTCCTGGAATATTGTGCAGGGCGCCGCCCGCTTTAACCAGCGCCATGCCGTCCGCGCCGCGCGTGATCAGCAGGTTTGAGCAATTGAGTTCCGCCAGCAATCGTTTGCCTCCCGCCTCGAGGCTCGCGAGGTCTTGCATCCGGAATCCGGCAATCATCTCCGCTTCCTGCAGATTCGGCGTGGCAATGGTGGCGTGGCGGCAGATTTCGGGATGTTCAGGTTTGGGGTCCACCAGGACGGGAATTCGCCGCTGGCGCGCGAGTGCCGTGATTTCGGCGCACAGCGAAGCGGGCGTTGAGCCCTTGCGGTAGTCGGAAATAATAACGGCGTCGAGGCGGCGCAATTGGCGTGAGAATTCCTGCACAAGCCGCTTCGCCGTGCGGGACGAAAGCGCGCGCGGCTCTTCAAAATCCAGACGCAAAAGCTGATGCTGATGTGCTGCGATTCGCAGTTTTCGCGGCGTCGTGCGCCCCGGTTCGGTGACGAGCGCCCCGCAGGCGGCGCCCATCCGCGTGAGAAGGCTGCGGACTGTTTTCCCGCTCGCGTCCCGGCCGACGGCGCCAAAAACCACGGCCCGCCCGCCCAGCGCGATGATGTTCGCCGCCACGTTTCCCGCGCCGCCCGGGTAAGCCGCGGGCTCGCTTTCGCCGTCCATCAGCACCACGGGCACAGGCGCTTCCGGAGAAAGCCGCGTGGCTCGTCCTCGCAGAACCTCGTCCAGCATGAAGTCACCGACCACGCCGATCGTTTTGTGTCGGAATGCGCGAATCACGCGTTCCAGTCGCACCTGATTTCTATTCATTGTTCGAGTCCGCCCACCATTCGTGCCGCCGGCCGCTCAAGCACCGCTTCCACGGCCTTGCGAACCTCTTCAAACGCAACCGACAGGATACACTCAGGACGCTCAAAGCGGTAGCAACGATCACCCGGGCAGGGATTGCAATCATAAATATTCTGGACCACACGCGCGCGCCCGCTTGCGTCCTGCTTTGGCCACGGTCCCCAGATCGTAGAACTCGACGAGCCGAAAATGACCACCAGCGACCGGTCGAGCGCCGCAGCCATGTGCGCCGGTCCGCTGTCATTGCCGACGAACAGTTCCGCGCCCGCCAGCGCCGCTGCAAATCGACCTAAACCGATTCCCTCCAGGCGGCGGATTTTCCCGCCGGAGAATCTCTCCACTTCATCGAGCACAGACGATTCTCCCGGCCCCGCGGAAAAAATCGGCTGAATTCCGCAATCCTTTTCCAGAAACTCTCTGAGCCGCGCAAAATTCTGAGCCGACCATTGTTTGGTGGCGTAAAGCGCCGTGGGGTGGACGATGGCGTAAGGCCGGTCGGCCGCAGTCCCCATCTGCGCCAACTGCTGCTTCCACCAATCCGCGTCAACCGGACTGACTTCAATCCGAGCCCGTGGAATTTCCCGCCGTGGCATGCCCAGCCAGAAGAGCGCGGAAGCCTGATGCTCGGCCGTGTGAATGGCGGGCTGATTCAGAATCATTCGCGCATCCGGAATTAGCAGGTTGTAAATTGAACTTCGCCGGAAATGCGCAAAGCCCGCTTTCCATGCGGCTCCGCTCGTTTGTGTGAGGAGGGTGCTGGTCGGGCCGCCGTGCAGGTTCAGGCAGAGCACAGGCCGGCGCTTCCGAATCGCGCGCGCCAAGCGCAAGCGGGTTGCGGCGTTCCTGATGCCGGAGGACTTTTCAATTTCGAGCACTTCATCCACGTCAGGATTTCCGGCCAGCAGTTCCCGGAATCGTGATTCCACCAGCACCGAAACCCGAAGATCGGGCCGCCATTCCTTCAGCATTTTCAGGGCGGGCGTGAGAAGAACGATGTCGCCGATGGAACGAAGGCGGAGAATCAAAACGCTAGCCGATTCGGGCAGTGACGGGAGAATCGAGCGCTCTGGCCCTGGCGAATCCAATCGCGTTTACTCCGGGTCGATCCTGGCCTCATCGATGAGCATGACGGGAATGTCATCCTCGATGCGGTAAACGCGGCGGCACTGGGCGCACTTCAGGCCCTGCCCGTCGGGCGTGAGCTTGACCGGCGTCTTGCAGGCGGGACAAACCAGCATGTCGAGCAATTCCTGGCTAACAGCCATCAGGCATCTCCCCGTGCATCACGAATTGAAATTTATCAAACGATTTGCCCCACCGCAACCATTCTTCACTCGTTTTACAGCGGGTTCACAAACCGGCGACGCGCATCTCCAGCGAACATTCGAAATTTTTCCACGGCGGCGACGGCATTTTCCACACGGCGAGAATCGCCGAACCCTGATAGACGCGCTCAAAACCAGCTTCCGACTGGGAGATCGTTTCGATGGGCATGATCCACCATCGGCAGGCCTGCCTCGGAATGAGCGTGATGCTGAATTTTTGCCATCCGTCGGTCAGCTTGAGCTTTTCGCCTTCAAGTTCGCCTCCAAAATCAAGTGTGTGGCGCTCGCCGGCTGCGGAAAAGTACCGGTCAGGAGCGTTTGGCGCGAGAAGATTAAAAACCATTTCCATGCCGAAAGCCAGGTCCTGCGGGCAGCCCGGCGGGCTCGCGAGCGATGCGCCGCAGGCAACATCCCACTTGCCACGGACGGCTTTGTTGCGCAGGCTCTTTATGGCCTCGATCTCGCAGGCCGCATCGCCTTCGCCCGCCATGGTGCGCCGCTTCAGGCGGATTTCCTCCACTCGCGGTTCGCCGCCGGTAATTTCCCACTCGTCCCCGGCCAACTCGCCCGATTCCTGAAGGCTCAGGTTTGCAAAATCCTCCCATTGCTTTCCTGCCGGAAAAAGAAAGGCGCGGAAGCAGTGACGCCGGTAACGGTCGTACTTGAGCAACGCTTCGAGATGGGTCCCTTTGCTCACCAGCATTTCGTGAATCGAGGCAGGACCTTCGTGCGGCGCCTTCCCGCCCTCCGCTGCTTTTCGGACCAGATCGTGATAGGCCTCGGGCCGTCGCATGAGCGAGTTGATCAGTTCAGCGCCTGCGGGCTTGAAGCGAAGGCTTGAGGCAGTCGCCCCATCCGCCGGATTAATGACCATTCCAAATTGAGGATGGCCGATCAGAATCTCGTCACGGCCGTCAACATCAAAGTCCCTGACTTCGACGCGGCCCGAAGCCCGTTTGCCGCCGGAAACTGCTTTGTCGAGGATGGATTCCGCCTCGATTAAATTGTGCAGCACTCCGTAACGAAGATGCGGTGAGTAAAGGCCGCCGAAGATTCCGTGCCAGTAGGAATCATTACACTGCCCGGCCAGCAGATGATCCTGAGCCTCGCCCGCGGCCTCGCGGGCCTTCGATTGGCGTCCTGAATCGTTCGCCGCTTTGTCCAGGCGGTCGCTGATATCGAGCATCAGTTTGTGCAGTTGATTGGACTCGGCGTACTTGGCAAAAAAATTCCGCCACAATCCGCCGCGGAGGAACGCCAGAAAGCGTTCGCTCGAAGGCAGGCCGCGGCTCTGCTCGATGCACGACTGGAACTCGCGCGCTGCTCTGGGCGGCAGCGACCATTCCGCCATCTCGTCGTAGGAGGTGGCGGGAAGATAGATCCGGCCGAGCGGGAGATGGGAATCAAGATAAGCGGAAAGCGTTGTGGTTTCGAGCCACGAGGATTCCGCTTCCAGCGCGCGGAAGAATCGCTCCAGCCAGCCGTTCTGGTAGCAATGCTCATAGGTGCCGGGCCAGCCGCCGAATTTTTCATAATCGTCTCCCACGGCCACCAGTGAATGAGGCGGTCCGCTTGCCTGGCGGAGAATGCCGATTGTTTCTTCCGGCTCGCGAAAAGGAATTGTATAGCGAAGCGCTTTCAGGCTGGGCACCAGACGAAGCGCGTAACCCACCTCTTCGGTGATGTAGGTTCCGTGAAGCTCCTGCGGCTCGAGCCCGGCGGCGAGAAAGTGCGAGTCATCGAGCATTGTGTATTCGACGCCGGCTTGGGCGAGCGGCCGCGCCAGTCCGGGTTCCCAGACTCGTTCCGTCACCCACGCGCCGCGCGGCGCATGGCCGACCGTCGTGTGCAAATATTGGGACAGTTTCTGAATCTGGACGATCTTGTCGCGGTCGGGAATGGCAGGGAAAATGGGTTCGTAATATCCTCCTCCTACCAGTTCAATCTGTCCGCGTCCGGCAAGAAGGCGAAGCCGGTCGGTCACCTCGGGATGGTGCTGCTCAATCCATTCCAGCAGGCAGCCGGAAAAGTGCAGGCTGACGCGCACGCTGGAGTGTTCCAAGAGCAGGTTGAGGAAAGGCGCGTAGGATTTTGCACACGATTCTTCTATCACATGGTCGAAATTTCCGACGGGCTGATGCGCGTGGATGAGTAAAGCGAGCGATACCTGGGACACAGAATCATCTCCGAAATTTCCAAGACCAGCCAAAAGCGGCTAAAGGTTAGGATAGAATGAAACGTCAGCAGTGGCCAGAACAAATTCCCCGCGCGCTTTGGTCCATTCCGTTCCACGCGCACAAGGAGAATTCCTTGGAGATCCGAAAGGCCTTTGCATTTTGCCGCGGCGAACTTCCCCTGATTCTGAAATGCCTCAAAGCTGCGGTTGAAATTGAATCACCGAGCGGTTCGAAGACCGCGATTGACAGGATCGCCCGTTTCTTCGCCCGCGAATTCAGGAGGAACGGCGCCGCGGTTCGCCTTCTGCCTCACCAGAAAGCTGGAGCGGCCGTGGTGGCCGAATTCTGGGGCGGGCGCGGCGGCAAACCGATCCTTCTGCTGGGCCATCACGACACGGTTTGGGAAAAGGGAACACTGGCGACGATGCCTTTCAGGATTCGCGGCGGAAAAGCCTACGGCCCCGGCACCATGGACATGAAAGCCGGAATCGTTTGCGGACTTTGGGCCATTCGGGCCCTGCGAGCGCAAGGCGCACGACCCTCGGGCGCGGTTCGAATCTTCCTGACGCCGGACGAGGAGGTGGGAAGCGGCGCCTTTCGCAAGGAAATCGAGCGCGAGGCGAAGCGCGCCCGAGCGGTGCTGGTTCTCGAGCCCGCGGCCGGCACGGCGCTCAAGACGGGTCGCAAAGGCGTGGGCGAATTTGAAGTCATCGTTCACGGCCGCTCCGCCCATGCCGGCGCCGCGCCCGAAAACGGCGTCAATGCGGTCTCGGAACTTGCGCGGCAGCTTCTTCGCATCGAGAGCTTCGCCGAGCCTCGCCGCGGTTTGACGGTCAACGCCGGAGTCATCGATGGCGGAACGCGGTCGAACGTCGTGCCGGAGCAGGCGCGTGCCCGAGTGGATGTGCGCATTCCCGAGCTTCGCGACAGCGAAAGAATCGAGCGCAAATTCCGCGGCCTGCGGGCGTTCAATCCCGAAGCGCGAATCGAGGTTCGCGGCGGAATCAACCGACCGCCATTTGAGACGAGGATGTCGGCCGCGCTCTTTGCACGCGCAAGAATTGTCGCCCTCGGCATGGGGATGAAAGTGGAAGGCGCAGTAACGGGCGGTGGCTCGGACGGCAATTTCGCCGCAGCGATGGGTATTCACACGCTGGACGGTCTGGGAGCCGTGGGCGACGGCGCGCACGCACGGCACGAGCACGTCGTGATCGCCGAACTTCCCCGCCGCGCCGCGCTCCTGGCCGGACTGCTGGCGGCAATTTAGGAACGTAATTCTCAGCGCTTGAATCCTGCCGCGAAATCGCGCATCCAACAATTGACGCTTTTTTCAGGCACTGCCCGAGGTGAATGGAAATACGGACAGCCAAAGACGCTCTCGCCTGAGGCATCGAGAGATGCTAGAATGGTTGGCATCCACGGTTGAAGGGAAATTTTAAGCAGAAACTTTCAGGAGGAAAGATGTCTTTACGCATCAATGACACGGCGCCGGACTTTACGGCCGACACCACACAGGGTCCGATTAAATTTCATGAATGGATGGGCAATGGGTGGGCCATCTTGTTCTCTCATCCCAAAGACTTCACGCCAGTCTGCACCACCGAACTCGGCTACATGGCCGGGCTCCAGCCCGAATTCGCCAAGCGCAACGTTAAGATCATCGGGCTCAGCGTGGACCCGGTGGAAAGTCACAAGAAATGGGAAAAAGATATCGAGGAAACTCAAGGTCATAAGGTGACCTACCCCATGATCGGGGACCCCGAGCTCAAGATCGCGAAGCTCTTCGACATGCTGCCCGCAGAAGCCGGCGAAACCTGCGAAGGCCGGACGGCAGTCAACAATCAGACCGTGCGCACCGTGTTCATCGTCGGTCCGGACAAGAAAATAAAGCTGACGCTCAGCTATCCCATGAGCACCGGCCGCAACTTCGATGAACTCCTGCGGGTGATCGATTCCATGCAACTCACCGCCAGCCAGAAAGTCGCGACTCCGGTGAATTGGAAGCCGGGAGGCGACGTCATCATTCTGCCTTCGGTGTCCGAGGAAGAAGCGAAGCAGAAATATCCCGGCGGTTGGAAGTCTCCCCGACCCTACCTTCGGATCGTTTCCCAAGCCAAGTAAGGGAATCGATTCAAGAAGGAGTCCTTCGGAAATGCCCGCGCGCTCGCGAGTGGTTGTGCTCGGAGCCGGCTTCGGAGGTCTGGAGCTGGCGACGAATCTTTCCGGTGCTTTTGGCGATGAGATTGATGTCCTCCTCATCGACAAAAGCGATTCCTTTGTCATCGGCTTTTCGAAACTCGACGTAATGTTCGGCCGGCAAATGCCGGCCGACGTGCGCTGTTACTACCGCGACATCGCGAAGCCCGGCATTCGGTTCGTTCAGACCACGGTGCGGTCCATCGATCCGGCGGCCAAGCGCGTCGAGACGGACGCAGGAAAGTTTGAAGCGGATTTCCTGGTGGTGGCGCTCGGCGCCGACCTCGAGCCGGAAGCCACGCCGGGGCTTCTGGAAGGCGGCCACGAGTTCTATTCTGTTCCGGCGGCTTTCGGGCTGCGCAACGTCCTGCCCAAATTCGAGCGCGGCCATGCGATCATTGGTGTCTGCGGACCGACCTTCAAATGCCCTCCCGCTCCCAATGAGACGGCCCTTCTGCTCCACGATTATCTGACGGCGCGCGGCTGCCGCAGGGCCACTGAAATTTCAGTCGTGGTGCCGTTCGGCACGCCCATTCCTCCTTCGCCCGAAACTTCACAGGCGATTTTGAGCGCCTACGCGGAGCGTGGCATCCGTTACGTGAAGGATTGCCGCATTCAGTCGTTCGATCCGGGCCGCAAAACGGCCACGCTGACCAACGGAAGCGAATTGTCCTGCGATTTGCTGCTGGGTGTCCCGGTGCATCGCGTGCCTCAGGTCGTCGTCGAATCCGGCCTGACCGCCAATCCATATGCCTGGGTTCCGGTGAACAAAAAGACTCTGGAAACCAGTTTTCCCTGCGTTTATGCCGTTGGCGATGTGAACGGCGTGGGCACACCAAAGGCGGGCGTTTTCGCGGAGGCTGCAGGGCGCGTGGTCGCGGAGGAAATCGTCGCCAAGCTTCGCGGAGGACGGGAGCCTGAAGCCTACAAAGGCGCAGGCGCTTGTTATGTGGAGTTCGGCCGCGGCCAGGTCGGACGCATTGAAGTAGACACTTTCAGCGGCCCCAAACAGGTTGCCAGCTTCCAGGAGCCATCCGAAGCGCTCGTCGCCAACAAAGTCCACTTTAAATCCAGCCGCATCGAGCGATGGTTCGGCCGGCCGCAGGCTTAAGCAGTCCGGCTCTTCTGCTTATGGCCGTCCTGGGATGCTGCTCCTTCCTGCTCACTTTCCGTACTTTTTAGAAACGTAAGAAGCGACGGCCTGGTCGAATTGCGCGTAGCTGATATGCAGTTCATCCTGGAGTTGCGATTCAAAGTCCGGGTGCGCCGCCATGCGCTTGAGCAGTAGGCGGATTTCGCTCATGCCGTACGTATCGCGCAGGTATTCGAGCGCGGCCAGCGATTTGGCGTAGACCATGTCCACCATGTCCGGCGGCAGAGTCATAAAACTGCCTTCAAGCTGGGAATAGGAAGGCAGTGAAGCAAAATCCCGACTTAGCCGGCTGCCCATCGAGTCCGTGGTCGAGCCTTCTTCGAGCTGCGCCAAGCCTTCATTGAACCACACGGGGCAGCGCCCCATCGTGATCTGATAGACAAACGAATGCGTCAATTCGTGGCGCAGGATGCGCGCAAAATCGGGCGTTACCGATGTAAGGCCGGAGACGGGAATTCGAATCTTCCCATCGTTGATGGCGCCCACCCAGCCGGGCGTGCGCGTGATATCTCGAAAGGCCCGGTTTGGATAGAGCAAAACCACAATCGGTTCCTGCGGATAATAGTCGAGATCGTTTTCGATCTTGAGGAAAGAGTTCTCGAGCGTCTCGATGACGCCGTTCACAAAGTCGCGTGGCTCGCTGTCGCCGTACCGAAGAATAAAGTGCTGGCTGCGGAGTTCCTGATAAGCGCCTGCGACGGCGTCTTCTTTTTCAGCGCGTTCCAGCGCGGCGCGCACCCGGGGGTCCTCGTGAATCGCGAGCGCTCTCTTCCATTCCGCGATGGCCTGAGCCAGATCTTCCATGCCGTAATAAGCGGACCCGAGCAGCAACGGAATATTGGGCGAGTGCGGGTGCTGATCCTGCGCAGGAGCCAGCACTTCAACGGCCTGCCAGAAATGATTCTGCTTGATCAGTGAAAAACCGAGGGCCAAAGTCAGGGCCAGATCGTTGGGAAGCAGGCTCAGGGCATGCCGGTATTGCTGGATGGCCGCCTCAGGCTGCCCCTGCTGGGTCAGGAACACGCCGGCCTGCTGGTAGGCCTGGGCCAGGCGGTCCTGATTGTCAATGGTGGGATTTTCAATTTCGGCCTCGTCGAGCCGGGAAAGATATTGGTCGTTAATCGCACCCTCCTTGACCACCTTAGAATCCTTCGGGATGGCCTCCTGGACGGGCGGAGGAAGCGGCAAAGAACGCGTGCGCGAAGGCGAAGGAACGTCGCTGCCTTGAGCCGAATCCGCCTCCGCAGAGGATTTGTCAATGCGCTCAACCAGATCACGGGGAATCGCGATTTCATTGCCGTTGCTGTCGTAATAAACGCTCTGAGAATCTTCCCGCAAGACGCGGCCCTGAATTGTTTGGCCGTTTTTCAGGTGGATGACGTCGGCGCGCAGACTGGAGGCGCAGCCGCACACGCACAGGGCCATCAGAACCGCCCGCAACGCCTTCCAGCGCCTGCCCTTCGCACTTGCTTGCATACCCGTTGGCATCATACAACGAGGGCGGAAGCGCGTCGAGATTGTTGACACCGGCCGGCAGCGGGATAAAGTAGAAACAGGCGCAAGCGATTCAGGAGCGGCTATGCGGCGAAGCATCCTTTCCCCCCAGGTGTGCGGCATGACACTGCGAATGGTTCTTCTTGCGACTCTCGCAATTCTGACGGGCGGAGGCGCGCGCGCTGCGCAGCCCACGCCGGCCGCCGACCCCGCCACGGTCGTGCTCAACGAGCTCAACCAGGTTTCGCTCGACCCGTCTCAAATCTACGACCTGCGTGGAAAGCAAATCACGCGCGACCGCATTCATCTTTACTTCCACCGCGGCTTTATCGGCTTCTACAAGAAGGTTGACGGCGAAATCACCGGCGCCGTTTTTGAAGGCGAGGGCGAAATCCTTTTGATGCCTCCCGACGTGGCGGAAAAATCGAGCCTGCTGCGCTTCACCGGCTCGCCGATTCTGGAGGAGCAATTTCACTCCGTCCTGATGCGCTTTTCGGACAAAATCGGACAGGAGCTTCTCGCCGAGTCCGAAAAGCCTGATCCCGATGATCCGGAGCAGCCCAACGGCTTTTTCGACCGCTGGAACCCGGTCGTGCTCAAGCTCGCGAGCAGGGATGCACTGCGAATTTTGGAGGATCTGATTGGGCGGCGCGATCTGCCTTACTTCGACGCAAGGATTGAGGGCCTTCACCTCGGCACCTTCGACGTGGAGGACGACGAGCGGCTCGAGGAGCCAATCGTCGTCGCCGGCCCATCGCAGCAGGGCGCCGGCGCACCTCTCGACATCTGGTGCTCGTTTGCGAGCCGCGCCGCGGAAAGGCGCCAGGCCGCGAAAGTACAAACGGAGCCGGCGCGCGCTTTGAGTTACAAAATCAACACCAAAATCAATTCGGACGACAGCCTGGAGGGTCAAACGGTGGTGAACCTCCGCTCCCAGTCGTCCGCCGACCGCATCCTTAAGTTTGAGATTTCGGCTGGCCTTCGCGTTACAGGAGTCCGCGACGCAGCCGGGAAGCCGTTGAATTTTCTTCAGCAGCCGGCCGGACCTCAGGTTTATCGCTGGCTGGAACCCGAGGACTGGCTGGATGTGCTCCTGCCTGCTGTCGAGCCCGCAGGTGCGTCCTATCAGCTCCAGATCAATTACTCCGGTCACGTGATTGCCGATCTAGGCAACGGCGTCTTTTTCGTGGGGTCACACGGAAGTTGGTACCCGAACCTACCCGACCAGTGGGCAAGCTTTGACCTGACCTTTCAGTTTCCCGATAGCCTCACGCTGGTCGCCACGGGCAACCGGGTTGAAGCATCGAGTTCACAGGGATGGAAGCACAGCCGATGGGTCTCCGACGGCCAGTTCCCGGTGGCCGGATTCAACCTCGGTGTTTATGACTCCCGCACTCGTCAGGCGGGAGCGACCAAAATCGAAGTCTATGCCACAGGCGCTGTCGAAGCTTCGCTCCAGCAGCGCTACGAGGAAGCGTTACTGCACAACCATCAGGCGAAGAAGCAACCCGCAAAAAGTCCGAAGGACTCCGCCTCGCCTTCCGCCGCGCCCAAGCTCGATCCTGCGGCGCTGCTCGATCTGGTCAGCGCGCGGGCGGCGGGCGCGGTTGAATATTTCGATCAGCTCTTCGGTCCGCTTCCCTATTCGCATCTCGCCATCGCGGAAATCCCGGGCGATTTGGGGCAGGGCTGGCCGGGGCTCGTCTATCTGCCGACGATTTCCTTTCTTCCCAAGGCCGAACGCTCCGAACTGGGCATCAAAAGCGAGTCGGGGCAACTCTTTGCCAGCGGCGTGGTCGCTCATGAGATTGCGCATCAATGGTGGGGCAATGAGGTTGGATGGAAGTCCTACCACGACATCTGGCTTTCCGAAGGCATGGCGACTTTCGCCTCCGCACTGTTCATGGCCCAGGAAGAGGGCGGCGAAAACACTATGCAGAATATCCTTCAGGCATACAAGAAGGAACTTCTCGCGACAGGAAAAAACGGCAAGACCGTGGAATCCGCCGGGCCCATCTGGCTGGGTTGGCGGCTCTCGACTTCCGCCGATACGCAGGACTACGACGATATCGTTTACAAGAAATCCTGCTGGGTTCTGCAAATGCTACGCATGATTCTGACGGATCCCTCCACGGGCTCCGACGCGAAGTTTTTCCGCTTCCTGCACGACTTTGTCGCCGACTATCGCGGCCGGTCGCCGTCGACGCAGGACTTTGCGCGTTTCGCCGCCCGATACATGACGCCCCAGGACGATTTGGATCAGGACCACACACTCAACTGGTTCTTCAACGAATGGGTTCATTCGACCGGCGTGCCCACGTACACTTTGAAGCAGAGAATCAGCCGGCTCGCTTCCGGAGAATACGTCGCCACGGGCTCAATCACGCAGTCCGGGGTCTCGCAGGATTTTGAAATGCTCGTCCCGATGATCGCTGTCGGAAGCGGCGGACGGGTGACGCGGCTTGCTCCGGTTCGTATGGACAGCAGCAGCGGCACCTTCCGTTTCGTCTTACGCGAAAAGCCTGCAAAAGTTGAAATCGACGAGAATAACATTCTTGCCACGATTCAATAGCAGCGCAAAATCCTCTCCGCAATATGATTGCGAAGGCGGCGGATCCTCCCTAACACGCAGAAAATGCCTCGAACTGCTTTGAATTGCAGAAAAGGCGGGGTCCCGCGGCGGGCGGGTAGAACCCGCCGCGGGCTGCCAAGGAGGGATGCTTACGATACAACTCGAAGCTTGTTCTTGAATCCGAGGAAGAGCGTGGAGAGGCGTGCGTCGATTCCTGCCTTTGCGCGCTCCAGATTTGTTCCCACCGCACCATACAGCGTCACGTCTCCTCGATTGACGATAATGTGGATGGGCGGGTTCACCTGATTGGCGTAATTCACAAACAATGGATCCCCGTAAATTCTTTCCGCAATCTCCTCACGAATATGGTCGTCCATCTGTGAGGGAGGCAGAACTTCAAGATTGTTCCGGAGGTGCGCCACGCCGCGAATTCCGGCCAGGATGTGGCCCAGGTCGGCTTTCTTGTAGGGTTGCGTCACCTGCCCCTCAATCGTCAGGCGATTCCCTTCGGCGCGCAGGCTGATGTGGTCAAAAATCGTGTAGAACGGATACACCAGCACATCGTGGCGAGCTTTGGCAAGAAGCTGCTGCGAAGTCACGCCGGCGGTGTTCACCTGGATTCGGTTGACCACTTTTTGAACGCCCGGCTGGCGGCTGGCTTCGCGCGCAGCGCGCTGGGCTTCACCGTAACTATCTACTGTGCCGGTCAGCGTGGCCACGCCGCTTTCCACCGAAACCTTCACCGTGCCGTGCTTGTAAACTCCTGCATGGTAAAGACGGCCCGTCACCCCGGCTTCAATTGCAGTGTTTCCCGAATTGACATCCGCCCTCGCCATGCTCGGCGCCATCAGTAAGAACAGCGAAACCAGAAAACTGATGCCGCCTGTCAAAATTCTCCTCAGGAGGGTCGCTTGTCCAAAAGTTTCCATTTTCATGGACTCACCTCACTTTCCAGGTGCTCCCTCCCCCGACCCTTCCATTTCGCACCTGCTTTATTAGATGTAAGAATCCGCGGGAAGGTTTTAATCCGTGAAACGCTCATTGTGACGAAAGTCACGTACACACAAACGATGGCATCCTGCGGAAACACACCACAAAGGATCCCCGAATCAGCGCGCTGCAAACCGTGCTGAGCCGTCGCGCGCTGTCGGCCAGCGGTTGCACATGAGAGTCTCCGTCGCGTACGATGACGCAATCCATGTTTTCAAAGGAGGTTATCTTCATCATGCTGAATCAGTTGCTCGAATGCCGAACCAACATGAGTGGAATTTTTTCGAAAGCGGGCAAGGCGCTCTGCCTTGCTTTTTTGATCTTTGGGTTCGTCCCGCGGGCCCAATCACAAGCATCAGCCGGCCCGCAACCCGTCCCGGAGCCGCCCGCCATCAAGGCTCCAGCAGACATCCCGTTTCCGGGCACCATCAGCCTCATGGTTGATGCGCGGGACGTGGCACATCGAGTGCTCGCCGCGCAGGAAACCATTCCCGTCCAGCCCGGCGAACTGACCTTGCTCTATCCCGCGTGGATTCCCGGCGATCACTCTCCGACTGGACCCATTTCCCGCTTTACCGCGCTGGAAATCACCGCAAACGGCAAAAGAATTCCCTGGGTGCGCGACCAGGTGGACGTATTCGCTTTCCACATTCACGTGCCTTCGGGCGTGAGTTCGCTCGACGTAAAGTACGATTACCTCGCGCCGATCAAGTCCAGCCAGGGCCGCATTTCGTTTTCATCCAACATTCTGAATCTCGAATGGAACACCGTGGCGCTCTATCCTGCGGGCTATTTCGCGCGTGACATTCGATACTCGCCCGCCATTCATCTGCCCGGCGGCTGGCATTTTGCTTCGGCGCTGGAAGTCGCTTCCGATGAAGACAACGTGGCCAGGTTCAAGGAAACTCCGCTGAACACTCTTGTGGATTCGCCGCTCTACGCCGGCGTCAACTTCAAGCGTATCAATCTTTCCTCCGGTCCGGACAACAAGGTCTATCTCGACGCTTTTGCCGACGAACCCAAGGATCTGGACATCACTCCCAAGGAAATCCAGATACACCGCAATCTTGTGGTGCAGGAGCAGAAACTTTTCCATTCGCACCATTACGCTCATTACGATTTCCTGCTGACCGTCAGTGACGTCATCGGCGGCATCGGGCTGGAGCATCACCAGTCGAGCGAGGATGGCGCCAAGGCGCATTATTTTACCGACTGGGGCAAATACCCCTTTGACCTCGATTTGCTGTCGCACGAGTCCACGCATTCCTGGAACGGCAAGTTCCGCCGGCCCGACGATCTGTGGACGCCCAACTTTAATGTTCCCAAGCGTGACGATCTGCTTTGGGTCTATGAAGGTCTGACTCAATACTACGGCCAGGTTCTCTCAGCGCGGGCCGGATTTGCGCCGCCAGAAGAGGTGCGGGATACCATCGCCCGCTACGTCACCATCGAATCCGAAGCGGGCCGCACCTGGCGCCCGCTCGTTGACACCACCAATCAGCCCACTATTTCTCAGCGGCGTCCCGTACCCTGGCAATCCTGGCAGCGTGACGAAGATTACTACCTCGAAGGGCTGCTCATCTGGCTCGACGCCGACACGCGAATCCGCGAAATGAGCAACGGCAAGAAGTCGCTGGACGATTTCGCCCGCGAGTTCTACGGAATCGACAACGGCAGCTATGTGACCCGCACTTACGATTTCGACGACATCGTGGCGGCGCTGAATAAGGTCGAGCCTTATGACTGGAAGGATTTCCTGCGCAAGCGCATTTACCGGCTCGCGCCCCAGACGCCGGAAGAAGGCATCACCCGCGGCGGCTATCGCCTGGCTTTTACGGACACCGAACCCAAATGGATGAAGGGCACCAAAAACTACCGCGGGATCGAGAACTTTGACACTTCGCTGGGGTTCACCGTCGACGGCAAGGGTGAACTGGGAAGCGTTATTCGGGGTAGCCCTGCTTTCAAGGCGGGCATGACTTCCGACATGAGCATCGCAGCTGTGAATAACAAATCGTTCAGTACGGAGGTTTTGCGCGACGCAATTCTGGCGGTGGAAAAGAATACGGCGGCCATCGAACTGCTGGTCAAGCAGAACAAGCGCTACCACACTGTGAAAATCGATTATCACGGCGGGTTGCGCTATCCCGTTCTTGAGCGCGTAGAAGGAACGCCGGATTACCTGGACGCGATTCTCGCGCCCAAGTAATTCAAACCTTTAAATGCGCTCTTCGGGCTCCTGCCTCGACCGCTTACGTCTCCTGGCTGACTCCGTCGCCCAGCGAGGCGCTGGGCGGAGCGGCGGAGAAGCCGGGCTCGATCGCGGAAAGCATCAACTGCAGATCGAAACCTTCTTTTCGCACGCGCAGGTCGTAGTATTCCAGGGAAAGCGCGATGGTCAGAAGCGGACCCACCAGCACGCTGGAGACGAAGCTGGCCAGGCCTGAAATTACACCGGAGATCACGCCGGGCCACATGGCAGAAAGAATCGCGGCGGGCAGAGTGAACAACAGCGCAGCTCCATAGCTGAGGATGAAGAAAAGAAGGAAGATGAGGAAGATGCTGCCGCGCCTTCCCTTCGTGAGCTTCGCACTTCGGTCAAAGGCCGGCCCGGGTGTCACGTTTTCAATGACTGCCACCGGAATCGCCACCGAATACCAGACGGCAACCAGAACGCCGGGAACGATGAGCAGCAGAAACCCGACGCCCATCGCCAGCGAAAGGAGAAAGAACATCCAGAACACTCGCCCCGATTTCCCGCGCACCTGGGCGAACGACTTTCTGATCGACGCCGGTCGCCCCAGATAAACGTCCGAGACGGCAAAAACCGTCGCCGCCAGCGCCATCGCGTAAGCGATCAGATACGCCAGGCTGACGACCATGGCGGAAACTATGACTAGCGCCGATTCGACCGGCGTCAGAGGAAAGCCGCCTGCCCTCAGAGATTCTCTTAGGACATTTAGCAGGAAGGGAAGAAGCGCGGGAACCGCCATGATCCCCACGAACAACAGGAAATGTTTCCGGTAAAGGCTGAATGCCTTGTCAAGCAACTCGCCCGTGCTCAGCGGGCGCAATTCGACCAGCGCCATCGTGCACCTCGCTTTGCTTTAAGATGAGCCGGAGAACTCGGCTTCCGGCAACCTGTGACCGCCCCACCATACACCCAATCCCGCCGCCGGCAAAAGGGTTCTCGCCGGTTTTTATGCGCCGGTGCGGCTGCCGTAGTTTTCGTTCTCTTCCATCCGGCGTGGAAGCTTGTCCGGCCCAACGGCCGCCTCTGGGTCTGCAGCTTTCCCAATTCCCCCATCAAGCGCAAAGCCGCTGCCGGCAGCCGAACTTTATGGTAACTTCAGTGTCTCGCTATGAGCAGCCTTGCCATTGAGACCGAGTCTCTGACGCGCCGGTTCGGCGAGCTTCTGGCCGTCCACGATGTCAACCTTCAGGTTGAAGCGGGACAATTCTATGGCTTCCTCGGACCGAACGGCGCGGGAAAATCGACCACCATCAAAATGCTCACCGGCCTCCTTGAACCTTCGGCGGGGCGCATTCGTGTGGTCGGACTCGACCTCGCCGCCAATCCCATCGAGGTCAAACGCCAGATCGGCGTAGTCCCTGAGGGCATGGCCCTGTTCGACCGCCTGACGGGGCCCGAGTACCTCACCTTTGCGGGAAGAATGTACGGCCTTGACCGCGCTACCGCAGTAGAGCGCGCGCGGGAACTACTGGAATTCATGTCGTTGTCCGACCGCCCGAAGACTCTGATCGTAGATTACTCACACGGGATGAAAAAGAAGCTGGCGATGGCGGCGGCGGTGATTCACGCGCCTAGGGTGCTGTTTCTCGATGAGCCCTTCGAGGGCGTCGATGCCATCGCAGCCGTTGCGCTGAAATCCATGCTGAACCGAATGATCGCGCGCGGCGCCACCGTCTTTCTCACTTCCCACGTGCTGGAAATCGTCGAACGGCTTTGCAGCCACGTGGGCATCATCCATCGCGGCGAACTCGTGGCCCAGGGTTCGATTCAGCAACTGCGCTCCGGAGTGGAGGCGCGCCACGAATCGGGCCGGACCTTGAGCCTTGAAGAGATTTTTCTCGACATCGTCGGCGGCGAGCGCCAGGCGCCTGCCGAACTCTCCTGGCTGGAGTGACGTTGCAAAACACCGTGGCAGTCCAGCTTCGGTTGATTGCCGGCTTGCGGTGGCGGATTTTCGTAAATTCGCTGCGGACGCGGCGGGGGAAGGTCGACCTTCTTGCCGGCCTGGCTTCCGGCCTTACGATAGGCGGGGGCGTTTTTGCCGTAGGACTTCTGATGGGGCTGGGTGCCTGGGCGGCTCTCCATGAATCGAAGTTTTTTATTCTTGGCGTCGAGTTCTGGGCTGTCTTTTCCGTCTGGCAACTACTTCCGATTTTCGTAACCGGGTTTGGCGCCCAGGCTGATCTGGGCATTCTGCTTCGCTTCCCGGTTTCCTACCCTGCTTTCGTCCTGCAAACGCTGAGTTATGGCCTGCTCGACCCCGTCGCTATCGCCGGGCTTTACTGGCTGGGCATGATTCTTGCCGGCATCGGCTTTGCTTCGCCCTCTGCCCTGCCGTGGGCGGTGGCCGGATTGAGCGCCTTTGCGGGTGTCAATCTGCTTCTGAACCGGGCCGTCTTTGCGTGGCTTGACCGGTGGCTGTCCCAGCGGCGCACGAGGGAAATTCTGGGCGTTGTCTTCTTCACCCTGATCATCAGCATCCAATTCATCGGGCCCATCGGACGGCGCTGGGGCAGCCAGGCGTCTTCAATCATCCGCCACATTGCCCCGGTGGAAGCCCTGCTCCCGCCGGGCATGGCGGCCAAGGTAATTGAAGGCGCGCGGCCTGGCGGCGGCCTTCAAGGCCTGGTTTCGCTTGGCGGCCTGGCGGGGCTCGGATTGGCTTTGGCCTGGGCGCTTGCCATCCGATTGCGCGCCCAGTTCCGCGGCGAAAACCTGGGCGAAGCGCCGCGTGCCGCTGCTGCCGCGGCAGTGCGGGATCGTTTGAAAGACGGATCTCGCAGGCCCGCTCTGTGGGAAGGTTGGGAGATACCCGGCCTCTCGCCTGCCGTCCAGGCGCTGCTGGAAAAGGATCTGCGTTACTTGCTGCGTAACACCGGACAGTATCTCCTGCTCGCGATTCCGCCGCTTCTGGTGCTGCTCTTCAGCCTGCAGTCCGGTGAATCCCACGGGCCCCACGGCTTTTCCATCGCGCACAGCCGTTTCTTTCTTCCCCTTGCTCTTGCGTACTGCCTTCTGGTGCTGATGCGCCCCGCTTACAACGCTCTCGGCTACGACGGCGCCGGCATTTCCATGCTTTTTGCCGCGCCCGTCCGTTTTCACCAGGTGCTTTTCGCCAAGAATCTGCTTTCCACTCTGGTCTTTGCGCTCGAAGCGGCGACGGTCTTCGCCGTCACGTTGCTGGTGGGAGGAACATTCCATCCCTTAATCGCCGCCGTGTCTCTGGCGGCGCTGCTCTTTGCCTTGCCCGTCAATTTTGCGGCAGCCAATCTGGTTTCCCTGCATTTCCCGACTTTGATGCAGTTCGGCACAATGCGCCGCCAAAAAGTCTCCGGCATATCCGCGATTATCACGCTTGCCGTTGAGGCGGTAACTCTGGGCCTTTGCGCAGGTATTATCGTCGTAACGGGCTGGTTTGGCATGATGTGGCTGGCTTCAGCAGTCTTTCTGGTGCTGGCGATCATCGCACTGGCTGTTTACCGCCGGGTGCTCACCGCCTGCTCCGCGATCGCTGACCGCCGCCGGGAATCGCTGCTGCAGCAACTCTGCCGTTAATCGGCGCTTTTATAAACACAGCGCCAACTGCTCGTAACGCTTTACGATGGCCGGTTCTTCGCGGCGGCCGGGGAGGCCGTAGCGGTTGCGGAGGCGCGTGACGAGTGCCTGCACCTGCTCCTTGTAATCCTCGGGCAGATAGGCTGAGCGGCGGAAGAGCTTTCGATAGCGGCGCGCGAGCTGCGGAAATTCCTTTTCAAGAAACGGCATGAATTGCGCCTTCGCGCTGGGTCGCAGATAAAGTACGACGGCGAGCAGGAACTGCGCCCCGTGTTCCGCAGCGGCGCGGCAAAGCGCATCGAGTTGCGCAGGCGAATCGGTGAGGCCGGGCAGAATGGGCGCCGCATTCACTCCGGCGCAAAGTCCGTGGTGCGAGAGTTCGCGAATCACTTCAAGCCGCTTTGCAGGCGGCGGCGCCTCGGGTTCGAGCAATCGCGCCAGGCGCTCATCGGTGGTGGTGACGGTGATGTGCGCGTGGAAGCGGTTGCGGCGCGAAATTTCTGCGAGCAAATCGAGATCGCGCAGGATCAGCGTGCCTTTGGTGGTGATGGAAAAATCGAGGCCGTCGAAGCGCGCAATCGCTTCAAGCAAGCGGCGCGTGATGCGGTAGCGATTTTCCGCCGGCTGATAAGGATCGGTCGCGGTGCCGAGCGCGATAGGCAGGCCGCGATCTTTGCACTGCGCAAGTTCGTGGCGAAGCAAATCCGGCGCGGAAACTTTGGCGTAAATCTTGCGCTCGAAATCCAAACCGTCGCGCAGTTCCATGAATTCGTGCGTGTAGCGCGCATAACAATACTTGCAGCCGAATTCACAGCCGCGATAAGGATTGAGCGTCCACGCAAAAGGCATGCGGCCACTCGATTCGCGATTGAGCGCGGAACGTACGGGCAACTCAAAATATTCAACGCCGGCGCGCTCACGAGACTTGGGACTTGCTGCTGCGAGCCGCGCAATGCCGACCAACGGAACTTTAGATATAGAGGATGGTGTTAAATCTATTGTTCTACACGACGTGAGATTTGATATTGACGGGGGCATGGGACCTCCTGCAATCGGGCTCCTAGTTTCGCTTTTTGTTCGCCATTTGTCAAGCCATATAACGTTAACACATATAAGGAGTTATCTAGGCTATATAGACATCGCCGTCCGCTAAAATCCCACTTCGGGCAATAAGCCGAGACAACGCGTTTCAGCGGGAGTACAATTCCGACACGCAAGACGAATCAGAGACAACTCTTATCGCGCCTTTGGGGCAATTCGATTCCGGCTGGACGTGCAGGAGGAACTCATGAAGAACGCGCCGCGCAACCTGTCGCAAAAAGCGCACCGGCAATTGATCGGGATTCTGGGTTTGTGTCTGCCGCTGGTGGTGTACGTGCTGGCGGGCGTTCGTCCCCTGCCCGAGTTAAAGCAGTGGGCTTTCCTTGGATCCGTCAGCGCGTATTACTACACGGGCTCAGTCTCGGTTTTCGTGGGAGTGATTTTTGCCCTGTCGCTTTTCCTGTTCACTTATCCGGGATACGAAAACGTTATCGCGGATCGCGTCGTCGGAATTATCGGCGGCTTTGCGGCGCTGGGCGTGGTGGCGTTTCCAACCGGCCCTCCAGTGGAACCGTTGCTGATTCCCTGGTGGAGAAGCTGGATGGCAGCGGTCCACTACATCTCGGCGTCTTCCCTGTTCGTTTGCTTCGCTGTCTTTTCGCTCTGGCTGTTTCAGAAGTCGGAATTTTCCGTTCGCGATCGGCCGCCCGAAAAGCGCCGGCGGAATTACCTGTACCTCGCCTGCGGCGTCGTCATAATCATGTCGCTGCTCTGGGCTCTTTGCGCGGGAATCGAGGGACAGCCGATCTTCCTTCCGGAAGCGTTCGCCATCGTGGCCTTTGCGCTCTCCTGGCTGGTTAAAGGCGAGGCCGACCAGACAGCAATGCGCGCCGTGTCTCGCATCCTCCCGCGCCGCCGGGCGTGAATACGTAGCGGGCCGCCCGTAGCGCAGACCGCCGTCGCTGCGGTCCGCGGATTTTCTGTCATTGGGCCCGACCACGTCCGCCTAGAGATTCCGTCGCGTGTGGGAGGAAGAACCGCGGACCACAAAAACGGTGGTCCGCGCTACTTGCTTCACCCGTGTTCAGATAACGTGCGCGGTTATAGTAGAAATTCAGGTCGGGGTCCCACTGCTCGCCAGCGAAGCGATAAACGTTGGGCGTGGTGCCGGTGATGTGGAGCAAGTTTCCGAAGGCGTCGTAGTCGTAGGTAACTAATGACGCCGACACGATCTTCCAACAAGACTTCTCGCAACCCTGACATGCATCTGCATTTAGCTCCCGCACTGCCCTGAAGTGCAGCAGGATTATTTCCCTCGAACCCCTGATGCGTGTTTTCGGATACGTTTGAAGCTGGGCCCGGTTGTGAGTTTTGAAGACGGCGGGAGCCGGTTCGAAGCAGTAGGCCGGCGCGGCCACCAGCGCCGCCAGGATCACCGCCAGAAGCTGATTGAGCAAGCCCCTCGCTCGCATTCCGGGATTCTACGCGAGCGCCTCTCTGTCAACAACAACGATTTCAGGCTGCTCTCGTGGGCGTCGTGCTGGAAGGCGAACGGGATTTTTTCTTTAGCGGCTAAAAAGGGAAGAGCGCTCATTCCGCCTCCGCTTTCTCGGCTGGGATTATAATCGCCGCCTTCGTCGACCGCAACCCGCAGCTGTCGCCCTACAAAAGGCAATCGCGGGCGGGCGCTGTGTCGCCCATTTAGGGCTCGTGAATTTTTGGGCGCGGTTGACCCAGGCCGATGGCCTGGGCTTTGTTGTTTCGCCCCGTTGGGGCTCAGCCACCTGTTTTCCCGGAATATCTGAGACGCCCCACCGAGGCGTCTCTACAAAAACATCCGTGACGCCTGCCCTCCGCGCCGGGGCCGGCGCGAATCAAAATTTCAGATTGGAAATTTGAGATTGCCGGAGCGGGGGAAAAAGAAGTCAGAAGTGTGAAGTCAGAAGTCAGAGCTGAGAACTGAGAACTGCGGACGGGCGGCGCCGAAAAGCAGATTCCCCTCCCGCCTTGCGGGATCGGAATGACAGGGGACAAGAACCGCGGGCCGCAAGGCAGGACGGTCCGCGCTACGGGGCGCGGAGCGGTGCTGCCGGTTCAAGATTTCAGATTCCAGATTGCAGATTTCAGATTGACGGAGCGGGGGAAGAAGAAGTCAGAAGTGGGAAGACAGGCGCACCCTCACCCGTCCCGCGTTGCGGGACGCCCTCTCCCTGGAAGGTAGAGGGCTAAGACAAGAACCGCGGGCCGTAAAAGCCCGCGCTACGGCGCGCAGGCATCAGGGGCAATGTTTGCGGCACGCCGGCGCCGGGCGCGGCATTTTCATTTCAGGTGCTTGACGGACGTCTTGCGCGAAAGCACCCACATCTGGGGGTCGAGTTCAACTTTGGTCGGATCCGAAGGGAGGCGGACTTTGACGGTCTGCTGAGGACCATCGGCCACCAGGGCGAGATCGGCGACTTTGTCTTTTCCAAAGTGAAGCACGAGCGGGATGGGCATGACGAAATCCTTGGGGACGTCGTCCTGGTAAAGAGTGCCGTTCAAAATGTAAGAGCCGTCCGCCTGCTTATCCACGGAATACTCCAGCCGGTAGGACGGCAGGTAGGCGGAGTAAACCCACTCCTTGAAGAACCAGTTCAGATTCTTTAATCCGAAGCGACGGGCGAGGGGCGTTGAGGCAAAGTGATCGTTGGCCACCTGGATGAACTCGTCGGTCGTCGCCGAACGGTTCCGGTACCGGTTTACGAAATCGGTCATCATGTCAAAAAATGGCTTGCCGCTGCCCGTCTGCGGATCGGTAAACAGGTAATGGAGCATGCGCAGAACCAGTGAGCCCTTTTCATAGATGAGCACCTGGTAGCCGTTCAGCGTGGCGCGCGTGGACAATCGCTGTCCCAGAATCAGCGGCCCCAGCTCCGCGACGGTCTTCTTGCTGATTCCGGTTTCTCCATACGCGGGGCTATCCAGATCACGCCGGAAACCTCTGATCAATTCCTGTTCGGCGTCGAAGTTCATTCGAAAGCCGACGTAAAGCAGTCCGGAGTAGTTGGCAAAGCCCTCGCTGAGCCACTGGTCGCGGTAGGAACGCCACGCGACCTCGTCGCCCCACCACTGATGCGAAGTTTCATGCGCGATAAAAAGGAAGTCCTGCATGTAGCCGGTGTCCGCGGTGGGAAGCAGCAGAAGCGTGGCGAATCCCTGCCCGTAACCTTCAGGAAAGTAAACGGCGCTGAACTCGTGATACTGGTATGGGCCGAACAGCGCACTGAAATACCGCAAGCTGTTGTTCATTTCCGCCAGAACGAAATCCGCCTTCATTCTTGTGGGGGAGCGGGGTGAATAGAGGTTCAGAGGGATATCGATTCCGTTGCCCTTCGCCAATCCCGTGTGATCCCGGAAGTTCCCCACGGCGAAGGTGAGAAACGCGACGGGAGAATCCACCCGCCACTCGCTCACCAGGTCTGAGCGCGAATCGGGGTCCGGCTTTTCACCCAAATCTTTTCCGAGAGTGACCACATTCAGATGCTTTCCATATTCAAACACCAGGTCGTAGGTTGACCGGTTCAGGTAGCCGTGCCGGGGATACCAATCGATGGTGGAACGCGGATAGAAGCACTCGGCTTCTTTGTCAGGCTGTACCAGGAATTTTCCCTGAAAGCCGGCGATCACCGTGAGGCTCTCGCCGGCTGCAAGAGGTTGCGGCAAAAACAACGTGATGCCGCTCTCCCAGGGCTCCTGGACGGCGTAGATCGGTTTGCCGCCGACGAAGGTTACGGCCGTCAGAAGCATGGCCTTCTTGAGACGCTCGGAAGTGTCTTCCGAAAGGCTTTCGTTGATCGCGAAAGGAATGGCGCGCAACCCGCCGACCTTCGAGACCAGATTCATGGTCGCAACCAGCTTCAACTGCTTCTTCGTCGCTTCAGTCAGGTCCAGATTCAATTTGTAGTGCTTGACGCTGACCAGGTCGTTCGTGTCCGAATACTCTACGCGCTTGGCCTTCCAGTCCTCCAGGCTGTAGAAGGCCATCCACACGTCGTTGAAGTAATCCGGATTGTGGGCAAAGATCAGGCCCTTTTCGCCGCCGTTGATGCCAAAGACCGTTGCCGGAATCCTTTCCTGATAATCCATCAGGAACGTGAAACGCCCCAGCTTCCCCTTATCGAATTGGGCGATGAAGAACCCCGGCTGCTCGCCGTTCAGGATGGAAATCGCCAGCCGCGCGGAAACGTTCATCCCGGTTTGCTTCAGCAGGCGTGGTTCAAAATCCCCGGCCAGATTCCGGGCATCGGAAGGCGCCGCGGATGCTGCCGTCGAGTGACCGGCAATCAACTGGTAGGTGTCGTCGCTGAACCGAAGAACGGCGGTCTGGAAGTTCGTGTCCACGCTGTCGGCCTTGAGCAATCGTTGCAGGTTTTCACGCTCGTACTCGAGCGGCGGCGGGTCGGCGTGGAAGTGCCCGGAGCCGATAAAGACAGCTCCATAGGTCTTGCCTGCAATGGGCGCCTCAAAGTAGAACGTGCCGTTAAAGGTCATTTGCACGCGGTCGCGCTGCAGCACCAGATTCGTGGCGACGGACGAGCGTCCATCCAGCCCGAAGGACTTGAGTCCCAGGTAAAGCTGTTTAGCGTCGAGTGCGGCGGCAGGCTCAGTCGAGGCCGGGGTCGCGCGGACGGGTCCGCAGAAAACGAGTAAAATCGCGAAGACCGTCGTCTTAAAGCGCATGTTCGAAGAAATCACCCGGCAGCCTTGTGAAACTGAAGGTTAGCTTATCAGGCTGATTACTTCTCTACCAGTATTGGCTCGAATAATCAACTGCCGGGTGACCGTCCCACCATACACCCGGCCCCGCCCGAAGCAAGAGCGTTCTTTTCCCTTCCTCGCAAAGGAACCGCGGGCCGCAAGGCAGGACGGTCCGCGCTACTCCGAGCCGAGGACGCGGCGATAAACGTAACGGATTCCCTGCTGGACGTCGTGAAGGCGCGAGGACAAATCGTCGCCCGGCTCGATCAGGCGCCAATGGCGGGCGAGGTTTTCAACCGACTCGCGGCGGCCGGTGTGTTCCGGCAATCCGTCGGCCGCCTTGCCGGTGACCAGGCGGATGGCGTGGTCGAGCGAGCGCAGAAACGCGGCGCCCTCGCTGAGCGTGGCGGCGTCCTCGGCACGGAGCGCGCCCGAATCCGAGAGCGCGGCAATCTGCTCCAGCGTGTTTGCGCCCGCGGGCATCTGAACATGATTGCGCAGTCGCAGGCAGGAGAGCGCGAAATCCACATCGTAATAACCGCCCGGCGCGGACTTGGGATTCGAAGGCGGGGCCTGCATTTCCCGCTCCAGGCGGCGGCGCATCTGCGAAAGCTCCACTTCGATTCCGGGATGCTTTTCAAAGCGGTCGAGCACGCGCCCGAGCAGCGCCGGCGCGACGGTTTCCGCCAATGAACTGTTCCCCGCCAGCGGGCAGGCCTTCAGGTAAGTGGCGGCTTCCCAGATCTGAGCGCTCTCGGAAAGATAACCGAGCAGCGAATCCTCGGTGAAAACAAGTTCGCCTTCCTGGCCGCGCGGACGCAGGCGCGTATCCACCGCGAAGAGCGCGCCCTCGCGCGTGTAGCTGGAAAGCACTTCGATGAACTTTTCCGCCAGGCGAACGAGCGCCGCAATTTCCTCTCGGCTGGAACCGGAAGGCGCGACAAAAACCAGATCGGCGTCGGAAGCGAGATCGAATTCATTGAGGCCGAGGCGGCCGAGACCGAGAATCAGAAGGCGAGGTTCGGACTCCGAGGAACCATTGACCGAGCCGTTCAAGGCTTCACCAGCGATGCCGAGAGCGCTTGCCACGGAGCGGCCTGCCACCGCCGACCATTGCCGCAGGCAATCGAAAATGGAATCCATCTGCGTCAAATCCGCGGAACCGAGGCGCACGACGCGTTCGCGAAACTCGCGGCGAAGCAGAGTCATTTTTTCGCGCGTGGCGATTTCAGGTTTCGCGACCCACGGGAACGGCGCGAGAACGCGCGGCGCATCCACCAGCCGGCCAACGCCCGCCGGCGCGGCGGAAGTTGCAGATGACGGGCGCGAACCGATGGCGGCAATTTCAGCGGGATGATGAATCAGCAGGTCGGCCAGGTAATCGCTGGAGCCGGCAAGGGCCAGAGCGCTCTCGACGGCGGCGGGGTCGGCCACGGCGGCGCGAAAAGTTTCCGCGGAGGCGAGCAGCGCGGAAAAAAGTCGAACCACATTTTTTCGGCCGCGCTCGGCAACCGGCGCCTCGCGCACCAGGCGGGCGAGATCGGGCGACTGCGCGTCCAGGTATTCGAGCAGCGCGGCGTAGGACTTTGGCCCGTGGCCGGATTCGATGGGCACGACAGGCTTCAATTCAAAAGGAGCGCCCGCGCCCGCAGCCGCCTGCGGATGGATGATGCGCTGATAAATTTCATTCACCGTCGCGAACGCCGCTTCAATCCTGCTCGCGAGCGCCGCGCCGGCCTGCTGCCGCCCCTCGATGCCGCAACGGCGCGCCAGGCGGGCAAGCGCGGCGGGCTCCGAAGGCAGGCGATGAGTCTGGCGGCCGTGCTCAAACTGGATGCGGTGCTCGGCCATGCGGAACAACTGGTAAGCATGAACCAGCGAGGCGTAATCGCGGTCGGAAAGCCAGCCTTTGTCGTTGAGTTTGCGCAGAGCCAGAAGCGTTCCGCCGGAGCGCACCCAGGAATCGTGGCGGCCGTGCAGGCGCTGAAGGCATTGCACCAGAAATTCAATGTCGCGGATGCCGCCGCGATGGGTTTTGACGTCAGTGGCCGTGTCGCGGTCGCGGCCGGCGCGCTGGGAAATCAGTTCGCGCGACCAGAGAACGCTCTCAACCGCTTCAATGTCGGTGGGCGAGCGGTAAATATCCTCCTCGACGCCGCGCAGGAATTCGCGCGTCACGCGCGGCGCGCCGGAAGAGTGGCGGGCCTTGATGAGCATCTGCAATTCCCAATCGCGCGCGCGATGCTCGTAATATTCGAGCGCCGACTTGACGGAAATCGCCAAGTCGCCGGTTTCGCCTTCCGGGCGCAATCGCAAATCAACGCGGAAGACCTGGCCTTGCGGCGTGGACTGAGTAATCGTGCGCGTGATGGCGTGGGCGAGGCGCACGGCATATTCCTTGTTGCCGATGACCGAATCGGATTCGGTGCCGCCGGAAGTCTCGCCGTCGCGCTCGTAGAGAAAGAGCAGATCAATGTCCGAACTGTAATTGAGCTCGTTGCCGCCCAGCTTGCCGAGCGAAACGATGCTGAACCCGCTGCGCGCGAGGCGTCCCTGCGCGTCGCGATACTGCGGATGGCCGTAACGCTTTTCCAGTTCCTGGTCGCAATAGGAAAGCGCATTGGCCAGAATGACGTCCGCAAGAGCGGAAAGTTCCAGCGTGGTCTCGCCCAGCGTGGAAAGGCTGAGCACGTCCTTGAGCACGATGCGCAGATAGTTCCGCTGCTTGAACCGAGCCAGTTGCGCCGAAAGCCAGTGGTCGGGGCTGGTGGTCGAAAAACGCGCGTAGTCCTGCATCAGGTCTTCGAACGATTTGAGCTTGGTGAATCTCCGGTCGCGGGCGAATTGCAGCGGCAAGGCGGGCTCGGCCAGAAAAGTCTCGGCCAGAAAAGCGCTGTAACCGAAAATCGCGATGAGATAGGTGAGCGCCGTGGGATATCGGGCCAGGTCAGCCAGAACGTCGTGCGGCGCGGCTTCGGCGTAACGGTCAAGCCAGTTCAGCGAGCCGTCGGGGTCGGGCGAATGCGCCAGCAGCGACGACAGCGGAGTCAGAAGCGATTCCGGCAGATGCGTGAGAAGGCGCGCCAGATTGATTTCCGCCCTGGCGTGGTCCTCAAATTGGATGGGAACAAACTCCGCGCGCATGAAACGGAATTATAACCTGATGGCCGAAATGTAATCCGGCCGATTGTGGACTCCTCATTTTTGGCCAGCGGGGATATACGAGGCGAGGAATTGCCGAATTGACTCGCGCGCCGTCACCGACTGCCTGCCGACTGGCACGATCACGAAGCTCTTCCGGCGACTATCCTCGATGAGCACTACCCTTCTGCCTTCGCGCCAGCCTTTGAATGCCTTCCATGGCAAAAAGCTCGAGGCTCCGTCGGGGCCCTCCATTTTGACCCCTTCACTGGTGAGTCCTATTTGATCGGGAAGCTCGGCGTTGAGCCGGGCGATTTCCAGGCTCCGGTCTCGTTTGGTTTTGTAGACTGTCCCAAGAACAAGAAGAGCCACTATGGCCCAAATGGCGGCGACCGCCTTCCAGTCAGGTCTTGGGCCGCTCGTGAGGCTTGAAACCGTACACACGGCTGCGCCCGCGAGAGTGCCGATCGCGAACAACGCTATCACCAGCCAAGGCTTCACCCGGTCCCATTTTGAGGCTGCAAGACGCCCAACCTCGGCCCAATCGGGTCCGGTCAGCTTGCCGGTAAACTGCATCGGTTCTTCCTGCCACGCCATCGCTTCACCCGAATCAATGGGCCACCAGTGAGGCAGGGTCGACACTAACTATCCCCGGCCTTTAGCCGGCGCGCATGCCTTGCGATTATAGCTTGACCGAGTCGCAGGCAAGCAAGCTGAAAGCGCGGATTGCTCTGTGTTTCCAGGTCGGCAATCCTAGATGTCGTAATACAGTTCGAATTCGTAGGGGTGCGGGCGGCGGTTGACGGCTTCGACTTCATTCCGCATTTTGTAATCAATCCAGGTTTCGATCAGCTCTTCGCTGAAAACGTCGCCTTTGAGCAGAAAGTCGTGGTCGCGTTCCAGGTGATTGAGAGCAGCGCCGAGCGAACTGGGCAGCGAGGGAACGCTGCGCAATTCCTCGGGGCCGAGATCGTAGATGTCCTTGTCGAGCGGCTCGCCGGGATCGATTTTGTTTTCGATGCCGTCCACGCCGGCCATCATCATGCTGGCAAAGGCCAGATAAGGATTGCAGGAGGGATCGGGCGGGCGGAATTCGACGCGCTTCGACTTGGGGCTGGCGGAATACATGGGAATGCGGCAGGCGGCGCTGCGGTTGCGGCGGGAATAGGCAAGATTGACGGGCGCTTCAAAGCCCGGCACCAGGCGCTTGTAGGAATTCGTGGTGGGGGCCATCAGCGCGGCGAGCGCCGGCGCGTGCTTCAGCAGTCCGCCGATGTACCAGAGCGCCGTCTGGCTCAAGCCCGCGTATTTGTCGCCGGCAAAAAGCGGATTGCCTTCCTTCCACAGGCTCTGGTGAGTGTGCATGCCGGAACCGTTGTCCTGAAAAATCGGCTTGGGCATGAACGTGACCGTCTTGCCGTACTGGTGCGCGACGTTGCGGATGATGTATTTGTAAATCATCATCCAGTCGGCGGATTTGACCATCGGATTGAATTTCTGATCGATTTCACCCTGGCCGCCGGTCGCAACCTCGTGATGGTGGCACTCGATTTCCAGCCCGGCCTTCTGCATGGCCATCACCATTTCCGAGCGCAAATCCTGATAGTGATCGGTGGGCGGAACGGGGAAATATCCTTCCTTGTAACGCGGGCGGTAACCGAGATTGTCGCGCTCGCGGGCGGAATTCCACCGGCCTTCTTCGGCGTCGATGAAATAGAATCCGTGCTGCTGCGCCTGCTCAAAGCGGACGTTGTCGAAAATGAAAAATTCGGCTTCAGCGCCGAAGTAGGCGGTGTCCGCGATGTTGGTGTAGGCAAGATAGGCTTCCGCCTTCTTGGCGATGTTGCGCGGGTCCTTGACGTAATGCTGCTTGGTGACCGGGTCCACGATGTCGCCGATCATCACCAGCGTCGGGACCTCGGTAAAGGGATCGAGCATGTACCAGCCGGGATCGGGAACCAGCAGCATGTCGCTTTCATGAATGGCCGCCCAGCCGCGGATGCTCGAGCCGTCCATTCCAAAGCCTTCCTCAAACGATCCCTCGTCCCACTGGCCGATCGGATAAGAAACGTGATGCCACAGGCCCGGCAAATCGGTGAAGCGCAAGTCCACCATCCGGACGTCATTCGCTTTGGCAAAATCCAGAACTTCCTTCGGGTTGCTCATAAAAATCTCCCTTCCAAAATTCCCCGCGCGGCCGAGCCGCATTCCTCTTATTATTAAAGCGCCGCAG
>JBJKPU010000081.1:0-46057 GCA_046706005.1 Terriglobia bacterium | reverse complement strand
GTGACCTGAGTAGTGCACTTATTATCTGCGGTGTGGGCGGCGGCATGGACGAACAACTTCGTGAAGAATTCAACCGCTGGGCGGAAGCGGGGCGCGGCGATGAGATGGAAGAGCATCATCTTCCCATTGTCCTGCCCATGCTGGAGCTAATGCAATTCGCTCCCGGCGAGCGAGTGCTAGACGTTGGCTGCGGCAGTGGATGGCTTTGCCGGCGTCTGGCCGCGCTGGTTCCCGATGGACAGGTGACGGGCGTGGACGTTTCCGACGAAATGGTCGCACGCGCGCGCCACTTGAGTTCGGCGATTGCGAATGTCCGGTTCGCGGAAGGAACTGCGGAAAGGATTCCCGCTGAAGCGAACTCCTTCGACAAAATCGTGTCCATTGAGTCGGCGTATTATTGGCCCGATGCGGCGCGCGGCATCGAGGAACTGTTCCGCGTGCTTGCGCCCGGTGGCTCAGTCTGGATCCTGATTAACTATTACCGCGACAATCCTTATTGTCATCAGTGGGGCGCGCTGCTTCAGATTCCGACTCAACTGCTTTCCGCGGAGGAATGGGCCGGACGTTTACGGAGCGCGGGATTCGATTCCGTCACAACGCGGCGGATTCCCGACGCGAGTCCGACGCCGGAAGTTTATTCCGGCCGTTGGTTCCGCGACGCGGAGCAAATGCGCAAGTTCAAAAAAGAGGGCGCGCTGCTGATTAGCGGTTCCAAGCCGGATTTCGGCAGCAGTTGAATGACCCGGGTTGACCCTCGGCCCTCATCTTCCCGCTGGATCTGATGCAAAGTGCTAAAATGGCTTTCGAGCCGGGCTGTGCCCGGGTTAAGTTGTCGGGCCTCACTTGCAATGGCGCCTTTGATTAAAGACTGGAAAAAGTTTATTGACGACCGCCCGTATGTGGCACGGGCGTTTCTGTTTCTCTCCGCGGTCCTGGTATTCTCGCCGACGCTTTCAAACGGATTTGTGTATGACGACGTGCCGCAGATCATCGAAAACCCCTTTGTGACCAATCCGCATATGTGGAAGGGGATTTTCGCCGGAAATGTGTGGTCGTTTACCGGCGAGCCCACCAACTTTTATCGCCCGCTGCAGGCTTTCATTTACTGGATCCTGTACCGGGTGGCGGGCGCTAATCCAGCGCCGTTTCACCTGGTGAATCTAATGTTCTATGGCGCCGCCGCCTGCCTGGTTTTTGCGATTGGCCGCCGATTGCTGAAGGATTCGGGAGTGGCGTTCCTGGGAGCGCTCGTGTGGCTGCTGCATCCCGCGCACGTGGAAGCGGTGGCCTGGATTTCATCTCTGCCCGATCTGGGCGCCGGACTTTTCTTTCTGCTTGCGTTCCTCTGGTTCGTGCGAGGCGAGGAAAAGGAGTCGCGCGGCTTCATGGACATCCTGCTTCCCGCTGTCTTCTATTTCATCGCGCTCTTTTTCAAGGAAATGGCGGTCACGTTCCCTCTGGTGGTTCTGGCATATTGGTTTTTCCTTGGGGCACGCGACGGCTGGATATCGCGCTTCGAGCGCTGGCTGATTTTTCCTGTCACGCTGGTTGTTTACGGCGTGATTCGCTACTGGGCGCTCGGCTATCTGACGACCAGCCACCACCTGCTGCTGCCTCCGCGGCGCGTGGTTGCCGCAAGCTTCGGCCTGCTGGGACAGAACACCAAAGTTCTGATCTGGCCCGCCCACCTCAATGTTTTCCGGGTATTCGACTTGACGGCGAGCCTGCTTTCTCCCTGGCCGTGGGTGACCATCGCGGTGATCCTGGCTGCGCTTATGTTCCGCAAGCGCAATCCGCAACTTGCCTTTCTGATTTTCTGGTGGCCGGTCACGCTCCTGCCGGTCCTGGATATTCGCCAGGTCAGCTTCCCGCTGGTGGCGGATCGCTTTGTGTTTCTTCCTTCGCTGGGTCCTGCTCTCGTCTTCGCTTATATTCTGTTCGAGTGGTTTCCGCGCCGTGTGCCCTTGCGACACGCGCTGGCCGCCGCCACTGCCGGGCTCGTGGTCCTGGCTGCCATTTACTTGCATGAAATCCTGCACCTGATTCCCACGTGGAACGACAATCAGACGCTCTATGCGTACTCGATGCGCGAGCAGCCCGACAGTCCTCTCGTCCACATGGAAAAGGGCGTGGAACTGGAGTACGAATATAACGATCTGGACGGAGCGCTGAAGGAATACGAGAAAGCCTGGAAACTCAATCAGGAGAATTCCTGGCATCTGCAAATCGCGCCGGATTACTATATTTCAATCGGCAGAATTGCTTTGAGAAAGGGCCATAAGGAGGAAGCGATCCAGGATTTTGAAAGGGCTCTTCGGATGGATCCCAAAAAGTTCGGTGCGCGCGACGCGCTGGGCGCGATCTATTTTCCTGAAGGCGATTATGCCAAGGCGGCCAGCTATTTTTCGGTCGCCGTGAAGTACGATCCGCAGGATCTGGGGGCGCTGTTCTATCTCGGAATGTGCGACATGAAGCTTGGAAAATACCGCGAGGCGGCGGCGCAGTTCCACGCGGCGCGCGAGGTCGATCCCGGTTACCGCCAGGCGTTCGAGGCGGAGGTTCGCGCCCTCGAGGCGGCGGGAGATGCTTCAGCCGCGGCCCAGGTCAGAAAGCAAATTCCCAAACCCTGAAAACTTGAAAGTCAGATGCCGCTTCCGGAGCGCGACAATCTCAGGAACCGGCGCGAAGCGAAAACACGAAGGAGGATCCCTTGGCCGAATACGTCAAAGCCGCAAGCCTGTCAGACCTGCCGGAAGGCAGCGCGAAGGCGGTTGAACTGAACGGAAAAACCGTTGCTCTCTATAACGTGGGCGGTGAGGTTTTCGCCACGGACAATACATGCCTTCACCAGGGAGGTCCGCTCGGCGAAGGCTTCCTCGAAGGTGACATCATTACCTGCCCGTGGCACATGTGGGAGTACAACGTTCGCTCGGGTGAAAATCTCGGCGAGGCTTCGCTGAAGGTCGCAACCTACCCGGTCAAGATTGAAGGTGGCGAAATCCTGATCGAGGTCTGATCGCCGCAGACGCGACTGTGTGACGTTCCGGAAACCTTCTGACAAAAGGCTGCGGAGAAAGAGTCGTAAAACCAGCGGCAGCGAGATGCCTGCTGTCCTGGAAGGTTATTCTTCGCGCCTTCTTTGCAAATCTTCCTTCCGCTGACGGAATCCCATGCCCGAGCTCCCGGAAGTTGAAACCGTAGCCCGCGGGTTGCGCCGCCGCGTCCTGGGCCGCCGAATCCTGGGGGCGGAAATTCTCCATTCCGGCGTCATCGCGGGTGAGCCGGAAAATTTCGCGCGGGAGCTTACCGGCCGGCAGATCGTTCAGGTTTCGCGAAAAGGGAAAGCTCTCATTATTGAGCTTGAACCTGCCTTAGGCCATGCTGCCGATTTTCTTGTTGTTCGACTGGGCATGACGGGCCAGTTCACGGTCCGCCGGACTTCGGAATTTCTGGAACCGCACACGCATGTGCGCCTGACCCTCGACGAAAGAGAAACCGAAATTCGCTATCGCGATACGCGCCGCTTTGGCCGGCTCCGCTGTATTACTGAGGATGAGCTGCGGGTGCTGCTCGCATCGCTTGGTCCCGACGCGCAAACCATCACGGAAGAAGATTTTCTGCGCGCCGCCCGCCTGCGCCACGGCGCGATAAAAAGCTGGCTGATGAACCAAAAGGGACTTTCCGGCCTGGGGAACATCTACGCCGATGAAGCGCTTTTTCTCTCCCGCATTCATCCGCTCGCGCAGCCGGGCCGGCTTCGTAAGCCTGCGCTTCTGAGGCTCCATCGCGCCGTATTGAAGGTTCTTGGCCGCGCCGTCGAGCTTCAGGGTACGAGCTTTCGCGACTATCTGGATATCGAGGGCCGGCCGGGGAATTTTCTTCCCCGGCTGCAGGTTTATCAGCGCACAGGCCTTGCCTGCCGACGTTGCGGGTCACGAATTCGACGGCTTGTCGTCGGCGGCCGCAGCTCCCACTTTTGCCCGCGCTGCCAACCGCGTCCGCGCAGATAGCAGCGCCGGGCGCCCATGTTTAAGCGCCCTCCCGCGCTTCCGCAGGCGTCTGGCACAAGCCCTTTGCAGCCGACTTTATTTTTGGCGCGCCGAACGCCGTTGCGATAAACTGGCTTGCGCAATCGAATTGATGCAGGCGTTGGGAGGATATTATGGCTGAAATTTCTCGAAGAACTTTTCTGAAGACGGCAACCGCCGGCGCTGCGGCCGCCGGAGTGATGTCCGCCGGAGGGCTTGAGTTGCAGGCCAATCCACTCGGACTGCCGATCGGCTGCCAGACGTGGCCGGTGCGCAAAATGATTGCTCAGGATTTCCCCGGAACAATCAAGATGCTCAAAGCGGCGGGTTTTACTTCCATCGAACTTTGCTCGCCCGTGGGCTATGCAACGATGGGCTTCGGCGGCTTGCAAAAATATTCCGGTTCGGAGCTACGCAAAATCATCGCCGACCTGGGCGTGAAGTGCATCAGCTCGCACTTCGGGATTGAAGAGCTGCGCAAAGATCAGGAGGGCCGCATCGCCTGGGCCAAGGAAATGGGACTGACGCAGATGATGGTTCCCAGCCTCGACGGACCGGTTCCGCCCACGCTCGATGATGTGAAGCGCGCCGCCGACGAATACAACAAGATGGGCGAGCGGGCCGCGCGCGCCGGCATTCAGCAGGGGCTCCACAACGAACGATTTGAAGTTTCCATGTGCAACGGAGAGCGGACCTACGATCTGCTGTTCAAATATCTGGACCCCAAGTACGTCAAATTCCAGTTCCAGATTTCCACGATCGAGCAGGGCCTGCATGCCGTGCATTATTTCGACACCTATCCCGGCCGCTTTGTTTCCATGCACGTCCAGGGCTGGAACGCAAAGACGAGAAAAATCGTAGCCGTCGGGCAGGGCACCCTCAACTGGAAAGAGACGTTCAGCGCGGCGCACAGGGGAGGCATCAAGAATTATTTCGTCGAAATGGATCTGCCTCTGATGAAGGCCAGCGTGCCGTATCTTCGCCGGCTCAAGGTGTGACGCCGTCGTCCTGAGCGAGAGCCTCAGCATGTCCTTCAATAATTCAATGGCAGCAAAGAAGTTTCTGGTCTCCCGCATCGCGGATCAGGCGGAGCGGGATCACGAACCGCTCGCCGAGGTCGAGCAGAAGATGCTCTATTTCTCGGAAAATGATCCCACGCTCGACGACATGCAGGACGTGGCGGCGCAATTCGACACCGAAATCAACTCGCAGCAATACGAAAGAAAGATCCGCCACCTGAGCGCCCGAGCCTTCCAGCGCGACCGCCAGGCTTCGCGCGAGCGGACGGTACTGTGGCGTGAAGCTGTTGCTCGGCTCAAGAAGGAAGACCATTACATTCTGGAGATGGTCAAGCTGCGGCCGGTGTGGTTCGACAAGGTGCGGCTGGTTTTTGCGGCCCTGCTGATTGTCGCCACCGGAATCGGAATCATGATCGGCCTTTACTGGCTTCGCGCGCTCTATTTCAGCCGCATTTCGCGGGGAGCGCAGTGGCTGGCGCTGATTGTGGGCGTGGGCGCTCTGCTGTTCCTGGCGTACAGTCAAACCGGCAGAAAAATCGGCAACGCCTTCGGCCGCGCTGTCCGCAGCGTCCTGGGGTTCGATGAATGGCAATGAATTCCGAAGACGCCGGCTTCGGGAGAAGAGGGACTTGCAACCTGACCTTGAGTAGAATGGGAAGGCGGGGGAACTTTGGAATTTGAGAGGGCCCATCTCGATCGTCCTGCGCCCGGAAAAAACGGAACGGGATTTTGCCGGCCGGCGCTCATCCTGGTGGCCCTGGTGTTCGTCGGGTTTTTCGCGCCGGGAGCTCAGGCGGCCAAAGAGAAAAAGCTGCTGTTCCTCGTGGCTCGCAACCAGGTTCACGATCCCTTCTTTGAGAAGTCGGTGGTTCTGATGCTTCCGCTGGAGGGCACGCCGATCGAAGTGGGCCTCATCATCAATAAGACATCCAATGTTTCGATTGGAAAGATCTTTCCTCATACACCAGCGCTCGCGGGACGAAAGGAGCTTGTACACTTCGGAGGGCCGGTGGATGTTACTGTTCCCGGTTTGATTTTCCATTCCACCACCGTGCCCAGACACGCACTCCACCTTTACGGGGACGTGTATTTCACCTTCGATTCCGACCTGGTTGCTCCGCTGCTCGAAGATGCAAAGCCTTCTTCGAAAACGGTTTTCTTCCTGGGGCGCGCCCAGTGGTCTCCGGAGCAGCTTCAAAATGAAATTCACCGCGGCGACTGGTACGAGGTACACGAAGACGGCGACCTGGTCTTCAATTCCGACCCTCACACGATCTGGCGCAGGCTGCATGATCTCAAGGCGCAGACCAAATCCATCAGGAACGATCGCCCTTCAAATCCTTCGGGGCATGCCCGGGAAGCGGCTCGGTAGATGCCGGCCGGTCCGTGCCGGCCTGTGACGACGAGGATTCAGCGCGGCCGCGTGTTGCCGCGTCAAGCAGGAAGCTTTTTTGCAGCTTTGCGCGCAGAGTGAAAGGTTCTGTGGTGATCGAGCATTTCCACGAAGCGACGAATCTTTTTCGCCCGCGTTTCGGGCTGCTTCGAGGTCTGGAGACGGAAGAGAATGGCGTAGCGGTTCGCGCTGTCGAGCCCGGCAAAGAATGATCGCGCACGGGGATTTGCGTCGAGAGCTGCCTTTAAGTCCGGAGGGACGGCAGCGCGGCGCGGGGAATCGTAGGCTCTTGCCCATTGACCGTTTCGTTTGGCGCGTTCGATGGCCTCCAGACCGGCGGGCCTCATCCGGCCGCTCGCGATCAGCGCCAGCGCTTTTTCCCGGTTGATTCTGGACCAGATGCTGCTTTCCTTGCGCGGCAGGAATCGCGAAAGCCAGGTTTCTTTTGTTTCGCCTCTTGCCTGCCCGGTGATCCATCCGTGGCAGAGCGCAATATCCAGAGCTTCGCTGAAGCCCACCGACTTGCGGATGGAGTTTTTCCTGGCGAGCCGCAGCCACACGCCCCGCGAGCTGGCGAAATTCTTCTCCAGCCATTTCTCCCAGGCTTTCGCGCTCGCGAAGGCGAGCACTTCGCTGTTCTTCAAGTTCTCGACGGCCGGATTACTCTTCATCGTTTTCAATGCTTGAAAAGCGATAGCGGAATTGCATCGGCCATAGCCCGATAACCGGCGGGCGAAGGGTGCAGGTGATCGCCGGAATCGAGAGAGGGCAGCATGTGCTCGGGATTCTTGGGATCCCGCACCACTTTGTCGAAATCGATGACGGCGTCGAAATGTCCCGGCGCGCGAATCCATTGGTTGATGACGTCGCGGTCTTTCACGGTGAGCGGTCCCGACCGCGTGTAGAAGGAGCCATCGAAAGGCGTCATCGTTCCGCCATAGACCAAGAGGCCGTGCGCGTGCGCCCGCGCGATGATCTGTTTGTACGCGCCGATAATGCGGGCGTCGAGCGCCGCGTGCGCCGCTTCCGGAGTGCCGGGCAGGGGCCGGAAATGCTCCCTGAAGCCGAAGGTGCCGATGTCATTGATGCCTTCCAGCACGATCACGTAGCGCACGCCGGCTGGCGCCAGCACGTCGCGATCAACGCGCGCCAGTGCATTGGGTCCGAGGCCGTCCAGAAGCATGCGATTGCCGCCAATGCCCTCGTTGACCACGCTCAGTTCGCGCCCCAGCTTCGCCTTCAGCAGCCGCCGCGCCAGATCGTCGGGCCAACGGTTGTTGCCGTTGGTGGTGGAGGCGTGGCCGTCAGTGATGGAATCGCCCAGCGTCACGATGGCGGCAGCGTTGGCAGGCGCCGTTACGTCCACGCCGCCGATGATGAACCAGTGGTCGAACGTTTTCGGGTCGTTGATCTTCGCGTCGGTCACGTGATTGCCATGGACCAGATAAGAAGTCGCGCGCGAGCCGGGATGGCTGGTTTCGCGGGCAGGAGGATTTTTCAGGTAAATCGTGATGGCCAGGTTCGCTTCCGGCTCAAGCGGCATGCCCACGGGATCGGAGATATATTGCGAGCCGGCGGGAATCGTGACGTCGGGATTTCCGTCGAACGTCAAGGCATGGTCGGTTGAAACGTCAATCGCCGACGACGCCGGCGAAACCGCCAGCGCCACGTGCACCGAATCCAATTCAAGCGGCTTGGTGCCGAAAGCGTTCGAAAGGTGCACCCGGAACTCGGGCCCGCCGATGGAAAGATGCACGATTTGCCGCAGCGTCGCGTCCGTCAAGTCGGCGGGCGCCAGCGCGTTGCGCGGCTCGGGAATTTGTTCGGGCGTCGCCCAGGATTCCACCCAATGAGTTTTGTGATGCGCCGCTTGCGCGGGTCCAGTCATGAATAAGAGTGCGAGCGCAAAAATTGCCGCGGAAATCTTATGTCCTGTTGTCATCCACCCTCCTTTGGCAGAGGAAATAGTACCCGGAAATCAACCTTGACCTGCGTTGTTCAGGCCATGGGGCTGTCTTTCGAGAGTGACGAACTTCGGGCAGCCGGAACGAAGGTTTACGTTACGGCTTCGGCTGGAAGCCCGGCTTGCCGAGCTGCCACAGCATGAAGCTGAAAATATCGCCGATGGATTCTTCCGTATCTTTCCGAGTGGCGCCGATCGTGTTGTGCCCGCCGTGATAATCCACGCGCAGCAGAATCGGTTTGCCGCTTGACGTTGCAGCTTCAAGCCGCGCCGCCATTTTGTCCATTTGCCAGGGATCGACGCGCGGGTCATTCATGCCGGTCATCAGCATCACGGCCGGATAGGGCGTTCCTTTCTTGACGTGCGCGTAAGGGCTCATGGCGTAGAGCGCTTCGAATCCCGCTTTCGTCTTTGTGCTGCCGAATTCGGGGATGTTGGGCACGCCGTTGGCGCTATCCTCGGAGCGAAGCGCGTCCGACATGCCGACCCAGTCGATCGCCGCGCCGAAAAGATCAGGGCGCGTCGTGATGGCGCGGCCGATGGTGATTCCTCCCGCGCTCGTGCCCATTCCGGCCAGATGCGCCGGCGAAGTGTATTTGTGCTGAACCAAATATTCAGCACAGGCGATGAAGTCCTTCCAGGTATTCGGTTTGGTTTTTTCCTTCCCGGCCAGATGCCACGCCTCGCCATAGGCTCCGCCGCCGCGCGCATGACAAACGGCGTACACGCCGCCTTCATCGAACCAGGCCAGAAACATCGGTGTGAAGCCCGGGGTGATGGTGATTCCGTATGCGCCGTATCCGCGCAGCCAGGTCGGGTTTTTCCCGTCGAGCTTCATGCCTTTGGGATAAGTAATCGAGAGCGGCACCATCGTTCCGTCGTAGCTTCGCGCCTCTACCTCCACGGATTCCAGATTCGTCGGATTGTCATAGGGTCCGGCGGGCTGAAAGCTGGTCAGAGTCACGCGGTTCGTTTTGGGGTGATAGTCGAAGATCCTGTAGGCCTTGGTCCAGGAAGTCATGCCGATCAGAGCGCCCGGCAGGCGGGGATCGGTTTCAACATTCGCGGTTCCTTTGAAAGGTAGCGGAACCTCTTCCACCCTGGGTTTGGACCCGTAAGAGACGCGCAGCAACCGGCTGATTCCGCCGTCCATTAATTGCACGTAAAGAGCGTCCTGGGCAGGGTTGATGCCGGTCACCACGGCCTGGCTCTGTGGAACAATAGTCTCCGCCGCGGCCAGATCGGGATGCTGCGCGCTGGTCATCACCACTTTGTAGCGAAGCGCGTTCTTGAAGGTCAAGACGTAGAGATCGTCGCCGTGCAGTTCAACGTCCGCCACGTCGTCGGAAACGTTGGCCACCCTTTTCCAGGCGGAATTCGTCTTGCCGAGGTCCGCCACAGACTCGATGAAGAACTGGCTGTTCGGCGAGACGCCGGAGTTGATCGAGCCGATGACGTATTTTGAATCGGGCGGCGTGCCGGCGCTTGAGAACTCCGCCGGCTTGACTGCAATGGCAGGATCGACACCATAGCCGAACACGGCGGGATCATTCGCGGGATTCGTTCCCAGCACGTGCAGGTAGGCGCGGAACTTTTGCTCAATTTCCGTCGCGGGCGCGCCAGCAGGCAGCTTTTGCAGCTTGCCGTAGATGAACGACCGGTTGCCCGGCAGCCAGCTGGGCGAACCACCCCAGGCACGCAGGATTACATCGTCCATCTCATGGCCGGTATCTGTTTCGAAAACGTGAATCTCCGTGTCGCGTTCCGCTCCGCCCGGAGCAATGCCGACGGCCACATACCTGGCGTCGCGCGAGGCGGCGAAATACTGGATGGTATTCTTGCCTTTGCCACGATCCTGCGGAGCAAGGTTGACGTTCTGAGGATCAACCAGCAGCTTATCCTGTCCATCGAGTCCTTTTCTAAGATAGAGCTTGAAAACATTGTCCTTGGGAAGGCGCTTCAGGACCAGGTAGCGGTCATCGGGAAGCCGCCGAACCTCTACTCGCGGAACGGACTGGTCGTACTTCTCGATGCGGGCCAGCAGCGCCGCACGCCCGGGAATTCGCGCCAGTTCGGCGCGAGTATAGGCGTTCTGGCCCTTCATCCACTGCAGGACCTCCGGGTTTTTCAGATTTTCCATGTAGCGGTATGGGTCCACGACCTTCGTTCCGTAATAATCCGTGATCACTGGCTTGACCGGCGCGACGGGTTGCGGCGGAAGTTTTTCCGCGGTCTGTCCCGCCAGCGGCTTAGCCGCTGAAAGCAGCATGAAGCCGGCGCAGGCGCAAACGACCAGACTGGGAAGAGAACTTTTGAGAATCAATCCGCGAGCTTTCGAGGCCATCTTTCCTCCTTAGAGCCAATCCAAAGTATGGCACATTCGGCCGGACGGCAGGCAGAAATCCCTGTCAAGTTCGCTCGAATTGCAAGCTTCCTGTGCCTGCGGCAGAACGACTTGATCAGGCCGGTTTCATCTCCCGGCTGGAGTATCGCCGCGCGCAGAGCGCAATAGGCAGGCCGACGAAGAACAAGTGCTCGACGAATTCAGTGGCCGCGAAGACGAGCCGTGTATGGTGTTTGGGAACCGCGGAGAGCGGCAGCACGACTTGATGCATGAAGAGATAGACGACGGCGCCATAGAGCATTCCGTAAAGCACGGCGCGGCTCACCAGAAACGTCATTTTGCGGCTGGCGATGTAATAGACGGCGGCAGCCGTGGTGGCGATAAAGAATTGCAGAACGAAGCCAAGCACGGCGCTCGCCATGCCGTCGTTGTAGGATTTTGCTCCCAGGATGCCGCTGGCAATCGTCTGCGGGATCAGAATCGGATGCCGCAGGCTGTAAACCACAATTGCGTACGCCAAATCCAGCGCGCCGGCGATGATGCCTCCGTAAAGTATGGCACGCGCCGGCGAGTCTTGAATGTTTGCGGAAGACGCACCCGCCATACCACCACCCCCGATGCCTTAGCATCTTCGCATGCTGCCGGTGGAAACTCAAACCTGCAGTTTCAAGCCAGCGATGCCAGCAAGGCATGCCTTATCGTCTGCAGGAGTGTCTACCGCTGCGAGCAGGCCTGTGCATTTCGGTTGGGGTCCGCACTACGGACGCACTTCGGTAGCGAATGTTGCCTAGGTTCGGCTCCACGCGCGTCACGACAGCCGCGTAGCAGGATCAGCCAAAAGGGAAGTCACCCAGACTCAGTTTTCGGCGCCCAGGAATTCCAGGCCGCCTTCGTGTCCGTCACCTGCCTCGATTTCGCGCGACCAGACAACTCGGCCCGGGATAGCATACGGAATGCCTTCGCTCGGCACGATGCGCAGCGTTTGGCCGGGCTCAAGCGCCACGGGCGAGTAGACTTTCGCTCCGGCCTCGGTCAAGTCCGTCACGACCGCATTCTGGGGAACGCCGAAGCTTTTTTGGGAGACAAGCAACTGGACGCTGAGGACAACGGGCCGGCGGACAAAGCGCCGAGGAGAAGCGGATGCCAATTCAGACATAGTAACCTCCGTGCAGGCATCCCCTCCTGGCACGCAGCCCAAAGACTAGCGTGAACCATGACGGTTGTCAAGCTTTGGAGAGCGTTGGAATTGGAAATGTACATCGCATTCGCCTCTGGAGTCGAAATGCTTGAGTGATGAGAAGAGGAGGGTGGAAATCGCAGCCTTGGCGGGGGCCAAAGCTGCCGTGCGCGGCTAGAATCGGCGCGCTTTGCCCGTTCCTGTTCCTTGATTCGATATGGTTCATCAGATGAAGAACACTTTCAATCATCACCTTCGCCTGGTCCTGCCGTGCCGATTGGAGTGCACGCGGGCGCCGGGGATGTTACTCTAGTGAAGAACCCTGATGCGTCGAAAAGCTTCCTACCAGGATGTCCTGAAAGTGTTCCGCAGCCAGCCGGAGAAAGAGTTCCGTCTGCGAGAGCTGGCGGGTGCGCTTGGGCTGCGCCCGAATGAAATCCGCAAACTTCGCGGCATCCTCAACGCGCTCACGCAAAGCCGCAAAATTACCCGGTCCAAAGACAATGTCTTCCAGCTTGCCGCCGCAACGGGCCACGCGGCAGGCGACACGCACGGGCGCAAATCGCAGCACGGACGGAAGCAGCATCCGGACGGCAAAGCCGAGCAGCGGCCGCAGGCGAATCGCTCGCCGGGAACGAATCGGGCCAGGGGGCGGCTGGTGGGCCATCGAGACGGTTACGGATTTGTCGTGCCCGACCGGCCACTGGAAGGTACCGACCAGGACATTTTCATTCCGCGCAACGCCATGGGACCGGCCATGCACGGCGACACCGTGGAAGTGCAGGTGATTCGAATGCGGCCTGACCGCCGGCCGGGTTCGAGGGCAGGCGGCAAATCGCGTGGCATGCGCGTGGAAGGCCGCATCCTGCGCGTGATCGAACATGCGCAGAAAACCGTGGTGGGGGAATTTCGCGCCGGAGCGCGGCAGAACACGGTGCTGCCGTTCGATCAGCGGATTCCGTTTGAAATCATTATTCCGCCGGGAGCGGAACGCCCGCCGGAAGAACAGGAAAGCCGCGACCGCCAGTTCGGCGGCGAATCCGAAGGGCGGCGAAGACAGTCGCACGCGGCACACACGAGCGCGCGCGAGCTGGACGGGATGATTGTGGATGTGGAAATGACCAGCTTCGCGCGGGCCGGCGTGCCGCCGCGCGGACGGGTGATGGAAATCCTGGGCCGGCGGGAAGATTTCGGCGTGGACGTGGAAATCATCATCCGCAAATTTCATATCCCGCACCGCTTTCCATCGGAGGTTCTGGTGGAAGCGACGAACGCTCCGCAATATCTTTCCGAGCACGAACGCCGCGGGCGGCGCGACTTCCGCCCGCAGCCTATCGTCACGATTGACGGCGAAACGGCGAAGGATTTTGACGACGCGGTTTACGTGGAACGCAGGCCGGGCGGAAATTATCTGCTGCAGGTTCACATTGCCGACGTGTCGCATTACGTGCGGCCGGGAACGGCGCTGGACCGCGAAGCGCGGCTGCGGGGAACCTCGGTTTATTTTCCCGACCGCGCCGTGCCCATGCTGCCGCTCGATCTCTCAAACGGCATCTGCAGCCTGAATCCGCACGTGGAGCGGCTTGTGATGTCGGCGCTGATGGAAATTGATTCGAAGGGCGCGATCCATCGCTATGAACTGACGCGCGGCGTGATTCGCAGCGCGGAACGGATGACGTACACGTCGGTGCGCGACATCCTGGCGGGCGATCCCGCCGCCTGCGAGCGGTACGCGAAGATGATCGAACAGTTCAAGCTGATGGAAGAACTGGCGCGCATCCTGAACCGGCGGCGCCAGCATCGCGGCTCGATTGATTTCGATTTGCCCGAGCCTGAAATCGAGTTTGATGAAATGGGGCGGATGGTCGGCGTGACGCGCTCCGAACGCAACATCGCGCACCGGATTATCGAAGAATTCATGCTGGCGGCGAACGAAACCGTGGCGGAATATCTGGAGCGCGAGGCGATTCCCGCTCTTTTCCGCGTGCACGAAAAGCCGGATCCGAAAAAAGTTCTGGAGTTCGAGGAAATCGCCGCGACGTTCGGCTACTCGCTGGGCATCAAGACGCCATCCGCGCGGCGGCAGCGGGTTCGCGGGCGCGACGAACGCGACCGGCATGCCCGCTTCCACGAGGAGATCGATCCGAGCACGCTGGAAATCACGCCGCGGCATTATCAGCGGCTGACCGAGCGGCTGGCCGGCACGCCCGTGGAGCGCATTCTTTCTTACCTGATGCTGCGGTCGCTGAAGCAGGCGCGTTACGCGGCGGAAAATATGGGACACTTCGCGCTCGCTGCCGAGACGTACACGCATTTCACTTCGCCCATCCGACGCTATCCGGATCTGATCGTGCACAGAGTTCTGCAGGCGGCACTGGAAGCGAAAGGCGGAACAGCTCGCGCCACGGCGAGCGCGGGAACGCGGGAAAAGACGGGGCGGAAACTAGCCAAAGCGACCGTCAGCCCGGAAGAACTTGAAGCGCTGGCGGTTGAAACTTCCGAAGCCGAACGCCGCGCGCAGGACGCCGAGCGCGAGTTGATCGATCTGAAGAAAGTCGCTTTCATGGCTCAGCACCTGGGTGATGAGTTTGAGGGGCTGGTCACGTCGCTGATCCGGCCGGGGCTTTTTGTGGAACTCGTGGACCTGTTCGTGGAAGGGTTTGTGACGATTGAAACGCTGGGCGACGGGAATTACGTCTATCGCGAAAGCCAGCGCGCCATGCTCGGCCGCGAGGGCGGACGCGCTTACCGGCTGGGCGACCGTGTGCGCGCGCGCCTGGACCGCATCGACCGCTCCGGCAACAAGCTGCAGTTCGCCATCGTGGAGTAGCGCGGCGGAGCATCCTTAATGTATATAATTTCAAGCTTTCACCTGCTCCGCGGGAGGTTTGACACGCGCCGAAGCGCGGCGTAGCCTTGCAATGATGAAGCAGGAAAGGGAAATGTCCGGCCTGATTGAAGTGGCCTGCCCATGCTGCGGAGCGGCGCTGAAGATTGACCGCGCGCTGGGCAAAATCATTTCCCATCAGGCTCCGGCGCGGCCCTCGAACGCTCCCGACCTGGACCAGGCCCGGCAGTTGCTTGAAGATCAGGCTCGGCGGCGGGACGCGCTGTTCGAAAAAAGCGCTGATGGGGAAAAGGTGAAGGGTCAGTTGCTCGACCGCAAGTTTGAAGAGGCCCTGAAGAAATCCAAGGACGAACCCGTCACACGCCCCCTGCGCGATTTTGATCTCGATTGAACCCCTCCCCGCGCCGCGCGGCCCGGAAAGCGCTAATTTTCTTGATTCACCGGCGTCCGACGCGGATAATCGCAGGCTCACACTACTGTCACGAGGTTTCTAGAATGAAACATGCCGCTAAAGTTTTGCCCGGAATCATTCTTGCCGCGCTTGCCTGCGCGAGCTTGGCCTTCTGCCAAGCAAGTTATCAGGTGACCGTCCAGCGCAACGTACCCGTGAAGATGCGCGACGACGTAACTCTGCATGCCGACATTTACCGGCCAAAAGCGGCGGGCAAATTTCCCGTGCTGCTCGAGCGCACGCCTTACAACAAGGATTACGGAGTGAATTTCGGAATCGAGGCGGCGCAGCGTGGATACGTTTACATCGTTCAGGATTGCCGCGGGCGCTATACGTCGGAAGGCGAGTGGGTTCCGTTCAAGCATGAATCGGCGGACGGCTATGACACCATCGAATGGGCTGCCGCGCTGCCTTATTCCGACGGCAAGGTGGGCATGGTGGGCGGTTCGTACGTGGGGGCCACGCAAATGCTGGCCGCCATCGCTTCACCGCCACATCTGGCGGGAATTTTTCCGGTAGTGACGGCTTCCAATTACCACGCCAACTGGACCTACCAGGGCGGCGCGTTCGAGCAGTGGTTCAATGAATCGTGGACCTCGCAACTGGCGGAGAACACAATGGACCGCCAGGTGGCGGGGCGCACCAACGCCATGAACTGGCGATTCAAACTTCCGCTGCCGGATTATCCGTTGCTGGCGCCGCCTGATATTTCCGAAGTTGCGACTTACTTTCGCGACTGGATTAAGCATCCCACGTACGACAATTACTGGAAGAAGTGGTCGATTGAGGAAAACTATCCCGACATCAAGGTTCCGGCGTTCTGCGTGGGCGCGTGGTACGACATTTTTCTGGGCGGGACGCTGCGCAATTATATGGGCATCCGCGACCACGGCGGAACGGAAGCGGCTCGGAAGGGAAGCCGTCTGATGGTGATCATCGGCGGACACTCGGGCGGCGGAAGAAAAATCGGGGCGCTGGATTTTGGTCCGCAGGCGGATTTCGATTTCAACGCGATCATCTTCCGCTGGTACGACCATTTGCTGAAAGGCATCGATAACGGCGTGGAAAATGAAAAGCCGGTGCGCGTTTTCGTGCTGGGCAAGGACGATTGGGAAAATCTGAGCGCCTGGCCGCCGCCGGAAATGAAGCCCACGCGATACTTTCTGCACTCGGCGGGAAAGGCGAATTCACTGCGCGGCGACGGCGAATTGAACGCCGTTGCGCCCGGAAGCGAGAAATCCGACGAATTTGTTTACAACCCGGCCGATCCCGTGCCCACCATCGGCGGTCCGCTTTGCTGCGACGCCCAGCATCTGCATCCCGGACCCCAGGACCAGCGGCCGGATGAAAATCGCGATGACGTGCTGGTTTATACCACGACGGCGTTCAAGCGGGATTTCACGATCATGGGGCCGGTGAGCGTGGAACTCTCCGCCGGCTCGACGGCCGTTGATACGGACTTCACGGCCAAGCTGGTGGACGTGTGGCCGAACGGATTCGCGCAGAATCTGACGGAGGGAATCCTGCGTGCTCGCTACCGCGATTCGAAGGAAAAGGCGGAATTGCTGAATCCCGGCCAGATTTACAAGTTGAAGATTGACCTGTGGGCGACGAGCGACGTGGTGCTGCCCGGGCACCGGCTGCGAGTGGAAATCTCAAGCTCGAATTTTCCACGCTTCGACCGCAACCTGAATACCGGTGAGGATCCGGAAACCGGAACGCGCATGGTGAAGGCGACGAACACGATTTATCACGACGCGGCGCATCCATCATTTATCACGCTGCCGGTGATGCCGCGATAAGCCGGTCGAACGGCGCGCGCTTGACTCACCTCATCGCCAGCGCGGATAATAAATTCTTCTCAGAGAGTGAACTGCAGCGAGCGTGATTCCGGCGGCGCCGCGCGTCGCTCGCCAGGCTGCCGCGAACAAGACCATCCAGGGAGAGTGATCAATGCCAGAGAGTTTTCTGAACTACGTTGCGGGCAAATGGACGGAATCGAAATCGAAAAAAACTTTTGCCAACGTCAATCCCGCCAACACCGATGAAGTTGTGGGCCTGTTCCAGGCTTCCACGGCCGAGGACATGCAAGCGGCGTGTGATGCTGCCGCCAAGGCGCAGTCCGGCTGGGCGGCGACGCCGGCGCCCAAGCGCGGCGAATACCTTTACAAGGCGGCGGAAAAGCTGGAGGCGAAGCTCGAACAACTGGCCAGCGAAATGACCCGCGAGGAGGGCAAGACGCTTCCTGAAGCAAAGGGCGAGGTGAAGCGCGCCATCAATATTTTCCGCTATTACGGCGGTGAAGGTCCGCGGCAGTTCTCCTACAACATGCCGTCAGAGCGCGACAACGTGGTGTGTTACACGATTCGCAAACCGCTGGGTGTGGTGGGCCTGATTACGCCCTGGAATTTCCCCAGCGCCATTCCGGCGTGGAAGCTGGCGCCGGCGCTGGTGGCTGGGAACACGGTGGTCCTCAAGCCGGCGTCGCTGGCTCCGCTTTCAGGATATCGCCTGGTGGAAGCGCTCGCTGAAGTCGGCCTTCCCGCAGGTGTTTTGAACTTTGTAACGGGTTCGGGCGGCGCAGTCGGCAACACACTGATTGATTATCCGGGCCTGCGCGCGACGTCCTTTACGGGCTCGTGCGAAGTGGGCAATGCGCTTTATCAGAAACTTGCGGCGCGGAAAATCCGCTCGCAATTCGAAATGGGCGGCAAGAATCCGACGATCGTGTTGAAAGATTCCGACCTCGATTACGCGGCGGACATTCTGGTGAACGGAGCTTTCTTCTCCACCGGACAAAAGTGCACGGCGTGCAGCCGCGCCATCATCGAGCAGGCGATCTACGCTCCGCTGGTGGAGAAACTGCTGGCCAAGACCAGGAAACTCAAGGTTGGAAACGGCCTTGAGGCGGGCGTGCAAATCGGCCCGGCCGTGGATCAGAGCCAGCTTGAAACCGATTTGAAATACATCGAGATCGGCAAGAAGGAAGGAGCCAAACTGCTGTGCGGCGGCAATCGGCTGACCGGCGGCGCGTACGACAAAGGCTTTTTTGTCGAGCCGACCATTTTTGACGGCGTCACGACCGGGATGCGAATCGCGCAGGAAGAAGTTTTTGGCCCGGTGCTGGCGCTGATGCAGGCGAAAGATTTTGATGATGCCATGCGGCTGGCGAATGGCGTCAAGTTCGGACTTTCAGCCTCTGTGGTCTCGCGCGACCTGACGCGTGTTCACCAGTTTATTAACGGGATCGAAGCCGGACTGATTACCATCAATCTGCCTACGGCGGGCGTGGAATATCAGTTGCCGTTCGGCGGAACGAAGGATTCAAGTTTCGGCATGAGAGAGCAAGGCCCGCACGCGATGGATTTTTACACTGAGACGCGAACCGTTTACTTGAAGTACGCACAATAGGATTTCGCGAAGGAAAGGGTTCATCATGAAAAAGACGCGACAATTTCTTGCCAAGTTGAAGCTTCCCACGGAAGACAATCACTCGCTCGAGCCGTCGAAGAAGCGCTTTGCGGACGGCGGGCAATACCGGATAGAGATTCCGAGCGTGGAAGGGCCGCGGGTTTTCCGCGCCGTGCTCGAAACGGCGAAGGAACTGAAGGTTCCGGTGCATCGCGTGAGCCAGGGCTCGGGCGTGATGATGCTGACCAAGGCGGAAGTCAGGGAAATGGCGAGGATGGGCCAGGACCAGCGCATTGAGGTTTGCCTGTTCGTCGGGCCGCGAGCCACGTTTGAGACGGGCGCGCAAACCGCATCGAGCGCGGGAAAAGTGATCGGACTGCAGCATCGTGGCGCCGACCAGCTTGTCTATGCGATTGAAGACGTGCGGCGCGCCTGCGACCTGGGCATCCGCAGCATTCTGCCGGCGGACCTGGGATTGATCTGGACGCTGAATGAAATGAAGAAGCGCGGGGAGCTGCCGAAAAATCTGGTGATCAAGAGCTCGGTCACGCTGCCCGCGGCGAATCCCGCCACGGCGAGGATCTTCGAGACGGTCGGCGTTTCCACTTTGAACATTCCCACCGATCTCTCGCCCGCGCAAATCGGTGCAATTCGCCAAGCGGTGGAAATTCCCATCGACATGTATATCGAAGTGCCGGACAACTTCGGCGGCTTTGTGCGCTATTACGAGATGCCGAAGATTCTTCACGTGGGGGCGCCGATGTACTTCAAGTTCGGTCTGCGGAACGCGCCGGACATCTATCCTTCCGGCATTCACCTGGAGGAAACGGCGATCCGGCTGGGACGCGAGCGGGTGCACCGGGCGCGCATCGCGCTGGAGTTGCTGGAAGACTACGGGCCGGATTTCAAAATGTCGCCGCTGGGATCGAAGGATTTGGGAATTCCGGAAGCCTAGAGGCAGGAGGTTCGCGAGTCAGAGTGACGGCCCTGGCTGGAGCGGGCGCGGGAACGGCATTTTGGGCAGGCTAGGACTTCTTCTTCCCCGGACGATGGACCAAAGTGAAAATCCCTCCCAGAACAATCAGCAGGATGCCCCACCAGAAAGTGGGATGGAGATTGGAGAGGACAGTATCGGGCGGGTTCGACCACTCGGTGATGCCCTTGATGAAAATCAGGATTCCGTAAATGAAAAGCAGGACGCCCACAAAGAACCAGACGGGAAGCATGTGGCGATCGCGCCTGGGGGAATCCTCAGTATCCGCCGCGACGTTCTTTCCTCCGCCGCCCTGTAGAATTTCACTGGATTTTTCTTCTGCCATCTGAATCTCCAATAATACCGGATTTTTGCGGAACTTCCGCCGCGCGTCATGGCGCGGCCGGAATTCATGCCTTCAGCCTAACGGAAAATCCACTGCAAAATCAGAAAGACGATGAAGCAGACCGTCGCCCAGAAGAACGGCTTCTTGAGGGTCGGCAAGTCACCTTCACTTGGAATATCAGTGAGGCCCATGACCAGGCCGCGCAACTCAGCGTCAGGCCGCGGCTTGGTGAACACCGTTACGCTCACCGAAACGACTACCAGAACCACGAAGGCCCAGAGCGCCTGCCACATCTGTTGCGCGAGCGGCTTGGCTCCGGCGTAAAAGCAGAACCATGAAACGGTGCTCGGATGGGTTCGGATGGCCACAAAGATGCCGATGGCGGTGGTAATGCCGGCCAGCAGTCCCCAGAATCCGGCCGCTTTGGTAGCGCGCTTCCAGAGCATTCCGATAATCACGGTGCCGAAAAGCGGCGCAATGAAGAAGCTGAAGAGGGCCTGAACGTAATCCATCAGGCTTCCGAAATGGGTCACGATATAGGCCGCGCCGATGCTGATGAAAAGGCCGATGATCGTGCACCAGCGGCCCATGGCGACATAATGCTTATCCGACGCGTTCTTCTTCATGAAAGGCCGGTAAAGGTCATACGTCCAGACGGTGGCGAACGCGCTGATGTTGCCGGCCATGCCGGACATAAATCCGGCGATGAGTGCCGTGATGCCCAAGCCCAATAATCCCGGTCCCAGGTAACGCGCCATCATCAGCGGGAGGACCTGATCGTAACTGTGGAGGTGCTGGGCCGCATGCGCTGCGACCACATTGTCCGGATAAAGGTGGAACGGCAGGACAGCCAGACCCAGCAGGCCGGGCAGAATCACGATGAACGGCACGGCCATTTTGAAGAACGCGCCGATGACCGGAGCCGTTTTTGCGGCGCGAATATTCCTGGCGGAAATCACGCGCTGGACAACCAGGAAGTCCGTGGTCCAATAGCCCATGGAAAGCACGGCGCCCAGGCCGAAGACAATGGCAATCCACGAAACGCCCATGGGATTCTGAGCGGGGTTGGCCATCGGTCCCCACATGTGGGTAAAGTTCTGGCCGGGGAAATTGTGCTTGATGCGCGCGACCATGCCCGACCAGCCGCCGCTTTCGATGAGGCCAAGAATTGGAATCAACAGCGCGCCCAGCCAGATCAGGAAGAATTGCACCACTTCATTGAAGATGGCGGAATAAAGGCCGCCCAACGCCACATAAATGCCGACGGTCAGCGACGAAACCCAGATGCTGAAGTGAATGTTCCATCCCAGGATTACCTGCATGACCACGGCCATGGCGTACATATTGACGCCCGACATCAGGATGGTCATGACGGCGAAGGTGATGGCGCTCAGGCCGCTGGTGGCGTGACCGTAACGCAGCTGCAAATAACCCGGCACGGAATGGGTTTTGCAGATGTAGTAGAACGGCATCATGATGATGGCGAGGAAGAGCATCGCCGGGATGGCGCCCACCCAATACCAGTGGGCGGCCAGGATGCCGTACTGGTAGGCGTTGCCGGCCCAGCCCATCAGTTCCAGCGATCCGAGGTTGGCGGAGATAAAGGCCAGGCCCGCGACCCAGGCCGTCATCTCGCGGCCGGCGACGAAAAAGTCTTCGCCGCTGGTGGCGAACTTCTTGAGATAGAAGCCGATGGCCAGGACCGAGAGAAAGTAGATGGTGATAATCGCCAGGTCCACGGGTTGCAAAGAAATGACTTTGCTCGTGGCGGCCGCAAAGAATATCGGCGAACCGGCCAGCAGTGCCGCAGGAAGCATCATGAGACTTTCCTCTCCACCTTAAATCGGAATCGGCCCGCGCCAGGGGGTTGCGAGCCTAATCCTTCTTCACTTGACCGTACGTCGTGTGATACCGGTCGAACCACTTGCGGACCTCGCCCCGAGGTAACGGGCGCGGTTTGCCCGCAAGCAATGCAAGATGGCACGTTTTGGCCACATCTTCAAGCATTATCGCAGCTTTGAGCGCCGCGCGCGGCGTGGGCCCGAAAGCGAAAGCTCCGTGATGTCCCAGAAGCACGGCCGGCGCTTTGCCCATAGCTTTCAGCATCGCTTGGCCAATGTGGTCGCCGACGTTGTCCACGTAAGGCGCGCACGGAATTCCCTCACCAAATTCATCCGCAATTGCGGTCAAATAAGCGGGAATCGGCCGCTCCAGAAGCGCAAAACTGGTGGCGTAATTCGAATGCGTGTGGATGATGCCGCCGATTTCCGGCCGGTGACGGTATAGATAAAGATGATGCGGCAGGTCCACGGACGGCTTCCAGCGGCCTTTTACTCTTTTGCCATCGAGATCGGTCACGGCCATGTCCGCTGGCTTGAGCTTTTCGTAATCCATGCCGCTGGGCTTGATGATCACCAGCCCGCGCATGCGGTCAATGCCGCTGGCGTTGCCGCTGTGCATCGTCACCAAGCCGCCGCGGTAGATGCCGAGGTTGGCTTCCCAGACTTCACGCCGAAGCTGTTCGAATGTAGGCATAGCGATGAGCTTTCAGCTTTCACTTACCGGCTTCTGCCGCCGGGGGCTCGGCACTGGCCTGTACCGCGGAAATCCCGTGTTGTCACCCTTCTCCAGCCAATACAAGGCGCGCCCCTGCCTGTAATTGTGAATGCGTGCCGCGATGTACCGCAGGGAGAGTTGCAGCGCCTGGAAGGCGTCAAGGCCATATATACGCGTGTCATGGCGTCCTTCCGGCCATATGATCTGGACCCGGCAAGAAAATTCTTCCAGGCCGCGTGTGCGCTCCGGCCTTCCAAGCCTCACAACGACGTCCGAAGTTCTGCTGCCCTTCGATAGTTTAAGGTTCCGCTCGGCTATAACACCTCTCGGCAAGCGACGTGTGCTTCTTTGTGTCATAAACACTGACTGGTTACTGAACACTGATAACTGACAACTGATTACTGAGAACTTCTCTTCATTTCCTTCAGCCGCTTCATCACGTCATTGGCGCCGCGGCCGAAATAATCGTGCAGTGTCTGGTATTCCTTGAAAAGCCGATTGTAGACGGCTCGATTTTCAGGGCGCGGCCGGTAAACCAGCTTCTGCACTCTGGCCATGCGCCGGGCCGCGTGGAAAATATCTGCATAGCCGCCCGCCGCACTGCCGGCTGCAACCGCCGCGTGCATGGCCGAGCCCAGCGCCGGGCAGGTCAGGAGCTGTCCTGCCAGCTTGATTTCGCGGCCGGTCACATCGGCGTAAATCTGCATGAGCAGTTTATTCTTCTGCGGCAATCCGCCACAAGCCACCAGATTTTTCACCGGCACGCCTTTGCTTTCAAACGCCTCGACGATTTGCCGGGTGCCGAAGGCCGTCGCTTCAATCAAGGCGCGGTAAATTTCTTCCGCACGGGTCGCAAGATTCATCCCCAGAAGAACGCCCGTGAGATCAACATCCACCAGCACCGAGCGGTTTCCGTTCCACCAGTCGAGCGCCAGGAGACCCGATGCGCCCGGCTTAAGAGCAGCGGCGCGTTGCTCGAGAACCTGGAGGAAGGGAATTTTCTTCTGCCGGGCTTCGCGATGGATGTAATCCGGCACACCGTGCTCGAAAAACCAGGCGAAGATATCGCCCACGGCCGACTGACCGGCTTCATAGCCCCAAAGTCCCGGCACCACGCCGTCCTCGACCGTGCCGCACATGCCTTCCACCATCCGGCGATTGCGGCCGAGCAGAAGATGGCAGATCGAAGTGCCCATGATCATGACCAGCGAGCCCGGCCCGGTCACCGTACAGGCGGGAACGGCCACGTGAGCGTCCACGTTGCCGATGGCAACCGCCGTGCCTTCCTTCAATCCGGTTCTTCGCGCCCAGGCGGGGGTCAATCCTCCGGCCCTCGCGCCGAGCGGGTAATAATCGGTCCCCAGCTTTTCTTCGACGACATTTTTCATTCGCGGATGCAGAGCGCGGAAAAAATCAGGCGAAGGAAAGCCCCGGCCCTTGACCCACATCGCCTTATATCCCGCCGTGCAGGTGTTGCGCCGCTCGTTTCCGGTGAGCTGCCACACGATCCAGTCCGCCGCTTCGATGAAGCGCTCGGCGGCGTCGTAAATCTGCGGAGCTTCATTCAGAATCTGCAGAAGCTTTGAGAAGAACCATTCGGAAGAGTATTTGCCGCCGTAAGTCGGGATGAAAGCTTCGCCGCGCTTGCGGCCGATTTCATTGATGCGGTTCGCTTCCGGCTGCGCGGCATGATGCTTCCAGAGTTTGACCCAGGCATGCGGATGCTTTCGATATTTGGGAATAAAACAGAGCGGTGTGCCGTCGCACTTTGTCGGCAGCGGTGTTGAGGCCGTGAAATCCGTGCCGATCCCGATTACATCCTCAGCGCGGATTCTGGACGCCTTCAGCGCCCTGGGAACTCCGCGTTCGACGACCAGCAGATAATCGCGGGGATTCTGCAGCGCCCAATCCGGCTCAAGCTTCGGTCCGCCCGGCAGGCGCTCGTCAATCACGCCGTCGGGATAGGGAACGATGGCCGCGCCCATCTCTCTGCCGTCGCGGACGCGAATAACGACGGCACGGCCGGACTCCGTCCCGTAATCGATCCCGATTACAAACTTGTCTTTGGGCATCGCTTCTTGGTGCTGCTCTCAGCGTGGCAGGGCGCAGAGGAAGTTGCTGATTTTGTTTTTGCTCGCTGCGTCGCCCCCATCGCCGCAACCCGGAAGTGCTGAGTGCAAGCGACTACGTTAGCCTCTGAGGCGCGGAGAGTCAAGGCTCTCGAAGCGCTCGCCGCGCGAATCGTGCGGCAAGTGGCGGGCGGCATGCGGCTGATTCGTCTTGATAATGGCCGGCGTGAGGCGTAAAAACGAAACAGGCGGATTCACTTCCGCCGTCGCGAATTCAATCGGGATCCATCGAGGAAAAAATGAAGCGACGAGACTTCCATCGGACGATTGCGGGAGCGGCCCTGGGCGCAGCCGTAGCGCCGGCCGCCTCACTGATGGGCGAAGCCTCCGCCTTGGCCGCGCCCCAGGCGGGCAAGCCGGCCTTCGGGCTTTCAATCATGCTGTGGACGGTGTTCCAGCATCTGCCCTTTGAGCAGCGTCTGGAAAAGGTGGCAGAGGCCGGGTACCACCAGGTGGAACTCGTGGGTGAATTCAAAAGGTGGTCGGAGAGCGATTACCGGACGGCGCTGAAGAAAAAACAGGAACTGGGCATCAACTTCGACGCCACCTCCGGCGTTGACCATGGCTTTTGCGATCCTTCCGCGCGCCAAGCCATGCTGGCCGAGGTGAAGGACCTTCTGCAGGTCTGCGACCGGCTCGAATGCCCGGCGATCATCCTTCTGTCGGGAAACGTCGTGCCCGGTCTTTCGCGCCAACAGCTGCACGAGAGCTGCATCGAAGGACTCAAGCGCGCCGCGGAACTCGTCGAAGGCAAGAATATGCGCCTGCTGATCGAAAGCATCGATCCCGAGGAAAATCCCCATTACTACATGCAGACGGCTTCGGAAGGTTTCGAAATCGTCCGCGCCGTCGACAATCCGCAGGTGCGGTTCCTCTACGACTTTTACCACGAGCAGATTGCGGAAGGGAATTTGATCCAGAAGCTGGAGAAAAATTTCGATTATGTGGGCCTGTGCCACATCGCCGATGTTCCCGGCCGTCATGCGCCGGGCACCGGCGAAATTGACTACATAAACATTTATAAAAAACTGGCCGAGTTGAATTACCACCACAACGTGGCCATGGAATTTATCCCGCGCCAGGATCCCGTCGCCACTTTGCGGAGCGCCGGCCAACAGGCCCTGGCCGCAGCCGCGAGTGTTTGACGGGTACCCGCGCATTTGACCCGTTACAACCGGGCGGTGCCGAAGCAGGCTTCCTCTAGAGAGCCGGATTCTTGAATTTCACAGGCGGAGCGACCCGCGCGCCGCCGCTCCCGCCCCGCAGAAAATCGAAGTCGCAACCCTCTGGGGCCTGGAGCACGTGGTCGAGAAAAATCCTGCCGTATCCGCGCTCATAGTGCGGCTTTGCAGGCTTCCACCGCTTGAGGCGCTTTTTGATTTCCGACTTCGGGACCAGCAGTTCAAGCTTGCGCCCCGCAACATCCAGCTCAATCTCATCGCCGTTTTTCACGATGGCCAGCGGCCCGCCGACGGCGGCCTCGGGCGAAATGTGCACAACAATCGTGCCGAAACTGGTGCCGCTGATCCGCGCGTCGCTCAGGCGCACCATGTCCCGCACGCCCGCTTTCAGCAGCCGGGCGGGAATCGGCAGATGACCCCATTCGGGCATTCCGGGCGCGCCCTTGGGTCCGGCGTTTTTTAGCACCAGCACGCTGGACTCATCAACTTTCAGTTTGGGATCGTCAATGCGATCGAGGAGGTCGAGATTGTTTTCGAAGACCACCGCGCGGCCTTTGTGGCGGGCCAGTTCCGGCGAAACCGCCGATTGTTTGATCACCGCTCCCGACGGCGCAATGTTGCCCTGCAGAATGGCCGTGCCGCCTTCGGCTTTCAGCGGTTCGCGCAGGGGTTTGATGACGTCGCAATTGAAGCAGGCGGCGCTCCTCAGATTTTCCGCCATCGATTTTCCCGTCACGGTGAGAGCTTTTGAATGGAGCAGGCCGCTGATTTCCTTCAACACCGCCTGCATTCCGCCCGCATAGCAGAAATCTTCCATCAGAAATTTTCCGGAAGGACGAATGTTGGCGACCACGGGAGTTGTGCGCGACAATTGATCAAACCGGCGCAGCGGAAGATCCAGACCCAATCGTCCCGCGATGGCCACCAGATGAATGATGGCATTGGTCGAGCCGCCAATCGCCATGTCGCCGCGAATGGCGTTATCCAAAGCTTCGCGCGTCATGATCTGCGACGGCCGCAGATCTTCGGTGGCCATTTCCACGATGCGGCGTCCGCTGCGCTCGGCCAGGGCGAGCCGGCGCGAGTCGGCGGCGGGTAGATCGGCGGCGCCGGGAAGCGTCATGCCCAGAGCCTCCGCGATGCAGGCCATGGTGGAAGCCGTTCCCATCACCGTGCAGTGGCCGGCGCTGCGCGAGACGCACGATTCCACTTCGCACCATTCTTCCTCGGTGATGCGGCCGGCGCGAACCTCTTCCCACAATTTGCGAACGTCCGTGCCCGAGCCCAGTTCCTTGCCGCGGCACATTCCACGCAGCATGGGCCCGCCCGGAACCATGATGGCCGGAATGTCAGCGCTTGCCGCGCCCATCAACTGGGCGGGCGTCGTCTTGTCGCAGCCGCAAAGCAGAACTGCGCCATCTAGCGGATAGGCCGTGATGCACTCCTCCACGTCCATCGCCATCAGATTGCGATAGAGCATGGTGGTCGGCTTCATCAGCATTTCGCCCAGCGAGATGGTGGGAAATTCGAGCGGAAAACCGCCCGCTTCCCACACGCCGCGCTTCACCGCTTCCGCCACCTGGCGCAGATGCGCGTTGCAGTTGTTCAGCTCGCTCCAGGAGTTGCAAACGCCGATGACCGGCTTGCCGTCAAAGACCTTTTCGCTGAAGCCCTCGGCGCGCAACCACGCCCGCTGCGCCATGCCCCAGCGATCGCTCGCGCCGAACCAGGCCCGGCTGCGAAGCTCAAATTTTCTGCCGCCCGCTTTTGCTTTCATCCTCTCGTTCCTTTCACTTGAAAAACCCACTTTGCAGCATACCGGCCCGCGGCGTCAATGGAGATGACCCACTCAGTTCTACTTTCCGCGCCCTGAAGCTCCGCGCGGCTACTTTGTTGACATTAGCCGTTTTAACGACTATTCTAGAGCCATGAAGACCGACCGAAAAAGCCGTCCCCCACGCGGCCAGGCTCAATTGGCGCACGACGCTTTTGTCGCTTTGACCCGAAGCGCCGATGCTCTCTCGCGCGGCGTGGAAACTCTGCTGAAATCGGCGGACGTTTCGCCTTCGCAGTACAACGTGCTGCGCATCTTGCGCGGCGCGGGCGCCCGCGGCCTTTGTTGCCATGAGGTCGGGGAGCGCATGATCACGCGCGATCCGGATATCACGCGCCTTTTCGACCGGCTGGAGAAGCGCGGACTGATCGAGCGGTGGCGGAATGAGAAAGACCGCCGCGTCGTCATGGCGAGAATTTCCAAGGCGGGGCGCGCCCTGCTGACCCGGCTGGACGGGCCCGTGGCGGACCTGCACCACGCCCAGTTGGGCCACCTGGGCGAATCCAACCTTAAGCAACTGATTGACCTGCTGGGCCTTACGGGCCGAGGGTAGTTTTGCTTCGACAAATTTATATGTTGTAACGATTATCGTGTTAACGGCATCTAATCCCACTGAAACAGGGAGGTGCCGCATGACAGGAACATTCAAGGCAATGACCGGAGCGAAGCCGGCCGATGCCCCCATTCACCCGATTCTGCGGGCGCGCTGGAGCCCGCGGGCTTTCGCCAACCGGGCCGTCGATCCGGAAACGCTGCGCGGAATACTTGAAGCCGCGCGCTGGGCTTCTTCCTCCTACAATGCCCAGCCCTGGAGTTTTATCGTCGCGAGCAAGGACGACGCGGCGGCATTCAACCCAATGATCTCCGTGCTTGTGCCGCAGAACGCTCTCTGGGCGAAGAACGCGCCCGTCCTGATTCTGGCGGTCGCGGCGAACGCGTTGTCTGCCACGGGCCAGCCGAACCGCCATGCCTTCTATGACGTCGGGCAGGCGGTGGCGCAGCTCATCGTGGAGGCGACGGCCAGGGGTCTGGTGGCCCATCAGATCGGAGGATTCGACGCGGAGAAAGCGCACGAAGTCTTCGGCGTTCCGGCGGATCATGAGCCCGTCGTGATGATCGCGCTCGGCTATCCGGGCGAGGCCGAATCACTGCCGGAACCCCTGAGAAAAATTGAGAGCGCGCCGCGAACCCGCAAGCCTCTTGAGGAAATGGTCTTTGCCGAACACTGGGGCAATGCCGCTCCGCTCGTGCGGAGTGCCGGGGCGGCGGACGCCGCTTCAGGAATATGGAGGAGCCCTGCTGCGAACGCACCTGCGGCGGGACTGATGGGAAATCTGTCACAGGGAGGTCAACATGGTCAAAATAATTAAATCCGATGAGAGGTATCGCGCCGAGCGCGGATGGCTCGACACGCGCTGGCATTTTTCGTTCGACGATTACTACGACCCGGCCAACATGAACTGGGGGCCGCTGCGCGTCTTCAACGATGACGTGATCCAGCCGGCGTCGGGATTCGGATTCCATCCGCACCGCGACATGGAAATCATCACCTACGTCATCTCGGGCGAACTCGAGCACCGGGACAGCACGGGAAACCGCGGCGTGATCCAGCCGGGCGAAGTGCAGGTGATGTCCGCGGGAACGGGAATCGTCCATTCCGAATACAACCACTCGGAGAAGAATCCGCTCCGATTGCTCCAGCTCTGGATTCTGCCTCGAACCAAAGGACGGAAGCCGCGCTGGGAGCAGCGAGTCTTCAGTCAAAAAGAGCGGCAGGGCAAGTTGCTGCCGGTGGTTTCTTCGGGAATCGTGCCGGATACGCTGCACATTGACCAGGACGCCGCGATTTATGTGTCGTCGCTGGGCAAGGGCCATGAAGCCGTTCACCAGTCCGGCGCGGGCCGGAAGGGCTACGCCTTCGTGATTTCGGGAGGCGTCACCCTGAACCGAACAACGCTTGCTGCAGGCGACCAGGCGCGGCTTTCCGACGAAACTGAAATCAGGATCAAAGCCGATGAAGATTCGGAATTGATCTTTCTCGACCTTGCGGCTTGATTTCGGGGTAGCTCCCGGCCCTCAGCCGTTGGCGGAGTTTCTCCGATTGCGCTAGACTCATTTGCTTCCGGCCGCGCGCGCAGGAATCAAGGATCGCACGGAGCGGCCGGCGGCAATGAGCATCCCGATGAATGCTGAAGAGCAAAGGCTGGAAGAATCCCGCGAGCGCGAATCCCACTGGAAGCGCTGGGGTCCTTACCTGAGCGAGCGGCAATGGGGAACGGTGCGTGAGGATTACAGCCCTTACGGCACGGCCTGGGAATATCTTCCGCACGACCACGCGCGCTCGCGAACTTACCGCTGGGGCGAAGACGGTATCGGAGGATTTTGCGATCGCCATCAATACTTCTGCTTCGCGCTGGCGCTGTGGAACGGCAAGGATCCCATCCTGAAGGAACGGCTGTTCGGGCTCACCGGCAACGAAGGGAATCACGGCGAAGACGTCAAGGAATATTACTTCTACCTCGATTCCACGCCCACGCATTCCTACATGAAGTTCCTTTACAAGTACCCGCAGGCGGAATTTCCGTACGCGAGGCTGGTGGAGGAAAATCGCCGGCGGACGCGCAAGGATCCCGAGTTCGAATTGCTGGACACTGGCGTCTTCAATGACAACCGCTATTTCGACGTCTTCGTCGAGTACGCCAAGGCCACGCCGGAAGAAATTCTTATTCGCATCACGGCCTGGAACCGAGGTCCCGAGCCCGCCGAGCTTCACCTGCTGCCCACCCTCTGGTTCCGAAACCGATGGTCGTGGGGCCGAGGCGATGACCGTCCGCGGCTTTCGAACGGGCCGGCACTTGCGGATGGAAACATTGTTTCAGTGGAGCACAAATATTACGGCACACGCTGGCTGGCGTGCGGCGGCCGGCCGGAACTGCTCTTTACGGAAAACGAGAGCAATTTCAAGCGGCTCTGGAACACGGAGAACCGAACGCCGTATGTGAAAGACGCCATGCACGAATTCGTGATTGATGGCCGGCGTGAGGCCGTGAATCCGAAGCAAACCGGAACCAAGGCCGCCGCCTATTATCGCCAGACCGTTCCGCCTGGGAAAAGCTGGACGCTCAATCTGAAGTTCACGGACACGGCGCCAGGCGGCAAGAGTCTCGGCAAACCGTTCGATGAAATGTTCGATCAGCGCATTGCCGAGGCGAATGAATTTTTCGCCGGAGTCGTTCCCAAGAATATCTCCGCCGACTGCAAGAACGTGACGCGGCAGGCGCTGGGCGGAATGCTGTGGACGAAACAGTTTTATCACTACGACGTTCTGACCTGGCTCGAGGGCGACCCCGCCTGTCCTCCGCCTCCGGCGGGACGATGGCAGGGCCGCAACCATTCGTGGGTGCATCTCTACAACCACGATGTGATCTCGATGCCCGACAAGTGGGAGTATCCGTGGTATGCGGCGTGGGATCTGGCGTTTCACTGTATCACCCTGAGCCTGGTGGATTCAGAGTACGCCAAGGAACAGCTCATCCTGCTGCTGCGCGAATGGTATATGCACCCGAACGGCCAGCTCCCGGCCTATGAGTGGGCGCTGGGCGATGTCAATCCGCCGGTCCATGCCTGGGCGGCGTGGCGGGTTTACAAAATCGAAAAGCGCCTGCGGGGCAAGGGAGACCGCAACTTCCTGGAACGCGTTTTTCACAAGCTGCTTCTCAATTTCACCTGGTGGGTGAACCGCAAAGACGCTTCCGGCAACAACGTTTTTGAAGGCGGATTTCTCGGGCTCGACAACATCGGCGTGTTCGACCGCTCAAAACCGTTGCCGATGGGCGGGCGAATCGAGCAGTCGGACGGCACAAGCTGGATGGCCATGTTCTGCCTGGTGATGCTTTCCATCGCTTTTGAATTGGCTCTTGAAGACTCGGCTTATGAAGACGTGGCAAGCAAATTCTTCGAGCATTTCGTTTACATCGCTGACGCCATGAACAATCGCGGCGGCAAAGGGCTGGCGCTCTGGGACGATGAAGACGGGTTCTATTACGACGTGCTGCGAATGGAAAACGGGAGCAACCTCTTTCTGAAGGTCCGTTCGATGGTCGGTCTGATTCCGCTGTTTGCCGTGCACTCGCTCGAGCCGGAAGTCATGGATCGTTTCGCCGGCTTTCAAAAAAGGATGCAGTGGTTCCTGGATTTCCATCCCAACGTCGCCAGTCTGATTGACACAAGCGAGCATTCAACGGGCGGCGTGCGACGGCTGCTCTCGATTGTCAGCAGGGAGCGGTTATTGAAGGTCCTGCGGTACATGCTGGATGAAAACGAATTTCTTTCACCTTTTGGGATTCGCTCGCTTTCCAAATTCCACCGCGATCACCCTTACGTCCTCGAATTCGACGGATCGTCGCATTCGGTGGATTATGAGCCCGCGGAATCAACTACAGGATTGTTCGGAGGCAATTCGAATTGGAGAGGCCCAGTTTGGTTTCCGGTCAATTTTCTGCTGATCGAAAGCCTGCAGCGTTTTCATTACTATTACGGCGACGATCTGAAAGTGGAATACCCATCTGGATCCGGCCAGCAATTGAATCTTTGGCAGGTGGCCACGGACATTTCGAGAAGGTTGATGCGGATTTTCCTGCGCGACGCGGAAGGCCGCCGCGCCGTTTATGGCGGAACAGAAAAGTTCCAAACGGATCCCTACTGGCGGGATCTGATCCTCTTTAACGAATATTTCCACGGCGATAATGGAGCGGGAATCGGAGCCTCTCACCAGACGGGATGGACCGGCTTGACGGCCAAACTCTTCCAGCAAGTCGGGATGCGTCCCCGCCAGCCTTCGAATTCCAACGGTAAAGGGTCAAGGCCGCGCAAGAAAAATTCCCCCAAAGGCCCGTCGGAGCCCGCTACTTCGTGTGCATGACATAAACGCCGTCCCAGGCGCCCTCGGGCGGATTGGTCAGGAAATCGCGGCAGCGGCTGAGAAGGACTTTGCTTGGCCCGTCGTTGGGATGGTCACGGAGCAGGCTTTCAAGGATCTCAATGGCCGCCTTCCATTCCCCGTCGCGGTAATCGGTGAGCGCACAGTGGTACTGGCTGAGGAGGCCCTGGTAAAGCTCTGCTTCTTCCGCGGTGGCCATCAATTCATAGATCTTTACCGGAACCTTCTTCCCCTTGACTCGAATCAGGTCGAGCTCGCGGACGACGAACTTATCCTGGACTTTTTCATAGGTGAATTCGCTGATGACCACCCGGGTCCCGAACTCTTTATTCAGCCCCTCAAGCCGCGAAGCCAGATTGACGTTGTCACCCATGATTGTGTAATTGAAGCGCCGGTTTGATCCCATGTTGCCTACCAGGACCGGCCCGGAATTGACGCCCACGCCGATATCAATCAAAGGTCGGCCCTTGGCCGCCCAGCCCTGACGCAGTTTCTCAAGTGACTTCAGCATGTGGAGCGCGGCGTGGCAGGCGCGTTCAGCGTGGTCCGGGTGCGGATAGGGCGCGCCCCAGAACGCCATGATGGCGTCGCCGATGTATTTGTCCAGAGTCCCCCAGTGCTGGAAGATGACGTCGGTCATCTCGGAAAGATATTCGTTCAGCAGATCGACGAGGGCGCGCGGCGATAGACCTTCGGAGAGCGACGTGAAGCCGCGGATGTCGCTGAACATGATCGTCATTTCTCTCTCTTCTCCGCCCAGGCGAAGAAGTTCGGGACGCTCCAGGAGCTCATTGATCAGGCTGGGGGGCAGATACTGCTGGAAAGCGCCGCGAACTTTCTTCTTTTCCCGTTCTTCAAAGAAGAAACGGTAGCTGATGATTCCGGCATAGTTCGCGCTCAGCGCCGCAGTGGGAAGGAAAACTGCGATCCAGATGCGGTGGGCGGCGAAAAGATAATAGGCCAGTCCCAGAAAGATCCCCAGGGTTACGATCAGGACGGAAGTGGCTCGAACCGGCCTGACGACGCTCAGAAGAATGCCTGCGCCCAGAGTGAAAAGGAGCAGGAACGACAGGTCGGCGCCGAAGGCCCATGGCCCGTGAAGAATGAAATGGTTGGTCAGGATATCGTCAATGAAGTTGGCGTGGACTTCCACGCCCGGGAAGGCCGTGTCCACTTGCTCGAACGGAGTCACGGCGGTGTCACCTATGCCGGTCGCCGTGGGGCCGATCAGGACCAGCTTATTCTTGAAGTCCTTTGGCGGAAGGTTGTGCTGGACGACGTCGGCGAGGGAGTATCGCGGATAGGTTCCCGCCGGCCCGTGATAATCAATTTGGACAAGACCGTCGAGGTCGGTGGGAATCATGTCCCCGTGTCCCAGATCGATGTCCTGCAGGCCGTTCGCGTTGAAGACGGGGCTGACTTGGTCGAGCGACACGTTCAGATAGGCCATTGCCGCCGCGACATCGAGCGAAGGGTAAAAGTTGCCGTCGTAAAGCGCGATCACCGGCTCGCGCCGAACCGTTCCGTCGGGGTCCGGAAAAACATTGAAATAGCCGAAATTCATGGCGTTCGCGGCCAAAGCCGGCAGGTTGGGCGAGAGGGCCAGGAATACGGGACCGCCATTCGATCGAAACAGGCTCAGGCACCGGCGCTTGACATCCTGCTTGGAGAGTCCAGGCTGCGGTGGCGATAACGTGGGCGGCGGATAAGGGTTGAACGAAAGATAATTCAAAAACTCCTTGATTCGCTGCCGGCTTTGGGAATTCACATCCGCGGGAGGCAAAGCAAAATAGCCGAGAATGACGTTGGTGGGTGAAGGCTGCTGTGTGAGCGCTCGGGAAAGCGCCTGCGAAAATTGCTGGTCGTTGTCAGACTGTTGGATCATCTGCGCGAGCTGTTTTCCGAATTCTCCGTCGGCGTGCTTGCCCAAGCTGGAGTAATCCTTTTGAATCTCCTGAAGCGATTTGAGGGCGGAGTTTTCATCGGGTTGGGGAAAATTGACGTCAAAAGCAATGACCCGGGCGCCGTCCTCCCGCAAAGTGTCCACCGCCTGGGCGAAATAGCTGCGCGGGAAAGGCCAGCGGCCGAGAACGTCTTCGCTCTTCTGGTCAATCGCGACGATGACGACGCGTGGATCGGGCTTGCGCGGGCCGCGCAACTGGAACCGAGTGTCCAGCGTCTTCCATTCCATGGTTGTAAAGAATTGAAGAGCAGGCGGCGGATACGAACCGGGGTAGGTATAGGCGTAGAACAGGAGGCTTAAGACGCAGCAGATGCCGCTGATAATCAATCCGGCGACGTGTCGCCGGACGAAGCGGGCGAAGGAGATTGCGGATTTGCGCGGCGCCACCTTCATGGCTGCGGCAGATTCAGCTTACAGGAGGCTTGGGTGCGGGCGGAGGAAGGGTCCGGGCTTTGACCTCCGATTCGAACCCGACTCGTTTGTGGCTTCCGTCGCAGAACGGCTTGTCCGCGGAGTGGCCGCAGCGGCACAAGCTGATTGCCGTGCGGCCAGCCAGATCAAAAGGCGCGCCTTCGGCATCGCAGAGGATGACCTCGCCTTCGACGCGGAGCGAACCATTCTTCTTTACAGTGATTTTTGTCGCAGCCAATCAGCCCTCCTGCCAGGTTGTATTCTTCTGCCCCGACGGTTGACCTTTTCAGACCCGGCCAGGATTGGCGGGCCATCGTGCTTAGCCGCCGAACGGCCGCACCAGAACCATAATCAAAATTCCGACAAAGACCAGCGCCGCAATTCCATGCAGCGCCATGCAGCGTCCTCGCGTCAGATTCCCTCCCGCACGGAGCTTTCGGTGAGTAAGGAAGGCCAAGATATCCAGGACGAGGAAGACTGCCACCAGTGCCAGCTTGACGTGCATCCATGGCGCGCGCCCGTAATATACCGGGTAGATGGAGAACATCAGGATCCCGGAAACGATGGTGACAACGCCCCCCAAGTGCACGCCGCCGCCGAAGAGTTTTCCTTCAATTCTGCTCAGGGCCTCGCGGACTTCGGACGAAGTCGCTCCGGCGTGGGCGGCCATTATTTGCGTTACAACCAGAAGGCTTCCCACCCAGAGCACGATGCCCAGAATGTGGAAAACAAGAATCCATCCCTGATAATTCACCATAACGATTTCTCTCGGTAACCGCCGCCGGGCTTCGCGGCGTGAGTCCAGTTTTGAATCAAGCGCTGCGCGAGGAACCCTCACATATGAACGGAATGCCAGCGCATTCGCAACGGTCCATTATACAGAAACTTCTTCTACGCCTGGGAATCACTTCCCTGGATCAGATCTCCGGTACGGATCCTTCCACCGGTCATAATCTCGGCGCGCAATCCTCCTCGATGGAGCAGGCCCTTTGAAACCTTCTGTCCCGTCAGTTGCTCGAGGTGCGAGCAAGGTTCGCAGAGTCGGGTACCGAGCAGTACCACCTCGCCCACGCGGAACTCCCGGCCGACAAGGTGATTCAGCGCAACCTGGCGCGTGAGGATGTTTCGGCGTGAATCTTTGGGTTCGAGCTTCAAATGGTAGTCTCGCTCCAGGGCTTCGAGCGCCTCAGCTTCAATCAGCGTCACCTGCCGGCCCGATCCGGGAGTCTGCGAGTAGGTTCCCGTTCCGTTAAAGTAGCGGTCGCCTTCCAGGCCGCGTCCGGGAACCGCTCGAACCTCGCTGACGCACACCATGCCGGCTTCCGCATCAGCGGCAATCTGAATCGAAACAACCTTCGACTCAGCACACCATGTCATGTTCAATGCCTCTTCGATAAAGATTCAACTCTTCAGGGCCCCTCTCTTGCAAGCGCCCCCATGCACACGAGCAGGAATGCTCCCGGCTCTATCGTAGGAGAATACATGAATCGGCGGGAGGCTTCAATTGCGCGGTCCCCGCCTTCGGACGTGGCATTGACAATTCTGTGCGGCGTCCCTTACTATAGCTTTTCCGCAGGGAGTGTCCAGACCGCCCGTCGCCTCGCTCTGGTCCGCGCGGGAAGTCGCCCCAACCTACATCCGCATCAGAAGGAATGGAGCCTGTGGCAGGAGTCATCAAGAGAAGTTTCTTCAGCGCAATTTCAGCTCTTTCGGAGGAACATGCCAATGTCCGCATCCACTGAAGGCAACGCAACCGCAAAGTCAACGGCAAAGGCGAGAGGCAGGATTTTCAATTTCAGCCCCGGTCCGGCGATGCTTCCCGACGAGGTTTTAGTCCACGTTCAACAGGAACTCCTGAACTATGGAGGACTTGGCGCATCGATCATCGAAATCAGCCACCGCTCCAAAGATTTTGTGAGCGTTGTCGAAGAGGCGGTTGCGCTGTTTCGCGAACTCGTTTCCCTGCCTGAAAGCTATTCCGTGCTTTTCATGCACGGCGGGGCGCGCATGCAATTTTCCGCCGTGCCCATGAATCTGATCGGGCTCAAGCCCGCGCACCGGGCGGCATACGTTGAAACGGGTGTGTTCTCGGGTACCGCGATCAAAGATGCCGCCCCGTACGGCACGATTGAGACGGTCGCAAGCGGCCAAAGCGAAAAGTTCGTGCGCATTCCGGAAGTGGATATGGCGCGCATTCCTGCCGAAACTTCCTACCTTCACATCACGACGAACAACACGGCCTACGGGACGCGCTGGAACAAGTTTCCGCAGGCGGGCGACGTGCCGCTGGTGGGCGATGCGACGTCGGAAATTCTGTCGCGCGTGATGGACTATTCAAAATTCGCGCTGGTTTATGCGAGCCTTCAGAAGAATCTGGGGCCTGCCGGGACCGCCATTGTTGCGGTTCGCAAAGATCTGCTGGGCCATGCGCTTCCATTGACGCCGGCGCTGCTGAACTACGCCACCGTCGAGAAGGGTCAGTCGCTGGTCAACACGCCGGGCTCGTTCAACATCTACTTTACTCGAGAAGTCCTGCGCTGGATGAAGAGGCTGGGCGGAGTGGCTGAAATGGAGCGCCGTAACAATCAAAAAGCGGAACTCCTCTACGGAGTTCTTGACCAGTCGAAATTTTACAAGCCGCTGGTGGATAAGGCGCACCGGTCCACGATGAATGTCACATTCGACCTGCCGACGCCGGAAGCGCTGGAGGCGTTTCTCAAGGAAGCCGGCCGCGAAGGCCTTTATGCCTTGAAGGGCTATCGCGCGGTGGGCGGGGTGCGGGCCTCGATTTACAACGGCATGCCACTCGAAGGCGTGCAGGCCCTCGTTTCCTTCATGAAAGAATTTGAGCGGAAACGTGGCTAGCCGCCGCAGGGCAATTTGAGCAAAGATTTCATTTCTATGAAGGGAGATGCAACCGCCGCAGGCGTCAATCTGATTCCTGCGCGTTGAATGCCATGAAAATCCTGGTTGCTGACAGCGTATCTGAAAAGGCGTTGGAAGTTCTTCGGGGAAATGATTCCTGGAACGTCGTTTTTCTGCCCAAGCAGAAGGGTGCCTCGGTGGCGGAAGAAATCAAAGATGCGGATGCGCTTGTGGTCCGCAGCGCTACCAAAGTGACTGCCGATTTGCTGGAGCACGCCCCCAAGTTGCGCGCTGTTGGGCGTGCCGGCGTGGGTGTGGACAACGTTGATCTTGAAGCCTCGACGCGCAAGGGTGTGGTGGTGATGAACACGCCGGGCGGCAATGCAACGAGCGTCGCCGAGCAGACGCTCGGCTTGATGGTTTCGCTGGCGCGCCGAATCCCCCAGGCTGATGCTTCCATGAAAGCGGGCAAGTGGGAGAAGAAAAGCCTGACCGGAATGGAATTGCGCGGCAAAACGCTGGGCCTGATCGGTTTTGGCCGCATCGGCAGCGAGGTAGCGCGCCTGGCGCGAGCTTTTGAGATGAAGGTTCTTGCTTATGATCCCTACGTCACGGCGCGCCACGCGGCGCAGCAGGACGTCAAACTGCTTTCCCTCGATGAAGTGCTGGCCGCGAGCGATTACATCAGTTTGCACACCTCACTCACGCCCGAGACCAATCATTTGATGAACGCCGAGCGACTGGCCAAGACCAAGAAGGGTGTCCGCATCCTCAATTGCGCGCGCGGCGAGCTGGTGGATGGGAATGCGCTGCTCGCGGCGCTCGAAAGCGGGCAGGTGGCAGGTGCGGCGCTCGACGTTTTTGAAGTCGAGCCGCCCACGGATTCTCCTCTTGTAAAGCATCCCCACCTTATCGCCACGCCGCACATTGCGGGGTCAACGGAAGAGGCGCAGGAGATCGTGGGCATTGCCATCGCGGAGCAGATTCGCGATTTTCTGAATCTCGGCGTGCCGCGCAACGCCGTCAACATGCCGGCCATCACGCCCGAGGAATTCAAGAAACTCGAGCCTTATATTCAGCTCGGAGAAAAGCTGGGATTGTTCCTGGCGCAAATCGCGGGAGAGCGCATCGAGGAAGTGCGAATCAGCTACGACGGCGGCCTGGCGGAACTGAATCCGCTTCTGGTCCGCAACGCCGTCGTCAAGGGCATTCTCAGCCGCGCGCTTCCCGGCAAGGTGAACCTGGTCAATGCCGGCGGTCTCGCGCACGAGCGAAGCATCGAGGTGACGGAACTGCGCAGCGCGCGCCGTGCTGCCTTCACTAATTCGCTTGGTGTGGGGCTGAAGACGGAAACGGATTCGGCCTCCGTGCTCGGGATCGTCAGCCTCGGAGGCAAGCTCCGCATCCTCGGTGTGAGCGATATCGATATCGATGCGCCGCTGGAAGGCACGATTCTCTTTATCCGCAACCAGGATGTTCCCGGCGTGATCGGCCGTGTGGGCACGCTGCTCGGCGAGCAAAAGGTGAACATCGCGAGCTTCGCGCTCGGCCGGAGCAAAGAGGCCGGAGCGGCGTTCGGACTGATCAACGTGGACAGCCCGATTTCAGCGGAAGTCCTGGAAAAGATCCGAGGCGTGAAAGCCGTGACCGCGGCCCAGGTCGTCACGCTGGATTAAGCCGACCCTGCATTCTCACAACTGCCGGCATGAGCGGTCGCGGGCCGCTGTCCAGCGGCATTCTGCTACGATGCGTCGCACCGGATGTCGCCTGTAAAATACGCCGCAGTGCGACGATTCACTCAATCCTCACTTTCCCGTCAACCAATCAAATCCTTCGGCATCCCCGCCGGACCTGATAAGCTTTCAATATTCCATTTTGGAGGGAATCTTATGAAGGCGATTGCCATTAATCCTGGAACCAAGGGCGCAAGGATTGTCGAGCGGCAGGAACCCGGGTCTTTAGCACCGGACGAAATCAAGTTGCGCGTGCTGCGGGTGGGCATTTGCGGAACGGACCGCGAGGAAGCCGGGGGAGGACGCGCCGACGCTCCGCCGGGACAGAAAGAACTGGTCATCGGCCACGAAATGTTCGGGCAGGTGGTTGATGTCGGTCCGGCGGTGACCAAGGCCCGGCCGGGCGATTTTGGAAATTTCACCGTGCGCCGCGGCTGCGGTCATTGCGCAAATTGCCTGGCCGGCCGCTCGGACATGTGCTCTTCGGGCGATTACACCGAACGCGGCATTCGCATGAGGGACGGATACGAAACGGAAACGGTCGTTGATCAGGAGCAATATTTCGTGAGCGTGCCCAGGGAGCTGGTCCCGCTCGGCGTGCTGGCGGAGCCGACTTCGGTGGCGGAAAAAGCGATAGATGAAGCGCTGCTGGTCCAGAAGGCGCGTCTGGCCGGCGCGGCCGGCGACGGCGAGTGGATTAAAAGCAAGGTCGCGCTGGTTGCGGGGCTGGGGCCAATCGGATTGCTGGGTGCGATGATCCTATCGCTGCGCGGAGCGAAAGTGCTGGGACTTGACGTGGTGGACGCGGGGACGCTTCGGCCCAAACTGCTCGAGCAGTTCGGTGGCACTTACGTGGATGGCCGGCAGACCAAACCCGCAGGCATCGCCAAAAGTTACGGCCAGATCGATTTCATTTTCGAAGCCACGGGCGTCGCGCACGTTGAGTTCGATTTGCTGGGAGCGCTGGGCATCAACGGTGTCTATGTGCTGACGGGCATTCCCGGCGGTGACCGCCCGCTCCAGATTGACGGTGGCCGGCTGATGCGGCAGCTTGTGCTGCGTAATCAGGTGATGCTGGGCAGCGTCAACGCCAGCCGCAGGCATTTTGAAATGGGCATTCAGGACCTGGGCGCGGCTCAGAAGAAATGGGGCAGTGCGGTGGAGCAGCTCATCACCAACGTCGTGCCTTTCGAGAGCTTCAACGACGTGCTCATGCAGCACCCCGATAATGAGATTAAAGCGGTGATTGAGTGGGCAAAACCAAAGTGAACGAATGAACGCCTGGGTCTTCAAAATCAATACGAAGCGTGGGTGGAAGTTTGACCAGTATTTTCGCTCGCGTGTGCGCGGTATTTACGAAATGGGGGACGAGGACTGGATCAAGAGCGCCCGCAGCCTGCGCCACCTGCGGAAGGATGTGAAGCGCGGCGACGTTTTCCTATGCTATGAAGTTGACCGAAAGCAATTGGTCGGCGTGGCGCGCGCGGCTTCGGACGGGCGCGACCGGGGCATGGGCTCGCTGGTGGATTTCTGCCCGCCGCGCCGGGCCGTGCGCCTGCAAAATCCGCTTTGCCGGCATCCCGATCTGGATCACATTCTGGCGTTCACGCCGGCGCGAGGGCGCGGCACGGTGCAGCGAATCGACCGTGACGAATTTGCGCTCCTCCGCCGCGTCATGATCCGTAAGAATCCCGCTCAGGCGCGCGACCTTCGACGATTGCTCAGCGCTTAGGGGAATATTGAATACGCTCCACCACTTTTCATTGACTTAATCTTCATTCACCTGATCTGCATTCCGCTTGTATAATCCCCGACTGGCTCAAATCCCCGGAAGATTTTTATCACCAAGGAGGCGCTATCCGCGGCCGCATCGCAAGATTTTTCAAGCTCGAAGAGAACGGCACAACGTTCCAGCGTGAAGTGCTGGGCGGCGTGACCACGTTTCTGGCGATGTCGTACATCGTCTTCGTCGAGCCGGGCCTGCTTTCACAGACGGGAATGGATTTCCGCGCCGTGATGGCGGCTACGTGCCTTGCGGCGGCGTTGGCGACCTTCCTGATGGGCCTGGTGGCCAACTATCCCGTGGCGCTCGCGCCGGGCATGGGTGGAAATGCCTTCTTTGTTTACACGCTCTGCGGAGCTGTCCCTCTCGGCTTCGGGCTCAGTTGGCAACAAGCGCTGGCCGCGGTGCTGGTGGCGGGCGTGGCCTTTATTGCGCTGACGGTTTCAGGATTCCGCTCTAAATTGGTGGATTCTATTCCCGCCTCGCTCAAGATCGGCATTGCGGCAGGCATCGGACTTTTCATCACATTGATCGGCCTGGAATACGGTGGGATCATCGTCTCAAGTCCGGCCACTCTGGTGCGGCTGGGTGATTTTCACCAGCCTGTGGCGCTGGTCAGCATTCTCGGGCTCTTGGTGGTGATCGTTCTGCTTGCGTTTCGAATCCGGGGCGCAATCCTCATCGGAATTTTTGCCAGCACGGTGCTCGCAGCGGCTTTTGGAATGGTTCATTATCACGGGGTTTTTTCTGCCCAGCTTCACCTGCGGCCCACGTTTTGGAAATTTGACCTTGCCGGGCTTTTTCAAATGAACGCGGCAAAGGTTGTGACGGCCACGTTCGTCCTGCTTTACTTTGGTCTTTTCGACGCCGTCGGAACGCTGGTCGGCGTCAGCCAGCAGGCCGGCCTCATGCGCGACGGCAAACTTCCGCGCTCGGCGCAGGCGCTGTTTGCGGATGCCGCGGGTACCACGGTGGGCGCGGCGTTCGGCGTTTCCACCGTGACCTGTTACATTGAGTCGGCAGCGGGGGTTTCCGACGGCGCGCGAACCGGGCTCGCAAACATGGTGACCGGAGCGCTGCTCACGGCGGCGGTTTTCTTCAGCCCGCTGGCCAGCATGATCGGCGGCGGCGTGCGTGTTGGCGCGAATTCCTCGGGCACGCCGATTTTGCGTTATCCCACGCTCGCTCCGGCGCTGATTGTGGTGGGCGCGATGATGCTTCAGGCCGTGCGCGAGCTTGCCTGGGATGATCCCACCGAGTATCTGCCGGCTTTCCTGACGCTGGTCGGCATCCCGCTGACTTTCAGCATTGCGGACGGCATCGCCTTCGGATTTATTACCTACGCCGTCGCCAAGCTTGCCACCGGTCGCGGCCGCGAGTGCCCATGGCTGGTTTATATTTTCGCTGCGCTGTTCGTGGTTGAACTCTTAGTTGTCTGAAAACGACGTGGAGCCTGCTGCCGGGCCGACGCCCGCTTGAGCAGCAGGCGTCATGCCCGAAAGAGAAACGCGCAACATGCTCTAATCAGAGGGAACTCTCTTCCTTTCTCGAGCGTATTTCCTATTGAGTGGGTAAGGAGAGCTGTATGTACTGCGCAAAGTGTGGCGCCCGGGTTCAGCCCGATCACAGGTTTTGCAGCGTCTGCGGTGAGATGATTTCTGCGTCCAGCAGTTCGCCGCCACCTCCGGCGGCCCAGACGCCACAGCCCTTGCAGCGCGGGCGAGTGGAACGCCATCTCCAGCTTCTTGGAATACTTTGGATCGTGTTCTCCGTCATGCGCCTACTTCCGGGAATCGGAATTCTGGGCTTAGGCTCCCGCGTTCTATTTCCGTTCCTGCCTTTTCATCTGACGGGTTTCCTCATGCCGATGATGAGGGTTTTCGGCCTTGTAATCATTGCCTTGGGCGTTGCAGGAATCCTGGCGGGATGGGCTTTGCTTCAGCGTGTTTCGTGGGGGCGAACGTTGGCGCTGGTGGTGGGAATAATTTCACTGATCCACCTTCCTTTCGGAACAGCACTGGGGATTTATACGCTCTGGGTATTGATGCCTGCCGCGTCCGAAGAAGAATTCCGCCGAATAGCTCACCCGGCGTGAGGCGCGCCTATTCTGCGCAACCCCTTCCGCGCGCGTAGTCCACAGTCGTATTCTTTTTCCGCGGGCTATGTGCTCGGGCTTGTCGCGGCTGCCGGGGCAACCACCGATTGCCTTTCCGGCTCGCGAGGAATCACGATCCAGGCGATGATGTAAGCGATGAGCCCCCAACCGGCGAGCACCGTCGCTGCCACCCAGATGAGGCGCACGATGGTCGAATCAACTTCCAAGTGTTCTGCCAGGCCGCCGCACACACCGGCGATCTTTTCGTCCGTGCGGGAGCGATAAAGATTGCGACGTGGCCTTGCGGCCGGAACCGACATGGCGGCGCCGCAATGGCAGCAGAAGTTGACCTTCTGCGCGTACTCTCTTCCACACTGCGGGCAAAACATGGCTACACCTCCTGCCTTTTTCCACTCCTTACCCCATTATACGATTTCCCAACCACCTTTGTTCCGGCTGGAACCGCCAATGCCCTGTTGCGCGGCCCAATTCGAGCAGGGAAAACAGCGCCCGATCGGGTGATTATCGATGCTAAGATGCCTTCCGGCAGAGTAAACAAGCAAGTCCCTCGATTAAAAGCGGGCTTACCCTTGAGGTCGGGCGAGCTTCACTCTTAAGATGGGGATAGTGAATATGATGCGCCAGCGCCGAAAGCTGATGCGGGTTTTTGCGGGCGGCACGCCGCTGCGGCGCCGGGTGGCCTACAGCTTGGCCATCGTGCGGCTGATCCTGGTTCCCGTGATTTTGCTGGCGGTCTATTACCTGTTCGCGATGGGTTCCATCGTGGACCGGATTGTGGGTGTAGATGCGGCTGTGGCCATGCAGGCTGAGCATGCCTCGATTGAGATGCTCGACGCGCGGCGTTCCGAGCGCAACTTCCTGCTGCTTCAGGATCCCACCGCCCTCCAGGCAAATCGCCAAAGTATTGACGGGCTGGACAAAACCATACGGAACTGCCAGCGCCTGCTGCCGGAAGAGTCTGCCACGACGGGCAAGATTCTGGAACAAGTCAATCTCTACCGCACCGGCATGGATAAAGTGGCTGCGCGAATGGCGCAGGGCGAGGCACCGGCCATCGAACGTATCCAGAGCGTCGTCCGCGCATATGAAAGCCAGTTGAACGGCCTTCTGAATCGCTCGCGACGTCTTAGCCGTGCGCAACTGGTGCAGCAGCTCCATGAAACTACCTCAGCGTTTGATGCCGGCGTGAGCGCGGCGGGCGAAGAAGACCCGGTGGTCAAGCAACTGACCCAGCAATTGCAGAGCTCGAGCGGTACCATCCTGAAGCTTTCCTCTAGGTTGGAGCAGCAAAGCTGGCAGCGCGTCGAGCAGGACCGTCGCGACGCGCGAAGGCTTCTACGCCGCGCAGAGTGGATCGGCGGAATCGTTTCAGCCATGGTCATCCTGATTAGCATTTGGGTCAGCTTCATCCTGCCGCGCGAAGTGGTGGGGCCGCTCCTCGATCTCAGAGCTGCCGTGGATCACGCCGCCGCGGGGAATTACGAAATCGAGTTCGATCTGAAGGGCAAAGGGGAAGTAGTGCAACTCGCCAACAGCGTACGAAATCTGATCGCTCACGTGCGCGAGAAGGCTGAGAAAACTTGACCTTCGCCGCAGGGCGGGCGATGGCATCGCTCGATCCTGATCTTTCGGCACTGGATGCGGCGCGGGAAAATTGGTACATTCATTGAACGGAGGAGATGAACGCCTATGAAGGGTAAATCAGAAGTGATTGAAGTGCTGCAGAAGGCCCTGAGCGAAGAACTGCAGGCCATCAGCCAGTATTTTCTCCATGGGGAGATGCAGAGCAACTGGGGCTACAAGCGGCTCTATGCGGAAGTCAAGAAGCAGGCTATTGGCGAGATGAAACATGCCGAAGTCCTGATCGAGAGAATTCTGTTTCTCGAAGGACTTCCCAATTTGAATGACATTCCAAAACTCAAAATCGGCAAGACCGTTCAGGAGCAGTTGCAGAACGATCTGACCCTCGAGAAGAACGCGGTAGCCGAATACAACAAGTGGATCGCACTGGCGCGCAAGCATGACGACAATGCATCAGCGGACCTGATGGAAGTTCTTCTGAAGGACGAAGAAGAACACGTGGACTATCTGGAAACTCAACTGGCTATCATCAAAGAGTTGGGACTTGCCAACTACCTGGCCCAGCAGATGCGGGCATAAACTCAGGCGAGTGACACTTTTGGTCAGTGTGCCAAAAATGCACAATTCGCATGTTTTTGCGAAGCCATCTTAACTTATTTTTTTATGTAACATACTGATAATAAGTAAGTTATAAAATAGTCAAGAATTCGTCCCAAACGTCCCAATCGTCTCATTTTTGCGTGCTAGCATGGAGGCGGGCAGCCGTGTGCCATGCGCGGCGCGGAAACAATTGGGGAGCCAGCTTGCGAGCTTGCCTCGTGCCTGAAGAGCTCCGCGCCTTCGTTCGCACACGTGGCATCGTGCTTCATGAATGCTCCAACCGCGTGTGGTGGCGTAAATTTGTGTGTGTAAAAGGGAGGAGGGTGTAAGTTGGTTTCGCTTGGCAAGCGGAACCGAATCCTTGGAAAGGAGCTTACACCCCATGGCGAAAGTAACACCGATCACGGAGCAGT
>JBJKPU010000080.1:0-7063 GCA_046706005.1 Terriglobia bacterium | reverse complement strand
TTGCAACTTCGCCACCCGCCGCCCCGCTCAGGTAGCGTCATGTCATGTAACGCCGTGCAACTTTCAGAAGGAATTCCTCGGGGTCATTCCTCGCCTTCGCTATGTCCGAAGCCATCTGAAGGAACTCCTTCTGGGCTTCCGCGACAGGTTTTCCCACCATCGCCTCGACAAACTTCTCGGGTCCTGCGAAGAGGTTGTAGAAGACCGTGCATGAGATGGCCCACGACCTCGCCTCGTCCGTAAGGAGGAATTGAAACATACCCAACTTGTCGTTCAGCTCGCGGAATCCTTCCTCACTTGCAGGGACGAGGTAACAGGGCGGCATATCCCCGAGGTCCTCGGTCGTAACGGCAAGACACTGGGAACACCCCGCGGCATTCAGGACTGACATAAGCCGTGGTATGTCGTCGGGCGAGATTCGGGCCGCCGATTCGGCGGGCGCCACCTTCCACCCGGTCTTGGCCAACCAAGGCAGCGCGAACTGCCTGCGATGCTCCGTCATCTCGGCGACGAGCGCCTTGTACCTCTCGATTTGGGCTACATCTGTTACTGTTTCCATTAGTACCGTATTTTAACCTTGGCGTAGCCGCCGCCCTCAGGTTGAATCTCGATTGTTGGCCCAGGGTGGTCGCCCCATGTTGATGGATCGGTACGGAGCACCGCCCTCCTCCCGCCGGGCAACTCCTTGATCCTGACAGTTCCCCTATCTTCCTCATGCCCTGCCAATGAGTTGAAGTCCCTCTCTGCTTTCTCCAGGCCGCCGCCTTTCATAACCTGGTCCGACCTGGATCCCGCGTTTCGCTCCGCACCCCGCACGATGTCCTCAACGGTTGCGGACCCCTCGACGCCCGTGTCAATTGCCGGCTCGCTCGTGGCCAACGCCTCAGCGCTCAAGCCGATCAGCCGAAGCACTCCCACGAAGCCAGCGTTCGTTGCCATAATTATTGCGCTGTCCCGAACGCCGGTGGCCGCCTCCTGCCCTGCCTGGGACAGTGTATCCAACGCCTGTTGGTCGCTCGTGTCTGAACCGCCAAAGGCAACGACCCCTGTCCCGCTGCCTCCCGAGTAGGGCGAAAACGAATACCCCAGCTCGCTGCCGTTGTAGGTAAACGAGTTGACGTCGACGGTGCCGTTCACATAGGTGCCGCCCGGCTCGGTGCACTGGCCGCGTTCGGTGGCCACGGTTATCGAGGTGTCGGATTCGCTGCTCAGGTACAGGCAGTCAAGCCCGCTGGGGTCCGCGTCCGTTGTTGGATTGTCCATCACATAACCGTATGCATCCCAGCTTTGAGGGTCTGCGTCCTCCTCGCCAGCGTTGTCAGGGTCGGGGCTGAGCCACGCGCCAAAGTCCGAGGCGTACTGCCGGGCTTTCGTGTGGTCCAGGCCGCTTTCTGCGTCGCGCTGGAGGCCGGTAAAGAACGTCGGCGTGGGCGAGCAAGAACCGCTGGTGTTTTCCCCATCGCCAAAAGGCAGGCCGGAGAGCGTCTGGCAGACCGCGCCCGAGGAATCCGTCCGCACCCGTTCCGTCCCCAGCTCGTCGGAGTAAGTAAAGTAAGTCTTCCCGCCCGACGCCGGAACCCACGTGGCCATGTGCCGGCCTCCGGCGTAAATCTCCGCCCGCAGAATGCTGCCGCTGCCGTCCGTCGCTTCAATCATCTCGCCGCCCGCGTCATAATAATACTGCTTCACGATCGCGCCCGATTGCAACTTCGCCACCCGCCGTCATACTCCCTCAAGCGGTCCAAGGAAGGACTCAAGTTTCTTTGCGAGTGCGACGTCAGGAAGTTGGAAGACAACGTGGAGCGACCGCTGGCCCTCAGTCGCAAATTCCTGGACCGCATTGCTCAATATTTGCGAGAAGACTCCGGCCTCCGCCTCGGGTTCTTCACACAGGAGGAGTTGGGCATCCGAAATGCCGAGGACGACGTGCGCCGACGGGACGAACTCGAGCTCGCGGATGCACTCCTCGAATGCGTCCCAGTTGTTGCCAAAGTACCAGGGGAACTGAAGCGCCGCGGCCACCTCCTCAAATAAGGCCGATTTGGTTGACATCCTCTTTCCCCGGACGACTCGTAACTCCGCTGACGGAACAGCCTTGAGCGCCTCCGAAAGCCTCACAAATTCAGCCCTCTCACCGCACAGGAGGCGAATGTAAGGCGGGCCGAGCGATGGAATCAAAGGGGGCATTTCATTTTCACCTTATCTTTATAAACCCTCCATAGTGGTTAGGGGAATAGTACGCACTGCCATCCGACCCGGTAATCAAACGGCCGGGCCCTCGACCAGTTGGCCCTGCCGGTTCCACATCCCATTCTCGGTACCTAATCTGATTCCCGCTCGCGTCGACGTTGGGGAGTTTATTGTTCCAATTCCCATACGTTTTCCCTCCCTTCATGCCGGGGACCGGGGACCCTTTTTCGTCGGCCTGTCGAAGCGTATCCCGCGCACTCTGCGGGACATCTTCGATCTCCGTGTCAGTTGCCGACCCGCTCGTCGCCAACGCCTCAGCGCTCAAGCCGATCATCCGAAAGGCTCCCACGAAGACAGCGTTCTCCGCCATCGTCACTGCCGCATCCCGAACGCCGGCCGATGCCTCCTGGCCTGCCAGCGACAGCGTGTCCAGCGCCTGCTGGTCGCCGCTGGGGCCCGAGCCGCGGAGGTCGATGGATCCCACCCCCGCGCTTGCTCCGCTGTACGGCGTGAACGAAAAGTCCAGCGAGTTCCCGGAGTAAACGAAAGAATGCGGATTGACCGTCCCCGCCACGTAATGGCCGCCGGGCCAAGTGCACTGGCCGGGCTCTGTCGCTACATTTATGCTGTTGGCTGAGGCACTGCTCACGTACAGACAGTCCAATCCGCTAGGATCCGTGTCGGTCGTTGGATTGTCCATCACATAGCCGTACGCGTCCCAGCTTTGGGGGTCTGCGTCCACCTCACCAGCGTTTTCCGGATCGGGGCTGAGCCACGCGCCAAAGCCCGAGGCGTACTGCCGGGCTTTCGTGTGGTCGAGCCCGCTTTCTGCGTCGCGCTGCAAACCGGTGAAGAAATTCGGCGTGGGGGCGCACGACCCGCTCGAGCTTTCGCCATCGCCGAACGGCAGGCTCGAAAGCGTCTGGCAGACCGCGCCCGAGGAATCCGTCCGCACCCGCTCCGTCCCCAGTTCGTCGGAGTAAGTGAAGTACGTCTTCCCGCCGCCCGACGCCGGAACCCATGTGGCGAGACGCCGCGCGCCGGCGTAAATCTCCGCCCGCAGAACGCTGCCACTGCCGTCCGTCGCTTCAATCATCTGCCCGCCCGCGTCATAATAATACTGCTTCACGATGGAGCCCGATTGCAACTTCGCCACCCGCCGCCCCGCAGGATCGTAAAGATAGCTCATCGTGACGGCGCCGCACACGTCCGAGCCCGGCGAAGTCTCTGGGGCTCATTCGTTGTCCGAGACAGTCATCCAGACCACGATGCCACCTCGCACACCGAAAAAGGCGTGGCTCGTATCCGCCGCCCCTTGCTTGGGAAGGTAGCTCAGGATGCGCCCCGGTTTCGATGGCCGGGCTGCGCCTAAATTCATTCCGTACGGGGAGAATGCGGCGAGCGTGCTGGTGTCCTCGGTTGAGGTCGGCTTGCCGTACCTGGCGAGCACACGCTTAATTGAGCTTCCAAGGCGGACCCCCTCCTGCGTCGCCCAGGTTGAAAAGCCCGTTGCCAGGAACATCCGCCCCGAAAGGCCTGACGGCGATGACACTATTCCCGAGGGGCAGACGTTCACCCGGCTGAGGGTAAGCCCCCTGACGAGTCGGGGATCATCGGCACCGATCTCGACGACGAGGTAGCTGCCGGAGTGCATATCGCGGAAACAAATCGTGTCGCCTGCGTAGGCTTTAGCTGGCAGTCTAGGGTTCCCCAGCAACAGACATAGCTTCCGGAGATTAAGTGCGCCAAATCTACCTTCCATAGAGAACGGCCCGAGGGTGAGCGGGCCGTGGTAGCCGGTATGGGCCGGCGTGGAGGGCTGGCTCTTGGCCGCTCTATCGCCGTCCTGCCCCAGCAGGCGGCTCACGGGGTGGGCCAAACAAAGCGACATCAACAGGATCGACGACGCTGCACTCATTGCTCCGTCCTCCAGTATGGGATCGGCGTGCCGGGGTTTTGCTGCTGAAAGACGGTTATCTCATCGCCCAACCGCTCCACGTTCGCGTTGCAGGCTCGCGTGCATCCCAACGTGGGAGTCAGCTTTTGGTGCGGGTCGAACGCGTGCTTCCGCAAAGAGGATCCTCCGCCGTGGATCCACCGGCCCCGCGCGTCCCCGACGTTAATCTGCGCTCCCTTCGGGCCGTACGCGGGCGAGCTCAGGCCTTTCACCTGCCCCACGACATATGAGTGAAAGGGGCCTCCTGCCCCGGGCTTTGACGCTCTAACGGCCTTGACAAGCGAAGGGACTCTGTCCTCGTGATAGCCGCCTTTTTTGTCGGTCCACTGCAGGAAGGTGTAGCCACCCTTGATGCTGGTGCGTAAAAAAGCCATCGGTGGGGGAGGGGGCGGCAGCGGCGGCGGCGGGGGCTGGTTGCTCGCGCAGGTGTTTCCTATCCCAAAAATGCAGATGTGGCCATCCGGGTCGGTCGCCGTCGTGGGGTTGTTAAGGACGTAGGTATAAAGGTTGAGGCTTTGCGGATTGTCCAGCTTGGCGTACGGGACAGGCTCGGCCTTGGCGCTCCAATCCGCCGTCATGAACCTGCCGATGTTGGAGGAATTGTATCTCGCCCCGAAATAATCAAGATCAGACTCGGTGTCGCGTTCTTTGCCGGTGAAGTGGTTGGGGCTGGGGTCGCCGCAGCCGCCGTTGAGCGATTGCGTCGCTTCGCCGTCGCCGAAGGGCAGGCTGGTAATCGTCTCGCATGGCTGGCCGAGCTTCGAGCCTGAGCCGAACGTCCGCAGGCGCTCTGTGCCCAACTGATCGGCGTAGTTGAAAAATGTGCTCCCGCCGCCCGTCGGATTCCACGTCGCAAGGTGCCGCGCGCCGGCATAGATTTCCGCTCTTGTCACGGCCCCGCTCGCGTTGGTCTCCTCAACCATTTGGCCGCCCGCGTCATAATCCGTCAGCTGACGGACTGCTTCACGATGGAACCATATTTATTGTGTGCGAGCCCCCGCGGCAGCGTGATCCGGGGGAGCCGGGGCGCCGGTGGGCGCGGCAGATGCCAGGACCAAAGCCGAACTAATCTCCTCGGTGACCGTCAGGAGCGAAAAGGGAAGGGACCTGTGCCAGTGGCTGGCGCACAGAATGTCCACCAGACTCGCAGCGAGCACTATCGCGCAGGTTGAGGCAAGCGCGACCCACAGTATTCGTGCGGCGGCCGGCTTGTTGATAAACCTGGCCCAAAGGAAAATAGCTATCGACCACACGCCGCACGCTACTAATTCGACGGCGACCCCGACGGGGCTTACACCTCCGTAATTGAGGCCGCCGGGAGGAGCTATTATGACGGCGGCCCGGACCGAGAATAGAGCGATGACGATCGCGAGGGGCATCCCGATTGCCAAGATGGCTCCGCCGAACATGAACCGCCAGGTGCGCACGGCCCGTCCCCCATGTGTGCGCGCCCAGAGGAGCATCGCACTGGTAAGTAACAACGCAAACGGCAGGCCCATTGCGGGCAAGAGCGCCCACCAGGGAACCCATAGCGGGGGGTTCTTCGACCAAAGGGGCAGTTGAATCACACAAGCGAGGGCCCCAGAAGCTCCGAACAGTAGGTACTTACCATCACTCACGTTCTATGTCTCTCCCCGACTCGGCCCTCAGTCCCCCGAGGCCCCAACCTAGAACCCGCACGCCGCCGGGTTGCCGAGGCTGCACAACCTCGCGGCTCCCTCTTTCATTGGATCCCCGCTGAGCGGGCCGCTTGGTCTATTTAGATCATTGATATTGCCGCTTTCCCGTTGTTGAAACACGCTTGTTGCCGTCCCGTTGGAGTCATAGGAGTAAATGCTCATGGAAGGAAACTTCTTCGCGCTGCTTTTGTCTTTAACAACGCTGACCTTGCCGCCCGGTGTAACCTTTAGAGTGATCGCCATTTCGATCCAGCCGCCAGGCGCTCCTGGAACACCGTGCGCCTCATAGCCATTCTCACCATATACATGCACCGTGAAGCTTAGGCTGCCGTCCTTTGCCTTTTGGACGCCGCTGATCCAGTCGTGGGCAACACCGCGGAGCGACGGTCCAACGAGCGTTCTGCTGACACCTGCAGTAGTCTTTTCGCGGGCCGTCCCGCCGCTAACGCTCGCATCGATCATCGTCTGGGTGCGGAACGAACCGCCGTATGGATTGGGTCCCCGATCGTCGCCCTCTCCCAACCAGCCGAAGCCGAAGTGCGCCCTCTGGATGTAGGTTTCTAAACAGATGCCCACATCCCCCTCTGCAACATCTGGGGCCGAACACAGCCCGCTAGTATCCGTCACCGTTGTGGGGTTGTCGTGGGCATAGACGTACATATCCCACGTTTGTGGGTCTTCGAGCTTTACAACTTTTGTCCCGCCCGGATCAGGCGTCATCCAGCGGCCGATATTGGAAGAGAGTTGCCGGTTGAGCGTGTGGTCGAGGCCGCTTTCACTGTCGTGCTGAAGCCCGGTGAGGTGATTGGGGCTGGGGTCGCCGCAGCCGCCGTTGAGCGATTGCGTCGCTTCGCCATCACCGAACGGCAGGCTGGTAATCGTCTCGCACGGCTGGCCGACATGCGAGCCTGAGCCGAACGTCCGCAGGCGCTCCGTGCCTAGCCAGTCGGCGTAATTGAAAAACGTGCTCCCGCCGCCCGTCGAATTCCACGTGGCCAGGTGCCGCGCGCCCGCGAAAATCTCCGCCCGCAAAACCCTGCCGCTTCCGTCCGTCGCTTCAATCATCTGCCCCGCCGCGTCATAATAATACTGCTTCACGATGGCGCCCGCTTGCAACTTCGCCACCCGCCGCCCCGCTCAGGTAGCGTCATGTCATGTAACGCCGTGCAACTTTCAGAAGGAATTCCTCGGGGTCATTCCTCGCCTTCGCTATGTCCGAAGCCATCTGAAGGAACTC
>JBJKPU010000079.1:0-20435 GCA_046706005.1 Terriglobia bacterium | reverse complement strand
GCGGCGGGAAGCGATCCGGGGCGGATCCGGCTGGGAGTGGACGGAGCCAAAGGGCTGGAAGTGGACCGGACCGGGGATCTGGTGATGAAGGTGGGGAATGGCGAAGTGTACCTGCGGGAGCCGCAGGCGTATCAGGGCAAGGGAGCGAAGCGGCGGCAGGTCGCGGTGCATTATGTGGTGAGCGGGAAGAACGAAGTAAGATTCGCCGTAGGGAGCTATGACCGTGGGGAGAAGCTGGTCATCGATCCGGTGCTGACGTACTCGACGTATCTGGGGGGAACGGGCGGGGACATCGGTTACGGAATCGCCGTGGACGCCGCCGGCAACGCCTACGTGACGGGCATCGCCGGTTCTGCCGCGTTTCCTACGACTCTTGGAGCCCAAAGTACAACTTACGGCGGCAATGGCGATGTGTTTGTGGCAATGATCAATCCCAACGGCGCGGTGGTGTCTGGCACGGCGACTCCGCAGTTGGTTTATTCCACCTTTATCGGCGGAGCCGGAACGGATTCCGGAGCGGCGATCGCTGTTCTGAATGGCGACGCTTTCGTTACCGGCTACACAACCTCCGCGAACTTTCCCGTCGAACCGCCGGCCAGCGCAACCACCACCGGGCCCTTTCAGCTGAAGTATGGAGGGGGCGGTGATGCTTTTGTCGCCCAACTTTCCAGCACGGGATCTTCCCTGGTTTATTCTTCCTACCTGGGAGGCAGCGGCGCGGACTTCGGCTATGGCATTGCCGTTGATTCAACCGGAAATGCTTATATAACCGGATCAACGCAGTCAGTGGATTTCCCCATGGCCCCCGCGGCCACTCCCGTGCAGTTGACCAACGGAGGCTCGACCGATGCCTTTGTTACCAAGGTGAATCTTGCCGGGTCCCAATTGTTGTTTTCCACCTACCTGGGCGGGTCGAAAGCGGATGTCGCGCAAAGTATTCAGGTGGACGGCAAAGGCAATGTCTTCATCGCGGGCTATACCTTCTCCTCCGATTTCCCGCTTGCGAACCCTATCCAGGCGGCGAATGCGGGAACCGTCAATGCTTTTGTCAGTGAAATTGACGTGGCCAATTCGAAGCTGACGTTCTCGACGTACCTGGGTGGCAGCGGTGATGATCGCGCTTACGGACTGGCTTTGGACTCGAGCGGGAATATTTATGTTACCGGCAGCAGTCAATCGAGTGATTTCCCAGCTTCAGCCGGCGCTTTCCAGACGGCAAATCACGGTTCATCGGACGCGTTTGTCGCCAAGATGAATCCTTCCGGCCCGACGCCCATCTACGCCACGCTCATCGGTGGATCAGGAACCGACCAGGGCAATTCGATCGCCGTCGATTCCTCCGGAGACGCCTTCATTACGGGATTCACCCAGTCGAATGATTATCCCACACAGAATCCCATTCAGGCCATCTTGGGCAGCACTTCCGGCAGCTTGTGCGGCACCACGATTTGCGCGGACGCTTTTGTCACGCAACTGAATCCCAAGGGCACCGGGCTTGTCTATTCGACGTTTCTCGGGGGCAGCGGCGCCGATTTCGGGCAGAGCATCGCTCTTGACTCGAAGGGCGATGCCTACGTTACGGGAAGCACTTCCTCCACCAATTTCCCCGCCACGGCGGGGGCGCATCGCGCCTATCAGTCCAGCCTGAGCGGTGTGGCTGGCAACGCGTTTGTGGCCGTCGTCGGCCCCGCTGACGCTGCAAGCGTTTCCCTTGTGCCGGACACTATTAAATTCGGCAACCAGACGGAAGGCGTCCGAAGCGCCGTGCAAACCGTCACCGTGACCAATGCAGGAACCGCTCCCCTCACGATTTCTCAAATCACGTTTGCCGAAACGGATTCAACCGGGAATACCGATTTTGAGGAAACGGACAATTGTGTTGGCGGCACTCTGGCTGCAAGCGGCGGAACCTGTACCATCAACATCACCTTCAGTCCGAAGTCCCTGACCCAGGAGACGGGGACGTTCACGCTTACCGACAACGCGCCGGGAAGTCCGCAGGTCATTAACGTGTCCGGGGTCGGCGTAACTTCCGCCACTTCCGTCACTATCAATCCCACCAGCCTGTCATTCGGCAGCGTGACCGTCGGTGATTCCAGCACCGCGCAGTCCGTGACCATTACGAACACTGGAACCCAGACCCTGACGATCAACAAGATCAGCACGTCCGGGGATTATTCAGAGACAGATACGTGCGGCGCCTTCCTTGACCTTCTGAACGTCGGCCAAAGCTGCGCCGTCAGCGTAGTCTTTTCTCCGACCGCCAGCGGCGCCCGCGCTGGCTCTTTGAGCATCAGCGACACGGCCGTCGGAAGCCCCCAGACGGTCGCCCTGACAGGCACCGGCGACGCCGCCTTCACTCTGTCTTCGTCCTCGCCGGTCACAGCGATTCTGGTTGGCGCCACAACAGCGGCCTTCAAGATTTCGGCTTCGGCGCCGAGCAGTTTTACGGGCGCCATCACTCTCGCATGCCCTGGGATTTTATCCACCCTGTCCACCTCTCCAACGTGTTCCTGGAACCCTTCCAAGACCATCTTCCCGGGACAAACCACAACCCTGACCATCAGTAACCTCGACTCCACCGGAACCTTGGCCGCGAATTCCGACGATACCTTCAATCTTGTATTATCCGGAAGCAGCGGCTCCCAAAGCGCAACCGTCAACTTGACGCTCCAGTTCAAAGACTATGCCCTCGCCGCCACTCCTTCCTTTGCCAGCATTGTCGCCGGCGGGGCTGCGAGTTATACAATAAACGTCACTCCCATTAACGGGTTCAATTCGCCGATAACCCTGGCCTGCGGGAGCGGCATGCCGCCCGGAGCTACTTGCACTTTCTCCCAGACTTCCGTAACGCCCGGCAGCGGAGCCTCCGGCGTCAAATTGACGCTTCAGACCACCAAGACGGGGTCCGTTCCTCCGGTGCCTCCGCCTGGAACTCTTCGCCCGCTGCTTTTCGCACTGATTGCCTTGGGTGCGATCGGTCTGTTTGTTTCTTTCCGCCAGCCCGGCTGGCTGCCGGCAGCCTGGAGACGGCCGCTTCGACTTCAATTTGTCGTGCTTGGCCTGGTTATCCTTCTCGGGTTGCTTGCCGGAGCGTGCCGACCGGCCACTTCCACAACCACAACCACGACCGGCCAGTACATTATTTCGATTACCGGCACTCTGAACGGCAACACCGCGGTTGCAAGAAGCACGACAATTGACCTTTCGGTGGCTTGCACGCCGGGCTCAACCGGCTGCTCGTGAGATCTGGAACGCGGATCCGGGGCCGCAGTCTTACCACGCGGCACAAGCTTTGACGGCATGCCAGGTCGTCCAGTCCACAGTCCGCCATCCGCAGACAGCCCAGAGAAGTTCGTGTAATGTCGCCGGGCGATTTTACCTACCCCTGCGAAATTGGAGATGATAGGCCTGCCTAATTTTTTGCATTAATACATAAAAATAACTCTTGACATCGAATTTGGCCGATGTTATAAGCAACCTGCTTGGAATTTCCGATGGATATGTTGAGTCATGCAAGGATCCTCGGAGACGTGCCAGCAATTGAGCGTCAAACACGCTAACGTGTTCTGAACGCCTGTGCATCGGGTTAATCAAAGGTCTATAAACTAGAGGGGGATCATGAGAGACATGCGGTTTCGTCTTCAATGGTTGGGGATTCTCTTTTTCGCTGTCTTTGCGCTGGCGACCAATGCCGCCGCGCAATACGGGACGGCGAACATCGTCGGCACAGTGACCGATAGCTCGGGCGCTGTGATTCCTAATGCCCGCGTTACCGTGACTGAACCTTCCAAAGGTTTTGTGCGCAATCTGGTCACGGATGCGTCGGGGTCTTTTGCGGTCTCCAACATCCCCATTGGCACCTACACCATCACGTTTGAGGCGAAGGGCTTCAACAAGACGGTCCAGTCGGAAATCGTTCTTTCTACTGGCCAGACGCAGCGCGTCAACGCCGTCTTGAAAGTCGGTGCCGTCTCGCAGGAAGTGACCGTGCAAGGCAATCTCCCGCATGTGCAGACGGAAACGGCCGCCCTCTCGACAGTGGTCACCGGCCAGCAGATCTCGCAGCTTGAGATCAACGGACGCAACTTTGTCCGTCTGGCGCTGACCATCCCGGGCGCCATGCCCGACAATGGCCTCTCAACCGGGACCGTCGGAGTGTTGGCCAACAACAGCATTTCATTCAACGGCAGCCGCATGCAGTACAACAACTGGACGATCGACGGCGCGCCGAATACCGACGAAGGCTCGGCCAGCACTTTCAACACATATCCGAACCTCGATAGCATCGCTGAATTCCGCATCAGCACTTCGAACTACGGAGCCGAATACGGCCATCACTCCGGCGCCCAGATCGACGTGGTGACCAAGTCCGGTACCAACAAATTCCACGGCACCGCGTCCGAGTACCTCCGCAATGACGTGCTGGACGCTCAGAACTTCTTCACCAACCGTTCCAGCGGCGGCACGCCTCCGGCGCGCGCGCCTTTGAAGCAGAATGAATACGGCTTCACCATCGGCGGGCCTTTCTATATCCCGGGCATTTACAACACCCAGAAGAACAAGACGTTCTTCTTCTATTCGGAAGACTGGCGCAAGATTCGCGGTAGCAGTGTCTGGAATCTCGACACGCTCTCCTTGCTTCAGCGCAAGGGCGACTTCAGCCAGTGCGATCCGAACGCAGCGGGAGGCCCCGGAACCGGAACCCCCGGCGTCGGCAACGATGCTCCCTATAACGCGAGAGTCGCGAAAAACTGCGTACTTCCCGTCGTCAACGGCGTCACTTACGACAACATTATGAGCGTTCCGGGAATCGACTCCCAGTCGGTGACCAATGCCCAGGACCTGATTGCAGCTTACTTCCCCAAGCCGAACATCTCCGGCGACCCGCTGGGCTGGATCGGCACCGCTCCCAACGCCACCAACTGGCGTGAAGACCAGATTCGCGTTGACCAGAACATCGGCGACAAAACCCGCATGTTTGTCCGCTTCACCCATGACGCGTGGAACACCACCGTCAACCCGACACTTTGGCAATGGGGCACGGGCAGCATGTACGACACTGTGCAGACGGGCTTCCTTGCCCCCGGCAAGAGCGCTGTGCTGAATCTGACCAATACCTTCAGCCCGACGCTGATGAATGAGTTCATTGCCGGCTACACCGAGGACTGGATTACCCTTACGAACCTGCCGGGCGGGGAATCCGCGGGTATCAATCGCCCCTCGAATTTCAGCGCCGCCCATTTCTTCCCGGCGAACAACAGCTATCCGATTATGCCGGCTCTTGCCATGTGCGGCGGCACCAGCCAATGCATCTTTGAGTCCGCCTACAACGGCAATCCGTGGACAAACTCCAATCCGATTGTGGACTTGCAGGACAATATGACCAAGGTCCATGGCAACCACATTTTCAAGTTCGGAGCCTACTTCGAGGATTACCGCAAGAACGAGACGTTTGGGACGGCAACGCAAGGCGAGATGGATTTCTGGACAGGGCAGCCTGGCAGCACCGGAAACGCTCTTGCCGATATGTACGTTGGCCAGCTCAGCGACTACGTCGAGGGCACCCAAACCAGCCCCAGCGGTGCCCCCATCGGCGGTTTCAGCAAAGGTCACTGGCTGAACCACGACTTTGAGCCGTATTTTGAGGACGACTGGCACGTGAGTTCCAGACTGACCCTCAATCTCGGCATGCGCTACTACCTGTTTACCCACATTCATGACATCACCAAGCCGACCGTGGACTCGGGCTTCCTGCCGCAGCTTTACAGTCTTGCGGCGGAAGCGCAGTACGATGCCAACGGCAACCTGGTCCAGGGCACGGGTGCTCTGCCCGTCGCCTATGGTAATGGCCTGGTGCAGTGCGGCTCGAACGGCATTCCGGCAGGCTGCCAGACGAACACTTACAATAACTGGGCGCCGCGTTTCGGCTTCGCCTATCGTCTCGGAAATAACACCTCGATTCGTGGCGGCTACGGCCTCTTCTACGAAATCGGCAACGGCAACGAAGCTGCGTCGGAAGGCGGTGAAGGCAATCCGCCTCAGTCCCTCGGGTTGACGGCCTACAACCTGGCCGAGACAGCCGGAGCGAGGGCCGTGGCGACGTCGGCTTACCCGAACGGGCAGCAGGTTCTCGGCTCGATTTACAACAATGGCGTTTATTCGGCGCCCATCCCGCCCGCGGGCTACACTCTCTGGCCTTACCACCAGAAGTGGGGCAGCGAGCAGCAATTTAACTTGAGCGTCGAACACCAGTTCGGAAGCGATAACCTCCTCAGTCTCGCCTATGTCGGCTCGCTGGGGCACCATCTGGCTCTGGGGAAACCGTTCAACTCTGTTCGACTCGGCATGGGAACGGTTAACGTGCCGCAGCTCGCCGGAGCCCCCGTCAATGGGAACGACGGTTCCCAGGTCTGCGATGCCAGCGGCAATTGCAACGTGCAGAACTACCTGATCCACCAGGCCGGAACCGCCGTCTTCTTCCAGCCTTACCGTGGTTACGCAGGTATGACTCTGAAGGCGAACATCGCGAACTCCAATTACAACGCCTTGCAGGCCAGTTTCCGCCATACCTTCGGCCACGGCCTGACCACTCAAATTGCTTACACCTGGTCTCACAACCTTGACGACGCTTCCTCGACCTATACCGCGAACACTCGCAACGTCGATCCGTTCAACAACAGGCGGTGGTATGGCACGTCCGACTTGAACCGGGCGCAGGTCTTCACCGCTAGTTACATTTACAATCTGCCGTTCTTCAAGAACTCCAACAGCGCTCTGGTCCGTCAGTCCCTGGGCGGCTGGGAAATCAGCGGCATCACCACCTTCATGACCGGCCAGCCGGTGTCGTTCCAGTGCGGCATCCAGAACTACTCCACCGGAATCGGCGGCGGTGTGCAGTGTAATCAGATCGGATCGCTCAAAATTCACAAGACCGTCTATAACGACCCCACCTACGGGCCGACGGTGAGTTGGTTCAACCCCGGCGCGATCGCTGAACCGAATCTGGCCCAGTTTTATGCCAACGGCGAGGCCGGGATGTTCGGTTACGGCGGTCGCAACGCCATAACCGGTCCGGGAGATAACTCCACAGACCTGGCCCTGATGAAGAACTGGAAGGTTTCCAAGCTCGGTGAAGGAGGCTTGATCCAGTTCCGTTGGGAGACGTTCAACACTTTCAACCACGTCAACTGGACCGGATTCAACATCGGGTGCAGCAGCCAGAACACCTTCGGCCAGCCCTGCAACTCGGCCAATGATATGGGTACGGGCGCCAATGGCGAAGTCAACGGTGCGCGTGACCCGCGGATCATGCAGTTCGGCTTGGAAGTTAAATGGTAATCTGGCTTGGACGGCGCGGCGCCTGTTCGTAAGCCCCGCGCTGCCAGGTTCATCACTGTGAAGATCGGCCCTCGTTGCTCGAATCCGGGCGGCGAGGGCCGTTTCATTTTCCGGTAATGCGGCCGGGATGTTAGACTGTGCATGATGGCTGGAAAACGGTTCCGCGAGCTGATGGCAAGCCAAAGATTCGGAAGGGAAGCCCGCCCGGCGCGCGTGGCCGGGGCAGTCCTGCGGGCTGCCTTCGCCGCTTCTCTCGTCATGCTGACCTGTGTCAGTGTGCCGCGGCCAGCCGGCGCTTCTGCTCAGGCCCTCCAATCCTCCGAAGAGCAGCTCCTCGAAACCGGCAGGGAAGCGCTCAGCAAAGGCGACTACGCGCGGGCGATTGCAGCCTTTAAGAAGCTGGCCGAGGCCGCGCCCGACGTGGCCGAGGTTCACGCCAACCTTGGTGCGGTTTACTACTTCTCCGGGCAGTTCGACAACGCCATTCACGAGTGCCGGCGCGCCCTCCAGTTGAAGCCTTCCATCGAGCGCCCGAAGTATTTCCTGGCGCTCAGTCTGGCGGAGAGTGGCCGGTGCGCGGAGGCGCTGCCCGGGCTGAATCGCGATTACGCCGCCTTGAGCGACAAGCAATTGAAGCGCATGACGGGCGTGGATGCGGTGCGCTGCTCAATGGAGACAGGCCGTCCGCATGATGCCGTGCGATTGCTTCTGTCATTGACGCGCGAATTCCCGAATGACCCGGACGTGCTGTATCTTGCCGCTCATGTTTTTTCAGACTTCTCTACCGCATCTTCCGAGCGCCTCCTGCAAGTCGCTCCCGGCTCTTATCAGGCCCATCGATTCAACGCCGAGGTCTTGGAAACGGAAGGCAAGCTGAAAGACGCCATTTCGGAATACCGGCGCGTGCTCGAGATCAATCCGCGGCTGGCGGGCATCCATTATGAGATTGGGCGCCTGCTTCTCGGTTCCGCCAAGGACGGTGCTCAGTTCGAGGAGGCAAAGGCGGAATTCCAAAAGGAGCTTGAAATTGATCCGCGCAGCGCGCCTTCGGAAGTCGAACTGGGCGACCTGGCCTGGCGAAGCCGGCAGTGGCAAACCGCCACCGAGCGCTTCAAACGCGCCTCCGAGCTTGATCCGGGCATGGCCGCGGCCTGGGCCGGCCTGGGGAAATCGCTCGCTTCGGCAGGGCAGTATGAGCAGGCGATGGGACCTCTGGAAAAGGCCGTTAAACTGGATCCCGACGATCCCGACACGCATTACCGGCTTGCTTTTGTGCTTCGCCATCTGGGCCGGGAGAAGGAGGCGGAGCGGGAACTCGCCGCTTACCGCCAGGCGGAGCAACGCCAGTCGAACGTGATGAAACGGATTCGTCAGGGCATGGCTGACGGGGATTCGAGCCCGTCCGGAGGCGGCCCTCCAAGATAACTAGCAGCAATTTCCACTTCGCCAGCGTCCAGCACGCTTTGAGCCTCAACCGCATGCGCCGTCGCGATTTTCTAAAGATAGGGTCTTCCGGTCTGTTCTGGTCCTCGGCACAGAAGGCCTTCGGGCAGGGAATGTCTACGAGGGGAGCGGCACCGGCGCCCCGCCCGAAATTTTCCGGACGGCCTTTCCCGGTCTCGCTGGTTGATATCTCGCGCCAGGCGGGCTTGACCGCGCCCATCATTTACGGCCGCAACGAAGTCAAGCGATTCATCTACGAAGCGAATGGGCCGGGTATCGCTTTTTTTGACTACGACCACGACGGCTGGCCGGACATTTTCGTTCCCAGCGGCAGAGATCCTGAGCATGCCCCTGCCGCTGCCGCCACCAATCGTCTGTACCACAACAATCGCGACGGCACTTTTACCGACGTCACTGAAAAGTCCGGTCTGGGGCGCACGGGTTGGTGCTATGGCGTCTGTGTCGGCGACTACGACAACGACGGGCATGACGACCTGTTTCTCACCTACTACGGCAAGAACGCTCTTTATCGGAACAACGGCGACGGGACGTTTACGGAAGTAACTGAAAAGGCAGGACTTGGCCAGGCCGAGGAGCGCTTTTCAACGGGCTGCACTTTTCTTGATTATGATCGTGACGGTTTCCTTGACCTGTTCGTTTCGCGTTACGTGGGGATTGAAAAAGGCAAGCTTCCCCCTGAAGGAGCCAACCGGTACTGCCAATATAAGGACGTTCCCGTGGCTTGCGGACCCTTGGGACTGCCCCAGGAAACCTGTTCGCTTTACCACAACAACCGCGACGGAACCTTTACGGAAGTCACAGGCAAGGCGGGGATTGAGAAACCCGGCGGGCGATACGGGCTGACGGCTGTTTCCTTTGACTGGGACCATGACGGCTGGCAGGACATTTTCGTGGCTTGCGATTCCAGTCCCAATCTACTCTTCCGGAATCAGCGGGACGGAACGTTCACTGAAATCGGCATGGAGGCGGGAGTGGCGGTGAACGGCGACGGCCAGCCTCAGGCGAACATGGGCGTGGCCGTGGGCGACTATGATGAGGACGGCTGGGACGATCTGTTCATCACGCATTTCAGCGGCGATACTCCGATTCTGTATCACGGGGTCAAGGGCCAATTCTTTGACGATGTGACATACGCCGCGGGACTCGCCGTTGAGACCGCTTACGTGAGCTGGGGAACTGGATTCGCTGACCTGGACAATGACGGTTGGCTCGACATCTTCGCCGTGACGGGCAGCATTTATCCCGAGGTTGAGCACTCTCATCCTGATTATCCACTGAAGACGCCTCGGCTGGTGTTTCGCAATCTGGGTGACGGAACTTTTGAGGAAGTCACCCGGCGTTGCGGGCCGGGAGCGACGGAACCGCATTCGAGCCGCGGCTGCGCTTTTGGAGATTTCAACAACGATGGGCGACTGGACATCCTGGTCCTGAACATGGGCGAGCCGCCGTCGCTTCTACGCAATGACGGCCCGGCGGGAGGGCATTGGATCAATATCAAGCTCAAGGGAACCCGTTCCAACCGTTCAGCAATCGGCGCCTCCGTTACGCTCACAGCCTCGGGGCTTCGGCAGACCAGGCACGTGATGAGCGGGTCGAGCTACATTTCGCAAAACGATCTCCGCCAGCACTTTGGGTTGGGTGCCTCCGCGCGGGCCGAGGAGATCGAAGTGCGCTGGCCCAGCGGTCACACCGACCGGTTCAAAAGCGTCGAAGCCAATCGATTTCTGGAGATTGAAGAAGGCGGCGGGCTCAAGGTTCTTTGACGGAATCCCGGATGCCTTGCTGATGCTCGGAATTCACTCGGTGGCTGAAGCTGCCGAGTGCAGCACGCCGGCGGCGCGCATCTGTTGCATAATCTGCTTGATTCGAGGCGCAAAGCGGCCGTGAGGGTCGTTCTGAAGGTAGAGTTGCATCTGATGATACGCTTTGTCGAACGATTTTTCCTTCACGTAAAGGTCGGCCAGTTTCACGTAATACTCGGAAGGAGGATGAGGATTGAAGGACAGAGCCTGCTTGAAGCTTGCTTCCGCCGCCGGATATCGCATCAATCCCGTCCGGGCAACTCCGAGTTGGAAGTAGAATTGCCAGGAAGCGGGCGACCGGCGAACACCCTCCTGGAGGATTGAAACGCTATCCGAGAATTTATTCTGGTCGTTCAATAGTTCACCCAACTCGATATAGGCTTCGAGGAAACCCGGATCGCATTTCATGGCTTTGCGGAGCGCTTTTTCGGCGCCCGAGCCATCATGCTTCACCATCAGCACGGTCGCCAACCCTGTCTGGGCGCGAGCGTAGCAGGGAAACTCCCCTACGGCCTTCTCAAAATGAGCCTGAGCGACCTTCAACTTCTTGTCTGCCAGCGCTTTTTCTCCTTTCTGATATTCCTTTTGAGCCTGCTTGGGGGCGCGCAAGTCAGTGAGCGATGGGAGGGCTTGAGGCTTCTGCTTGATCGTGTACGCCGGCGTCAGCGTGACATCGTGAACGTAATCCCCGAACGTGTATCGGGAGTTCAGTTTCGCCCGATACGGCTCATAACCTTTCGCCGTCACGACCAGAATGTAGTCTACCTTGTTCATGCCGGGGAAGCTGAAGCGGCCGTTCTGATTCACCGGAGATTGCGCCACGAAATTTCCTTCCACCGTTTCCAACTGGACACTCACGTTTGCATTGATCACGTCGCCGGCGGTGTTGCGAATGGTCCCGATGACGTTGACTGCCAGTTGGGAGAAGAGAAAGGGACAGGAGAGAGTGAGAATCGCGGCAAGGGTGAGAATTCTTCGAGGGACGCTCTCGAAGCGTCGCATGACGTTTGCGGTGCTGTGAACGGCGGCTCCAGTCATCCGTTCTGCCTTAAGACGTCCGGCCGAGGACCGGTGAACTAATGGTTTTCCGCCCGCCCGGCGACCTTGGTGATTCGGCCTATTTCGTGCCGCCCAATCCGGGCGGAGGAAGATGGCCGTTCAGTTTATCAGCCTGCGCCTGTCGCGCCTTCGCTTGAAGTGACTGAGCTTCCGTGAACTGCGCCTGCGCCTGAGATTTCAGCTTCGCTTTCAGATAAGCCCGGCCGAGCTGGTAGTGAAAATCCGCACTGCTGGAGTCGAGCTCCAGGGCGCGGCGCAAATAACGAATGGCCAGGTTTGTTTTGCCTTCGAGCAGATATGCATTTCCCAGTCCGGCGAGCGCCTTTGGAAGCTTGGGATAAATCTTGAGCGCTGCTTCGAACATGGGCGTTGCCTTTTCGGCATCTCCCATGCGAAGCAGGACGCTTCCCCGGCTCTCGTACGCCCAGGGTTCTCTGGGATTCAGAGCAATTTCTTTCTGAAATTCATCTGCAGCCTGCTTCAACATGCCGAGGCGCTGGTAAGCCACCCCCAGGTTGAAATGGGCGTAAGGCAGCTTGGGATCTCCGGCGACGGCCTTTTCAAGCTCGGTCCGGGCTTTCTGGTCCACGTAGAGATCGAGGTACGCTTTGCCCAGCAAAAGATGGAGGTGAGGCGTGTCGCCCCCCTGCTCGACCAATTGCTGGAACATGGCCGTCGATTTCTCGTTTTCATTCAGCTTGCCATAACAAATCCCCATGACGAACAGATAATCCAGGTCGGTCTTTTCCTTGGGCCAGATGGATTCGAGCGATTTGATCGCCGGGCCGTAATCGTTGAGCACGAATTGCGACAAGCCCTTGAGGTATTGCGCCTGAACGTCATCCGGCTTTGCCTCGAGCACCCGGTCGAAGTGCAGGATGGCCTCCTTGAATTTCTGTTTGCGGTAATAGGCAAGCCCAAGGTTCAGGTCAATGCCCCATTGGTTGGGAGCGAGAGTCTTGGCCTTTTCGAACGCCGCGATCGAAGCGTCGAGATTACCCATCCGCTCATATGTCACTCCCAGGTTAATGTAGGCGGGCGAGAAACGCGGTGCCGCCTTCAAAACCTCCAGAAAGCCCGAGCGTGCGGAAGCGTAATCACCGGACTGGAGCGCCTCTTGTGCGCGTTGGAAAACCGCCCGCAAATTTGCGGGATCGGGCGCGGCAGCCTGGGAAGCAGCTTGCGGAGCAGCGACGGCACCCGGCAAGAGGGCGAGCATTAATACGCAAAGAGAAACTGCCTTCCGATACCCAGTGGAAACGCCCCAGAAGAGTGAAAAGCCCGAGCGTCTTCGCCGCCTTGCAGAATTTTCCAGGATTCCGTATGCGCGGAATGTCGCGGGGCAGGCCATGGGGAGAAAATTCCTCTTGGGCTTCAATTCTAGCCCAGAAGACCACGGCGTGAAAGGCCAAAAGGCCTGTGGCCGGGTGTCCGCGCAGAGCGCAAAGGGGAACGAAGATTGGACGGCTGCGACCCCCTCCTTTTCGCTTGCTGCATGGTGGTATCCTGATTCCTTCTGAATTCAACCAGACCGACGGCACTTCTAGCGCCGCAAGAAGGAGGACACGTTCCATGAAGCTTCTGAATCTCGAAATCACACGAATTGCTCACGACACTTTTCGCCTTGCAGGGTCGAAAGTCATTTACATCGATCCTTTCAAAGTCACAAAGCGAGACAAGGCGGACATCGTTCTTTTGAGTCACGAGCATTTCGATCACTTGAGCCTTGAGGACCTTGAGAAAGTCTGTGGTCCGGAGACGACCGTGGTTGCAAGCCGGCTCTGCGAGGAAGGGCTCAAAGATTTCAAAGCGCCTCTTAAGGGAAAGCGCTTTCTCGATCCCAATTCCAAGACGAACATCGGACAAATCGAAATCGCGACCGTTCCGGCATACAACACCAACAAATTCCGGGAACCAGGGAAGCCTTTTCATCCCAAAGAAAGCAAGGGCGTGGGGTTTATCGTCCGTATGGATGGAACCGCCGTCTATCACGCGGGCGACACGGATTTCATTCCCGAAATGAAGAACGTTAAGTGCGACATCGCGCTGTTGCCGGTTTCCGGGACTTACGTGATGACGACGGAAGAAGCCGCTGAAGCCGCGGCGGCGATCAAGCCCAAAATCGCGGTTCCCATGCACTACGGCGCCATCGTGGGTAGTGACTCGGATGCGCAGAAATTCAAGTCGCTGGTGAAGGACTGTCAGGTCGAGATCGTGTAGCGCCGCGCTGTCGGGTCAGCCGCGTTCGGCGGGCTTCCAATCAATCCGGGGAAACTTGCCGGGCACGATGCCGGTGCCTTCCTTGACTGTGATGATTTGGTTGATGGGAACGCTGTTGAGTTTATCGGTGTGGCCGCTTGGCCAGGCGATTTCGAGCGAATCAATTTTGGCGCGCCTGCCCAGGCCGAAATGGATGCGGGGATCGTGCGCCGACATGTAGCTCATGCCGCCTTTCGACTGCTTGACCTGAGTGAATCCTTCGGAAACGAGCCGCAGTGATGAACCGTTGCCGTCGCGATTGGATTTGGTTCCGACCAGGCGCACGGTGAGCCAGTTGTTGGCGTTGCCGCCGTCGTTCCGCAAAAACGACGGGTAATCGTCGCGATTAATAACCACCACGTCCAGGTCGCCGTCATTGTCGAAGTCGGCCACCGCCAGGCCACGGCCGGCGATGGGACGAACAAAATCCGGCCCCAGTTGATCGGAAACCTTGGCGAACTTTCCGTGGCCGAGATTTCGGTACATCAGCAGCGGTTCTTTGTATTTCACCTCCGTGTGATATAGGCCGATGTTATCGAGCATCGCTCCGTTCGCCTGCAGGATGTCGCTCCAGCCGTCATTGTCATAATCCACAAATTTCATGGACACGCCGGAGAGGAAGATTGCCGAATTGCCGATGCCGCAGGGGAAGGTTACGTCATCGAACGTTCCGTCCTGATTGTTGTGGTAAAGCCGGTTCAGTTCAAAATCGAGATGGGTGATGTAGATTTCCGGCCAGCCGTCGCCATCCACATCCGACGCGTCGATGCCCATGCCTGCTTCGTACCTTCCGTCCGCACTCGCGGCGATCCCGCTGATGAACGAAACGTCCTTGAACGTGCCGTCGTGCTGGTTGATAAAGAGAAAGTTGGGCCACGTATCGTTGGCGATGACGATGTCCGGCCAGCCGTCGTTATTGACGTCCACGGTCACCACGCCCATCCCCTTGGCTTCCGGGATGCCCACGCCCGATGCTTTGCTCACATCGGTGAAGGTTCCGTCGTGATTGTTGTGAAAGAGCGCGATGCGCTGGCCGCTGTAATTGTCCGGATGGCAATATGCGCGATAGCCGGGCCGGTGCTCGCCGCACCAGATGTTGTTCTTAGGCGTCCAATTGATGTAGTTGCAGACCACCAGATCGAGCCAGCCGTCTCTGTCGTAGTCGAACCAGGCGGCGCTGGTGGACCACTGGCCGGAGTCCGCGACTCCGGCCTTTTCGGTCACGTCGGTGAAAGTTCCGTCGCCGTTATTGTGGTAAAGAATGGCGCGGCCGTAACCGGTGACGTAAAGATCGGGAAAGCCGTCATTGTCGAAGTCCCCTACCGCCGATCCCTGGCCGTAATGGCCTTCCCCTCCCACTCCGGCCTTCGCGGTCACGTCGGTGAAAGTTCCGTCGCCGTTGTTGCGATAGAGCGCCGAACGCAACGGGTGTGGAGGCTTGTAAGCATCGGTCGCCGCCGACTGCACGAAAAAAAGGTCCATCAGGCCGTCCTGGTTATAGTCAATCCAGCCCAGGCCCGTGCCCATGGTTTCAAGATAGTATTTTTGGCTGCTGTCGGTTCCATCCTGCTGAAACGTGATTCCAGCGCGCTTCCGGATGTCGGTGAAGGTGACGGGAACTGAGATTTGCGGGGCAGCAGCCGCGCGCTTTGCCTGCGCGAAAATCGGGAGGCGCGGGAAAAGGCCACCCGCAGTCCCGGCGGCGGCCACCGCCGAGAGCTTGAGGAATTCCCGGCGGGACCTGTTCGGATTGTGTCCGGTAGCTTTCCTCTTTGCCAAGGCTGAAGCCGCTTCCCCGACGACGAAATATCACTATACCGCGAAGTCCCGTTCAGGCTCAACGCCAGCCGACCGGACGCCCTTGAATCCGGCACGAATGGCCGATGTCGTGTAAAATTTCCTGTCGGCCCCGGGGGCAGACTTGAAGGGATTTCATGGGCAGACTGTCGGCGGGCCGCCGTCGGCAACGCGATTTCGGGTTGGACTTCATTCCCAAGTTGAAATAGAGTTTTGGCGGTCGTGTGAAAACCCTTAAGCGGTTCCTCGAAACTTCGCTCCAGGAACTTCCTCGCGAGCCGTGGGCGCGATGGGCGTCGGTCTTTCTGACCCTTTCGGTTCTGGCCGCCATTTTTTCCATCGCCATTTCGCAGGCCTGCCTGGCGGTATCGGGGCTGATTTATCTCGCTGGCTGGATTCGCCGCCGCCGGCCAATTAACTTTCCTCCCATCGGCTGGCCGGTTCTTCTGTTTTGCCTGCTGACCGTATTGGCGACGATTTGGGCGGCGAATCCGGCGGCCGGTGCCTTCGCCATCCGCAAACTGGTGCTTTTCCTGATTATTCTGCTCAGCCTGAATCTGATCGTCAGCCTGAAGCATCTCGAATGGCTCTACGGCGGCTTGTTCGTCGCCTCCGCTGTGGCGGGTGTCGTGAGCGCGGTGCAATTCGTCGCCCAGTACCACGCCATGCGCGCCAGATATCCGCATGGATTCTACGCTCACATGGTGGGCAGCCGCATTACCGGCTTTCAAGGCGACTGGATGAATTTCAGCGGCCAGCAGATGCTGGTGTGGCTGATGCTCGCGGCGTTCCTGTTCCTTCGCCGGCGTTCGCGGGGCGATGAGAAGAAGAATGTGATCGGTGAAAAGGCAAATCCGGAAAGCGGGCAAGGGAAGCGACCGATGTGGCGGGCGTCCGTCTGGTGGATTGCGGGCATTGTCATCACGGTTTCAATCATTCTCAGCTTCACGCGAGGCGTCTGGCTGGGCTGTTTTGTGGCGGGCCTTTACGTGGTGGCACGATGGAAGGCTCGCGTGCTATGGGCGGCGCCCGTGCTCGTGCTTCTGATTGTCCTTTTTGCGCCGCGCCTGGTGCGGGAGCGGCTGGCGTCCGTGCTTCATCCCAGGCAGGATGCCTCCATCGCCACCCGCTTTGAGATGTGGCATGCGGGCTTGCGGATGATCGCGCGTCACCCCTGGCTGGGCGTCGGACCGAGCAACATCAACCAGGTTTATGACCTTTATCTTCCTCCCGGGAAACCGCCTCACGTTGGCTATCACGGCCATTTGCACAGCGATTACATTCAATTCGCTGCAGCGCGCGGCTTGCCTTGTCTTGGGGCCTGGCTTTGGCTGATGGGGATTCTGGGTTGGCAGGCGCTCAAGATTCGGCGGCGGAGCCGGCGGGGGAGATGGATCGCTGACGGCGCCTTTGCGGCCTGGCTGGCCTTTATGGTGGAGGGCGTCTTTGAATTCAATTTCGGTACTTCGCCGGTGCTGATGGTCTTCCTTTTTGTGGCTACGACGCCGTTTATCGTGGAACGGCTGGAAGCGTCGAGGGCCGCAACCACTCAGAATCCCTGATGGCGGCCTGCCTGCGGCAAACAGAACGAAGGCCGCCGCGTGGCGGGCGAAAGCCGCCGTAACTTTTCGGTCTGGAATAGAGCGATGCCAGCACGACGCCAGATGGTTCGCAGTTCGATGGTCGTCGGGGTCTTTTCTTTTCTCGGAAGCCTGACCGGCATTCTGGTGGAGACCTCGATTGCCGCGCACCTCGGCCTATCCAGGAACTCCGACACCTTTTACGCCGCCTTCACCATCCCCTACATTCTGACCAACCTCTTGAGGGCGACAGGACAGTTCTCGCTGGTTCCTTTCTTCGCTTCCCTCGAAGCGCGCGAGGGCGGAAGAGATCTGTGGCAAGGCTTCAGTTACGCCGTGAACGCCGTGGCGCTGGGTCTGGCGGCCTTTTCGGCGCTCGGCGCTCTGGTGACGCCCTGGTTGATTCTCGGCCTCGCGCCCGGTTTTACGCACCATGAGACGTCGCTGGCTATCCAGCTCTGCCGCTGGCTCTTTCTGATTCTGGTTCCGGCGGGCATTGCGGAAGTCATTCGGGCATTTCTTTACAGCCGGCGGCGCTTTGTCGTTGCCGCCTCGGGCAATTTCTTCCGGAACGTCACGGTGATTGCGACCGTCATCTTTGGATTCCGCCGCTACGGGTTCTACAGCATCGTCTTCGGCTATGTGGCCGGCCATCTGATCCAACTCGTGATTTTCGCCGTCCATCTCGCTATCAATTTTTCCGTCCGCTATTCGCTATCGCTCGAGGGTTCGGGTGAAGCGTTTCGGAATCTCCGTGGAGCGGGCGCGGCGCAATTGACTGCAGCGCTTGGAAGGCAGGGGCTGGTCGTGCTCGAGCGGGTGATTGCCTCCTATCTTCCGCCGGGAACGCTGACGGCGCTGGGCTACGGTATGAAGATCATGGCCACGATTTCGGAACTTCTCGCCGGCAGCGTGGGTACGGTGGCGTTGCCGGCGATCTCCGAAGCCTTCGCCCGTGGGCAATCGGAAGAAGTTCGCCGGGGGCTGAGGCACGCGATTGAGATCGGCCTTTTGCTCGTGGCTCCGGCCATCGTATTCTGCCTGGCACTCTCGCCCAACATCATCCGGCTGATTTTCGAGCGCGGCAATTTTACGCCTCAGGCCACGGCCTTGATGGGGCGGATCTTCTTTTATTACAGCCTCAGCATGGTTCTCTATGCGGCGTTGCGGCTGCTGAATGTCTACCTCTTCGCCAGGAACGAAGCGATGGCATTCCTGCGGCTCGCGGCTTTTCAGCTGTCGCTGAATGCGGTCCTGGACCTGCTGTTCGTCGGAGTCTTCCACTGGTTCACAGCCGGGATTCCTCTGGCCCTGCTGACCAGCCTCGCCGCCGCCTGCACGTTGGCCTCCGTGCGCAATCTCGGCAACCTTCGAGAGAGCCTGAGCAAGGCTCTGGGAGAATACTCGCTTAAGATTCTTCTCGCGTCAGGAATGGCCGCTGTTGCAGTTGTGGCTCTCCGCGCAGCGCTTGCCGTTCCTCGAACCGGCGTGGCCAATTTCCTGTTTCTGTGCGAAACTTGCAGCGCCGGAACCGTGGCATTCGCCGCTGTGCTCCTCGCCCTTGGCGCGGTTAGAATTTCCCAGATCGCGTCGCTTTGGAAGCAGGGAGAAGGCTGATAGACGTACAAGCCCGGGACGTCCCGAGATAGCAAACGGACGCAAAGGCAAGTCTGGTCTGAGGATGGTTTATTGTGCCCGCCACACGGCTCGTTCGGAATGCACGCAAAAGCCTGAGGGAACGCGGAACCATCCGAACTCTCAGGCGGGTACCGGCCTTTGTGGGGGAGAGGCTCTTTGCCCGCATCTTTCACCGGCGGCTTTCCCCTCAATTGAAAAAACTCGAACAACAGGCGCGAGGCATTCATCTGTCCGGCGACGATCTACTGCTCCGATACGTCATTCCCAATGGCGATCCGGGAGAGCTCAGACGTCTAAGGGAGGAGTTCACAAGCCTCGAGGAAGAACTGAACCGGCGGAGGCGCGCCGCTGGGCTCAGGTTTCCCGGGAACTGGGCACTCGGTGAGTCATCGGCGTTCGTGCTCTATGCTGTCACGCGCACCATGCGTCCGAAAACTGTGCTGGAGACGGGAGTCGCTGACGGCGTTTCGTCTTTCTTCTGCCTGAGCGCCCTCATCAGGAATGGCTCGGGATCGCTCCATAGCGTGGACGTCGTTCCGGGCGTTGGGAGTCTTCTGAATGACGAAGAGCGCAGGTTGTGGCACCTGACGGTAATGCGTGGCGCTCGCGTCAAAAGGGCATTTGCCGGTGTGGTCAAGGCCTTGCCACCGATCGATTTGTTTATTCAGGATTCCGATCACGTGTATGGCTGGCAAGCCTTCGAGCTCGCGACTGTTTCGGCGAGAATGTCACGAGATTCCCTGATCCTTGCCGATGATGTTGACACGTCCTTTGCATTTCTAGACTTCGCAACGACATCACGCTCCCGTCCGATTTTTTTGGTGGAAACGACCAAAGTGGCAGGATTACTGTTGCCGGCTGACGGCCTAAAAGCCCGATGAAAGGGCGTGGAATAGGCGGAGCGTGGAACGTGGCAGACGCACCCCGATCCAAGAGGCCGTCGCCGGTGGGCCATGTCGCAGGCAATTGCCGGCCCAACGAATGCTCCAGCCGGGCAACGATGCCCTCTCGTCGTTTTCGCATCGTTCACTGGTGTGGCCGCACGGTATAATGAGTTCGCTTAACAGGCGATGCCCGGGGTGAGTGCAATGGAATTTCGAAAGGCGGCGGGACAAGCTCGCCATCGGATTGCGGCGGCCGGCAGAATTCTTTTGGGAAGGCAATGGGCGGAGCGCGATTTGACCATCCTGCCCGACGACGTTTTCCTGGTTTCGTACCCCAAATCCGGGAATACCTGGCTTCGCTTTCTGATCGGCAACCTGATCTATCCAGACACTCCTGTAAACTTCGCAAACGTGGAATCTCTTCTGCCTTTTACTGATTTGCACTGCGACAGGGTACTGCTGAAGGCGCCCAGACCCCGCATCCTGAAGAGTCACGAAGGCTTCTTCGCGCGATATCCCAGGGTGATCTACGTGGTTCGGGATCCCAGAGACGTGGCGGTCTCGTATTATCACTCTCACGTGAAATCGCGAGATCTGGCGGAAGGTTTCCC
>JBJKPU010000078.1:0-31966 GCA_046706005.1 Terriglobia bacterium | reverse complement strand
GCTATGCTACGATGAACATCCGGGGATTGCGCTGATGAACGAGGGGTTTCTGTCCCGGCCAGGCTGCAATCTCCAGCATTTTTACCATGGCGACATCAGAAAAAAGAAAGCCGCGAGTGCTGAGCGGCATGCGGCCCACGGGCAAGCTGCACCTCGGCAATCTGGTGGGTGCTCTCGAAAACTGGATCAAGCTTCAGGACCAGTATGAGAGCTTCCACTTCGTTGCCGATTGGCACATGCTCACCACGGATTATGCGGATACCAGCGAGCTGAAACAGAACACGCTGGAAATGGTGACGGACTTGCTGGCGGCGGGGCTCGATCCGCAGAAGGCAGTCTTCTTTCTTCAGTCGCGCCTGCCCGAGCATGCGGAATTGTTCATGCTGCTCTCGATGATCACGCCGCTCGGATGGCTCGAACGCGTGCCGACTTACAAGGAACAGCTCGAGAACATCAAGGACCGAGATATTCACACTTACGGTTTTCTGGGTTATCCCGTCCTGCAGGCGGCGGACATCATCATCTATAAGGCGGACTGCGTTCCGGTGGGCGAGGATCAGGTGGCGCACGTCGAACTGACGCGCGAAATCGTGCGGCGATTTACTCAATTTTACGGTCCTGTTTTTCCCGAGCCGAAAGCGCTGTTGACCGCCAGCCCGCGCTTGCCCGGCACGGACGGCCGCAAAATGTCGAAGAGTTACAGCAATGCGATTTTTCTTTCGGATGCGCCGGAAGCCGTTTCGAAAAAGCTCGCGACCATGATTACCGACCCGGCGCGCAAGCGGCGCACGGATAAAGGGAATCCGGACGTTTGCCCGGTCTTCGATCTGCACGAAATCTTTTCGCGTCCTGCTGAAATCGACCGCGTGAATCGCGAGTGCCGCACGGCGGAAATCGGCTGTCTGGATTGCAAATCCATCCTGGCGAAAAACGTCAACGAGCGGCTGGAACCGATTCGCGGACGCCGAAAAGAATATGAGCAGGCGCCGAAAAAGGTCTGGGATGTTCTGGAAACCGGGACGGAAAAGGCGCGTTGCGTTGCTCAAACAACCATGGCGGAAGTGCGCAAAGCCATGAAGCTGGTGTAAATGTCTGAGGAGACTCCCAAGCCGGACATCGCCGCGCCGGAGACGCCGCCGGAGCCTTCCGCTCCGCTGAAGCGCGCCACCCGCGCCAACACGCTTCCGCCGGCCATCAAGCTGGAAGCTTACCAGGGGCCGCTCGACCTTTTGCTCGATCTGATTCGCCAGCAGCAGATCAACATTTACGACATTCCCATCGCCAGGATTACGCGCCAGTATCTGGATTACCTGAAGATGATGGAAGAGTTGAACATTGATCTCGCCGGCGAGTTCGTGCTGATGGCGGCAACGCTGATTTACATCAAATCGCGCACGTTGCTGCCGCCTGATCCCACAGCGCCCGAGGAAGAGCAGGGAGATCCGCGCGACGAGCTGGTGCACCGTTTGCTCGAGCACGAGCAGTTCAAGAATGCCGCCGAGATGCTGCAATCGAAGAGAGTCGTCGAGGATGCAACCTGGTCGCGCTCCGGCATCGGCGAATTTACCGAAGCCGAGGACGAGCCGGGCCTTGCCGTTTCGGTGTTCGACCTGATTTCGGTTTTTCGTGAAATTCTGGAGCGCGCAAAAAAGCGCCCGCCCATGGAAATCCGGCGCGAGGAAGTGTCGGTGCACGACATGGTCGAGCACGTGAAGCGCGTCCTCAGCGAGCGCCCCGGCGCGGTGCCCGTCGAGGAACTGGTGGAAAATTTTCTCTGGAAGCAGGCCCTGATCGCCCTTTTCCTGGCTCTGCTGGAACTGGTCCGCCTGCGCGCCATCGTGATCCGGCAGAAAGATCTTTTTGCACCGATCACGGTGGCGAAAAGCAAGGGGTTCGCGGAGATTATCTCCGGTGTTGACGCCGCCCAACTGGAAGAAAGCCTGGGCGAGATTTAGAGAAGCCGACAACTGCAATGCTGAATGACGACACACTCAAAGCTCTGATTGAAGCGATCGTTTACGTCTCGCCGGAACCCGTTTCCGTTGACGCCATCGTAAAGACGCTTGATGGTGAAACGCGTGAGCGCGTGAAGGAAAAGCTTCTCGAGCTGGTGAATGATTACGCCTGGCCCCAGCACGGCATTCACATTCGCGAAGTGGCGGGCGGATATCAGTTCAGCTCCAAAGCCGAGCATCACGAAACTCTGCGCGGCTTCGTAAAGAGCCTGAAGCCGCCTCTGCGGCTTTCCAAGCCCGCGCTGGAAACGCTGGCCGTGATCGCTTACCGGCAGCCGGCGACGGTGCCTGAAATTAACGAGGTTCGCGGCGTTGATTCCAGCGGCGTGATCCACACCCTGATGGAGCGCAAACTGATCGTCACGGCGGGCCGGAAGAACGTCATCGGCCGGCCCATTCTTTACCGCACGTCGCGCGATTTCCTCGTCCACTTCGGTTTGAAGGACGTCAACGAGCTGCCGAGTCTGAAGGAATTCGAAGAGCTCGCGCGGCAGGCTCTTGGGCCGGAGCTTTTTGCCGCCGAATCCGCGGCTCCTGCGCCGGCGGGTGAAGAATCGAAGGCGGCATCGGTTTCCGAATCGCCCGTACCGGCCGCGCCGGACGAAAGCTCTTCCGAATCGGGAGAGCCGCAGCCGGATCAATCCGAATCCTAGCAGGATGAAATGCAAGAACGGCTGCAGAAGATCATTGCCGGCGCCGGAATCACGTCGCGTCGCAAGGCGGAGGAACTGATTCTGCAGGGGCGGGTTTCCGTCAACGGCCATGTGCTCACGGAACTCGGCTCCAAGGCTGATGCGGATCGCGACAAAATTGTGGTGAATGGCCGGCCGCTGCGCCGTTCCGCCAGGCGAGTCGTGATTCTGCTCAACAAACCTGATGCGTGCGTTTCCACCGTGAACGACCCGGAACATCGGCCTACCGTGATTTCTCTCCTTCGTGGCATCAAAGAACGGGTTTACCCGGTGGGCCGTCTGGATTATCATTCCACAGGCCTCCTTCTGCTGACGAATGACGGTGATCTGGCGAACTTCCTGATGGCGCGCTCTTCCAGTGTTCCGCGCACCTATCATGTGAAGCTCGAGTCGTCGCCCGATCCCGAGAAGCTTGCGAGGCTGGAGCAGGGAATCGTTCTGGACGGGCGGAAAACCGCTCCTTGCCGCATCCGGCTGATCAAAACCGGCGAGCGGTCCTGGTATGAGATCACGTTGGTCGAAGGGCGTTACCATCAGGTGCGCCGGATGTTTGAGCGCATCGGCTGCCCGGTTCTGAAATTGAAGCGGGTCCGGATTGCTTTTTTAACCGACCGCGGACTTCGGCCCGGCCAGTTTCGCGAGCTTGCACCATCGGAAGTTGTACGGCTGAGAGGCTTGAAACCGTCAAAAATAGCTAAACATGAATCATGAGGCGCCGGTTCAGCCGGCCTTGCTTCCGGATTCAAATCTCGCTCCGCGTAAGTCATAAGTTTTTGAACCATGGCTGACCGAAATTCCATTTCCGAACTGGCTCCTCCCTGGCACAGCCGCATCCGGCCGTATCCTCCCGGCAAGCCGATTGAGGAAGTTGAGCGCGAGCTGGGCCGTTCGGCCATCAAGCTGGCCTCGAATGAGAATCCGCTCGGCCCGTCGCCGCGCGCCATCGAGGCGGTGCAGAACCAAATCGCTCGCATCAACCTTTATCCTGACGGCAGCGGTTATTATCTCCGGCAAAAGCTCGCTGAAATCCATCATCTCGACATGGACCAGGTGATTCTGGGCGCGGGCTCGACGGACCTGATCGAACTGGTCGCGAAAACGTTTCTCACCGGCTCGGACGAAGCCATCACTTCCGAATCCTCATTTTACATTTACCGTCTCGCGATCAATGAAATGGGCGCCGGCCTGATTGAGACGCCCTTGCGTGAGGCCGGCTTCGATCTCGTGGCCATCGCCCGCGCGGTTTCCCCCCGCACCAAAGTGATTTACATCGCCAATCCCAACAATCCCACCGGCACCATGTTTACTGCGGAAGAGTTTGCTCGCTTCCTCGATTCCATTCCCGCGAGGGTTCTCGTGGTCCTGGATGAAGCGTATTATGAATATGTGCGCCGCGACGAATATTCCCGCTCCATCAAGGCGGTCCAGGCGGGCAGAAACCTGCTCGTGTTGCGGACGTTTTCCAAAGTTTATGGACTCGCGGGGTTGCGCATCGGATATGGCATTGGCCATCGTGATTTAATCGAAGCGCTCAACCGCATCCGCTCGCCGTTCAACGCCAGCCTGCCGGCGCAGGCGGGAGCGCTGGCGGCGCTCGATGACCGCGAGCACGTGGCGCGATCGGTGGAATCGAACACGCGCGAAATGAAATTTGTGACCGAGGAACTGGCCCTGCTGGGCGTCCATTACACGCCGTCGGCAGGCAATTTTCTTCTCCTCGATACGGGCCGCGATTGCGAGCAGGATTTTGTGCGTCTGCTGCGCGAAGGCGTGATCGTCCGGCCCATGAAGCTTTATGGATTTCCCACTTCGCTGCGCGTCACCATCGGCGCGCGCGAAGAGAATGAAATGTTTCTGGAGGCGCTCAAGCGCGTGATGAGCGCGCCTGCACACGCGGGAAGACGTTAGGAGGCCGGAACGCCGTTGAATTGGTTGCGGCCGGCCGATTCGGAATTTACGCCTGGGGGAGGCGCAGATGAACACGACCGACTTGTCTCACAGTCATCACGGGCATCGAGGCAGGAGCCTGCGTTCCCACGCCGACCCGATTGAGGCAATCCTCGATCGCTACAAGACGCTCGCCGTCGTCGGCCTTTCGTCGAAAACCCTGCGCCCCAGCCACGGCGTTTCCGATTACATGCAGGCGCACGGTTATCGCATTCTTCCCGTGAATCCCCACGAAAAATCGGTTCTGGGCGAAAAGGCCTATCCTTCGCTCGAAGCTGTTCCCGAGCCGTTCGAAATCGTGGTCATCTTCCGCCGCTCCGAATTCGTTCCCGCCATCGTCGAAAGCGCCATCCGCCGCCGCGCCAAAGTCGTCTGGATGCAGGAAGGCATCGAGCACAAACAGGCCGCCCGCCGGGCCCGCCGCGCCGGCCTCGAAGTCATCGAAAACCGCTGCATCCTGAAAGAACACGCCAAGCGCTTTGTGTGCGATGGGATATAGTGCCGGATCCCCCCGTGAGGCGCACCAAGGTCGATCTGGCCTGTGGTATCATTCCACGCCCACCAAAACCTAGGCGGTGGATCCGGACATCGGCGCGGTGCAATCGAAGGGGACATGCTTAGTCTGACGGAGGAGGCATCAGCATGATGGACGGAGACCGACTTTCCCTCCGGGGGCTGTATGAGTTCGCAAACGATCATCGTGGCGACAGGGAGGCGCCGCGTTTAGAGCGGGCGATCCTGGGTAAGGACTATACGGACCGCTGCAGGGTAATCACGGCGAGCGTCAATGAGTCGCAAGGGTTCTACCTCTGGGGCTGCTACAGCCGGAACGGCGGGCTTTGGCGAAACATCTACCTCGGGATGGCAGGATTCGGGAGGAACAAAAAGAACTTGAAAAAACGTATAACCGAAGAGCTCATTGATGAGCGCGCCTTCGTTTGGCGGTCTGTTTACACGCCCGATGAGCTAATGGAAATACGAAGGCTTATCCACGGCAGCAAGTACGTTCGAGAATGGAGCAGGTCTATGCGGAAGGCAGGTACTACCCATATCGTTTGGGTTTCCGCTCCAGAGCTTCGGGGGGATAGAGTAAGGGATGTGGAAGCGGACCTGATAGAGGCGTTGAGCCCGCGCGCCAACGTGCCACGGCACGCACCTCCCTGCGACCTCCAGGGGGAGGCCTCGAAAATCTTCACGACCTTCCGCAAATTGATCCACGACGGGCGCAGCGACGGGTTCCGGCTCGATGTCGAGGGCGGCTATAGCCAGCAAGAACTTCTTCCCGCCTGAGGCTGGCTTGTCCGCGGCTCTGCTATCGATTTGCCAGCACATCAAATTGCCGCGCCTGGATCAATCTTTTGTCGGCGGTGACGAGCGTCAGGTCAAGCACGCGAGCCGTTGCGGCGAGGAAATAATCAGCCGGGTCGCGATGGGCCAGGCGGAACTTCGTCGTCTCAATGGCGATCTCATGTGTGAGTGGAGCTTCGTGGAGAGGGGCAGCGGCGAGTGCGTGCCGGACCCAGGCGCTGACTTCCTCGTTGAGGTTTATCCGACCTTTCGCCGCGAGCAGCGAAACCTCCCAAATGCTGACCGGCGAGAGCCACGACTCGTTTTCACGGTCCGCAAGTTCACGGCGAACCCGCGCCGAAAGGCGCTCCGGCTCGAGATTGGTCCATACCCAGATATGCGTATCGAGGAGAAGCTTCCTCATTGAAGCGCTTCCCAGTCGCTCTCGTCGCTGGCTGGAGAAATAATATCCCCCACAATTCGACCCGTGCCACGAAGCGCCCCAAGCCAGTCGTCTTTGGATTTCTGTGGCGGCGCGGGTACAATTTCCGCCACCGGCACGCCGAAGCGAGTAATCAGAATGGGCTTCTTGGTGCGGCGGACGCGTTCCACCACCGCCAGGCAAGTCGCCTTGAATTTGGATACGGCAATCTTTTCCATCGCATGACCTCTCTTAATTTGTACCATGGTCAATGACCATAGTCAAACTCTGTGGCGTCCCGGCGGGAACCACAGCTTGCGAATTTCCACAAAAAAAGGAGGCGGGTCTCCCCGCCTCCTCGATTACCCGACGCTTCCAGATTACTGCGGATTCGGCAGAGTGCCGGTGCTTCCGCACTGGCCGGAGCCGGTTCCGGGTGGAATGGCAAACGGACCCTGCTGGTCGGAACAGAGGTACGTATATTCCTTCGCTGGATAAGCGATGGCGTTCCAGTTGCTGTTGAGGAGCCCGTAATTGTCGTTCCCGTTGATCGCCCAATAGGTCCAGTTCAGGTCGGAGACCGGGATGCCGGACTGGTTGGTGGAATTGGGCGAGTAGCTGCTCTGGATAAAGTTAACCAGGTCTGCGAACCACTGCCCCTGCGATCCGGGACTGATGGCGTAATCTCCCGAACTGTTCGTCGTTCCGAACTCGCCAATCCACATCGGCGCTGTCACGTAAGCCGTCGCGCCGGTGTTCGACCACGGGTAGGAGCTGTGCCCGGGCCAGACCGGATTCACGTTGCCCACGTTAATGTAGGCCCATTCCATGTTCCAGAGGTCGGCCAGGCTGGAGGACGAGCAGCCGCTCGTGTAGCAGGTGCTTGAATTGAACCACGGTTGCTGATAGAGGTTCGGACCGTAGTCGTGAACTGAATACACAAGTTGATTGCTGACGGCAGGTCCCAGGCTTGAGGCGGTGCCGCCCGCGTTGAGCACGACAGGGGCTCCGGGATTGCCGGCGTTGCCGTTCACTCCTTCCAGGTTGCCGCCCTGCCAGTAAAAGTCATAGGGACCGTTCGCCGGCGTGCCCGTGGAAGTGGGGTATTGAGAAATTCCTTCCACGAAGATCAGCGGATATCCCCAGCCGTTCGCGGCGGCTTCGTCCAGAATCGAATCGCCGGCCCGCTCCGCCGCCAGCCGCCAGTCGTGACAGGTGCTGGAAGCCGTGCAACTCGGCGCGAAGGGATTTGGATTCGGATTGGTCGTTGGATCGATTCCGTCGCCCGTGCCCCAGGTTGAGCCGCCCAGATAATCGCAGCCGCGGTGGGAGCACACGGTGTGCGGCTCATTGCGCAAGTCGAATCCGAGAACGACCGGGTAGCCGTCCGAGGCGTTCGCGTTCACCGTCACCGTGTCCGTTGCGCCCTCGGTTTGCTGGACTCCGTGAACCCAGTCTTCGACGTGAACCCAGTCGCTGATCCAGCTCGATTCAGGATAATTGGTGCTGTTGCTGACGATGTACCAAAGCCCGTTGGCTTCATTGGAATTGCCGGCTTCGGAGCGATGGTTGTCCAGAATCACGTGCAGCCCGATCGAACCGGCGTAGTTGAGGATCAATGCCATGATGTCACGCGCATGCTGGCCTTTGCAGGTCGGGCAGGCGCTCAGATAGTGGTTGCTTGGAACCGGGTCCGACTCCCACATCTGGTTCGAGAAGGCCAGGCGAATCGTGTTGTAGCCGTCCTGTTTCGCCTGATCCAGAATGGAAGTGTAATCCTGAGTCCACATCCCGCTCGCCACGTAGCTTGAGGTTTCGAATCCGTACCAGTTGAGCCCGCTGACGATGAACTGTTGTCCGGCGGGGTTGAGAATTTCAACACCACTTGTTGTCCAGTTTTGGGAAAAGGCGTTGCCGGCGCCGGCGGCCACCAAAACGCAGAGCACCGCCATTGCCGCAACCATGGATGAAACGGAGTTCCGCAAGCAGGACTTGCGGCGAAGAGTCAAAAGGGTGAAGGTCCCAGGGATGGATCGCATCAATTACCTCCTGATTAAGTTCCATTCTAACAAAGCGGATTCTCTCCTCTGATTTTCTCCGTGTCAACTAGTCTTTCATTTTATTCTTCGGGTAACCCTTGACATGATTAACTAATATGGTATAATATACGCGAAGTAAACGGGTCACAGGCAGCAGGCCGGGAAGGGAAAATCGCCGCCTTCGCCGTCATCATGACGTGCAGGAAAGCCTCTCCAGATGCGGGTGGGGTGAATGTGAAGTGATTAGATGTGCGCCACTAATGACCGCTGCAAAATTCACCAAAGCCGCTCCAGATGCGGCTGCGATGCATGTCCGGAGCGAAAAACACGCAAAATTAAACAATCTTTTTTTACGAACGAAGCCGTTAACTGACTGAAAATAAAGGATCGGCCCACCAAACGAACCCGAACGAACCCGATTGCCGGAATCGGCTTCTATGAGGCGAGGTCGTGTGGTGAAGAAAGCTGGTCCTGAATCCGGCAGCCCGGCTTCGCTTATTCCCGGCGCCGCTTCCTTCTCCACTCTTCAATCGCCTGCATTTTTTCTTTCAGCCTTTTTTCCAGACCTTCGTCCGTGGGGCGGTAGTACTTGCGGTTCTGCAGATTTTCCGGCAGGCAAGTCATGTCGGTGAGTTTGTCTTCAGCTTTGTGGGCGTACTGATAACCTTTGCCGTAGCCGAAATTCGCCATCACGCCCGTCACCGCGTTGCGCAAATGGAGCGGTACGGGTTCGGCAACGTTTTCCTGGGCGTCGCGCTTAACTTCGCCGTAGCCGACGTAGAGCGCGTTCGATTTGGGCGCGAGCGTCATGTAAACGACGGCTTCAGCCAGCGCCAGATCGCCTTCCGGCATTCCGATAAAGTGAACGGCCTGCATCGCCGCCACGGCCACTTCCAGCGCTTTGGGATCGGCCATGCCGATGTCTTCCGACGCCATGCGAATAATTCGCCGCGCGATGTAGAGCGGGTCCTCGCCCGCTTCTAGCATCCGGCCCAGCCAGTAAAGCGCGGCGTCGGCGTCAGAGTTGCGCACGGATTTGTGCAGCGCGGAAATCAGGTTGTAATGCTCTTCGCCGGCCTTATCGTAGAGCAGCATTTTGCGCTGGATGGCGTCCTCAATGTTCTTCTCCGTGACCGTGGCGCGGCCGTCGGAGGCGCGAGTGGCCGCGGCGACGGCGGTCTCAATCGTGTTGTAGGCGGCGCGCGCATCGCCGTTTGAAAACACGGCAATCTGTCGCAAGAGTTCCGGCGCAATCGAAATCCGCTCCGCACCCAGGCCTCGCTTTTCGTCCTTCAGCGCGCGCTCGAGCAGCGTCAGAATTTCATCGGTCGAAAGCGCCGACAGCATATAGACCTTGGCGCGCGAGAGCAGCGCCGAATTCACTTCAAACGAGGGATTCTCGGTCGTGGCGCCGATCAGCACAATGTCTCCGCGCTCGACGTAGGGCAGAAAAGCGTCCTGCTGTGCTTTGTTGAAGCGGTGGATTTCATCGATAAAGAGAATCGTGCGCCGGCCGTATTGTCGTGTCTTTTCCGCCGCCGCCATCACGTCCTTGATCTCTCGAATGCCCGCCAGCACGGCGCTGTACTTCACAAAATCGCTTCGCGTCTTTTTGGCGACGATGGTGGCGAGCGTTGTTTTACCCGAACCCGGCGGTCCCCAGAGAATCATGGAATGCAATTCGTCGCGCTCGATCTGGCTTCGCAACGGTTTGCCCGGCCCCAGGATGTGCGCCTGCCCCACGTATTCTTCGAGCGTCTCCGGCCGCATGCGGTCTGCCAGCGGCCGCGGCCCGGCGGCGGACGATTCCACGGGATTCGATTGGAACAAACTCATCGGATTATTCGCCTGACCTGGACTTGAATCCTCTCTGCCTCGCCGCTTCATAGAGAAAAATTCCGGCCGCGACCGAGGCGTTCAGCGAGTCGCTTTCAGGCCGCAGCGGAATGCTCAGGCGAACGTCGGCCTGTCGCGCAATCTCGTCATCGAGCCCCGAGCCTTCGCGACCAATCAGCAGCGCCACGGGCCTGCGCAAGTCGCAATCGGAAACAACCGAAGGACTTTCTCTCTCGGCGGCAATCAGTCGGACGCCACGCTTGCGCAACTTTGGTAAAAGCGTTTCGGCGTCTAGCGACGCAGCAACCGGCAGATGGAATATCGCTCCCGCCGATGCGCGCACGGCTTTGGGATTGAACGGGCTGACGGTTCCTTTGATTGTCACCAGCGCCGTCGCGCCCAATGCCTGCGCGCTGCGCAGCATGGTGCCCATGTTGCCGGGATCCTGCACGCCACAAGCGATGAGGAGCAGGGCATTTGGCTCACTTCCAATTGCAGCGAGGTTTGGCGGTGCAAGTTCCACGAGCGCCGCGACGCCCTGCGGCGTTTCAGTCTGCGCAATCTGCGAAAAGAGATTGTCCGGCACTTCCGCGATTTCAGTATCCGCGGGCAGGCAGTCGATCAGCGCTCGCAGTTTGTCTTTGCTGCCATCGGAAACCAACAGGCTGCGAATTTCGCCGCGCGAGCCGGGCTTGAGCGCTTCTTCAACCAGATGCGGCCCCTCGAAAGCGAGCAGGCCGTCGCGTGTGATTCCATCTTTGAGCGCGCGCCGGAATACTTTCACCAGCGAGTTTGCGGCGCTCTTAATCTCGCGCACTTTCACTTGGTTGTGGGCAAATCTGTTCATCGGTTCTGCGACCCAAGTCAGCTTATCCTGAGCGACCTCAGGAGTCGAGAGGTGAATGCCCAAAGGCCCATCTTGTCATTAAACGGCACCTATTTGAGTTGGCAGGTAATAATTCCGCGGTGTGCCGCTATGCAGAGTCCTCGCCACACGGGTGCCGGGAAGCGACCGATGCGCTGCCGATTATTGCAATGGGACGCGATACAGGTTGCGGTGAACGTTGACCTGAGCGTAGGCGTAAACATTGGGACTCGGCCCGGGGAAAACCTCACGGTCGTACAATCTGGCGCCGGGGATTGCGGTCGCTTGCTTAGGGGACTTCAATCCGGAAGACGGGAGATTCGGCAGGTCGCGGCCGGGAGGAATCGGCAAGGCGACGGTTTCCGTGGCGGAGGCTTCACCGAACCATTTAACATAGAGCCATCTCCCGTCATGGGACCAAAACGCGGCACTGTACCCCTGCGTGATGCGCACCGGCGAGCCGCTGGCAACGGGGTAGGCCGCCACCTCACGAGTGCCGGGCTGGTTGGCCACCGGTTTGCGCACGATCACCCAGCGTCCGTCCGGTGAGATGTCGTCGAACTCGATGATGGGTACCGGCAGCACCTTTTGGTGGTCCGTGCCGTCCTGTTTCGCTCGATAAAGGAAATATTCATTGTCCTTCCGAGCTTCGAAAAAGATGGAGCCGTCGGGCGCGAAGCGGGCCAGCACGGCTTCATGCCCCAGCGGAATCTCGCGCGGCGGTGTGCGCCGGTCGAGCGGCGCCACCCACCAGTGTGAAATTCCCTTGTCGTCGCGCGTTTCGAACAGGACCCGCTTGCCGTCCCATGAAAGGGAGTAGCCCGCTCCGACCTCAGAATCCGCGAAGAGCCGTTCTTTCTGCCCGCTTTCGAGGTCCATGCGCCACAGCTCTCCCCGCGGAAACATCACGGATTGTCCGCCCGGCTGCACGATGTAGAGCAGGGTCTTTCCATCCGGAGAGAGCCTGGGGTCGCCGGCGTAGCCTTCCGACGAGATCTGCCGGTCGCCCGCCGCGGTGTGAACCCAGACGGAGCTTTCGCTGGTGCCGACCGAGGTCACAAAGGATTTGCCGTCCGGCGCCATGGCAATGCCGGCTTCGTCGGTGGGGCCGGAGGTCACCTGCTCGGGTTGTCCCTTCGGAAAGGGCTGGCGCCAGATATGCGAGTGTCCATGGGTGAGGACAGTGAGATAAACCCAGCGCCCGTCCGGCGACCACGCGCCCGACCTGCACCCTTTCCCCGCCGGTCCGACCGTTTGGCCTTTGGAACCGCCGTCGAAGGGCACAACGCGGCAGGGCAACCAATTCCCTTCACCCATTTCGGCCAGCAAAACCCACTTGTGATCGGGGGAAAGATACGACCGGTGGGCCATGCCGCTGGCATCCGCAGGCCAGTAGACATCGCGCTTCCCCCCTCCGCTATCATCGGAGGTCACCACGCCCATATGGATGCCGTTGCCCAGTTGGGAATACATCACATGGTGGGCGTCAATCCAGGTGAGGCAGAAAGCGTTGGCCAGCAGAAACTGGGGTGTGCCGCCGAGGACCGGCACGACCCAGGTGTCGTCATTCCGGTAGTAGGCGATGAGTGAGCCGTCGGGGGAAAAAGCGGGGTTCATCTTGGTGGAGGAGTCGTGAGTCAGTTCCACCGGGTCACCGTCCGGCAGCAGCTTGACGTAGATTTCCCCAGGGGTGAAAAGGGTGCTGGGCCCGCGAATAAACGCCAGCATGTGGCCGTCGGGTGAAAGCGCAGGCTGCACGGCGGAATCCGTGAAGTCGGTCAGTTGCACCCAGGGTCCGGTCACGACCGGCGCGGGCTGCCGCGTGCGCAGGAATGTGAACGCCGCGTAGGCGATGGCCGCGATTACAATTGCCGCAATCGCCCAGGGCACAATGCGGCGGGAGCGCGAAGCCGGGACCCGCATGGGCGATTCCTGAATCGCCTCTGCGCCCGATGTCGCTGCGGCGACGCGGCCGGAAGTTGTGTCGCGCTTGAGGCGTTTGAGGTCGGCGCGAATTTCCGACGCGACCTGATAGCGCAGGTCCCGATCTTTTTCCAGACATTTGGAAATGATTTCATCGAGCTTCGGCGGCAAGTCGGGATTCAGCGAGCGCGCGGGCACGGGTTCTTCTTTCAGGATTTGCGCGAAGATGATGGCTGTGCTGTGGCCTGCAAAAGCGCGGCGGCCGGTGACCATTTCGTAGAGCACGGCGCCGAAGCTGAACAAATCCGTACGCGCGTCAACTTGTTCGCCGCGAGCCTGTTCGGGCGACATGTAAGCCACCGTGCCCATGGCGACGCCGGGGCTGGTGAGATGTTCGGCTTCGATCGAAGCGGTGGGCAAAGCGGTCGCGTCGGCCTCCGGCGCATGTTCGGCCACGGGCGGGGCGGCCGTGCCACGGCTCAATTTCGCGAGGCCGAAATCGAGAATCTTCGGCTGGCCACGATTGGTAATAAAAATATTCGCCGGCTTGATGTCGCGATGCGTGATGCCCTTTGTGTGCGCGGCGTCGAGTGCATCGGCAAGTTGGATGGACCAGTCGAGCATTTGATCCACTTGTAGGGGAGGGCTCTGCCCTCCCGCGGGAGCGCGAAGCGCTCCCCTACGAAGACGTTCTTTCAGCGTCTCGCCTTCGAGAAGTTCCATGGCGATGAACGGCTGGCCGTCATGTTCGCCGATTTCGTGGATGGTGCAGATGTTGGGATGGTTGAGAGCGGCGGCGGCGCGAGCTTCGCGCTGGAAACGCTCGAGCGAGTCGGCCGGTAGGGGCGCACGGCCGTGCGCCCCTACGAGAAATTTCAATGCCACCTGGCGATGGAGGGTGACATCCTCGGCTTTGTAAACCTCGCCCATGCCGCCGGCGCCGAGTTTTTCCAGAATGCGGAAGTGAGAGATCGTGGTGCCGGTTGCGAGGGTTGGCCCCTCACCCGTCCCGCTGCGCGAGACATCCTCTGCCCACAAGCGGGGCGAGGGCTGGGTATCCAAATTTTCCGCCCGCCGCTCCGGTGCGCGGGGCGAGGATTGAGAGTCGAATTTTTTTGTCGGCTGTTCCGGTGCGCCGGATGCCGAGCTGAAGCTCGGCGCTACGGGCAGATCGCCTGCCATGTCGAGCGTGGGATGTTCAATAAAGCTGCCGGCGTCGTCACTGCTCTGAATCAGCGATTCGACCTGGCGGCGCAAATCCGCATCGCCGGCACAAGCCTTTTCCAAAAAGGACGCGCGCTCGGACGCAGGACGCTCCAGCGCCTCGTGAAAGATCCGCTCGATTTCCCGCCAGCGTTCAGAAGTCATCGGGTTGCCTGGAATCAATTCTCTCAGACTTTGACGAACGATATCCTCACTGACGTCATGCACCGCGCAACGCGGCTACCACTTGACGTCGAGGGCGTAGATTTCCTTTGTGGCCTGGCGGGGGAGCAGCGCCTCTCCGTCGGGCGTGATGCCGTACCATGCGAATCCCGCGGCGCCGTTAACCGCTCCTGTCTCGCCGAGGTTCTCGATCTGCCTGACCTTGCCGGCGGCCGCATCAAACCTGTAAAACCGGCGATAGTCATTTCGGGACGACCCAGCGTAGAAGTACAAAGACCTGCTGTCACCGGACCAGTTGGGGTAGCTGGTGTTCTTGTCGAATAACTTCGTCCATTTCCGAGTCTTGAAATCGAAAAGCATCAACTGGTTGAGGCTGGCGCCGGCTGTCAGCGCCGCGACGTACCGGCCGTCCGGCGACCAGCGCGGGGAAAACAGCCCTTTTGAGCCGGGAAGCTCGGTGATTTTGTGCGTCGTCAGGTTGAGTATCCGAATGGTGGCGTCCGGGTCGGCGCTGGAGAGAGCGGACGCGAACATGACCGAGTTGCCATCCGGTGACCAGTTCGGGTCTCCCTGCGGAGGGTTTTGCGGCATCAGCGTTTCCGGCGTTCCGCCGTCGGTGGAGACGATGTCGATTTTTCCCGGATATCCCTTTGATGCATCGATGAACGCGATCTGCTTTCCATCCGGCGACCATTGCGGCGTAAAGACCTTCACGGGAGAAAACGTAAGCTGAAGTTTATCACTTCCATCGGTTTTCATTCGCCACAGCGTGCCTTCCGGCAACCGGACGTAAGCCACCCATTCGCCGTCCTTCGAAAAACTCACGCTCTCGGCGGGAATGCCGCTCAGGTACGGCACGAATTCCTTCAGCCGCGAATCGTATGCCGAAAGCTGCGGCGCTTTGGGCGCGCCGAACGCAAAGACCCGTTTCCCGTCCTGGCTGACCAGAGGATAGCTGTATTGCATTGGTCCGGTGGTCAACTGGGCAGGATTGTGGTTCGCCCCGCCTTCGCGAAGCGTCCAGAGATTCCAGTCTCCGCCCACCGTCGCCTCGAAGACGAAATACTTCTCGTCCGGCGTCCAGGTGCCGTTGAGCTCGCCTCCGCCCGGATTCCACTTCGGCAGCAAGGGGTGCAAATTGGAGCCGTCCACCGACGCCTGATAGATATGAGGGCGGCTTTCGGCCTGGTTCCAGGCGTCGAAAATCAAGCTGCGGCCGTCAGGCAAGAACGTGGGATTATACATAGTCTGCACCGCCGCCGGAGCGCTCAGGAGCTTCCTTGAGGCTGAGCCGTCATGATGGGCCAGATAAAGGTTCCGGCCCTGTGGGGTGTAAAGCAGGCTGCGGCCGTCAGGCGAATCCACCGCGGTGTTAATGGGCCCCAGGTCAGCCACCGGTTGCGCCGAGCCGCCCAGGACCGGAACGCGCCAGAGACGCCCGGTTGAGTCCTGAAGCAGGAGCTGGTTTCCGTCCGGGGAGATGTCGTTGATCTTGACGTCCTTGATCGCCGACGGCAGGGGAATTGGAACCGGGTCGCCGCCTTTTGCCGGCACGACCATGGGGACGCCCAGCTTTCTGTGAAGCTCACTGAAATAAATTCGCTTGCCGTCCGTGAAAAGATTGGCGAACTTCGGGCGGGCCGTGTTCGTGATTTGATGGACTCCCGTGACAACCGGCCGGAAAGGCGCGCGCAGGAAGATGAATGCCGTGTAGGCAAGAGCGGCGACGACAATCGCCGCCAGCGCCCAGGAAAGGATGCGGCCGGCGGGACGGCTGCGATGCAGGGACTCACGTCCGCGCGCCCTTACTGAAGCGGGGCTCGCGGGCGAGCGCCCGGAATCCGTATCGCGCTTGAGACGTCTGAGGTCAGCGCGAATGTCGGATGCATCCTGATAGCGCAGGTCGCGATCCTTTTCCAGACATTTGGAAATGATGCCGTCGAGGGCTGCGAGATGCTCGTCCTGCATGGGCGCAGCACGCTGCGCCGCTACGGTAATCGGCGGGGGATCTTCCGCCAGAATATTGTGGAAGATGACCGCCGTCGAGTTGCCGCCAAAGGCGCGCCGGCCGGTGGCCATTTCATAGAGCACGGCGCCGAAGCTGAATAGATCCGTGCGCGCATCAACCGGCTCGCCGCGCGCCTGCTCGGGGCTCATGTATGCGACCGTGCCCATGGCAACGCCGGGGCTGGTGAGATGCTCGGCCTCGAGGGAATTGGCGTACGGGGCGGTTGCGGCCTCGGGGTGGGCGGGCGCCGCGCGCTGCGCCGCCGTGGGATGCAATTTGGCCAGGCCGAAGTCGAGAATCTTCGGCTGGTTGCGCGTCGTAATAAAAATATTCGCCGGCTTGATGTCGCGATGCGTGATGCCTTTCGTGTGCGCGGCTTCGAGCGCGTCGGCGATTTGAATGGCCCACTCGAGAAGCTGGTCCGTCGAGACGGGCCGCTGGACCGTCTCCTGTTCTGTTTCGAGACGCCCCGCTGGAGCGTCTCGACGAAGGCGTTCCTTCAATGTCTCGCCTTCGAGCAGTTCCATGGCGATGAACGGCCGGCCCTGATGTTCGCCGATTTCGTAAATCGTGCAGATGTTGGGATGGTTGAGCGCGGCGGCGGCGCGCGCCTCGCGCTGGAAGCGCTCGAAGGAGGCTCGCTGCAGGGGCGAACGGCGGTCGCCTTCCGGAGGGCGACCGCCATTCGCCCTGACGAGAAATTTGAGCGCCACCTGGCGATGGAGCGTCAAGTCCTCGGCTTTGTAAACCTCGCCCATGCCGCCCGCGCCGAGTTTTTCAAGGACGCGGAAATGAGAAACGGTGGCGCTGGTTGCGACCGTCGGCGCGTCACCCGTCTCGCCTTGCGTGACACTCTCTCCGCGCGGTCGGGGCGGGGCCTGAAAGTCGGATTCTATTGTCGGCTGTTCCGGCGCGCCGGATGCTGCGGGCGAATCGGAGTCGTCGCCGGCTTGAATCAGCGATTCGACTTCGCGGCGCAAATCGGCGTCGCCGGCACAGGCTTTTTCCAGGAAGGCTGCGCGCTCGGATTCAGGACGCTCAAGCGCCTCATGAAAGATCCGCTCGATCTCCGGCCTGCGGTCAGAATTCATTTTATTTATTTGACGGTGAAAGTCCGCTCCCGCCCGTTCATGCTATGCGCTAGTTTACATGAAGTCAACAGTCGGAGCGGGCGCATTCGAATCCCTGCTGCCGGCTTCCTGCCGGCTCACGACCGGCGCTGGTGTGATAGAATCGCGCCCGTTCCCGGTTGAGGTTTTCTCACTTTCAGGATGCAGGAGCTTCCAATGCGAAAATTGATCACCCTGGTTGCGGCCCTGATGCTGGCGGCGCCGCTTTTTGCGCAGCACAGCGATATTTACAGCGACTGGCTGTCGCAGCTTCCCGAACCGCACAATTACGTGCTGAAGCGCGTCTCGAGCTACGACCGGACGGGCGGCAACGCCGATTCCCGCCGCGTGGTGCCGGGGCAGAGTTTTACGGTTTTCGATGAGCCGGGACCGGGCGTGATTACTCACGTGTGGTTCACGATCGCCGACCCGGAAATGTATCACTTGAAGAAAATCGTTCTGCGAATGTACTGGGACGGTGAGGCCGAGCCGAGCGTGGAAACACCGATCGGGGATTTTTTCGGACTGGGGCTGGGAGATTATTTTATGTACGAGTCGGCGCCGCTGGCGGTGGGCGCGAACAAGGCTCTGAATTCGTTTTTTCCCATGCCATTCGCGAAGCACGCGCGCATCACGGTGACCAATGAAGGCAAGGACCCGATTTACGCGCTCTATTTCAACATCGATTACCGCGCTTATTCGAAGCCGCTGCCCGAGGGCACGCTCTATTTCCACGCGCAATATCGCCAGTGCGCGCCGTGCCGGGCGGTCGAGAGCGACGGGAAGAATCTGGACGGGAAAGACAATTACGTCTGGATGACGGCACGCGGGCGGGGACAGTTTGTGGGCGTCACGATGTCCGCGCTGGAAAACGCCGACGGCTGGTGGGGCGAGGGCGACGATATGTTTTTTGTGGACGGCGAAAAGCTGCCTTCCATCAACGGCACGGGGACGGAGGATTATTTCCTGGGCGCGTGGGATTTTGGCGGCAAGCCGTTCGACTACGAATTGTTCGGCGCGCCGGTAGTGGGCCCGGAGCGCGCCGGTTCGCGCTGGTCGGTTTACCGGTTCCATCTCGATTCGCCGATTACTTTCACGAAATCCCTTCGCGCCACCATCGAGCACGGCACGGCCAACAATCGCGGCGACAATTTTTACTCGGTCGCGTACTGGTATCAGACGCTGCCGCACGCGGCGTTTCCGCCGCTGCCGCCGGTGGAAGATCGCGTTCCGCGGCTGCATCCGGCGCAGTGATCCGCGAGTGAAAATCGTGCCCGCTCCGCGCGGCCTTGACCGGCAGGGCCGCGGGCGATATCCTTTCGGGTGAGCCAAAAGAGAAATTCCATCCAAATTGACTTAATAAAGGAGGTGCGGAATGAGTGTGTCCGAATCCGTGCTCGCCGCCATGCGGCGAACTAATGAGCAGTTTGATGCGGAAGTGGTCAAAAAGCAGAACATGCAGGCGCTGGATCAAATCTACACTTCGGAGGCGCGGGTGTTGCCGCCCGGCGGCCCGATGGTTATGGGCCGCGAGAAGATCAAAACCTTCTGGCAGCAGACCGCGAGCGCGCTTGGAGTGACCGCGGCCAAGCTGAATACCATTCACGCCGAAGAGGCGGGCGACGGTGTTGTGGAAGTGGGAAACGCCGAACTGACCGTGACCGGCGGCCAGGTGGCGGTGGTGAAATACGTCGTGCACTGGAAGCAGGAAGACGGAAACTGGAAGTGGAACATCGACATCTGGAATACCAGCCAGTAGCGCGGCTCTATCTTTCCACCGCGGCGCGCTTGGAGCCGGCGATCTGGCCTTCGAGCTCCGTCATGTCGAGCACGATGACTTTGCGCCGCTCCATCTTGATGATGCCGCGGTCAACAAAGCGCCGCAGGTTGCGGCTGACCAGGTCGCGCACGGTTCCGATTTCGGCGGCGATCTGCTGATTGGTTTCTTCCAGCGGAAATTCCACGCCGCGCCGCGTGCGCACGCCGGCCAGGGCGGCGCGGTCGCGCAGAAAACGCGCCAGGCGATGGCTGACTTCCTTGAGCGAAAGTTCCTCGACCAGCGACGTGAGATAACGGAATCGCCAGGCGAGCGCGCGGATGACGGCAAAAGCCACGGCGGAGTTGCGCCGGCACAAATCCAGAAATTCACGCTTGGGCAGATAGAGCAGAGTGGAATCTTCCACGGCGGCGGCGGAAGCGGCGAACGGCCCGCCATCGAACAGTGCCAGCTCGCCCACGGTTGAGCCGGCGCGCTCGGTGACCAGAACCTGCTCGCGGCCGTTGTCGGCAACTTTGAAAAGCTTGATGATGCCCGCCTGCACGACGTAAAGGCCTTCGCACGGATCGCCTTCAGAGAAAAGCAATTCGGCGCGGGCAAACCTTTCAATCTGGCAATGGCTTGCGAGCCCGCGCAGTTCCTCGTGATCGAGACTGGCGAAGAACGGCACGCGGCGCAGCGTTTCAACCGGGTCGAGCAAGGCCATGGACACATCGTAAGCCGCCGGCGAAGGATGAGGCAAGGGGTGAGCGGAGCCCGACTTAAGTCGTCGCCAGAAAACGGAGCTTTGTTTAGGATTGACAGTGGGGCCAGTCGTGTTTAAATTACTGGCTTCAATCTCAGGAGGAAATAGCCATGGCTTACGTCATCGCTGAACCCTGCATCGGAACCAAAGACACCGCCTGTGTGGACGTTTGCCCGGTCGATTGCATTCATCCGCGCAAGGACGAGGGAAATTTTGCCGACGTGGATATGATTTACATCGATCCCGTCGAATGCATCGATTGCGGCGCCTGCGTGCCGGTCTGCCCGGTTTCGGCGATCTTCCCGCTCGACGACCTGCCGGAAAAGTGGGCGAGCTTTACGGAACGCAACGCCGCCTACTTCAAGAAAGATTAATTCGAAGCGGCTCGCGCCCGGCCTCGGGCGCGAAGTCATAAAACACGCCCGTCCGCCTTCATCATGAAAGCGCTGGGGACGCTTTTTCTCTCGGAGTTCATCGGCACGGCCCTGCTGGTCGCAGCGGGGCTTTCCATCGTCATTCTGGATTTCGGCGCGGGCAGCCCCGTGCTCAGGCTGCTGCCCGATCCCGGCTTGCGCCGGCTGGTTACGGGATTTCTGTTTGGAGCCATCGGCGCCACGATCGCCATTTCACCGGTGGGGAAGGTGAGCGGCGCGCACATCAATCCGGTGGTGACGCTGGCCTTCTGGATGAAGCGCAAGATGAGCGTTCCGCACGCCGCCGGTTACGTTGTCGCGCAACTGGCGGGCGCGATTGCCGGCGCCTGGCCGCTGATTTTCTGGGGACACATGGGCTCCAGCATTGAGTTCGGCGCGACGTTTCCTGGCGCGGGCTACACGGCCTTTCAGGCCGCGCTCGGCGAAGTCATCACGACGTTCGGGCTGATCGTGGGACTGTTCTTCTTTCTCGGCCATAACCGCCTGCGCGCCTACACGCCGATGCTGTTCCCTTTTCTTTATGCGGCGATGGTTTATCTGGAAGCTCCCGTTTCCGGGACCAGCACCAACCCGGCGCGCAGCGTGGGACCGTCCGTGATTGCGGGCGACTGGCGCGGCTGGTGGATTTACTGGGTGGGACCGTTGGCGGGGACGCTGCTGGGGCTTGCGGCGGGACGCTTTACCCTGCTGCGGCGGTTTGAAGTTGAAGTCGCAAAAATCTATCACTTCGAGCACGACCCGCACGGAATCTTCCATCGCCATTCCTCCAAACCGCCCGCCGCCGCATAGCGCGAGCCTCCGCCCGGCGGCCGGACCAAAATTTTCCAATCCGCTTGCGATTTTCCATTTGCGGGTCTAATCTGGGCACACCCTTCGAATCGTTCTGGAGCAGGAGGCTGGTATGTCCTCGAGTTCATCGCCGTCGCCAGGCAAGATAGACCCCGTGGAAGTGGATGCAAATCACTATCAGGTCGAATTTGAAAACGAAAAGGTGCGCGTGCTGAGGGTTCACTACGGGCCGCGCGAAAAGTCTCCTTTGCACCACCATCCGGCGTCGATTGCGGTGCTCCTGAAGAAGTGTGATTTCCGCTTCTACAATCAGACCGGCGGCAAGCAGGAAATCATGGGCCTTCCCGGGCAGGTTCTGATTTTCGAGGAGCCGTACGATCACGCGCCGGAAAACCGCAGCTCGGAAGCTTTTGAGTGCATCATGGTTGAGATCAAAAGTTAGCGGCGGCTTCTCATCGCGCGGAATTTCGAAAGCGCCGGCCACGGCGCCACTTCACCAGCCTTCGGAAAGGACAATCAGATGAAACTTTCAATCAAAGGCCTGGCCTTGTCGGCGGGAATTGTGTGGGGAGGGTGCATTCTGATGCTCGGCCTTGTGAATCTGGCCGTTCCTTCTTACGGCACGGCCGTCCTGGCGTGGGCCAGCTCCATCTATCCCGGTTTTCACAATTCGCGAACTTTCATTGACGTTCTGGTCGGCACGGGTTACGGCCTGGTGGATGCCGGAATCGGCGGGGCTATTTTCGGCTGGCTCTATAACTGCTTCAGCGGCAGCGCCAAGGCGGCGTAATTCCATCGGCGCGCGAGCTTGGCCGTTGGCATTTTAATGGGACCTTGCACCGGCTGCTTGTTTGCGCAGTGCGGCGGCGCGCGCGGCAAGAGCATCCGCTTTTTCGTTCTCCCCTAAATGCTGCAGGATGCTTGAGTAATCTTCCATTGTTACGATCGACTGAAGGCTATCCGGACCGTAATTGCTTTCCTGAATCTTCAGCAATTGTTCGCAAAGCGGCGCGGCGCCGGAATAATCACCCGCCTTGACTTTCATCCACACCAGTTCACCGAGAGTCATGGAAGTCCGCGCGTCTGTGGGATCCAGAATCTTCTCCTGCACGGCGAGCACTCTTTCAAGGAGCGGTTCCATTTCCGCCGTCCGGCCTTCGGAGCGGTAAAGGTTCTCCAGAAAGGACGCGCTGACCGACAGAGAGCCGGCAAGATCTTTCCGCCCCGCGCCCGCCCCGGCTTCCGTTATAGAGAAGGAGCGGTTGAAAATTTCTTCAGCTTGGGTATTTTCGCCTTCGGCGACCAACACCTTGCCTAGCTGGTCCAGTTCGTCGGGCAGCAGTACTACAGCGTCCTGTGGCCTGGCATTCTTTTCGATCAAGGCCGCTGCCTGGCGACGCGACGTTTCCGCCAGGTCGTAGGATTTGTCATCCTCATACTGCCGCGCCAGGTTGTCCATGTCCGCCACCTGCTTTCGCCATGGCGTATCTGCCGAAAGATCCGCAGCGACTGCGTCGGCAGCAACCTGCTCTGCGGCTTTCGGCCGGCCCGCGCTGCGATAGGCCTGGGCCAGGCCCAGACGAAACGAATCACAGGAAATAGCGTCCAGATGCGGTCCCTTTCCGCAAAGCTGCAGACCTTCAAGCATCAGCGGTACGGCTTCAGAGCCGTGGCCGGGACGCGAGTAGAACGCCCCAAGATTCCAGAGAGCGCTCAGCAGCGTAACCGATCGGGGTCCCGGATTCACGCGCCCGATGGCGAGCGCTTGTTTGAGATCTTTCTCGGCCTCGTCGCTCTTGTGCGAGGTTCTATTGAACATGGAAAGCACAAACAGATCGTTTGCGACCCTTCCGCTTTCAGGGCCGAAAATTTTCTTATCCGTCTCCAGGGCTTTCGTCGCGGCGCTCAGGGCTTCCGCGTTGTGTCCCAGATTTTCCTCCAGCTGGGGAAGGCGGCTCAGAAGCCTGCTCAGGCGTTTTCCGTTACCCGGATGTGCCTCGGCGCTCGTGATCGCTGCCTTGAGGAGCTTTTCCGCATCCACCATGTGACCTTCGCGCTCGGCCTCGTCAATCGCCGCCAGCTCGGGATCGGCTTCACGCGGCGAAGCCTGTGGCGCGGCCGCGCCCGAGCCGGCTGAATTCGTTTGAGCAAAAGCTTTAGATGAAGGCAGGGGAAGAATCACGAGGGCGACCAAAATCGAGCAGCATGGGGATCGCATGGCTCGGCTCCAACCAGTTTCCACTATCCCACATTCTACTTCAGGCGCGGCGCCCCGGCGCGAATTTGCAGCGCCGTTCTAGGGCTGGAGAGTCCGCTCTTCCGAATGGCCCAGTTCTTTTCCGGGGGCGATGCGGTCGCGGACGAGCTGTTTCAATTCCTTGATGTCGGGAAAGCGGCCTTGCGCGGCCCGCGACCAGACTGTTTCGCCATCCGCGCGCACATCGAACACGCCACCCTTGCCCGGCAGGAGCGCCACTTCGCCGATTTCGTCCTGAAACGTGGTCAGCAGTTCCTGCGCCATCCACGCCGCGCGCAGCAGCCAGCGGCATTGGGTGCAGTATTCGATTTCAATGCGCGGCCCTTCAGTGCGAGGGCATCTTGAAGGTGACTGCAACCGGAACCTCAGCAGCAACCGGCTTCCCGTCGAGCGTGGCGGGCTTGAATTTCCACTTGAGAACTGTCTGAGCGCCCATGTCGTCCAGCCCAAGACCCAAAGGCTTGACTAAGATAAGATTTTTGGGCACCCCATCGGTCCCGACATCGACCAGGAAAATCGCCTTGCCGGCAAGACCGACGTCACGCGCCTCTTTTGTGTACGGCGCCGGGGGCGCGGAAATCACTTTGGGAAGCGTTTCGCCCTTCTTCATGAAGGGCGAAGGAGCTGCAGATGCAGGCTTGCCGCCCTTGGCCAGCGCGGTGGCCGCAGCCGCTGGGCCGCCTTCATTGCCGCCTGCCGGCTTGGAGTTCCCGGCTTTCTCAGCCCCACCGGCCGCAGCCGCGGAGCCGCCTTCATTGCCGCCCGCCGGCTTGGAGTTCCCGGCTTTCTCGGCTCCACCGGCCGGAGCCGCGGAGGCGCCTTCATTGCCGCCCGTCGGCATGGATTTCCCGGCCTTCCCAGCCCCACCGGCCGGAGCCGCGGAGACCTTTGCTTCACCGAGCAGATAGGGCTTCCAGTAGCTGGGTACATGATCGGCCAGGTTGACGTGGCCGGACGGAAATACGGAAGCGATTTCTTGCATCGCGCTGGAGAGAGAAGCCGTGGCGGGATCACTCGCAATGTCAATCTCGACCGACGGACCAAGGCCGGAGATGAGTTGTTCGTCTTTGCCGCTCCAAACGTATTCAACCCGGTGGCCGGACATCACCAGGTTGCTGCCCTTGTACGCCATGTCTTCCACGCGCACAAACGCATCCAGCGTCCACGGGCCGGGGTCGCCGCCTTTGACGAGTTTGCCGTCCGAGGAAAACTGCAGCTCGGAACCGCTGTAGAAAGTTCCCAACATCAGAACTTTGTTCTTGTATGCCGCGGCGAGCGCCGAGGCGACTGCCGCGCTGTGATCAACCGCCCAGGCCGGGGCAACAGTCGCGAGCACAAAGATAACCAGTACGATTTTCGATCCAAGTTTCATGGTTAGAATCCTCTCGATGAAATCAGGTTAACACGCCTGCACGGTTCGCGCAATCACCGGAAACGGGCGATCGAACCGCCGGCCTGAAACTCCGTCTTTCGCGTGCGCGATTGTTTGGGATAAGATGCTCTTTCGGATTGGAGCGGCGAACCTCATGGCGGATTTCTCCCAGGAAAAGCTCAAGGCTTTTAAGCGCCGGCATGGTTTCTTTGTGGGCATTGATTCCGACGGCTGCGTTTTTGATTCCATGGAGATCAAGCACAAAGAGTGCTTTATCCCGAACATTATCAAATACTGGGATTTGCAGGCGATTTCCAAGTACGCGCGCGAGGCGGCCGAGTTCGTCAACCTGTACTCCAAGTGGCGGGGCACCAACCGTTTTCCGGCTTTGACCAAAACCTTCGAGCTTCTGCGCGACTGGCCGGCGCCAATGCGCCGCGGCGTGAAGATTCCCCAGGTTCCGACGCTCGATGCGTGGATTCATTCCGGGCAGCCGCTGGGCAATCCATCGCTGGAAGCGGAGGTCAAGAAAACAAGCGATCCGGTGCTTCAGAAGACGCTCGATTGGAGCAAGGAAGTGAATCGCGCCATCGGGGATATGGTTCATGGTGTTCCGCCGTTTCCGCATTTTCGCGAGTGCGCGGAGAAGTTTCAGAAGCAGGCGGACATCATCTGCGTCTCGCAAACCCCCGGCGGCACGCTGGAGCGCGAGTGGCACGAGCATGACATTGAGCGCTACGCCGCCGTCATCGCCGGGCAGGAAATGGGAAGCAAGAAAGAACACCTGAAAATCGCCGCCGCCGGCAGATACGAAAAAAACCGGATGCTGATGATCGGCGACGCTCCGGGCGATCTGGCCGCGGGGCGGGCCAACGGCGCATTATTTTTTCCCATCAATCCCGGTTACGAGGAGGAATCCTGGCAGCGTTTGGAACAGGAGGGAATCGAACGGTTTTTCGCGGGGAAGTTTGCCGGCGATTACGAAGCTTCGCTGATCGCCGAATTCCAAAAGCTATTGCCGGAGATTCCGCCGTGGAAGAAGCAGGATTAGTTGTCGCGTCCTTGTCTGATTGAGGGCAGGGTGCCGGTTTTTTTCTGAAGCACAAAGCGGAAGAGAGTATTCCAGCGATGAACGCTAAAGCATCCATCGAAGCAACGGGCGCCACAAACACGGCCGGCGCGGAAAAGCCTTTGCGCTTTCCGTTCCTCGACCTTCGCGCGCAATTCGAAACCCAGCGCGAGGAAATTGTGGCCGCGGTGCTGCGGGTTTTCGAGAGCCAGAAATTCATTCAGGGCGAAGAGGTTCTCAGCTTTGAGGAATTGATGGCCGCGTTCATCGGCGTCCGCGAGGCCATCGGTTGCGCTTCGGGAACGGACGCGCTGGAACTTTCGCTGCGAGCCTGCGGAATCGGGCCGGGCGATGAAGTCATCACGCCAACCTACACCTTCGGTGCCACCGCCGCCGCTGTGGCCAACATCGGCGCGCGCCCGGTGTTTGTGGATATCCGGCCGGACACTTTCAACATTGATCCGCAGGCAATCGCGTCCGCCGTCACGCCAAAGACGCGTGCGATTATCCCCGTCCACCTTTACGGATTGCCGGCCGATATGGGTCCGATTCTGGATTTGGCGGCAGCGCGCGGCCTGTCTGTCATCGAAGACGCGGCGCAGGCGACAGGAGCGGTTTATCACGGGAAGCGCGCGGGAAGCCTGGGAAATTCCGGTTGCCTGAGTTTTTATCCGACGAAAAATCTGGCGTGCGCGGGCGACGGCGGAATGGTCACGACGAACGACCCGAAGCTTGCTGACAGACTGCGGCTGCTTCGCGATCAGGGCAGCAGGGAAAGATACAAATACGAAATTCTGGGAACAAACAGCCGACTGGACGCTTTGCAGGCGGCGGTTCTGAAGGTCAAGCTTCAACGTCTCGACCAATGGACACAGGCTCGCCAGGCAAAAGCGCGATTGTACGGCGAGCTGTTCACGAAAGCGGGGCTCAGCGAAGTGGTCAAGCTGCCTTCAACGCCCGAAGGCTGTGAACATGTTTTTAACCTCTATGTTCTGCGCTGTCCGGAGCGCGATGCCTTGCGGGCGCATCTGCGCAAATCCGGCATTCCCACGGAAATCTATTATCCGGTGCCGCTGCACCTGCAACCGGCGTTCGCCCGGCTTGGATACCGCGCGGGCCAATTCCCTGAGGCGGAAAAGGCGGGCCGGGAAGTGCTGGCGATTCCGCTGTATCCGGAAATCCCCGAAGAGCATCAAAACGAAGTGGTGAACACGATCGCGGCGTTTTATCGTTCCGGGCGATGACGTTCGACCGGCTCTCCGCCCGGGCCTATTCCTCCTGACGCCTTCCTGCTAATCTTATATTGCTGAGAGCTGAAGACTGAGAACTCAAAGATGGATGAGCGGAGCCGCCGCGCGGAGTCGCTTCGTGCGGCGTTAAAAGAACGGATCGTCATTATTGACGGAGCGATGGGCACGCTGATTCAGGCCCATCACCTGAGCGAGGCGGATTATCGCGGCAGGGAATTCGCCCGCCATCCGAGAGATCTGCGCCTCTGCAACGACGTGCTCAACATCACGCGGCCCGCGCTGATTGAAGAACTGCACCGCAAGTATCTGGACGCCGGGGCGGACCTGATTGAAACCAACACCTTCAACTCGACGGCCATTTCAATGGCTGAATACGGCCTGGAAAAGTCTGTTTACGATTTGAATGTTGCCGGCGCGAAGGCCGCACGGCGCGCGGCGGACAAATTCATGGCGAAGAATTCCGGCCGTGAATGCTGGGTGGCGGGCTCGATGGGACCGACCGGCCGTACGGCTTCGGTTTCGCAGGACGTGAGCAATCCGGCGGCGAGGGGCGTGACGTTCGACCAGTTGCGCGACGCCTACTACGAGCAGGCGCACGGCCTGGTTGCGGGCGGCGTGGACGTGTTGCTGCTGGAAACGATTTTCGACACTTTGAATGCCAAGGCCGCCCTCTTTGGCATTCAGCAGCTTTTTGAGGATACCGGCACACGGGTTCCTGTGATGGCTTCCGTCACCATCATCGATCGCAGCGGGCGGACGCTTTCCGGGCAAACGATCGCGGCGTTCTGGGTTTCCATTTCACACATGCCGCTGCTCAGCGTGGGCATCAACTGCTCGCTGGGCGCAAAACAGATGCGGCCTTATGTGGAAGAGCTTGCGCAGATCGCGCCCATCTTTACCAGTTGCCATCCGAATGCCGGGCTCCCGAACGCTTTCGGCGGTTTTGATGAAACGCCCGAGGTGATGTCCGCCGAATTGCGCGACTTCGCTGAGAACGGCTGGCTCAACTTTGCCGGCGGATGCTGCGGCTCAACGCCGGAGCACACGGCGGCCATCGCGCGCGCCATCAAAGGTATCAATCCGCGCGTTCCGCCCGCGCCGGATCATCTTTCGCGATTCAGCGGGCTCGAGCCGCTGGAGATGCGGGCGGATGCGAACTTTGTGAACGTCGGCGAGCGCACGAACGTCACCGGTTCGCCGCGCTTTTCCAAGCTGATTCTGGGCGGCACATTCGAAGAGGCGCTGAGCGTGGCGCGGCAGCAGGTGGAGGGCGGCGCGCAAATCATCGACATCAACATGGACGAAGCCATGCTTGATTCCGAGCAGGCGATGGCGACGTTTCTGAATCACATCGGTTCAGAGCCGGACATCGCGCGCGTGCCGGTGATGATTGACAGCTCGAAATGGAGCGTGATTGAAGCCGGGCTGAAGTGCATTCAGGGCAAGGGCATCGTGAATTCCATCAGCCTGAAAGAGGGCGAGGAGGAATTCAAAAAGCGCGCTCGGCTGGTGCACCGCTATGGCGCCGGGATGATCGTGATGGCTTTTGACGAACAGGGGCAGGCGGTCTCGACGGAACGCAAAGTTGAAATCTGTCGCCGCTCTTACCGAATCCTGACGGAAGAAGTGGGAATCGATCCCAGCGACATCATTTTCGATCCCAACATCCTGACGGTGGCCACGGGGATTGAAGAGCACAACAATTACGCGGTCAGCTTTATCGAAGCGGCGCGCGAAATCAAGGCGGAGTTGCCGCATGCAAAAGTCAGCGGCGGCGTGAGCAATATTTCATTTTCATTCCGCGGCAACAATACCGTGCGCGAAGCGATGCACTCCGCCTTTCTTTACCACGCCATTCGCGCCGGCATGGACATGGGCATCGTCAACGCCGGGCAACTGGCGATCTACGAGGAGATTCCCAAAGACCTTCTGGAACGTGTGGAAGACGTCCTGCTGAATCGTCGCGCTGACGCCACGGAACGGCTGATCGCGTTTGCGGAATCGCTGAAGCAGCAGGATCGCGCGGAAGTCAAGGAAGACGAATGGCGGCAGGGAACCGTCGAGGAGCGGCTGGTGCACGCTCTGGTGAAAGGCATTGCCGATTACGTGGAAGCGGACACGGAAGAAGCGCGGCAGAAATTCGCCAGGCCGTTGCAGGTGATTGAAGGTCCGCTGATGGACGGAATGAAAGTGGTCGGCGACCTGTTCGGTTCCGGCAAAATGTTTCTGCCGCAGGTGGTGAAGAGCGCCCGCGTGATGAAGAAAGCCGTGGCCTATCTGTTGCCGTATCTCGAGGCGGAAAAGGCCGCCACGGGCGGAGCTCAGGCCAAAGGCAAGCTGGTGATGGCCACGGTCAAAGGTGACGTGCACGACATCGGCAAGAACATCGTCGGCGTCGTGCTGGGCTGCAACAATTATGAGGTCATTGATTTGGGCGTGATGGTTCCGGCGCAGAAGATTCTGGATACGGCGCGCGAAACCGGGGCCGATGCCGTCGGCCTGAGCGGACTGATTACACCGTCGCTCGATGAAATGGTCCACGTGGCGAAGGAAATGGAGCGCCTCGGTTTCAGAATTCCGTTGCTGATCGGCGGGGCGACCACCAGCCGGATTCACACGGCGGTGAAGATTGCGCCGCATTACCGCGAGACCGTCGTCCACGTTCAGGACGCTTCGAGGGCCGTGGGCGTGGTGAGCCGGCTGCTGAGCGCCGAACAGCGCGCGGCTTTTGGAGATGAAAATCGCCGCGAGCAGGAAAGGCTGCGGCAGGAACATCGGCCGCCGGCCCAGAAAATTCTTCCGCTCGATGAAGCGCGCCGCCGCAAGCCGCGATTCGATTGGACGCAGGCGGAAATTTCCAAGCCATCCTTCACGGGAGTCCGGGTTTTCAATCCGGTTGCGCTGGAGGAAATCGCGCCCTTTATCGACTGGAGTCCGTTCTTCCACGCCTGGGAATTGCGTGGAACTTATCCGAAGATTTTTGAAGATTCCACGGTCGGTCCCAAAGCGCGCGAACTTTTTGCCGACGCGGAAGCTCTGCTGGCGCGAATCATGAAGGAGAAATTGCTTGAGGCGCGCGCCGTCATCGGCTTTTTCCCGGCGAGCAGCGTCGAAGACGACATCGAAATTTATGGGGATTCGTCGCGCTCCGACCCTGTTGCGGCATTCCACACGCTGCGCCAGCAAATCGAAAAGGCTCCGGGCCATTTCAATTATGCGCTGGCGGATTTTATTGCGCCCAAGTCTTCAGGGTGCGCCGATTTTCTCGGCGCGTTCGCGGTGACGGCGGGAATCAAAATCGAGGCGCTCGTGGAAAGTTTCAATCGCGAGCACGACGATTACAACGCCATCATGGCCAAGGCTCTGGCCGACCGCCTGGCGGAAGCGCTGGCGGAACTGATGCATCAGCGGGCGCGCGCCGAATGGGGCTATGGGAAAAACGAAAGGCTGACGTTCGATGATCTCGTGCACGAGCGATACCGCGGCATTCGCCCCGCGCCGGGATATCCGGCCTGCCCCGACCATACGGAAAAGCGCGAGCTGTTCGACCTGCTCCAGGCTGAAAAGAATACGGGCATCCGCCTGACGGAAAGTTTTGCCATGCTGCCTGCGGCTTCCGTGAGCGGTTTCTATTTTGCCCATCCTGAAGCCCGTTACTTTGCCGTCGGCCGGATCGGCCGCGACCAGGTTCTGGATTATCACCGCCGCAAGGGAATGGACCTGCGCACGGTCGAGCGCTGGCTGCAACCCATTCTGAATTACGATCCGGAATCCGCCGAGCCCGCGCCGGAAACCGCGCCGGTTTCGACTGGCCGCTAACCGCATGAAAAAACCACTTCCTTCAGTCGTCAGCTTTGGGCGCGAAATCTGCGGCGAGTTGGCCGCGGCGGAATCGCGTGAGTGGCTGACCACGAACGGCCTGGGCGGGTTTGCATCGGGGACGGTCGCGGGGCTGCTGACTCGCCGTTACCACGGATTGCTAATCGCCGCGCTGACTCCTCCCGGCGGGCGCATGCTGCTGGTGAGCAAGATTGATGAAAACGTTTTGTACGGCGAGCAGACTTTTGCCCTGGGTGCAAACCGATGGGCCAGCGGCGCGATCGATCCGCAAGGATTCAAGTACATTGAAAGTTTCCGCCTGGAGGGCACGACTCCGGTGTGGGCTTACGCCCGCGGCGACGCGCTGATCGAAAAGCGCATCTGGATGGAGCACGGCAGGAATACGACTTACATCCGCTACACTCTGGCGCGCGGTGGAAACCCCGCCCAACTCAACCTGAAAGTTCTGGTCAATTACCGCGACTTTAATGGCTCGACAAAAGGCGGCGGCTGGCGCATGGACGTGCGGCCGGCCGGGCACGGCATTGCGGTCACGGCTTATTCCGGCGCCACGCCTTTTTATCTGTTGAGCGACGAAGCGCAGGGCGAGCCCGCGCACGAATGGTACAAGGACTTTGATCTCGCGATGGAGTGCTACCGCGGGTTGGACGATTGCGAGGATCACCTTCACGCCGCGACTTTCTCCGCAACATTGAAACCCGGCGCGCCGGTGACGCTGGTGCTGAGCACGGAGGCAGACGCTGATCTTGACGGCGAAGCGGCGCTTGAAAGGGAACAGGCGCGTGAGCAATCACTTCTTGCTAACTGGTCGAAAGAAGACTCACGAACTGCCAACAGCGCTCCGGCCTGGATTCGTCAGCTTGTCCTGGCTGCCGATCAGTTCATCGTCCGCCGCAGCCTGCCCG
>JBJKPU010000077.1:0-14104 GCA_046706005.1 Terriglobia bacterium | reverse complement strand
GGGAACTGAGCTACCACGCGCGGCAAGCTCTGCGCCGCATGCGCCGACGCCCCACACTGGTCACGGCTTTTTGGAAGCAAGCGAAACTCTTTGGATAGTGTCACTATATTATATCACACTCAGTAGTTTTGAACTAGATAGCCGGTTCGCTGACAAAGCGCTGCAGGTGGAGTGATGGAATGGTTTCTTTCCTTTTCAAATGCCCAAGGTTCTGACTTCCCACAAACGAAGTGAAGTGAAATGAAATGTTTCTTGTCCTCCGCCCGCTAACGATTCTCGAAACATCTAGGATTCATTCATGGAACTGAAGAGTGTAGCTGAGACTCGCTTGCCGACAACCTTCCGGCAAGAGGGGGCAGTACCGCGAATCATTCACCAAACCTTTCGCCATAAACTATTGCACGACGACTTCCGTGGCAACATCGCCCAACTTTTAGCACTTAATCCTGGCTGGGACTATGTATTTTATGACGACACTGACGTGGAACGTTTCATCGCACAAGACTACGGCCCTCAAATCTTAGCTTACTATCACAGAATTGACGAGCACTACGGAAACGCAAGGGCTGACCTATTTCGGTATCTTCTCCTATATAGACGCGGAGGGGTTTATTTAGACATAAAGAGCTCGGCTACGAAGCCGCTAGCCGAGGTAATTCACAAGGATGACTTCTACATTCTCTCGCAATGGCCGAATCAGATGGGAGAGCCGTTTTTTGGATGGGGCATACATCCAGATCTTGCTTGCATTGAGGGCGGAGAATTCCAGCAATGGAACATAATCTCAACGCCGGGCCATCCTTTCCTGCGGGCAGTAATCGAATGTGTTCTCGCGAATATTGACAGATATGATCCCGTCGTTCATGGGACCGGCTTGAACGCCGCACTTCGTGTCTGCGGGCCAATTGCTTACACGCTCGCCATACATCCACTCATGCCACTTCATCCCCACCGAAAAGTGCGGCGCCACACCGACTTAGGTTTGAAGTACAGCATCTTTGAAGCGGATTCAAGAACGAAACACCGCCAGATCCTCGGGACAAGCTGGTCATATGAGGGCAGACCGCTTATAAGAACGCCGTCACGTGGCTCGATCCTCCCACTCTCAAGGTAGCATCGCCGAAGCTCCACATGCCGTCGGTGGGTAGAAGTCACGTTCGATTTCCCGTGCTTGCCTTCCCGCGCACCACAAGCCCATGGTGACAATCATCAATGCATCCGTATGACTGATCTCATTGCCGCAGCTCATAGGCAGTACTACGCTTAACTTTATCGCTGAACGGCAATCGCGGATATGAAGGATGGAGTGCGTGGACGCTCTGGGTCGCGAGGCAGCATAACAACGAGTGAGTGCCCTGTTCGCGGACGGATCGGAAGGGCAAAGTGAAGCGCGCATGTAATCATGCATAGCCGCTGAGAACTCATGACGGCCGGCTGTATCGTTTCCGGTCGCGAGGGGGACATGAAAGCGGTTACTTCAGACTTGCTGCGGAATGCATAAATGGTCAGCGTGAATCCAATGAGTTTTGCGAGGTGGAAGACTCGAAAGAAGGAGGGCTTTATGAAATCGAAACCCAGTGTGAGCGACGTAGATCTCTTTGGTCGGCCCGAAGACGAAGACGTTTTGCTCGGTGTGGGTGGTGACTTCTGCTACGATAGCTGCGCTGCCTTATGCATGGCAGGCTGTGTCTTCGGATGCGCATCGGGGGGTGATTACGGATCGTCCTCCGTGGAAGTGGCTGCCTTAGCTACCGGAACTTACGGGGCGTACATGAATTGGATGTGTTAAGCACGCATGCGGTCCTGCCATCAAAGTGTGTTTGACAGGGCGACTGCGGCCAATTGATTCTCGGGTTTTCCATCGCCGCTGAGGGTGATTAGCCAACTTCCCGGGGATGTCGAAGTGCTTGGAGCTCGATCGGATTTGCATTGATGGCATAATGTACAGTTGGCTGCCTAGGGATTTGGGAAGCCCCTTGTGGAAAGTTGTGTGAAGTGGGCCGCAAGGGAGGATTCTCAACCGGCTTGGCGTGAACCGGTGACATAGGCACGATGACCTAACACAAGGCACGCCTGGAGTTAACGGACGCCAAGTTTGCCCGATGCGCATGGGCCCCAATGGGGTGTTGACCCGACGAAAGGGGAGTCGTTTTCTGGGTGTCTCCTTGGCAAGGGCCAGGAGGCGAAGCCCGGTACCTAATCGTTCGATGTGAGGTAGGCTCAGGGATGAGTTGGGTTGTAATGACGATTCACTTGGTTAAGGCTTCTGAAGACGTGCGATCAGTGTGTACACCTGTTCTACGCAAGCACGCCCAAACATAATTACTACCGCCCTTGTCAAAAAGTCCTTGACATTCCATCCGTAGCACTGTATAGATACAGTATAGTGTTGCATAAATCCTCTTTAGCCTCAGGAGGTTCCGATGATGACGCGGTACGGGTTGATGCGCGTGTTCGTTGCTGGCGTGCTTTTTTCATGCGGCGCGGCATACGCGCAGCAAAAGACCCCGACAAAGCTTTCCTTCGAGGTGGCGACGATCAAGCCGTCGGCGCTGAATGTGGCGAAAATAATGGCAGATGTGCGATCCGGAAAAATGCCGGCATTGGGGCCGCGGATCGACGGGGCGCTGGCCACTTACAACTACGTGACGCTGCAGCAACTGGTTGTCCTAGCCTATAAGGTGAAGCCGTTTCAGATTGTCGGCCCGGCGTGGTTGACAAAAGAACATTTCGACATCCAGGCGAAACTCCCGGATGGCGCGTCAAAAGACGATGCCCCGAAGATGCTGCAAACCTTGCTGGAAGACCGGTTCAAGTTGGTCGCGCACCAGGACGAAAAGAAAGGGCCGGTGTTTGCTCTGGTGGTTGGCAAGGACGGGCCAAAGCTGCAGGAATCTCCGCCTGATGAGGCGCCCGTTGACATGAATGCCCCTTTGAAACCTGGCGAGACCAGGATGAACCTGCCCAACGGATCCGTCGATGCGAAGCAGAATGCCGATGGAACCGTGACAACGCGTATGAACATGGGCAAGCGTGGAAGCATGACGATGCAGATGAATATGCAGGCCAGGACCATGACGCTACAAGCCAGCAAGATGACCATGGCCCGGCTCGCCGACGAGCTGACCACGTTGCTTCGGACGGGCGGCGGGAAAGGCCGGCAGGTGGTGGACATGACCGGGCTCAAGGGAAACTATCAGGTGTCCTTGACGATTTCGATGGCCAGCCTCATGGCCATGGCGCGAGCGCAAGGCGCGGCAGTGCCGGGAGGCTCGACAGCAGGCCAGAACTGGGGCTCTTCGCCCGGCGCGGCGGCATCGGAACCAAGCGGAGACGGCGCGACGATTTTCGAATCCGTCAAGAAGCTCGGTTTGGCTCTTGACCCGCGCACGGCCAAGGTGGAAGAACTCGTCATTGATCATATCGAGAAGACGCCCACGGCGAATTAACCGAGGGCTCGAGCCCGGTTTGGAGGCGCAGCCATGAGAGCGTTGCTGTTGGCCGTGATGTTTGGCGTGGTCGGCTTGATGCAGAGCCGCACCGCCGTGGCGCAAGCGAATTCGGCTCGCGAGACATCCTTCGAAGTGGCTTCGATCAGGCCCGGAAATCCCAACGACCAGCATCACGATTATATGTGGGAAATTGGTAGATTCGAGACTTTCAACATTCGGCTACACATTATAATCGAACAGGCGTATGACATTGACGCGAATCAGCTCGTAGGCCTTCCATCTTGGGCCTATTCCAGCGAATATACGATCCATGCTGAGCCGTGGATTGACGTGACGAAGGTCCCGTGGCCCCAGAGAGAAGCGCTACAAGATAAAATGGTGCAATCGCTTCCCGCAGACCGCTTCAGGCTAAAGTTTCACTGGTCAACAAAACAGCTACCCGTTTACGACCTCGTCGTGGCAAAGGGCGGGCCGAAATTGGAGCAAGTTACCGAAGCAGACCTCGCACCCCACAGCAAGTACCGCCAGACTCATCGAATGGCGGGTGGCATAGAATACGGCCCCGGAGCGATCACCGTCTCGGGGGCTAAGTTCAGCGACTTCGTGAACATATTGACGAACACTGTGGGGAGGCACGTACTGGACAAGACGGGGCTCAACGGAGCATATGCCTTCAAGCTAAAGTGGACCCCTTCACCCGGGGCTGACACTGGGACAGAGTCGGGCTCAAATCCTGGCGGCGCGCAAGAGCAGATGCCGGCGAGCGTCGATTTCTCCAGCCACGCGGTCACCGTTTTCATCGCGATAAAGCAACAGCTTGGGCTGGAGCTCAAGTCCGCCAAAGGGGCTGTGAAGGTCTTGGTTGTTGATCACGTCGAGCCGCCGACGCCGAATTAGTGACGGGTACGTCTAACTGGATAGCGGTTGATGGGAGAATAGGTGCGTCTCGTTTGCTTAATTGTGTTGCTGACGGTCGGCCCGGTAACAGTTGTAGCGCAGCGTTCGCATCACAACGCTGCGGCTCTTCCACAATTACCTAGTGAAGGGCCGCAGGGTCAAGAAACCGACCCTGCGCTACAAGTTTCCTCGTACCGCGGGCAGGTCACTTTCAACGGCTTGCCGGTTCCCGGCGCGACGGTGACGGCCACGCGAGGCAGCAAGAGATTCAGCACCATCACGGATCAGCAGGGGCGCTTTTCCTTTCTCGACTTGGCGGACGGAAGCTGGACAATTGAAGTCCGGATGACTGGCTTTTCGACTGTCATGCGGCAAGTGACGGTTGCGCCCAAAGCCCCGCCCGTTCACGGTGAAGCTGTTGAGCGTGAACACATTCGGCGTGAAGCCGCTCAGGATAAACCCGCCGAGTGGGAATTAAGGATGCTCCCGCTGGCTGAAATCAAAGCTGAAAAAGTAATGCCGGGCCTTGGCCCGGCCTCCGGGACGGAACAGGCCGAGGCGAGCCCCGGCCCTACGAGCGAACCGGCAGGGTCCAGTGCGAGGAACGGAGCGGCTGCGAGCGCGGCCAATGAAAACAAACTCAACCAGCTTGCCGCGCCCGGCCTGCTGATCAACGGCAGCGTGAACAATGGCGCCGCGTCGCCCTTCGCCCAGTTTCCGGCATTCGGCAACAATCGCCGCGGCGCCATGGGACTGTATCGCGGCAGCCTTGGCATCAACTATGGCAATTCCGCTTTCGATGCCCGGCCATTTTCCCTGAGCGGCCACAGCACCCCCAAGCCTTTTTATAACCGTGTCACCGGCGTGCTGGCGTTCGGCGGGCCGATGCGCATTCCGCACATAGTTCAAAACGGTCCCTTTTTATACGTCGGCTACCAGTGGACACGGGACGTGAACGACCTGACCCAGTCCGCGCTGGTTCCGAGCCTGGCGGAGCGAACCGGAGATTTCTCGCAAGCATTGAATGCCTCTGGGCAGCCCATCCAAATCTTCGATCCCGCAACTGGACTGCCGTTCTCTGGCGACGTGATTCCGCCGGGCCTGATTACGCCGCAAGCGCAAGCCTTGCTGAACTTTTATCCGCGGCCGAATTTTTCCGGCGGTTCACGCTACAACTATCAAACGGCGATTAACGGCAACACGCACAGCGACGCGTTGCAATCAAGGTTTCAGAAATCACTCGGAGGGCGCAATCAGCTTTCCGGCGGCTTCGCTTTTCAGAGCACGCACAGCGCCAGCCCCAACCTCTTCGGTTTCCGCGACACGACGCAGGCGTTCGGACTCAACACGGACATCAGGTGGTGGCACCGGGTGAGCGAAGGCCTGTCCCTGAATGTTGGCTATCAGTTCAGCCGGCAGGCAACGCGCGTGACGCCTTATTTCGAGAATCGCGAAAACGTTTCAGGCGAAGCCGGGATCGCCGGCAATGACCAGAGCCCGGTGAATTGGGGCCCTCCGAATCTCTCTTTTGCGAGCGGAATTGCGGGGCTTTCGGACGGCCAAAGCTCATTCGGCCGAAATCAGACGAGCGCCGTTTCGGCCTCGATGCTGTGGATTCACGGCCGGCATAATATTACCTTCGGCGGCGATTTCCGAAGGCAGGAATTTAATGAGCTGTCCCAGCACAATCCCCGCGGGGCATTCACTTTTACCGGCGCGGCAACGGCGGGAAGCGCGCCTGGAACCGGTTTTGACTTCGCCGATTTTCTGCTGGGCATACCGGACACAAGCGCCATCGCCTTTGGCAACGCCGACAAATATTTCCGCGAATCGGTTTACGACGCGTATATTACCGACGACTTTCGAATCAGCCCCGGTTTTACGTTGAATGCGGGCGTGCGCTGGGAATACGGCGCGCCGATTACGGAGCTGTACGGCCGGCTGGTCAACCTTGACATCGCGCCAGGCTTTTCGGCCGTTGCGCCAGTGCTGGCGAGCGATCCGGTTGGCCCACTGACGGGGGACAAATATCCCGCTTCGCTCGTACGCCCCGACTGGGTTGGTTTTGAGCCGCGCGTGGGCATTGCCTGGCGGCCGATTGGCGGATCGTCTCTGCTGATTCGAGCAGGATATGGAATTTACGACAACACTTCTGTCTATCAAACGCTTGTGCAGCAGATGGCTCAGCAGTCGCCACTCTCCAAAAGCCTGAGTGTTCAGAACAGTCCGGCCTGCCCGCTGACGCTTGCGGACGGTTTTACACCCTGTTCCGCGGTTACGCCTGACAATTTCGCAATTGATCCGAACTTCCGCGTCGGTTACGCGCAGGTCTGGCAATTCTCGATTCAGCGCGACCTGCCCGGCTCGATGCAGTTGTCGGCAACTTACCTTGGAACGAAGGGAACCCGCGCGCTCCAGGAATTCCTGCCCAACACCTATCCGCTTGGAGCCGCGAACCTTTGTCCTGCATGTCCGGTGGGCTTCGCCTACTTTGCGTCCAACGGCAACTCAACGCGCGAGTCGGGCCAAGTTCAATTGCGGCGAAGGCTGGCGAGCGGCTTTGCCGCGAGTTTGCAATATACCTATTCAAAATCCATAGATGATGCTTCGCAGTTAGGTGGCGAGGGGGCGGTTGGACCGGGATTGGGCAGCGCCGCCCTCGGCGCGACGACAATCGCGCAAGACTGGCTGAATCTTGCTGCCGAGCGAAGCCTTTCCTCTTTCGATCAGCGGCATCTACTGAGCCTGACCGTTCAATACACGTCCGGCATGGGGCTTGCGGGCGGAACATTGATGAGCGGGAAGAAGGGCGCGCTTTTGAAAGAGTGGACGTTTCTCACCAATATCTCGGTGGGCAGCGGCTTGCCCGAGACGCCCCTTTATCTTGCACCCGTGCCAGGAACCGGCGTGACGGGAAGCCTTCGGCCGGACTACACCGGCGCGCCGCTTTATTCAGCGCCTCCGGGTTTCGATTTGAATCCGGCGGCTTACGTGGCGCCGCTCGCGGGCGAGTGGGGAACGGCGGGCAGAAATTCGATCATCGGTCCAGCACAGTTCAGCTTGGACGCTTCGCTTGCGCGTTCGTTCCAAGTGGGGAGCAAATACACATTGGATTTGCGGATCGATTCCGCGAACGCTCTTAATCACGTAAATTACACAGGCTGGAACACTGTGATTGGTGGCGCGCAATTCGGATTGCCGTCTGGCGCGAGTTCGATGCGAACTGTTCGGACCACGTTGCGCTTAAGTTTTTGAGATATGCAAGGCAAAAGAAAAGTTAACCACGGAGGGCACAGAAACCGCGGAGAAAGATACTTTCCTGGCTTCTTCTGTGATCTCTGTGGCCTCTGTGGTGAGACGCTTCTTGGCTTGCGCGCACAACTGCTCCCCGTCTTAATGATCTGCCTGACCCTGTTGTCCTGCTCGCTCGCTGCGGCGCAGCAAGTGGGGCAGAATTCTTCGCTTCTCCCCGGCCAAGCGGCGGCAATCAAAGTCAGCACACAACTCGTGGTTGAGGCTGTGAGCGTCAAAGACAAGAAAGGCAATCCGCTTCCTGGCTTAACCGCGAAGGATTTCACCGTCACTGAAGACGGGGTGCCGCAGGCCATCCGCGTATTCAAGTACGAAACACTGCCAACAGCTCCTGGCCCGGCGCCCCAGACTCAGGGCGCGCCCGCCAAAGTCACCATTTATTACAAGCTTGCCGAGACCCAAATTGCGCCCGAGGAGCCGGGAAGCACTCGCTACAACGACCGGCGGCTGATCGCCTTGTATTTCGATATGACGTCCATGCCGCCCGAAGACCAGATGCGCGCGCTGACCGCCGCCGAAAAGTTCATAAAGAGTCAGATGGGGCCGGACGATCTGGTAGCCCTCATGCGGTATCAAGGCAGCAGCGTGGATGTGCTGTGCGACTTCACGAATGACCGAGACCGGCTGCTGAGTATTCTTCAAACGATGGTAGTCGGCGAAGGCCAGGAATTCGCCGAGGCCTACGAGGATGCGAGCGCATCGGATGTGGGCGCGGCCTTTGGCCAGGACGATAGCGAGTTCAACATTTTCAATACCGACCGGCAGCTTGCCGCCCTGCAGACGGCGGCGGAAATGCTGGCTCATCTAAGCGAGAAGAAAGCGCTGATTTATTTCGCGAGCGGGTTGCGGCTGAACGGGCTGGACAATCAGGCGCAGCTCCGCGCCACGATTGACCAGGCCATTCGGGCTGGCGTTTCCTTTTGGCCGGTGGACGCGCGAGGACTGGTGGCAATGGCGCCGCTGGGCGATGCCACGCGCGGGTCGCAAGGGAATATCGGAATGTATTCCGGCGCCGCGGCCATGGCGCTCACCAGCAATTTCCAGCAGTCGCAGGACTCGCTTTACGCGCTGGCCAAGGACACGGGCGGGAAGGCGCTGTTCGATTACAACGATTTGACGAAAGGCATCACGCAGGCGGCGCGGGCGATTTCCAGCTACTACATTCTTGGCTACTACACCAGCAACACGGCGCAGGACGGCAAGTTCCGCCGCATAAAGATTTCGCTCAGCACCGGCCTCGCCGCGACGCTTGATTACCGGCAGGGCTACTATGCCGGTAAGCAGTTCAAGCAATTCACGGTAGCCGACAAGGAGCGTCAGCTCGAAGACGCGTTGCTGCTTCCTGATCCCATCACCGAACTCACCATGGCGATGGAAATTGATTACTTCCAGTTGAATCGCGCCGAGTATTTCGTGCCCATCATCGTGAAGATTCCGGGGCGCGAGCTGGCGCTTGCCAAGCGCCACGGCGCAGAGCGCACGCTGCTCGATTTTATCGGCGAGATCAAGGACAGTTACGACACTACCGTCACCAACCTGCGCGACAAGGTCAACATCAAGCTGAGTGATCAGACGGCGGCGGAGCTGGCCAAACGCCCGATCGAATACGACACTGGCTTCACGCTCTTGCCTGGGAAATACACGATCAAGTTTCTCGCACGGGATGCTGAAACCGGAAGAATCGGCACCTATCAGACCACCTTCGTGATTCCTGATTTGAATTTGGTGAAGAAGCAAATTCCGATCAGCGCCGTGGTCCTGAGCAACCAGCGCGTTGATCTGAACGAAGCGCTCTACAATGCGGCGAAAAAGAAGGAGAGAATCGAGGAGCAGGCGGTCAATCCTTTAATCCAGGGCGGCGCGAAACTGATTCCCAGCGTGACGCGCGTGTTCAAGCAGAATCAGAAGATGGACGTTTATCTTCAGGCTTACGAGCAAGGCGATTCGGCATTTCAGCCGCTGGTCGTGTTCCTGAGCTTTTACCGCGGCCACAAGAAGGTGTTGGAGACAAGTCCGGTGAGGGTAACTGAAGGATTGAAGACCACAGTGAAGACCGTCCCGCTCAGCCTCAGCCTTGCGCTCAGCAAACTTCCGGCAGGTGCGTACGAATGTCAGGTCACGGTCCTCGACCCGGCTGGTCAAGAAGGCGCGTTTTGGCGAGCTCCGATTGTGGTCATTCGGTAACTGCTCGGGTTTGTCGCCACTCATGCAAGCTCAATTCGAGGGAACCGATGGCCACTGATTCGCTGGATCAGTGATCGCTGGGCTGTCGGCTACGTGTTTTGTTTGACTTTCATCGAGAGCGACCCAGATTTGTGTGCGGAGAGTGTGCATTGATGCCACCCGATTCGCTTGAATCGCCTCGTGTTTGCCGATGTCTATTCCTTGGACGCACACCATGTCCTATAGCATACCGGTTCCTCGCGCCTTGGCCCGTTGGCAAGTTGTCGAATTTCGATCAGATTTTGCATATAATCTCGGCAATTCCTTTGTTGGTAAGTCGCTCGGAAAAGGGATCGCGGAAGGACAATGGGGATTACCGATGGCACGCGGAAAGAGAAATGAACGGAACAAGAACGGCGGAAAGAGTACCAACGGCGCGAACCTGGGTTTCGAGCAAACGCTTTGGCAGGCCGCTGACAAGTTGCGGGGCAACATGGACGCGGCGGACTACAAGCATGTTGTCCTCGGCTTGATCTTCCTGAAATACATTTCAGATGCTTTCAAAGAGATGTACGAATACCTGCGTGCCGCTGTTAATGATCCTCAGGATGATTATTTCCTCCGGGCCGACTTGCCGAACCGTGCGGGGGCAATCGAAAAGCTGTTAGAAGATAGGGATGAGTACTCTGGTGAAAATGTATTTTGGGTTCCGAAGGCGGCCCGCTGGTTGCGCCTTCAAGCGAGCGCCAAACAGCCCACCATTGGCAAGCTGATTGACGAAGCAATGCTTCAGATCGAGAAAGAGAATCCTTCTCTCAAAGGCGTTTTGCCCAAAGACTATGCCCGCGAATCGCTCGACAAGCACCGGCTCGGCGAGTTGATTGACCTCATCGGCAACATCGGCCTGGGCGACAAGGAAAGCCGCTCGAAAGACATCCTTGGTCGGGTGTATGAGTATTTCTTGGGACAGTTCGCCGCCGCCGAGGGCAAAAAGGGCGGGCAGTTTTACACCGCGCGATGCGTGGTCAAACTCTTGGTGGAAATGATCGAGCCGTATAAAGGCCGTGTTTTCGATCCCTGTTGCGGCTCAGGGGGGATGTTCGTTCAGAGCGAGAAGTTCGTGGAAGCGCACGGGGGCCGCCGCACCGACCTTTCGATTTACGGCCAAGAGTCCAATCAAACCACGTGGCGGCTCTGCAAGATGAATCTGGCGATTCGCGGCATCGAAGCCAATATTGCCTGGAACAGCGGCGGGTCGTTTCACAACGACGCCTTCAAAGACCTCAAAGCCGATTTCATCCTTGCCAATCCGCCGTTCAATGACAGCGATTGGGGCGGCGAGCGCCTGCGCGACGACGTGCGCTGGAAATACGGCGTTCCTCCAGCCGGCAATGCCAACTTCGCCTGGGTACAACATTTCATCAGCCATCTTGCACCGAACGGCATCGCCGGTTACGTTCTGGCGAATGGCTCGATGTCTTCAAATCAATCTGGTGAAGGCGAGATTCGCAAGGCGATGATCGAATCCGACCTCGTGGACTGCATGATCGCCTTGCCGGGCCAGCTTTTCTACACGACTCAGATTCCCGTGTGTCTCTGGTTTGTGACCCGCAACAAAGGAAACGGCAAATTCCGCGACCGGAGGAAGCAGGCGCTTTTCATTGACGCCCGCAAGATGGGCTCGCTTGTGGATCGGATTCACCGCGATCTTTCTGACGAAGAGGTCGTCAAGATTGGCCGGACTTATCATGCTTGGCGCGGAGAAAAGGGCGCCGGCAAATATGCTGACATGCCTGGCTTTTGCAAGTCGGCAACAACGGAGGAAATTGCAGCCCACGGCTATGTCCTCACGCCCGGCCGCTACGTTGGCGCGGAGGCAGTCGAGGATGATGATGAGCCTTTCGATGAGAAAATGAAGCGCCTCACAGGGCAGCTTGAGGAACAGTTCGCGGAGAGCGCCAAGCTGGAAGCACAGATACGTCGGAATCTTAAGGGGCTGGGATATGGCGGAGCATTACGCTATTCTGAGGGGCAGAGAAGCAAATGATAGGCGCGATGTGAGGGCATTCGGCGATGAGTCACGAAGAATTGCTTAAAGAAAAGCGGCAAGAGATTCTGCGCATCGCGGCGAAGTACGGCGCGCATCATATGCGCGTTTTTGGGTCCGTGGCCCGCGGCGAAGCTGACGAACTGAGCGATGTAGATTTCCTGGTTGAGATGGAACCCGGAAGGTCTCTGCTCGACTTGGGCGGTTTGCAGGCGGAACTTGAAGCGCTGTTTGGTTGCCGCGTGGATGTGGTGACTGAAAAGGGGCTAAAGACCCGTATCCGGGGCCGCGTGCTTGGCGAGGCGGTTCCCGTATGAGGGATCCTGCGGAGCGCCTGCGCGACATCCTGGAAGCCATCGCCGCCATCGAGCGTTACGCCAGCCGCGACAAGAAAGCTTTTGAAAAGGACGAGTTGGTCCAGGGTTGGTTCCTCCGCCATCTTCAGATCATCGGTGAGGCGGCCAGGGGCCTTCCCGAAGATGTGCGTGCGCTCGCGCCCGGGGTTCCCTGGCAAAAAATCATCGGCATGCGCAACGTGTTGGTTCACGGATATTTTGAAATCGACACCGACATCGTTTGGGATGCCGCAACCCGCGATGTCCCCGCTTTGAAAGCTCCAATCGAAGACCTGCTAAAGAAGCTGGGTGGATGAGCGAATGGCAAAGCGAAACATTTTTGACGAGCTCATGGAAGGCGTGGCGGCGATGAAGGGACACCGCGAAGGCAAGATCACACTCCGCACTTTCAAGGTCGAGCCGAGGGCGCTCCCCAAGGTGGATCCCAAACTCATCAAGGAAACACGGAAGAAGCTCCACTGCTCGCGCGCGGTGTTCGCGCGAACGCTGCGCATCAATGAGAGAACCCTGGAGAAGTGGGAACAAGGTCGCGGCCGACCCAACCGCCAGGCCGCTGCGCTGTTGCTGCTAGTTCGCCAATTCCCCGACACGCTCCAACGGCTTGAAAAGCTGGCTGCAGGATGATGTGGGCTGCGGCACGTGCCGCGCCTAAAGGAAAGTGATGCGATGTCGTGGATAAACTCCCTCATTGCAGTTATTTCGTTGGTCGTTTCAATCATAGCGCTGGTCTTGAGCTTGCGGGCACAGGGAAAAGCCAATGCGTCGCAAAAGCGGATCGTAGAAATTGAGGAGCATCGGGATGAGCAAAAACGTCGGGAGTCACAGCAGGCCAGTTTGCGAGCCGAGCTGAGAGGCACGGAGGGATCTGAGCGACTCTACATCGTAAATCTGGGGGCTGCGGAGGCTCGTAATGTCAGAGTCATACTGGATGGAAAGCCGCTAGAGGAGCACTGCGCGATCGTGGGCGGTGATTCGTTGGCCTCGCTTGTTGGCGGCGGTGCCGAAGTGAGTTGCTTGTTGGCAATATATCAAACCTGTGCGCCCCCGTTTGAGTGCGAGGTGCGATGGGACGATGACTCTCGTAAGGACCGCCTTTATCGGACGACCCTGACATGGTGACCGGACATAGCAAAGCGGCAGATCAATGGGTGTGAAGGCCGAGGCACGGAAAGCGGTCCGGCCGAGGAAAAGGACGGCGAGTGGTTCAACGAAAAGTTAAAGCGCTTGGCCTCAACTCTTCGTCGTCAACAGGCGGAAGCTGCGAAGCTGAACACGGAGATCTTGAATAACCTAAAGGAGCTTAGACTTGGCGAGTGAGTGGCCAGAAGCAGCGCTTGGCGAACTCTGTTCCCGGACTCCAAGTGCCATCGCAATCGGACCTTTCGGCTCGCGAATGAAAGCGGACAGGTATGTGGAGCGTGGTGTCCGGGTGATTCGTGGAACAAACATCTCTGAAACCCGGGCTTGGAAAGGCGATTGGGTTTACGTCTCGGAGGAAACGGCAGATTCGATGCCGAACTGCAATGTCCGGACTGGCGACCTTGTATTTCCTCATCGGGGCTCAACCGGTGAGGTGGGAATTGTTCCCGCAGACGAGCCTCGTTACATGCTGTCCACAAGCCTCATGAAATTCACGCCTGACTCCAAGAAAGCGGATGGTATGTTCCTGTTTTATTATTTCCGGTCTCCGCTTGGACGGCATGAAATACTGAGTCATTCCTCCCAAGTTGGAACTCCCGGCATAGGTCAACTGAGGTGCCCGGGTTTTGGTACCACTCGGAGTGAGAGAGTTTACATCACAGCTCCAAGTTGCGAAACTGGCTTCGGCATGACCCGAGGGCTATAGGCCGCCGGTACCGGCGGCCTATAGCCGAGCG
>JBJKPU010000076.1:0-5912 GCA_046706005.1 Terriglobia bacterium | reverse complement strand
CCCGCAATAAGACAACCGGTGGCCTGGATGTCGCCCTCGACGACGAGCGGCAAAAGCGGAAGTGTGGTTCCAATGCCCACATTTCCCGTACCGGTGATGGTCATGAAGGTGGTGCCGTCGTCGATATCAGTGAAGTTGAGGGGAGCACTGGACCCGGCAGTGGTGTCGGTGCCGGCCTCAATGTAGGCCGCTCCCGCGGTCCCGAGGAATCTCAGCACTCCGCCGCCGGAGCCGGTGTTCACGCTGCTGATGGCAGCGTTGTTGCTGCTGACCTCAAGTTGGTCCACGGGATTGTTCGTGCCGATGCCCACTTTGCCGACGTCGCTAATCCGCATGCGCTCGGCGAGGGGGTTGGTCTTCGCACCCGGCGCCTTGGTGAGAAAGGCCAGGCCGCTGGAGGAGTTCCCGTCGTCCAGGCTCTGGATACGCGCCGAGGGGGCATTGGCTGACCCCGGATCGTACCCGTCAAAATCGATCGAGGCCCCCGCTCCCGCAGTGCCGGCCCCGTTCATCAGCGTGAGTGAAGGTCCCAGGGCGCCGGAGGCGTCCTTGCGGAGTTCAAGCGTGGTATAAGGGTCGATCGTGCCGATGCCCACGTTCCCGGTGGTTGGCGCGATGGCGAAAACGGGACTCGTGGTGGAGGTGGAGGGGAATAGCTCAAACCCGCCCGGCGCGAGAGCGACAAACTGCCCGACCGCGGTGGACTTGACGGTCGTACAGACTGAGCCGTTGTAACCGCTCCAGACGAACGAACCGTCGTTGGCGGCGTCCGCGAGGCAACCGGCGGCAAGGCTGTAGCTACCGCTGGCGGTGTTGCTAGAGCCACCGGCGACCATGGCGTGGCTGTTGCTGGCGGTGTTGAATTCGCCCCCGGCGACCGTGGCGTAGCTGTTGCTGGCGGTGTTGAATTCGCCCCCGGCGATCACGCAGTTAGTGCAACTGGACTCGCTATTTCCTGTTCCGCTCAGCAGTGCGCCGTTGAAGCTGGCGCCCGTCACGGCTCCGCTGAAAGTGCCCGTCGAGCCGGTGATGACGGTCGTTGAGCCGCCCACGTTCGTGAGCCCTGAGCCGTCGCCGGAGAATGAATTCGCGGTCAGCGTGCCGGCCACGCTGACGTTTCCGGAGGAATCAATCACGAGTCCCGCGCCCGACAAGGTGCCGGGATCGGTTATGTTCGTTCCCAGCGCGATCTTTCCGCCGCCTGCCGTTCCATTGCCCTGAAAGACGGCTTCGTAATTGCCCGTTCCCGCCGGGTCGAAAATGTAAAAATCGCTGTTCGTCACCGCGCCCGCGTTCGACAAATCTCCTTCCGCGCCGAAGGAGAAAACCGGCTTTCCGGCGCCCCCGCTGAAGCTCGGATTGCTCAACTGATACGCCGCTTGCGCGTAACCGTACTTCGAAGTCGCGTCCACTTGATCGGCCACGGCAATGGAAGTTCCGCTCGCGCCGCCCGTGCTCGCGACCTCAAGCTGAGACGCCGGGTTCGTCGTTCCGATGCCCACGTTGCCGTTGCTGACCAGAGACATCACCGTCGTATCCGGCAGCACGTCATACGGTGCGTTGGCGTTGCGCAGTGCGATGTCCAGACGTGTGTTGTTGGTGCCCACTTTCGGATCGGAGAGCAGCAACGACGCGGCCGACGTGTAGGCTGTCCCGCTGTTGTAAGGCCGGCTGAGGTCCAGCACCGTCGAAGGCGTCGAGGTGCTCAGAGGTCCCGCAATTTCCGTGCTGGCCAGAGGCGCGCTGGTCCCGATGCCGATGTTGTTCGTCGTCGGATCCTGATAGATGTTCGACGCTCCCAGCGTGCTGCCGTCGGATTCCCAGCCGGCAATGTAGTTCGCCGTCGGACCCGTCGTGATGCTCTGCGGACTCGCCGTTGTCGCTTGCTTCGCCGTCCGGCTGTTGGTGCTTGAAGTTGAACTGGCGCCGACCACAGTCGTCGTTGTCGAACTGGTTCCGCTCTGCGAAGCCAGCAGATAATCCGCGGCAGGCTTGCCGCCCAGCATTTCAGCATTGCCGGAAGTCATCGCGTAAGGCACGCTGACCAGCAGAATTCTCGATTGCTCGGGCAAGCCGCGCACCGCAACGCCCAGCCAGCGCGCCTGGCCCAAGGTGAACAAATCCATCGGTACGCCGGTCGCGGTCATCGCGCCCAGCAGCGTTGTGTACTCGCCCGCGGCATTTGCATTCACCGTCTGCGATTCATACCACAGCGGCGTCCCGCCCGATTCCTCGGAATAAAGTGAGAACGTCACATCGACCGGACCCGAAATCGGTTTCCCGGCTAGATCCGTGAGTGTTCCTGAAAATTTGATCAATTGCGGAACAATCGCCTGCGCTGCAGAAGCAACCGTTGGTGCTGTCGTTGCTGATGACTTCTGCGCCGCCGCCGCATTCCGTCCCAAACCCAAAACAATAAAACTGAAAATTGCACACATCACACCAGTCCATCTCATAAATGAGAAGGAAATCCGCCTCATAATTGGCCTCCTGAATGTCGTTCTTTAACCCACCCTTTATTAGAAAGGACTAATTCAGATTACTCTCCGGCTCGCGATGGGTCAAGGTAAACCGGACGCGGCTGCGCCGGAACGTCCTGCCGCAGCACGCCCCGTGGGTGGCGCGGGCGTCGCTTCCTGATGTCTGCGCGCTGCAGGCGCTGGGCTCTCCACTTTGCGTCAGGGCACGGCTTCCCGAGTTCTGTGCGGGGAGAAAGGGCACGGCTTCAGCCGTGCCGCTGCCGCCCCGCCCGTCCCTTTTTCTCTTAGCCCTCGCCCCGCTTGCGGGGAGAGGGTCGCGCGTCTGTGATCCCGCTCTGCGGGATGTCGCGCGAAGCGGGACGGGTGAGGGGTCCCGGCTGGCGCAGACACGCGCTTTCGAGTGTCTGCGGTCTCGCCATCTCGGCCCGTCAGCCGCCGCCCTCACCTCTCAGTCATTCCGAACCCACGAAGCGGGAGAGGAATCTGCTTTTGCCCGGGAAAGTCTCCGCCAGGAATCCGTTTTTCCTTGCCGCTTCCTTGCTTTTCAGAACTGCACGCGCGCCAGCTCCGTGCGTGAACTCTTCTTCTGTTGCCGCATCACGCGAGCCAGTTTCGTACGGGTTTCCTTTTCCCGCGCTTCGTCCCTCGCCAGCCGCGCTTCCAGCGCCTTGACCGCCGAGGCTTCCTTCTGCAGCTTCGCGACCTCGCTCGCCAGCTTGCGATTCTGCATCTCCAGCCTGGTGATGCGCGCGTCCTTCGCCGCGCCTGACTTCCTGAGCTGGGCGATCTCCTCGTCCTTCTTCAAGCTCAGGTGGTAGAGCGCCTGCACGCCGGCCAGCGCCACTCCGCCTTCATCCAGCAGGCCGATCTGCTTGTTGCTGTTGCCCAGCCGGAAAGCCTCGTAAAAGTCCTGCGCCATCGGTCCCAGGTGGCGCAACGAAGTCTTCTCGGATTTGTAATTCCACGAGGTGATGGGAATACGGTTCAGGCTGGCCAGCAACAGCCGCTCGTCCACCGGCACAAAGTTGGCCTTGGCCTCCCGGTCGCTGGTGCAGCTCCAGGAGCCGCCCCCGGCTGCGATCGAACAACCGGTAGAAAGGCCGGTATTCGTGTAAAGATTGAACCCTCCCGGCGCCAGCGCGATGAACTGGCCCACGGCGCTGGCAGTGACGCTCGTGCAGGTCGGAGTGCTGGAAACATCATGCGCGCCGCTCCAGACGAACGTGCCGGTCTTGAGCGCGTTCGCTTGGCATCCGGCGGCAAAGCTCATGGCGCCGCTGGCGGCGTTAAGCTCGCCTCCGCCAACCGCGGAGTACTTGCCGCTGGCGGTGTCTTCGTAGCCCCCGGCGACCGTGGCGTAGTCGCCGCTGGCGGTGTTAGCGAGGCCCCCGCCGACCGCCGCGTAGGTGCCGCTGGCGGTGTCTTCGTAGCCCCCGGCGACTGTGGCCGCTGCAGCGCTGGCGGTGTTGATGCCGCCCCCGCCGACCGTGGCCTCGACGGCGCTTGCGGTGTCGTTGTAGCCCCCGGCGACAGTGGCGTAGGTGCCGCTGGCGGTGTTCAATTGGCCTCCACCGACGGTGGTGTAGCTGCTGCCGAGGCTGCTGTCGCCAGCCTTGTTGTCATAGCCACCGGCAATTGTGTTGTGGCCCCCCAGGCCGAGGACGCCGTTGCCTTCGCCTCCTGCAATCGTGCTATAGCCCCCGCCCGCGATCGAGTTGCCGGACCCGTTCAGCAGCGCGCCGTTGAAGCTGGCCCCGCTCACCGCTCCGGTGAACGTTCCCGTCGAGCCGATGATGACGGTCGTCAAGCCTCCGACATTGGTCAGGCCGGAGCCGTCGCCGGAAAATGAATTTGCGGTCAGGATGCCCGTCACGTTCACGTTGCCGAAGGAATCAATCACGAGGCCGGCGCCCGCGAGCGTCGAGGCGTCGGTGATGTTCACTCCCAGGCCGATCTTCTCGCCGCCTGTCCCGCCGTTGCCCTGGAAGACCGCTTCGTAATTGCCCGTTCCCGCCGGGTCGAAAATATAAAAGTCGCTGTTCGTCACTGCGCCCGCGTTCGACAAATTGCCTTCCGCGCCGAAGGAGAAGATCGGCTGTCCGGCGCCCGAGTTGAAACTCGGGTTGCTCAACTTATAGGCCTCCTGCGCGTAGCCATACTTCGAAGTCGCGTCCACCTGATCGGTGACACTTATGGAAGTTCCGCTTGCGCCTCCCGTGCCCACAACGTCCAGCTTGGACGCCGGGTTCGTTGTTCCGATGCCCACGTTGCCGTTGCTCACCAGCGACATCACCGTCGCATCCGGCAGCGCGTCGTGGTTGCTGTTGGCGTTCCGAAGCGCGATGTCCAATCTGGAATTGTTGGTCCCCACGTGCGGGTTCGACAGCAGGAACGACGCTGCGGAAAGATAAGCGACTCCCGTGTTGTAGTTGCGCGACAGATCCAGAACCGTCGCCGGCGTCGTCGTGCTCAGCGATCCTGCAATCTCGGCGCTGGCCAGAGGCGCGGTCGTCCCGATGCCGATGCCGTTCGTCGTCGGGTCCTGATAAATGTTTGAAGCCCCCAGCGTGGTGCCGTTCGATTCCCAACCGGCGATGTAGTTCGCCGTCGGCCCCATGGTAATGCTCTGCGGACTCGCCGTCGTCGCCTGCTTCGCCGCCCGCCCACTGGTGGTTGAAGTCGAACTCGTGCCGGCCACTGTCGTTGTTGTCGTCCAACTTGTTCCGCTCTGCGAGGCCAGCAGATAATCGGAAGCGGGCTTCCCGCCCAGCATCTCCGCGTTGCCCGATGTCATCGCGTACGGCACGCTCACCAGCAGCACGCGAGACTGCTCGGGCAAGCCGCGCACCGCCACGCCCAGCCAGCGCGCATGGCCGGAAGTAAAAAGACGCATCGGCACTCCGGTCGCGGTCATCGCGCCCAGCAGCGTCGTGTACTCGCCCGCGGCATTCGCGTTGACCGTTTGCGATTCATACCACAGCGGCGTCCCGCCCGATTCCTGCGAATAAAGCGAGAACGTCACTTCGGCCGGCCCTGAGATCGGCTTCCCGGCAAGATCCGTCACCGTTCCTGAGAACTTGATCAATTGCGGAACCAGCGTCTGACTTGTATTCGCCGCCGTCGCGCTCTGCCCCAAAACCAAAACCCCCAGACTCAAAACCAGACACGTCACCCGCACACTTCTCCCAAACGCGAGATATTCCCGCCTCATGGCAGCGCCTCCTGGTTTCAATTTTCTACCCGAGAAAAAAGCGAAGGGAGCCTAGCACGGGGAAATGATTCATGTCAACGAACTGTTCGCCGCCGGTGATGTCAAGCTGCTTGTGTAAAAAGATGGAGGGTGCGGTTTTTCCATTGAGACTTCTCATTCATTCCGTTGAAGATGGCATAGATGATTCGGTCGACGCTCTGGACGTTGACGAAGCAGACCAT
>JBJKPU010000075.1:0-35062 GCA_046706005.1 Terriglobia bacterium | reverse complement strand
GGGCTGACGACTTTCACCGGCGCGCCCGCGGGCTTTTGCAAAAGTGGATTCATTTCCTGCCAACGTCAAATTCTGCAAGCCCTGGCGAAGCTACCAGCAGCGTGTGCTCTCCGGCCTGGACGGCCTCTTGCGCGAGCACTCGCTGCACGTCGTAGCGGCTCCGGGCTCGGGGAAAACGGTTCTGGGGCTGGAGGTGGCTCGCCGGCTGAACAAGCCCACGCTCATTCTTTCCCCCACGCTGACCATCCGCGACCAGTGGATTGACCGGCTGATCAATCTTTTCATCCCGGCGGGCGAGAAAAGGCCGGGCTGGATTTCCACCGACATTCACGATCCTGATTTTCTGACCGTTTCCACCTACCAGGCGCTGCATTGCGCCCACTCCGGGCGCGAAGAACACCATCATGAGGGCGATGACGATTCGAGCTCAAACGGCGAAGCCCACGCGGACGCGACCCCATGCTTGCGACACAGCATGTCAAGAAGCTCGCGGTCCTTGTCATTGAGGATCAACATGAACAGCACCTCGTCGAAGCAGCGACACGATTTGGGTCGATTAGATAACGGCGGTAGCATACCACTGACTTAGGCATCGCTCAATATTCAGAAGGATAATAATGTTGTGCCTCTTTCGTGCCGCCTGGCGAAGGTCAGGGCTAGATGGAGGCTATTTAGGATCTTCTCTTTCCTCATGCTTACGTTCGCCGTACTCATCACGCGACGCGAACGCAAGTGAGTAGCGCGGACCGTCCCGCTTTGCGGGATCCGCGGTTCTTCCTTCGATGTGTGACTGATTCGGGAACCTTACACGGCCGGGCTGGTTCACAGAAAAGCCGCAGACCACGGAACCGGTGGTTTGCGCTACGCCTGCTGGACCGGAAATCCACCTTCGGCTGGCTGGCGCGGCGCGACTTCCATCCGGTTCCTGAGCTGCTGGGAAAGAGAAAGGAACACGCCGAGTTTTTCGCAAAGATGTGGAATCGCTATGTGGGGCCTGCCACGCTGGTTTCAACCAGGACCTTGGATGGCCGGCGGATTCTCCTGCTGGCGCGCTCGGATTCGCTCGCATCCGGGTTCCAGAAAAAATCCGAGCGGTTGAGCACCTGGAAATAGTTCGATCAAGAACCGCAGATTTTGAACGACGCAAAGCCTGCGCCACCCCCTCACCCGTCCCGCGCGGCGGGACACCCGCAAGCGGGGCGAGGGCTATAAATCGGAAGAGTGCACGGCCGTGCGCCCCTACTCGGAAGGCGGACTGGGCGGGACAGGAGCCGCATCGGGCGCGGCAGGAGCCGGTGATGGTGCAGCAGAAGGCGCCGCGGGCGGAACGGGCGCGACATCGGGCGAAGGCGGCGCGGGTGGGGGCAGGGTTTTCAACTGCTGCTGCAATATGCGGATCCTATCCTCCAAGACCTGGCGCGATTGTTCGGATTGCTTCCGCGCGGCTTCGGCCTGGCGGCGAGCCTGCTCGAACTGCTTGCGGATTTCCGCCTTATCGACTTTTGCGGCGCCGGCGTCACGCTGGGCGAGGCGCGCCTGCTTCACGGCCTGCTCAACCTGGCGCTTAACGTCCGCCTGATTGATCTTTGCCGCATCCGCCTGGGCTCGCTTGGCGTCTTCGACGGCCTGTTTGACCTGGCGCCGGACTTCGGCGCTGTTCAGCTTTGCAGCCGCCTGCCGCTCCGCGGCGTCCTGCGCCCGGAGCGCCTCAATCCGCAATTGCAATCGCTCGGCGTCGGCCTGCCCGGCCTGCTGCTCCGCAAGCTTTGCCTGCCGCTCGGCGCGCTCAACCTGCCGGCGGATTTTCGCCCGATCGATTCGTGAAGCCTGCGCCTCCGCTTTTCTCGCCTGCTCGACGGCCTGCCGAACCTGGCGCTGAATCTCCGCCTGATTGATTTTGACGGGCGGGTTCTTGGTGTTCGCGTCCGCCGATGCACTCGATTGCGGCGGGTCGGCGGCGGCGTGCGGCGATGGATGAGCAGGATCATCCTTCTTGTCATAGAGCTTGAAATAAACTTCCACGCTGACCTGGACCGCGACGGGCTTTCCCTTGCGCATGGCCGGATGGAATTTCCAGGTGCGCAGCGTGCGGAGGGCGCTTTCGTCAAGGCCGCTGCCGAGCGGCCTGGACTTTTCCCTGACGCCGGTTACGTCGCCTTTGGAATCGATGGTCATCAAGAAAACTGCCGGGCCGGTGATGTGCGCCTTGCGCGCCTGGTCCGTATAGGGCGGCTGCGGCGTGCTGATGGCGCGGGGCGCTTGAACGTCTCCGCCGGGCTTATAAGTTTTGCCCGTCGGCTGCGGTGCGGAATCGGCGCTGGCGGAAGCGGTGGATGAATCGGGGCGCGCCGGCGAGTGAAGCGGGAAGGTCCAGACGGCGGAGGCTCCGGCGACGAGGAACGCGACGGTGGCGGCGAGAATCGAAACGGTCAGTCGGGTGCGGGACATGTGAACCTCCTTCATCATCAGCGCCACGCGCTGGGTGAGATCGCTTTCGCGCAAAAAAAGCGGCGCGGGAAGACTTTCCGCAAGCAGCGGCTGGCCCGCCATTTCCAACAGAGCCTGCAGGTACGGGCGGCGCTGGCGCGTGCGGCGAACCGCTTCCGCGTCCACCACCTGCTCGCGGCTGAGGCGCGCGCTGCGCACCACCCACCAGAGCGGAACGTGAAACCAGAGTGCGGTGAGCACCGCTTCCTCCAGCATGTTCCACAGCCAGTCGCGGCGGCGGACGTGCAAAAGCTCGTGCAGAGCGATGGCTTTCTGCATGGCCGGTTCCATCTGCAGAAAACGCTCCGGCAGAAGAACCACGGGACGGAAAAATCCGAAAGTGGCGGGCGTGCGAAGACGGCGGGAAATGAAGATTGCCGGCGACGCGCCTGCAAGCTGCTCGGCTTCCTCAATCGCCGACGGAAGGGATTCGAGCCGCTGAGCGTCGCGGCGGTAAGCCCAGAGGCGAATGAGGCCGAGCGCAATCCAGAAAATGCGAATCGTGATGCCGGCGGCAATCACCAGAAGAACGATTTCCGCGAAAGGCAGACCGCGGGGCGCGGCGGCGGAAGCATCGAAGGTGACGCTGCTCAGGGGCGCGCTGGAGATTCCAAGCATTTCCGGACGCCAGGGCTGAAGCAGGGGAAGCGCCAGGCACAGGATCATCAAACCCTGCCAATAAGCGAGACGCACGCGCGGCAATCGAAGCCGCAGGGCGCGGGCCATCAGGATGCCGGCGGCAACGAGAGCCGCGGCCTGCAGGCTGTAAGCGGCGAGATCGCGAAGCCAGAGAGGCTGCGGGCTCATTCGGCCTCCTCGATGAGGCGGGCGATTTCGCGCCGCTCTTTTTCCGAGAGGCGGCGATCCTCCACCAGATGAACCACCAGCGGCTCCGCCGAACCGTTGAAGACGCGATCCACGAATTCGCGCACCATGGCGCGCAGCACCTGCTGGCGCGGGCGGGCGGCGCGATAAAGAAAGGCGCGCTCGCGGCGGCGCTTTTTGAGGAAGCCTTTCTGCTCGAGGATATTCATCATGGTCATCACGGTGGTGTAAGCGACCTTGCGGCGGGCACGGAGCGTTTCATAAACGTCGCGCACGGTGGAGCGCGGGCGCTCCCAGACCACCTTCATGATTTCGAGTTCCTGGGGAGTGAGGGTGGGGCTCTTGGTTCTCATAACAGCGAGAAGTTTAGTACTAATTTATTAGTATTGTCAAGAGGAAATTTCAGGGCGCGGAAAGCGCTTTCCGGTGCGAGGCAGGAGCCGAATTCGCCGCCCCGCTTCGCTTTGCTCCGCCCAGTCGCACCGCGGGGCGGTCGAGCTTGACGTAATTTTTGGCGAACTCGCGGATTTCGAGGAACTGGTCCATGCGGACTTTGTGGAAGACCTGGCGAGTATGGCTGACCGGCCAATCGACGGCAATGGTGCGGATGCGGCGCGCGTTGCCGAGCCCGATATTCTGTTCCAGCGGCGATGCGCCGAACGAGCCGCCGCTGCCCACAGTGCGATAAAAGGATTGCGTGCCGCCGGTTTCGGTTTCCACCGTCACCTCGATGCGCGCGCCGATGGCGGAGCGGTTGGTCTTGACACCCACGAGCTTCAGATTAATCCACTTGTTGTTGTTTCCGGGATTCTCAAACAGGCGGAAAGCAGAGCGGTCACCGGGCACGGCGCCGCCCACGACTTCCAGCAGATCTTCATAACCGCGGCGGTCGAGGTCGGCAAAAGCCACGCCATGTCCTTTATGAAGCTCACCCGTGCCGGAGGATGCCGTGACGTCCACAAAGCGCTTGCCGGCGTCGTTGCGGAGCAGCACGTGGGGCAGTTCGGAATTGTAGGAGGGATTGCCGGTTCCCAGATAGATGTCCAGGTAACCGTCGTTATCGATGTCGCCAAAGTTCGCGCCCATGGGCATGTAGACGCGGTCGAGCCCCACCTGGCTGGTCACGTCCGCAAAAGTTCCGTTGCCGAGATTCCGGTAAAGCCTCAGGGTATTGACGTCGTGAGGAAGACCAAGGTAAGTGCGCAGCGTCTCATCCACGGACACGCTGTAGCTGGCGACAAACAGGTCGGGCCAGCCGTCGTTATCATAGTCGAAAAACCAGGCGGGGAACTTTCTGCCGCGGGCGTCCTCAACTCCCGCCTGCTTCGCCACTTCGGTGAAAGTGTCATTGTGGTTGTTGTGGTAGAGAAAATCAGGACCGGTCAGATTGGAAAGGTAAAAATCGACGTACCCGTCGTGGTCGTAGTCCGCGGCGACCACGGCCTTGGTGGTGGCTATCTTCTTATCGATGCCCGCCGAGCGGGAAATATCCTTGAACTTGCCGTTGCCGAGGTTGAGATAGAGATGACTGGGGCCCTGTTCGTTGCCCACGAAGAGGTCCAGCAGGCCGTCATTATTAATATCGGCCCAGGCCGCGGTCATGGAGCTGACGGGCTGGGTCAGGCCGCTCGCTTCGGTGACATCGGTGAAAACTCCGTGGCAGTTGTTGCGGAGCAGGGACATGCGCTGCGGAAGGGTCCAGCCGCCGCGCAGAACCAGGATGTCCGGGCAACCGTCGTTGTTGTAATCGGCCTGCAGCAAATTGGTGCCGCCCAGAACGCGGGATAGTCCGGACTGCTCTGAACGATCGGTGAAGGTTCCGTCGCCGTTGTTGTGATAGTAGCGCAGATGGCCGCAATCGACGCGGTCGGAGGTCACAATGTCCAACAAGCCGTTATTTTCAAAATCGTCCACAATGATGCCGCCGGCGCCCTGATAATCATCAATCCCGGCTTCTCGCGCCACGTCCACAAAACGGCCCACTTCTTCCGGCGAGGCAAAATAATGAGGCGGAATGAGATACTGTTTGGGCACTCCATCGGGATACTTTCCCATCGTCGCGTAAGCGAGGTTGAGCACCCATTTGACGTCCAGGCGGTCAGGATTCCGGCGAAGGTAATCGGTGAAATACTGAACGGCCTTTTCCGAATCCTCCTGGTGGGCGTAAGCGACTCCCGGTTGCGGCGGGAAAATGCTGAGGTCGCCGGGATGGCGAAAAACTCCATTCTCCATTTCGGATTTGTGATAGTAGGCGGTGCCGAGCAAAAGGTCGAGGAGGGGAATCCCCTGCGGCATTTTTTCCCGGGCAATCCGATCCATGATCTGGAATTGAGCGATAGCCCGGTTCATATCGCCCAGGCCGGCATAAACCTCCGCTAACCTGTTGTGCGCATCGAGCAGTTGGGCGGGCGAGTCATTCGCTGTTTCCTCGCTGTCGGGAGCGAGCTGGCGCGCCATGGCCTGCGCGTATTGCGACGTGGATTCTTCGGTATCGCGGCAAACGCTTTGAGGATCTTCATTCCAGCCCGGCTGCTTGTGATACGCGACCAGGGCGGACATCATTTCGTCAAGCCCGGAAACCTCAGGAAGGAATTTAACGTTCGCCTTGACCTCCGCGGCGGAAATACGGCTGGCATTCATTCCCGCCGGCCCTTCCTCCGGAGGAGCGGACATTAAATAGAGAATGGCATATCCTTCCGGAACTTGAGCGATGGAGGAGCATTGTCCAAAACCCACTCCGTTCATAGCCTGCCTTAACGCGGGCCGCAATTGGTCAACCGCCATCATGCCCAGGTAGCCGCCGCTGCTTGCTGTTGGGCTGATCGAGCGCTCGAAAGCCAGCGCTGAAAAAAGTTCGCCGTGTTTCACCCGCTCAAGAATCTGTTCCGCCTCTTCACGGGTCCGGACTACGATGATGGAAAGTGGATAGGGCGTCGAAGGATCCGGCACAACGGCTGGTCCCTGAGAAGAAGCCGAAAGGCCACAGAAAGCGACTATGACCGCCAATGGAGCGAACCACCGCTTGAAATATTTCATTTACGAAGGATCTCTCCCAACCGCGATTCAACCGCCCTGTAGGATTATAAGCCTTGTATGACGCTGGGTTCGACAAAGGGGTTACCCGGAGGTCGCCGGTTTACTTCGAATCAGGTTGCTGATAGCTCCCCGGCGGCGCCGGCCTGGTTTCAGGTCAGGCGGCGCATCCTTAATAACACGGCGGGGGAGAATGGCGCGTGGTATAGGGCGAAACGGCGGTGCAGGAACGAGGCTGCGGCGGAATGGGCGGAGGAGGATTCGTCTTCGCCATGGGCTCGAGTTTCCGGCGCGCCGCCTGGTTAAAAACATTTCCCGACATCTTGACGGCACCGCAGCTGCCGCCGTTCCAGAAGCCGGAATGCGAACCGTCGCGGCGGACCTGATCGGAGATGTTGCCCGTCACCGCGACCGGGCCGCAGGGCTGCGGATATTGCTTCCAGACGTAGAGCGCCGTATCACCACCCGCGACGCCGGTCCAGAGATTCAGAATCTGGTTTCCGGCGACAGTTTGATTGGCGCCGCTGGAAACGCCGATGCCGCACTGACCGGTGTTCGAGAGAATGTTGTTTCTGAAGACGCCGTGGTTCGCCGCCTGATCGTCAATCAGGCCGCAACCGGAGCGGCTGTGTCCGCCCACAATGTAATTTCCGGCAGCCAGAAGGCCGTCGGTAAATCCGAAATTGATGGAATCCTCCTGATGCTCGGAGAAAAGATAACGGCCGGAAGCGGGACACTTGACGCCGGGAAGGCCGCTCGCCGGCAGGACGCAACTGAAAGCGTAATTGCCGGAAACCGTGATGGCGGAATTGGGATGAGCGCCCGAGGCTCCCCACGACTGGAAATTCTGGCCGCGCGGAAACGGGCCGCGGGGATTCAGCAGAAAATTTCCGGTGACGATGACGTCCCGGGAAGCGCCGCCTCCCACTTCGATGTTGCTTTCGCCATAGGCAATCACGTTCCCCTGAATCCGGATGCGGGAAGAGCCGCTGACCAGAATGCCGTCGTGCGAATCGCAGCAGGCGGAAGCGAGACCGGCAAGATGAATGTAATTGTCGAAAATTCCGATGCCGCTGCCGCCGCTGATGCGAATTGCGTTCGAGGGAGCCTTGGAATCGTTCCTGCCGCAGGGCCCGATTTCCGAGGCTTCAATGGTGACATTGGTGGAATCGATGATTTCGACGCAATCGCCGCTCGTGGAAGTGATGCGCAGATTCTTCAGCACCAAGCCGCTGCGCCCTTTAATGACAATCGGACCGGAAGGCCGCAGCCCGGCCGCCGCGGAAGCAGAAGGCACGCGCGTGAAATGCACTCCCGCAGCGAAGAGAATAGCCACGGGCAGGGTCAGTATCGCGATGCGGCGGCCGAGGACGCGCGAGCGAAGCATGGCGCGCATTATGTACCGCGCGGGCACGGCATTCAACCACGGATTTTGCCGCGCTGGCGCGCGGCGCGATTTGCGGCTGCGATCTTCCCGGAACAATTCGCGCGAAAACCCGTGACAGCGCAAATCGGCGTGGCATAATGACAAAACCCGGGAGAAGCGCGGGACAAGCATCCGCCGATTTGCTGACTTTCCGACGCTATTTCACTTCGAGGTGAACTTTGGCCAAACGCCTGCTGCTCTGCCTTGCCATTTGCATTGCATTTCCATTGACCGCTGCCGCGCAAAACGCCGCGGGCGGCAAAAAGAGTCCGGAAGGCGAGCAGCTTTTCAAAAAGCGCTGCGCCTCCTGCCACACCATGTTCAACCCGGTGCACGCGCCGTGGCCGACGGCGCTGCATCACATGTCGCGGGCGGCAATCCTGGCGGCGCTGGAAAAAGGAATCATGCGGACGCAGGCGAGCGGACTTTCGCGACAGGAGATGACTGCGATTGCGGAATTCCTGGGAGAAGCCGAGGCTACGGCGGGCGCGGTGCCGGATCGCTGCCCGGGAGCTCCGGGCAAGCTGACCGGGCCCGTCCTGTGGAACGGCTGGGGAGTGGATAACGACAACAGCCGCGAGCAATCGGCCCGGACCGCGGGGCTGAGCAAAGCCGAGGTTCCGAAGCTGAAACTGAAGTGGGCGTTTGGAATTCCCGGCGCGGCGTCGGCAGGCACTGAGCCCACGCTCATCGGCGAGAGGCTCTTCTTCGGCGGCGGCGATGGAGTGATTTATTCGCTCAACGCAAAATCCGGCTGCGTCGAGTGGACCTATAAAGCGCCGGCGCCTCCGCGAACGCCGATCGTGATCGGACCGGAAAAACATCTGGCTTATTTTGGCGACACGCAGGGATCTGTTTACGCGCTGAATGCTTCGACGGGCGCGATGGTGTGGAAAGTCTCGCTCGACCCGCATCCCTTCACCATGATTACCGGAACGCCCAAGGTTTACGAAGGCCGGCTCTTCGTGCCGGTGTCTTCGGCGGAGGAAGTGGCTCCGCCCGATCCCCATTACGCGTGCTGCACTTTCCGCGGCAGCATGACGGCGCTGGACGCGAAAACCGGAAAGCTGTTGTGGAGGACCTACACGATTCCCACGCCGCCGATGCGCACGGGCAAAAACGCCGCGGGAGCGGAAACCTTCGGTCCATCAGGCGCGGCGATCTGGTGCTCGCCCACGCTCGACCCGGCGCACCACGCGCTTTATGTGGGCACGGGAGACAACTACTCGAATCCCGGCACGGCGATGAGCGACGCGGTTGTGGCTTTCAATTTGGACACCGGCAAAATTCTGTGGTCGCGCCAACTGACCGCGGGAGACAGCTGGAACATCGCCTGCGAATCAAAGGACAAAACGAATTGTCCCAAAAATCCGGGCAAAGATTTCGACATCGGCGCCTCGCCGATTCTGCGGCGGATGGCCAATGGCAAACGCGTGCTGGTGGTCGGGCAGAAATCGGGAATCGTTTACGGTCTCGATCCCGACCGCAAAGGAGCGATTCTGTGGCAAACGCGAATCGGCAAAGGCAGCTCGCTGGGCGGCGTTGAGTTCGGAGGCGCGGCCGGCCGCACCACGGCCTATATTCCGCTCTCCGATTATTCCAGCGATCCGCTGAGCGGCGGAGGATTGTTCGCTCTCGACGTCGCGACCGGAAAGAAAATCTGGCATGCCGCGCCGCCCCGGCCCGCCTGCCTTAAAGTGAACGGCTGCAGCGCCGCGCAGGAAGGTCCGGCGACGCTGATTCCGGGCACGATCCTGCTGGGTTCGCTCGACGGACACCTTCGCGCTTACGATGAGCGCAACGGAGCGGTGATCTGGGACTTCGACGCGCTGCGGAGTTACAAGACCGTGAACGGCGTCAAAGCGAGCGGCGGGTCTTTCAGCCACGCGGGGCCGATTGCCGGGCTGGGAATGGTCTTTGTGGAGTCGGGGTATGCGATCAACGCCGGAATTCCCGGCAACGTGCTTCTGGCCTTTTCCGTGGATGGGAAATAGCACTAATGAAAATGCGAAGCGCGCCAACACTTTTTTCAAAGCCCGCATCGGCCGGCCTGCGACTGGCAGCCGCGCTCGTGATGGCGATGGCCGTCGGCGCCGCGCTCACGGCACGAGCCGCTGTTGGCGGGAAGAATCAGCCGCAGGCGCCGCACAAGACAAAAATCAATTCGCTGCAGACGATCATTGACGACATGACGCTGCCGCACGAGGGCCGTCCTCACGGCGTTCCGGAATCCTACGATTGGGCGCGCGGCCCGCAAATGGGACGGGGCAATCATCCGCCCGCCACCTGGCACGCGATGACGGCCTGGGGCCAGGTTTACGAGGACGCACGCGGAAATCCCGCCCGCAACACGCGCGTGGAGATTCGCGACATGCGAGCCTACATACTGAGCAAACACGACGGCAAGTGGCATCTGGTGCAGAAGTCGCGGGCAGTGGAAGGCGGAGCCTTCCGCGAGGATTTTAAGGCGAACGCCAGCCGGAAGGCCGACGTGCGGCAGGAAGCGGACGGCGGCGTTTCCGTGACGGCGGGCGGAGGCTACAACTTCCATTTCTGGCCGCCGGGCGCGCGCGCGATGATCAATCCGCTCGATATCGGCGGCGTGTTCGTCACCGTGGAGGCGCGGCTGATTGTGGGCAATAAGGACAAGCCCGACGACCGCAAGATCGCCCGCTACCTGCTGAGCGTGGGCGCGGATTACTGGGTCAATGGGCACGCGGCGTGGGACAATTTCAAGACGAATGACGGCATCGGCCTGGGCCGATTCAAATACGTCACTTCGAAGTGGCAGGCGTTCAACTTTACCACTCTCAACGCCAAACAATTGCGGCAGAATCCTCCGCCGCTGGAGTAGCGCGGCGAACATAGATGCGCCGTCCGGCAGGAGGCGCGGAACGGAGACAAAATCATGACCATGACAGGACGGCCGGGATCGAACGAAGCCGCCGAGCACTACTTCAAATACATCAACCAGGTCGCGGGTGACGATCCGCTGGCGGAGATGGAAAGCCAACTGGAGCCGGCGACGGAATTTTTCAAATCCATTTCGGAAGAAAAGTCGCTGCACCGCTACGCGCCAGAAAAGTGGAGCATCCGGCAGGTGCTGAATCACGTGACGGACACCGAACGCGCCTTCAATTATCGCGCCCTGTGGTTCGCGCGCGGCTTTGCGGAGCCGCTGCCCGGCTACGACCAGAACACGGCGGCGGCGGGAGCGAAGGCCGACGGCGTGGCGTGGGCGGCGCACATTGAAGAATTCCGGCGCGTGCGGCTGGCGACGCTTTCTCTTTTCCGCAACCTGCCGCCGGAGGCGTGGATGCGGACCGGCACGGCCAGCGGCAAGCTGTTTACGGTGCGCGCCATGGCGTTTATCGTTCCCGGGCACCTGACCCACCACCTGAAAATTCTGCGCGAAAAATATCTCCAGCGCGCCTCCTGAAAAAGGGGCTTGACACGGCGGCGCGACTGCCGCAAGATAGGTCGCATACGACGCGTCGTATGCGACCTATCGATTCGACGCGGCAACGAGGAGGATTTATGGTTCACGACACGCGGACGTGGATTACCTGGATCTGGACGGCGGTGGGAGGCATCTGGCTGCTGACGGCCCTGCGCCTGAAGCCCGTGGTGCGGAAGCAGCCGGCGGCGGGCCGGGTGCTGGAGATTACGATCCTGTTGGCGGCGGCGGTGATGCTGTTCTTCGAATGGCCTCGCACGCCGCTGCTCAACTCGCCGATTCTGCCGGGCGGGGCCGGCTTTGAGTTCGCCGGTCTGGCGGTGACGGCGGCCGGCGCGCTTGCGGCCATCGTGGCGCGCGTCTATCTGGGCACAAACTGGAGCGGGCGGCCGAGCATCAAGGAAGGGCACGAGCTGATTCGCCGCGGGCCTTACGCGCTGGTACGGCATCCGATCTATTCCGGACTGTTCCTCGCCGCCATCGGCACCGCCATCGCCTTTGGCCAGACGCGAAGCCTGCTGGCTCTGCCGCTGGTGCTGGCCGGATTTTGGGTGAAGATTCGCGCCGAGGAACGGCTGCTTTCACAAGCCATGGGCGAGCAATATGAAGCTTACCGGCAGACTGTGCGCAGCGCCATCATTCCCTTTATACTGTGACGGCGGGACATGAAGCTAAAATCTACTCAGCTTGCGGAGATGGCGGAACGGATCGAGCGCGACGTGCGCGAAATCCGCGAAAAGCTGCGGCGGCCGCTGATGGCGGAAGTCGAGCGCTCGCGGCTGACCGGCCCGCAGATCGGCGTGATGCGAGCCGTTTTCAACTCCGGCGGAATCAGCGTGAAGGAAATCAGCGCCCGCACCGGCCTGGCGCACTCGACGGTTTCCGGAATTGTGGATCGGCTGGCGGCGCGCGGCTTGCTGGAACGGCAGGCGAGCCACGCGGACGGCCGCGTGAGTCAGGTGGCGGTGACAAAGGCGGTGCGCAAATTCATGGCCAGGAAGGCGCCGGAAATGATGGCCCGGCCGCTGGTGCGCGGTCTCGAGCGCGCCACGCCGGCGGAGCGAAAGGCGATTTTGAAAGGGCTTGAAGCTCTGCGCCGGGCCGCCGGCCTGGAGACAAGCGGGACAGGAAAAGGGAGCGACGGTGAAGATTAAAGGGGTGTCCTACGATGCCGGCGCGTACATGTTTTTCAACTGGCGGCCGAACTTCAACCTGCGCGTCGTCCGGCGCGAGATGGAAATCATCAGGAAAGATTTGCACTGCAACGCCGTGCGGATTTGCGCCGAGAGCATCAAGCGGCTGACGGCGGCGGCTGAAATCGCGCTCGAGGAAGGGCTGGAAGTGTGGTTCTCGCCCGGGATGTGGGACAAGAGTCCGGAGCGAACGCTGGCCTACATCATTCAGGCGGCGCGGGCCGCAGAAAAATTGCGGGCGAGATGGCCGGACCGGCTGGTGCTGGTCATCGGCTCGGAGTTCACGCTTTTCATGCAGGGCATCGTGGAGGGCCGAATCCTGCCGGACCGGCTGCGCAATCCCTCGCTGAAGGAAGTGATCAAGGAAGGCAGGCACAACCACCCGCTGAACACATTTCTGGCCAGGGCGGCGGCGGCCGTGCGAAAGGTGTTCCACGGCAAAATCACTTATGCCTCGCTGGTGTGGGAGGCGGTTGACTGGAGTCCGTTCGATCTGGTGAGCGTTGACCATTACCGCAGCACGCGCGTCGAGGACCGCTACGTACAGATGCTGGAACCGTGCCTGGCGCACGGGAAGCCGGCGGTGATTACCGAATTCGGCTACGGGACTTGCCAGGAAGGCATCGGCGGCTCGGCGGGATTTCTGGGATCGGCGGGACTGGGCACCAGCATCATTGATGTGAAATCACAGTTCCTCCACTTTGCGCTTCCGGTGCTGGGCAGGTTCGTCAGAGCGAAATTGAAGGGCGAACACCAGCGCGATGAAGCCTGGCAGGCGCGCAAGCTGGTGGAGCAACTGCGCATCCTGGACCAGGCGGGAGTGGAGGGCGCGTTCGTCTCTCAATTTGTTTCGCAGATCACGCCTTGCAGCGACGATCCGCGCTACGACCTGGATGTGGCAAGCACCAGCCTGGTGAAATACTTCGAAGGAAGCCGGCGCGGCACAACGTATCCCGACATGCCGTGGGAACCGAAGGAATCATTTCGCGCCGTAGCGGAATATTACGGAAGCAGGTAGCCGCCGGAGTCGGCCGTCCGGCAACCGTAGGTTTGCATTCGCCAGCACTTCAGAGCTATGAAGTTTGTAACTGGCGGGCGCGGCCGAAGAGGGCGGCGGCGAAAAGAGCGGCGGCAATCAGAACGTAAACGAACGCGTACGAGGCGGTGAAGGGGCCGTTGGCGGCGCCGGTGAAGTCGAAGGCTCGAATGTGATTCAGAGGGCCGATGTACCAGAGCGCCGTGAAGATGCCTTCAAAGGCGCGGCTGGATTTGCTCCAGACTCCGAGCGCGAGCGCAAGCGAAGGAATAAAAAGCGCGCCCGCAAACCATCCGAGGAACGCCGGATCATCGCGCGCCAGCAGGATGCGGAAGGCTGCGCCGCCGCCGGTGGCAACGGCAATCAGAACTCCCGCCAGCCATGCCGCCGGAATCTGCCGGCGCAACGCCCGGGGCGCCGAGACCACCAATTGCCTGGTTCCGTGCCGAGCCTCGCGCGCGCCCATCGCCGACCAGACCAGAATGGGCCAGATCCAGGCCGCGGTCAGCAGCGGCCCGCGGGAAATCGCGAGCGGCGCGGCGCATTCCGCCACGAAAATTCCGGCGGCCACGGCGAACCACCACCAGGGCTGGCCCTTGAGCGCCAGCTTCAGTTCCGCCGAGAGCATTCGACCGATTCCCCAATTCCGAACATTCGACAGCGGCGTCAAATGAACTGAAGAAAGCTTTTGGGATGCCCGGGCGGTTGCGCCCGCTGAATCCGACGGCGTGCTTGCGGCATCGGCAACCTTCTTTCTGCCGGCGCGAGAGGGCGAACGGCGGCGCGCGGGATCGAATCGGTCAAAAAAGAGCGTGGCGAGCAGGACGAGCGCCAGCGCGACGCCGAGCCATTCCAGGCGCATCGCAAGCAGCGGCAGGCCCCATCGCAATCCGTGCCAGCGCAGATTGCCGGCGACGACGGTGTGCTGCGGAGAACTGATCTGGAATTCGAATTCGCCGTTATAGCCGGGAATGGCGGCGCGAGCGGCGCTGGAGATGCTTTTCATCGCCGCCAGGAGTCCCGTGAAATCGAGCCACTCAACGCCTGTAAGACCGGCAATTCCAATGCCCATAGCCCATGCAAAAAACCAGACCACGTTGCCGATGCCGCCTCGAAGCACGGGCATGGATTCAAACAGCACGGCGACTGCGCCGGTGAAAGCCATGGCGGGCAGAGCCAGCAGCAGAAACGGCGCGAGCAGCGCCCACAAATCGACGTGCGGATCTTCCGCAATCACAAATTGCATGACGACGGAAGAGACCGCCAGAATCAGAACCTGCGCCGCGAGAACCGTCGTATTGCTGAGCCATTTGCCCAGCAGGTAGCCGGAGCGAGTGAGCGGCGTTGAAGCGAGAATCTCGCCGACGCGCGTTGTGCGGTCGCGATCGATGGCGTTCTTGACGATGTAAAAGCCCACAAGCGAGAGAAAGCAGGTGGCGACCAGCGCCATGTTGATGCCGATCCAGGCGGAAGTGTAAACGCCGCGAAACTTGCCCAGATGGAGGGCGATCCGGCCCGTGGCCGTGGCATAGCCGAGGAAAGCGGCGAACAGCACGGTGACGAAGAAACTGTAACGGCGGACGCGCTCGAGAAAATCGGCGCGGGCAATGTGGTAGATGGCGCGCGCGTTCAAGCTGCGCCTCCCGGCGAGTGGGCAGACTGGCGATGGGCGGCCAGGGCATTCAAATAAGCGTCTTCGAGCGACGGCTCAACCGGGCGCGCGGAAGGACCCGGCGCCTCGACGGAGACGACGCGGGCATGAACTCCGTCGCTGCGGTGCGCGGCGTTGCTGACCAGAAATTTCGAGCGCAACGCGGCAAGCTCCGCGCTGGGGACAACGAAATCCCAAACCCGGCCGCCGACGGATTCGAGGAGCGACTCCGGCGCGCCGTGGACGACCAATTGGCCGTGGTCGATGAGGGCAATGGAAGTGGCAACGGCTTCCACGTCGGAAACGATGTGCGTGGAGAGGATGACGATCCGCTCGCCGGCGAGTTCCGAAAGCAGGTTGCGGAAGCGCACGCGCTCTTCCGGGTCGAGACCGGCCGTTGGCTCATCCACGATCAGCAGGCTGGGATCGTTCAAGAGCGCCTGAGCGATGCCCACGCGCTGGCGCATGCCGCCGGAAAATCCGCCCAGAGGACGGCGGGCGGCATCCGTCAGATTCACGAGTTCCAGCAGCTCAGTGATTCTCCGTGTGGCGGCTGAAGGCTCCACGCCTTTCACCGCCGCCAGATATTCGAGAAATTCCTTGGCTGTGAGGTTCGGATAAACGCCGAAGTCCTGCGGGAGATAGCCGAGGACGGAACGCAAAGCCGTGGGAGACTTTGCGATGTTCACACCGTTCCAGAGCACGCGGCCTTCAGTGGGCCGGGTCAGCGTGGCGAGAATGCGCATCAACGTTGACTTGCCGGCGCCATTCGGCCCCAGCAAACCCAGAACGCCCGGACCCAACGCGAGGCTGAATCCGCGCAGGCCCCACACTTTGCCCCGATAAAGCTTGCTCGCGCCTTCAATCGTGAGCTGCATAGGTCGGCTGCATCGGCGCTTTTTGGATGCTGGTGATGGAAGCTTATTCCCGTCTGCCGGGTTCGGTTCCTTTCAATTCGCTTCCGCCTTGGTGTGGAGAACGTGAACCAGCGTAATGCGTGTGCCGCCGTCGCGTGGCTCGAGGGAGACGATCCGGTCCTCATCGTGATGCTTCATCTCGAAGGTAATCTTGCCTTCATCCCTCGCGGCGTTCTTGTCGCTCGCCAGCTTGAACTTTGACTCATCCAGCCTGTTAACCTTAAGCATGGTCTTGCCGTCCCTGTCTTTCACGGTGAACTGGGTGACGTCGTCGCCGATGCGGGAGCCGTAAAAATCACGGACGGTATCGAGCGCGTCGGACGTCTGAAATTTGGCGACGTAGATGCGCACGTCGTTCTGATCGGGGAAATTGAAGCTGAGCCCCACGCCGCCGTCATCATCGTCCTTCACGCGCGATGCGCCGGGATAGAACGGCAGGTCGAGCTGGGCTTCGGTGGTGTCCTCGCCCTTGCGGACCTGGAAATTGCCAACCGGCGTCTTGATGTTGACCTCTTTGCGTTTCTCGCCCTGCTGCGTCACCTGGACCTGAACGTTGTGCTTGATCAACTCCACGCCGAACCAGATGGCCGCAACCGACGCCGCGACCATCATCGCCAGAATAATCAGGACGATGGCCAGCACGTGACTGCGGGAGCGGGGCGGGGCAGGCGGAGCGGGCGGTTGAGGTGATGTGGACATGACAGGTTCCTCCTGTTGGGGAATACGCATTCGCGCCGCAGAAGGTTCCAGCCGCGCGAGCTTTTCCCCCTCCAGTTTAGCCTTTTGCCCGTCACGACGCATCGCGAATGACCGTCGAGAATCAGACGTTCCCGCGGAAGGCATCTTCTGCATCCGGTTTTTGCGCTATGCTGATGGGGAAACGGAATTCAATGGCGCGAAGGTGCCGCCCGTCACATGCGCCGGAGGCAGGGAGTTTTGCCGCTCTTCTCCTGCATGAACGCGGGCATTGGGCGGCGGGACAGAAAAGGAGGTCATCGTGGAACATCGCAAGCTGGGACACAGCATTGTGAATCTTTCAGCGCAGGGCCTGGGCTGCATGGGCATGTCGGAATTTTACGGCCCGCGGAACGATCAGGAATCGATCGGCGTGATTCATCGCGCGCTCGATTTGGGCGTGACATTTCTCGACACGGCAGACATTTACGGAAGAGGCCGCAACGAAGAACTGGTCGGCCGGGCGCTCAAAGGGCGGCGCGATCGGGTGACGCTCGCCACCAAGTTCGGCAACGTGCGCGACGAGGAAGGAAAATTCATCGGAATCAACGGACGGCCGGAATACATTCGCAAGGCGTGCGACGCCAGCCTGAAACGCCTGGCGTTGAATCATATTGATCTCTACTACCAGCATCGCGTGGACCGGAGCGTGCCCATCGAGGAAACTGTGGGCGCGATGTCGCGCCTGATCGAGGAAGGCAAGGTGCGGTTCCTCGGCCTTTCGGAAGCTTCGGCCCCGACGCTGCGCCGCGCGAACAAGACTCATCCTATTTCGGCGCTGCAAACCGAATATTCGCTCTGGAGCCGCGACCCGGAAGACGAGATTTTGCCCGCCTGCCGAGAACTGGGCGTCACATTCGTTCCCTACAGCCCGCTCGGCCGCGGATTCCTGAGCGGCAAAATCAAATCGCCTGAAGATCTGGCGGCGGATGATTGGCGACGCATGAACCCGCGTTTCCAGGGCGAAAACTTCGCAAAGAATCTTGACCTCGTGAAACGCGTGGGAGAAATGGCGCGCGCGAAGAACTGCACTCCCGCGCAACTGGCGCTGGCCTGGGTGCTCGCGCAGGGCGAAGAGATCATCCCCATTCCCGGCGCAAGCCGCATTGCGCATCTGGAAGAAAACATCGCGGCGGCGAATATCTCGCTCACGGCGGATGACCTGGCGCGCATTAATGAAATTGCTCCGCAGGGCGTAGCCGCCGGCGAGCGCTATCCGGAACGCGGAATGAAAGTCTTGAATGGGTGACGTGCAAGAACATGAAGTTGCGGAGAAATTCGTGATGAAGGCGATTCGGATGCATGCTCGCGGCGGGCCGGAGCAGCTCGTCTATGAAGATGCGCCCGCGCCGCAACTCAATGCGGGCGATGCGCTGGTCGAGGTCCACGCCACGGGAATCACCCCGGCGGAGCTTACCTGGGCGGCAACCTACCAGAATGCGGACGGCACGGACAGGACTCCGAGCATTCCGGGACACGAAGTTTCCGGAGTCGTTGTTCAACTTGGCCCCGAAGCGCAGGGAATTCAAACTGGTGACGCCGTGTACGGGCTGTGCGATTTTGTTCGCAACGGCGCAGCGGCGGAATCCGTGGCCGTGCGCGCCGCAAATCTTTCGTTGAAACCGAAGACCCTGAGTCACGTTCAGGCGGCGGCCGTTTCGCTTTCGGCGCTGACGGCCTGGCAGGCCTTCTTCCGTCACGGCGGGCTCGAGCCGGGCATGAGCGTGCTGATACACGGCGGCGCGGGAGGCGTGGGCTCATTCGCGGTGCAACTGGCGCGCTGGCGCGGCGCAAAGGTGATCGCCACAGGTTCCGCGCGCAATGCGGCCTTCCTGCGCGAAATGGGCGCGGATGAGGTGATTGATTACAGCGTGAAGCGGTTTGAAAAGGAATTGCGCAACGTCGATCTTGTTCTGGACACGATCGGCGGAGACACCCAAGAGCGCTCCTGGAAAGTGCTGCGGCCGGGCGGCACGCTGATTGCGCTCACGGCGCCGATTGCCGCCGGCAAACCCGAAGAATTCGGCGCGCGCGGAATCTTCTTTGTCGTCGAGCCCAGCCGCGACGATCTCACTGAAATCGCCCGCCGCATTGATTCCGGAAGTCTCAAGCCGGTTATTGCCGAAACATTTCCTCTAGCCCGCGCCAGGGAGGCCTTCGAGCGCGGCGTGCAAGGCCATACGCGCGGGAAAATCGTGCTGACCGTAAAGAACTGATTCGGGAATAAGCGCGCTACGGCTTGTGCTCGGTGAGAACGACTTTGCGGCGGCTGAGAGTTGGCGACGAACTTCCGTGCGAGTCAGCGGCGGCTTTGAGCAAGTAGTTGCCGGGCGTTGCGGGCAATTCCATATCAAAATAAAAAGTCTGCTGGCCGAGAGCCGGAAGTTCAAAAGCCAATGTGCGGCTGGCGGCCGTCCGGCCGGCTTCGGTTTCAAGCGAAAGAACCAGGCTGCCACGCGCGGCTTTGTTCTGGTCATTGACGGCCATCACAAAGAATCGCCGCTTTGCGCCGGCTTCGAGCGCCGGCTGCCAGAAATTGATGTAGAGGCCGAGCGGCTTGAACGCCTCGCCCAGGTAATCCTTGAAATGCGGATCGAGTTCGAGCGTTTTCACGTTGAGAAAATTATCGCTGGTGTAGGCGCCGTGATAAGAAGCCGTGAGATAGACAAAATGCAGCACGCCGGCATATTGGCGATAGGCGCGCCAGAACTCGGTCAGGCCGGCGAGCAGGTAGCCGTTGAGCGCGGACCGTTCTTCGGCGGTCGCTTTCGCCCCCAGGAGCTTGGCGTAAACTTTTTCAGTCAGCCGCGTGGGTGAGCCGTCGCGGTTGAGCCAGAGCCAGCCATATTCGTTGAGGATCATGGCGTGGCCGTTGGCGGGCCGGTCGCCATCGGGCGTCAGTCCGGGCTTGTTTTCGAGATCCGTCATCCGGAAGGCCTCGCCCGGCGCGTCCCAAAGTTTGATGAACTGGTAAGGGTGGTCCTCGACGGGATCATCCGGCCCCTGCGGTCCGTTGTAACTGTTTTCCCAGGCGCGATGAGAGAGATCGAGCGGGCGCACGGCGGGAATCACGCGCGAGGCAAAAACGTCGTCGAGCGTTTCGTTTGTGGCGTCCCAGATGGCCACGCTGGGGTGATTCCAGTTGTCGCGCATCCACTCGCCGTACTGTTGGATCAGATTATCCACGTCCCAATCGGGCGTGCGATATCCGCCCGTCCAGGAGGGACTGCCGGTCCACACGAAAAATTCATTTTGAATCAGCAGGCCGGCCTCATCCGCAATTTCCAGCCACTGCTCCGGCACGGGACCGATGCAAAATCGGAATGAGTTCCAACTCATTTGCCTGGGAATTTCGATCAGCAGCTTGCGCAGCCACTGCTCGTCCCAGGGAAGCGAGCCGGAATCAGGATCTTCAAAAAAGCGGTGAAGCGTGATGTTGGAGCCACGCCAGAAATAAACTTTCCCGTTCAGAAGCGAGCGCTTGGTTGCCGTGTCAAAGCGAATCTCCCGCATGCCGAAGCGCGAAACGTCGCTGTCGCCGCCGGTGTGCGTCTCCAGCGTGTAGAGGAAGGGATTTTCCGGAGTCCACATAGTGGCGTTGGGAACGGGAATGGTGTGCGTGAAGGTTCGGGTTTCGTGCGGATCGAGCTTCAGGCCGCGAAGCGCGTCGCGGGCAACGGATTGCTGCGATTTCCAGTTGCGAACGTGGAACGTCAAGTCAAATTCGCAGGGCGTGGCAGCGTCGTTCCTGACCGAAGCCTGCACCAGGATTTCCGGCCCGGCGATGCGCGGCGCCACCTGAACGGATTCGATGGCAGGATTGTCGCTCAGAAAAAGCGCCACGCGGTCGTAGATGCCCGGCGTCCATTTGCGTTTTTCAAAATCCGTTCCGGCGAGGACGCCGGCCGGAAGCACTCCGGGGTGCGCACCGACGCGAACGATCAGTTCGTTTTCTCCCTGCCAGTCCAGCGCCCAGGTGACGTTGAAACGGCCGGCGCTGAAGCAGCCCAGATGCTCTCCCACTTTCTTTCCGTTCAGCCAGACGGCGGTCCCGAATTGCGCCTTCGCGATCTTGAGAATGGCCACCTGCCGGCGGGCGGGGGCGTGAAATTTCCTGCGGTACCAGAAATAGTTCCGCTTCTGATGTGAAATGCCGCGCACGCCGGGAGCGAGCGAGGTCCACGCGGTTTTGGGCAATTCTCCCTGGTTGACGCGATCCCAGATGTTCTCGCGGCTTTCGAACAGGTCAACGTCGGGAAACGGCGGCTGCGACAGATGAACCAGCCCCGGCACGGGCACGGTGTGCGTGAATGCGGAGGGAATTTCGTCCGCGCCGACGCTGTCCGCGATCTGCCACTCGCCGTCGAGTTGCAGCGTGGCGCGCCCGGCGCCTTGAGAAGCTTCGCCTTCCGGAGCGGCATCAAGCGCGCGCAGGCCGCCTTCGAGCAACGGGCCTGCGCCGAGCAGGGCGGCGGAATCCTGGAGAAATCTTCGGCGCTTGATCGTGCGGCGGCCGCTCATGGCTCACCTCGCAAAATTGGATTTCCTATTCGAGGGACTTCAATTCCACGCTGATGACGCGAATGTCGGTTGCGCCGACGTTCTCCAGCGTGTGCGGAGGAAACGGCTCGACCCACAACGTGTCATTCGCGGGCGCCTTGCCGGCGCGGCTGTCCGCCGTGACTTTTCCTTCACGATCGCGCCGAATAAAATCTCCCCAGCTTAAAACGTAGAACACGCTCGGCCAGCGATGAGTGTGCAAGGGAACGGTCTCTCCGACCGGAATCCGCGTGTCGAGCACACGGACGCGGTCATTTTCAAGAAGGAGAGCATGGTACGCGGGGGCAGCGACCAGCGCGTCGAGCGAATCCGGCCACGGCCACGATTGATCTGGCATGAAATTTCCTCCGATTCCTGGACTCTTACTTACTTATAAGCGGCGATTCCGGTGGCGCGCTCGCCGACGATGAGCGTGTGCATGTTGTGCGTGCCTTCGTAGGTGAAAACCGATTCCAGATTACACATGTGGCGGAAAATCGGATATTCGTCGGCCACGCCGTTCGCGCCCAGAATGTCGCGCGCCGCGCGGGCCACATCGAGCGCGATCTTCACGTTGTTGCGCTTCAGCATGGAAACGTGCGCGTAATCGGCGCGGCCGCGGTCCTTGAGCCGGCCCACGTGCAGCGCCAGCAGTTGCGCCTTGGTGATTTCCGTAATCATCTCGGCGAATTTTTCCTGAATCATCTGGTGGCTGGCGATGGGCCGGTCGTCAAACTGCTTGCGCGCCTTGGCGTATTCGAGCGATTCGTTGTAGCACGCCATGGCCGCGCCAATCACGCCCCAGCCGATGCCGTAGCGCGCCTGCGTCAGGCAGGATAGGGCGGCCTTCAATCCTTTGGCGGCGGGCAGCATATTCGTGGCGGGTACGCGAACGTCCTGAAGCGAAAGAATGGAAGTCACCGACGCGCGCAGCGACATTTTGCCTTTGATGTCACGCGCCGAATAGCCGGGCGTGCCGCGCTCAACCAGAAAGCCTCGAATGCCGTCGTCCGTGCGCGCCCAGACCACGGCGACATCCGCAATGGTGCCGTTCGTGATCCATGCCTTTTCGCCGTTCAGAACATAATCTGCGCCGTCACGCACGGCGCGCGTCCGCATGCCGCCGGGGTTCGAGCCGAAGTCGGGTTCGGTCAGGCCGAAGCAGCCGATGGCTTTGCCCTGCTGCAGCGCGGGCAGCCACTTCTGCCGCTGCTCTTCACTTCCGTATTCGTGAATGGGATACATCACGAGCGCCCCCTGCACACTGACGAAGCTGCGCAGACCGCTGTCGCCGCGTTCGAGTTCCTGCATGATCAGGCCGTATTCGACGTTCGACATTTCCGCGCAGCCGTAGCCGGTGAGGTTCGCGCCGTAAAAACCAAGCTCCGCCATCTGCGGAACGAGATGCAGCGGGAATTTGGCGTCGCGGCTCCATTGCTCAATGTGCGGAATCACTTCTTTCTCGACAAACTCGCGCACCGTCTGCCGGACCAGCTTTTCCTGATCGTTGAACTGAGAATCGATTTCAATAAAGTCCACACCGTGAAATGGAAACATGGCTTGCTCTCCGCTCGGACAATTGCCTCATGCGCGATTGTAACAGTGGAAGTGCTTTGAGTGGGACGCAGTTTGCCCGCAGGCAGGAGCATAGCCCGGCGGACCAGGATCAATTGGGCTGGAGACATTCGCGCGCATTGGCTTTGGCGGGCGCGACGCTTATAATCAAGTCGCTATGGATGATCGAACGCGGCTGACCGCGATGGTGAAAGCGGCGGGTTGAGCGGCGAAGCTGAGCCCAAGTATTTTGGGCTCGATTCTCGCCAAGCTGCCGAAACAAACCGATCCCAACGTCCTGATCGGCTTCGATACCGCCGACGACGCCGGAGTGTATCAACTGGCGCCCGATCTGGCGCTCGTCCAGACGGTGGATTTCTTCACGCCTGTCGTGGACGATCCTTACACCTTCGGCCAGATCGCCGCCGTGAATTCGCTGAGCGATATTTACGCCATGGGCGGGCGGCCGGTGACGGCGCTTTCCATCGTCGGATTTCCCAACTCGGGGCGCGACCCGGCAATTCTGGAAGCCATCGTCGCAGGCGGCCTCGCAAAAATGCAGGAAGCCGGATGCGCGGTGATCGGCGGGCACTCGATCGCGGACGACGAAATGAAATTCGGATATGCGGTCACGGGCGTGGTGGATCCGAAACGCATTCTGGCGAACGCGGGCGCGCAGGCGGGCGACCGTTTGGTGCTGACCAAGAGGCTGGGCACGGGCGTGATCTCAACCGCTCTCAAGGCGGGCAAAGCGGCCGATGATTGGGTGCGTGCCGCAAGCGATTCCATGCTGGCGCTCAATCGCGCCGCGGGTGGGGCGGCGGTGGAATTCGGCGTGCGCGGCGCCACGGACATCACCGGTTTCGGACTGCTCGGCCACGCTCATGAAATGGCGCACGCCAGCAAGGTGAGCCTGGTTCTCGATACCGCGCGGCTGGAATTCCTGCCCGGCGCCGTCGAGTGCTCGCGCCAGGGGTTTTTGCCCGCCGGGCTGAAGCGCAATGCGGAATTCGTCGCAGGCTGTGTTCGATTCACTGAAGGCATTCCGGAAGAAATTCGCAATCTGCTTTACGATCCGCAGACTTCGGGCGGATTGCTGCTGCCGGTGAGCGCCGCCAAGGTCGCCGATCTGCTGGCGTGGCTCGGTGAGCGCGGCGTTCCCGCAAGTGAAATCGGCGAAATGATCGAAAAAACCGAGCCTTTGATTCAAGTGCAGTAAGAGCTGATGCTGAAGATTGAACTCGCGGAAACGACGGAACAAGTTGAACTGGCGCGCGCGCTGATGCGCGAATACTCAGACGCGACGAAGGCCGAACCCTGCTTCCGGACTTTTGAAGCTGAGATGGCCGGGCTGCCCGGCGAATATGCGCCGCCCGGCGGCCGCCTTTATCTGGCTCTCGAAGATGAGCAGGCCGCAGGCTGCTGCGCGTTCCGGAAGTTTGCAAAGGGCGCGTGCGAGCTGAAGCGAATGTACCTGCGGCCGGTGTTTCGCGGCAGGGGGATTGGGCGGAAGCTGGCCCTGGCCGCCATCAAGAATGCTCGCGTCATCGGCTACGACCGGATGTATCTGGACACTCTGCCTTCAATGCAACCAGCTCTGACTCTTTACCGAGCTCTGGGCTTCAAGCAGGTCGAACCTTATATGCAAAACCCGATCCCGGGAGCGCTGTGCTTCGAATTGGACCTCTCAGGCTTTGCAGCGCAGCCATTGCCGAGCCACTTGGCGGCGGGCTAAAATGAGTGTTGCATGAAAAAGAAGATTCCAATTCAACTGATTGTGGCGGCGGGCATTGTGCTGTTCGGCGGCGGAGCTGTGCTCGGTGAATACGTTCTGGTCAAATGGTGGCCGCACCATCGTTACAACATGGCGAACAAGATGACCGAGCTCCTGCCCTATCGCAACGACAAACTCGGAATCCAGATGCAGGTCGCCCGCGCCATTTACGGGTCGGTCCAGGATTTTCCCGGCGGAACAAAGATTTACCGCCGCTCCGTGTTCCACACGGGACCCGTCCTCACCATCACCTCGCAGGCGAACCCGGATGCGGCTTCGGAATTCTCGCAGCAACTGCTGGCCACTTGGGAGACGCGCGGGACTTACGAAAACATCCCGAATTACAATTTCCAGCATCTGCAAATTGAGAATCGCGACGCGGCACTGATCTCATATTCGGATCAGGACGGCTACATGGTCACGGCGCACATCATCTCCCCCGACCGCATCATTGAAGCCGATTGCTCGACCGGCGACAGCGAAGCTCAGGTGTTGCTGCAGGCCTGCCAGGCGAGTCTTCAGACGATTAAGGTGGCCGGTCCCATGCCGGCGCGCAAGCTTCCCACCGGCGGGGGCATCATCGAACTGCAACCCGTCAAACCCGCGCCGCCCAAGCACTGAACCCCGCACATCGAAGTTTCTGCTAGACTACGGTTTCGAAATCCGCCTGAACGAAGGATGAAAACGATGAACCGTTGGCAAACCATCGAAGGCCATCTGGCCAGTCCGCAGGGATTTTCCGCCTCGGCGACGGCGGTCGGGTTCAAGAAGAAGGCGGGCGCACTCGACCTGGCCCTCATCGTCTCGAACGTTCCGGGAACCGCCGCGGCGGGAATGTTCACCACAAATCTGGCCGCCGCCGCGCCGGTTCAACTTTGCCGCCGGCACCTGGCAAAGAGCCGCGGGCATGCCCAGGCTATCATCGCGAATTCCGGCAATGCCAACGCCTGCACGGGCCGCGCCGGCCAACGTGCTGCCGAAACGACAGCCGCAGCCGCCGCGAAAAAATTGGGCGTCCGGACGGACCAAGTGCTGGTCTGCTCGACGGGCGTAATCGGCGTGCCGCTGCGCTCCCAACTGATCCTGCAAAAGGTTTCGCCGCTTGTTGCAAGCCTGTCGGCGGAAAACGCCGTGGAAGTGGCGCACGCCATCATGACCACGGACACGCGCCCAAAATCCTGCGTGCTGTGCTCGGAATACGGCGGCAAGGCGGTGCACCTTGCGGGCGTGGCCAAGGGCGCGGGCATGATTCATCCGCACATGGCGACGATGCTGAGTTTTCTTACCACCGACGCCGCCGTCGCGCCGGCCGCGCTGCAGAAAATGCTGCGCGCCGCCGTGGGCGAATCCTTCAACTGCATCACAGTGGACGGCGACACTTCCACGAATGACTCCGTGCTGATTCTCGCAAACGGCGCGGCGGGCGTCCCGGTCAGACCGGGAACGCCGGCGGGACGCTGGTTCCAATCCGGCCTGACGGAACTTTGTCGGTCGCTCGCCAAAATGATTGCGCAGGACGGCGAGGGCGCAAGCAAGCTGGCCACCATCGAAGTGCGCGGCGCGCGCGACGCCCGCGACGCCGACCGAGTGGCGCGCGCCATTGCCAACTCGCCGCTGGTCAAAACAGCCATCGCGGGCAGCGATCCCAACTGGGGACGCATCATTTGCGCGGCGGGCTATTCAGGCGCGAAGTTCGACGCCACGCGCGTGGATATCCGCGTCAACGATTTGATGTTGTGCCGGCGCGGGCTCGACGCGCGCTTCGATGAAGCCGCCGCCAAGCGTGAACTCGACCAGAAAGAGCTCACTATCCGCGTGGATCTTCACGCGGGCAAGGGCGCAGCGCGCGTCTGGACGTGCGATTTCACGGCCGATTATATTCTGATCAACGCGTCGTACCGGACGTAGGTCAACGTTTTCCACCTTCTCCGGCCGGCTGCGCATGGCCGCTTTGCTATAATGCGCTATGGGCCTGTGCTTGCCGAGGAATCACCGAAGCTAAGCCTGCCTGAGACAATCAGCTCCACCCCGGAAGCAAATCCATGTCCGGAATTATCGGATATATCGGCAACAAGCGAGTGGTGCCCGTGCTGCTGGAAGGCTTGCAGCGGCTGCAATACCGCGGCTACGACTCGGCGGGCATCGCGGTGATCAAGGGATCGGAACTTACTGTTCGGCGCTCGGCGGGCAAGCTGAGGAATCTGCAGGAAGTCATTCGACTCGATCCGCTCGACGGCACTTACGGCATCGGGCACACGCGCTGGGCCACGCATGGCGCGCCCACAGTGGAAAATGCGCATCCGCATGTGGATTGCCACGGAACGGTGGCGCTGGTCCACAACGGCATTATCGAAAACGATTCGGAATTGAAGCAGGAACTCGCCGCCGAGGGACATTCCTTCAAAACCGAAACTGACACGGAAGTCATCGCCCACCTGGTGGAGAAATATCTGGACTCGACGGCGCCGGACGCGAGTGCGCCGAATCTTGAGGACGCCGTGCGCGCCGCCGTCAAACGATTGGCGGGCGTTTTTGCGCTGGCGATCATTTCCACCAGGGACCCGAACAAAATCGTCGCGGTCAGGCAGGGACCACCGGCGGTGATCGGACTGGGCAAAGATGAATACCTGGTGGCGAGCGACGTGCCGGCGATTCTTTATCATGCTCGCGATCTGTTCTTCCTCGCCGACGGCGACGTGGCCGTACTCACGCCCGAGGGCGTCACGCTCTCCGATTTCGACGGCCGTCCCGTCACGCGCCGCGTGCAGCACATCACCTGGGATCCCATCCTGGCGGAAAAAGGCGGCTTCAAGCACTTCACACTGAAGGAAATTTACGAACAGCCGCGCGCCGTCCGTGACACCGCGCTGGGGCGCGTCTCGCCGGAATCGGGCCAGATTTTTCTGGACGAGATGGAAATCACCGAAGATGATTTCCGCGCTTTCCGCGAGATCATGATCGTCGCCGCCGGAACGTCGCGACACGCCGGCCTGGCAGGCAAGCTGATGTTGGAGCGGCTGGCGCGCGTCCCGGCCGAAGTGGATTACGCTTCGGAATTCCGCTATCGCGATCCGCTGGTCGATCCGCACACGCTCACGGTGCTCCTGACGCAATCGGGCGAGACGGCGGACACGATCGCAGGGCAGCGCGAGGCTCAGGCCAAAGGTTCCAAGACGCTCGCCATCTGCAATGTGCTGGGCAGCATGGTGCCGCGCGAAGCCAACGGAACCATCTACACGCACGCGGGCCCGGAAATCGGCGTGGGCTCGACCAAGACTTTTGCGGCACAACTGACGGCGCTCTATCTTTTTTCCGTTTACCTCGGGCAGCTTCGCGATGTGGTTCAGTTGGCCGACGCCAAATCGCTGCTGACCAGCCTGACGGCGCTGCCCCGGCTGCTCGAATCCGTGCTGCAAAAGGATGAGGAATTCGAGGAACTTGCCCGCCACTTCTACCGCTCTTCCGATTTTCTTTATCTGGGACGCGGTGTGCATTTTCCCGTGGCGCTCGAGGGCGCGCTCAAGATGAAGAAAGTCTCCTACATTCACGCCGAGGCTTATCCGGCGGGCGAAATGAAGCACGGCCCGAACGCGCTGATCGCCGACGGCATGCCGGTCGTCGTGATCGCAACCTGCGACTGGAACGACGCCGATTCGCGGCAGCGGTACGAACGCACGCTATCGAATATCAAGGAAGCCAAAGCCCGCGGCGCCACCATCGTGGCGCTGGTGACCGAGGGCGACCGCGAAGCTCGGCCGCTGGCCGATCACGCCATCGTTCTGCCGGCGACCAATGAGCTGCTTTCCGCCATCCTCGAAGTTGTGCCGCTGCAGTTGCTGGCCTATCACACGGCGGTTCTGCGCGGCGCCGACGTGGATCAGCCGAGAAATCTGGCCAAGTCGGTGACGGTAGAATAGTCACCCGATCCTTCTCATGAAATTTGTTTACTCCGACGATTACGACCTGAACCTCGGCGCGCACGTCTTCCCGGCCGTCAAATACCGGCGGACCAAGGAGCAGCTCTTGGAAGAAGGCGTGGCCAAGCCGGAAGATTTCATCGCGCCCGAGCCGGCCACGGATGAAGACGTTGCTCTGGTTCACGACCGCGATTACATCTGGAAACTGAAAAACGGCAAGCTGAGCCACGTGGAAACTCTGCGTATGGAAGTTCCATATTCAGCGGAGCTGGTTCGCGCCGTGTGGCTTTCGGCCGGGGGATCGATTCTGGCCGGGCGCGAAGCGCTGCGCGACAGCGTGGCCGCGAACATCGGCGGCGGATTCCACCACGCCTTTCCCGATCACGGCGAAGGCTTCTGCGTGCTGCACGACGTGGCCATCGCCATTCGCCGCCTGCAGAAAGACAAGCTCATCGAGCGAGCCATGACCGTGGACCTGGACGTCCACCAGGGCAACGGCACGGCGGCCATATTTGCAGGCGACCATTCAGTCTTTACGTTTTCCATGCACCAGCAGAACAATTATCCCGTGCCCAAGCCGCCCAGCTCGCTGGATGTCAATTTGCCGGACGGCGTCCGCGACCAGGAATATCTCGATCTGCTTCGCGAAAGTTTGGACGAAATCATTCCCAAGTTCGCGCCGCAGATCATTTTTTACATCGCCGGGGCCGATCCTTATTGGGACGACCAGTTGGGCGGATTGCGGCTCAGCCTGGACGGGCTGATCAAACGCGACCGAATGGTTTTTGAAAAAGCGCGCGCGCGCGGCGTGCCCGTGGCCGTGACGCTCGCCGGTGGCTACGCGCACAAGGTCGAGGACACGGTGCGCATCCACGCGAACACCCTGAAGATTGCTAAAGAATTCGCAGCGTAGCAGCTACGGGCCGGCCGGAATAAAACTCAACGAAAATTATTCGTATCGCAGCGCTACCATGGGGTCCACCTTGGTTGCGCGCCGGGCAGGAATGCAGGTTGCGAGCAGCGAGACAAGAAGGACGATGGCCGTTACGAGGAGCGCGACGAGCGGCCCCTGAGTAGGCTGGTCGCCGATGGCGGCGAGAACGCGCGGAAGCGGAACGGCTAGAAGCAGTCCGATGCCGCAGCCCGCGGCCGCAAGCAATGCTCCCTGGCGCAGGATCATTTTTGCCACCGCCGTTTTGTCCGCTCCCAAAGCAAGGCGAATGCCGATTTCCCGCGTGCGTTGGTTTACGGAAAAAGCGATCACGCCGTAAATTCCCACCGCGGCCAGAATCAATGCCAGCAGGGCGAAGATTCCCATCAATTGGACCATCATGACCGCCCCGCCCATGTCGATGCTTTTTGCTTCGCTCATGGTGCGGATGTCGCCGACCGGCTGCTCCTTGTCAACCGACCAGACCGCGCGGCGAACCAGGGTAGCCAGCGACGTGGGCAATGTCGCAGTTCGAATTTCGAGAGTCATCGTCGCGAAGGGAATTTGCAGGTAGGACTCGTAAACCTGCGCCTTGGGAGTCCACTGGCCGGGATCATCCTTCACGTCACCCACGATGCCCACAATCTGCGCCTGCTTGTGATCTCCGGTGTCGAATGCGATCCGGCTGCCGAGAGCATTGCCCGTGGGAAAAAAACGGCGCGCAAATTCGCGATTGACGATGGCCACCACGGGAGCGTCGCCGCTGTCAGAGCTGGAAAACTCGCGGCCCTTGAGTAGCGGGATCTCCAGGGTGCGAAAGTAGCCTGGGCCCGCCGAATAGTAATCCACCCATGGCCGGTTTGAATCGCCCGGCGGCGGCTGCCCGGCAATCTCAAACGGAGTGCTCCAGGAGCCTTCCATCGGCACACCCATGCTTGCGCCCACCGACCGCACGCCCGGAAGCTGCCGCACCTTTTGCGTCACCTGGCGGAAAAACGCCGACTTGGCCGCCGGACTTTTATATTGAGGACTGTTCAGATTAAGGTCCACCAGCAGGAGGTGGTGCGGATTAAAGCCGAGGTCCTGAGTCGCTTCGCGATGCAGTTCGCGCAGAATGATTCCTGCACCGGCGAGCAGAACCACGGCCATCGCAATCTCGGCTGACACTAGAATGCCGCGCAGACGGCTGCGAGCCGCGCCGCCGGTTCCCGTGCGGCCGCCTTCGGTGAGCGCGTCGCCCGGACTGACTCTTGAAGCGTGCAGCGCCGGCGCAAGACCAAAAACGAAGGTGGTGAACAAACAGACAGCGGCGGTGAAGAGCAGCGTCCAGTGATCCAGGTGAAAGGATTGCGATTGCAGCCTTGCGTACTCGTTGAAGCTGAAGCCGGTGCGGAGAAGTTTGACTCCCCAAACGGACAGCAGGATACCGCTTCCGCCGCCCGCGAGCGCCAGCAGCGAACTTTCAATCAGCAACTGGCGAATCAGGCGCAGGCGTCCGGCGCCCACCGCGGCCCTGACCGCAAGCTCATGCGAACGCGCCGCACCGCGCGCCATCAGCAAACCGGCGATGTTGGCGCAGGCGGTCAGAAGAAGCAATCCCACCGCCGACAGCAGCACCATCAGAACGGGACGAATTCCGGCCATGCGAATGAAATATTCCTGCATGGTCAGAACCGATACACCGGCATTCTTGTTCGTCTCGGGATAGGTCTGAGCCAGGCGGCGAGCGATGGCGCTCATCTGCGCCTGCGCGGCGACCACGCTCACGCCCGGCTTGAGCCGGCCCAGCGTCAAGTTCAGATAATGATTGGCGCGGGCCGAGGGCGCGAGATCTTTGGGGCTGAAGACCAGCGGCGTCCACACCTGCGGCGGAAAAAAGGGCATTCGCGCCGTGGCCCCGGCGGGCATGACGCCCACAATCGTATAGGTCTCGCCGTCAATGTGGGCGTTCTTGCCAATCACGTCCGGGTCTGAGCCGAAGCGCTCAACCCAAAGTGCGTGGCTCAGAATGACAACGTCGCTTTTTCCGGCTTGGCCTTCTCCCGGCAGAAACCCGCGGCCCAGCGCCGGGGCCACGCCCAGGACTTTGAGAAAGCCTGGAGTCACTCGCCATCCCTGCAACGGTTCCGGAGTGCCTTTGCCGGTCAGCGTGAAAGGCCGTTGGGTTTCAGCCGTGCCCATGCCCTGAAAGACGTCGCTCTGCTTCTGCCAGGATTTGAAGTCGGGCCCGGAAGCGCCAAAGAGGTTCTGCCCCGAAGCCGCATCTTTCGAGGACAACACGCACAAACGGTCGGGGTCTCGGACGGGCGGCTTTCTCAGAAGAATCGAACTGACTGCGCTGAAAATGGTCGTGTTGGCCGCAATACCCAGGGCGAGAGTAATAGTGGCCACTGCGGTGAAACCCGGATTGCGGCGAAGTTGGCGCAGGCCATAGCGAATGTCCTGGAGGAACGTTTCGATGACTTGCGAGGCGCCGACGTCGCGGCATTCTTCTTTCACCTGGTCGAGTCCTCCGAACTCGAGCCGAGCCTGACGGCGCGCCTCCTCCGGCGCCATGCCGCCAGCCACAAGATCGGCGGTTCGTTGCTCGAGATGGAATCGCAGCTCAGCGTCGAGATGTTTCTCGGTGCGCTCTCGCCGAAAAAACCGTTGATACCAGCGCATGATTTAGTCCTCAGTGGTCAGCAATTGTTCATCAATGTGTAGCGCCGGGCTTCAGCCCGGCACATGCCGACCTGAAGGTCGGCGCTACTCCGCTGTTCGAAGAATCAACGCAACCGCGTCGGTCAATTGCTGCCAACTTTTGACCTCAGCCTCCAGCTGCCTGCGGCCCTTGGCAGTAAGCGCGTAAAACTTTGCTTCGCGGCCTGTTTCCGTCGCCTTCCACTGCGCCTTCAGCCACCCTCGGTCCTCCAGGCGATGAAGAGCGGGATAGAGCGAGCCTTGCTGGAGCTGGAAAAAATCCCGCGAGATCTGCTGAATCCGTTGGGCAATGGCGTAACCATGAATCGGCCCCAACGCCACAACCTTGAGGATCAGCATGTCAAGCGTCCCCTTCAGGAGTTCTGTTTTCTCTTCAGCCATTTGAGTACACCTAGAATCTCTACATATAAGGCCCGCGCGCCGCAATGTCAAGCCTACCTTTCTTATGGAGGAAGGAAGCTGACGCCGCTCCCGCCGGACGGCGAGCCCCGGCGTTACTGGACGAGCTTGTCGAGATCTTTCCAGCCCACCAGAATCACATGGTTTTCTTTGAGCAGGTGCTTGAAGGCGGGACTCGTGACTTCATTGAAGTCGCGCTGGCGCCACACCGCGCCGTAGGCGGGATGCCCGGCGGTGATGGCTTCGAGCTCGGCGTTGTTGTAACCGAGGTGAACGATCATTTCATTCAACCCGGGCTTCAGGTTGCGGATGGCGTTTGCGTAAAACTCGGGCCAGCGTTGCGGCGGGACCATAGCGTCCGCCATGACGAGGGAATCAAGGGCGATGTCATTCGGTGAAAGAAGCTTCATCATCGGAGCATATTGCGGCAGGTTCGTGTGCAGCGCCATGAAAGGCAAATGCATTTCATGGCCGACTTTGATGAGAACCTCGTAAAGCTGCGGCGTTGCCGCCAGCGCGCCCATGTGAATATCGAGGTGCGTGGGATGAATGCCCATTTCCTCGGCGCGCGTAATCTGGGCGCGAACCTCGATCTCAGCTTCTTCCGGCCTGGCGTGCGCGGCAAAGGGCGCTACGTCGGAATAGAAATATCCATTCGGATCGAGCAGGCTCGGAACGCGGTCGCGCGGCGCGACTGAACCCCACTTGTAATCGTCCCATTCGCTGGTAAGGGTCAGGTGAATGCCGATGTCCGCCGCAGGATGCGAGCGCGCATAGGTTGCGACCTCGGTGAGCCACGGGCAGGGAACCATCACGCTTGCGGAGGTTACGGCGTGCGTGTCGAGCGCGCGGAAGCTTGCCTCATCAGCGGCGTGCGCCACGCCGAGATCGTCGGCGTGAATGATCAGCAGCTTGGAATCGGCGGGATAACCCAGCCGTTCGGAAACGTTTTTCATCTGAGCCATGGCCGTCCCGGCAAGCAAAAGAATGGTCCCGGCCGCCGCCGCAAAAATCCTGCCCCTCATCTTCACCATGCTTCACCTCGCAACGTTTTCACAGGAGATTAACACAGCGGCGAGCCGGCTTCAGCCGTCGAGCTTGACCAGGTGTGTGTTGAGCGAGCCCCGGCGATAACCTTCGAGATCGAGCGTGACGAAGCTGAAGCCGAGCGGCTTGAAGATTTCAACGAAGCGGCGGGACATCTCCGGCGTGAGCGCGCGCGGCAATTCTTCCGGAGCGACTTCGATGCGCACCAGCTTGTCATGATGCCGCACGCGGAACTGGCGGAAGCCCAGGGCGCGCAGCGCTTCTTCCCCCTGCTCGACGACGGCCAGCCGCTCCGGCGTGACTTCAATGCCGTAAGCGATCCGCGACGAGAGGCAAGCAGAAGCCGGACGGTTCCAGACGGGAATTTCGGCGCGGCGCGCAAGCTCGCGGATGTCCATTTTGGTGAGCCCGGCATCGAGCAGCGGCGCGAGTACCTGATGCTGACGGGCGGCGCGCTGGCCGGGACGCCAGTCGCCCTGGTCATCCACGTTGACGCCGTAGGCGACGGCGGCAAAACCGCGCGCGGTGGCCAGGCCGTCGAGCTTCGAAAAAAGCTCGTCCTTGCAGAAAAAGCAGCGGTCGGGATTGTTCGAGCGATAGCGCGGGTCGGAAACCTCTTCGGTTTCCACGAATTCGTGCGGGAATCGGCAGCGCGCCACCACCGCCTGGGCTTCGGAGCGGTCGCGCTGGGAGTAGCTGGCGCTCAGCGCCGTCACGGCCAGCATCCTGCCGCCCAACGCCTGATGGGCAGCGTAGGCGAGATAGGCGGAATCGACTCCGCCCGAATAAGCGACAACCAGCGACGGAACGCTCTTCAGCGCGTCACTCAGCCGCCGCTCTTTGGCTTCCACTTCGTGTTGCATGGCAGAGTTCAGCATAGCGCGACGTGGAGTCGGTGACAACCTTCGCCTCCGGAGGAAAACTTCGCGCCAAGGCGCGGAGGAGGATGCCGGAAAAGTTTATTGAATCAGCGTGGGCTGGATGGCGTCGCCGTTGCCGCCGGTCTCAGCGCGAATCAGACAGGCGGCGGCAACCTGATCGCCCTCTCCAAGGTTGATCAGCCGCACGCCCTGCGCCGAGCGGCCGGATTCGCGAATCTGGCCGGCGTCGAGCCGGGTGATTTTGCCCTGCTGGCTGATGATCATCACTTCCGATTCTTCGGTCACGCTGAGCGAGCTGACCACCAGGCCATTGCGCTCCGCCGTCTTGACGTTAATCACGCCTTTGCCGCCGCGCGATTGCAGGCGGTATTCGGTGATTTGAGTGCGCTTGCCGTAACCTTTTTCGGTGACGGAAAGAATCAGTTCCTTTTCTCCCACCACTTCCATGCCCACCACGTAATCGTTCTTGTCGAGATCGATGCCGCGCACGCCGTGAGCCTGGCGTCCCATGTCGCGCACGTCGCTTTCCGAGAATCGAATCGCCATGCCCTCGTGGG
>JBJKPU010000074.1:0-40899 GCA_046706005.1 Terriglobia bacterium | reverse complement strand
GGGGTTGTCGGTCAGCCGTAGCGTGGACTTTGCGCCTTTCAAAGTCCGCGGTTCTTTTCGGGATAATTCTTAAACGTTCTCCCAGATTGAGGCGTCGGCGGGGGATTTGCGGTTCCAATGGCTCAGCAGGCGTTCGCGGACGTTGCCTTTGCCGACGTGGAGAACCGCGCCGTCTTTGTTGCGGATCACGTACACTCCCTTGGCGCTCGGGACTTCAAATGAAATCCACTGCAAGCTCCACAGATAAGAGCGTCCTTTGATTCCAGCCATAAGCCTGATTTCCGATTCGGATTTTCGATTTGGAACGCGAAAAGCTTTCGCTCCGCGAATTCGCAGACCGCAAACGACCGCCATCTGCGCCACCCGTCCAGCGTCGCCACAAACTGCCGCTTGAATCGTTCCGAATCGAAAATCCGCGCGCGATGATATGTGCTGGTCGTCAGGAAGTGAAGATGATTCTCGCCGTAATAGCGCCTGGGGTGCGGCACGCCGCCATTCTAAACCCTGTCCCGCTTCGCGGGATCGCAGACATTAAAAATCAAATGTCTGCGCCACCCGCCAGCCTAATGCGCAGGGGTGGGGCTCCCCCCTTTTTTCATGTTGTAAACGACACACAGATTGTCGCCTGCCAGGTAATAGTCGAGGCCCACCGCCGATGGCCGAGGGGGTGGCGACTCTCCGCACCTGTTCACTCCGCTCGGGCCAGTACTCTGAATCATCAGCCGGAATAGGGAGACGGAATGGATCCGGTAGGGGCGTCCCCAGGGGTCAACGGCGTCGGCGGGGGCCAGACCGTAGGGAAGCAGATCGGATGTGCTTGTCGGAAACCTTCCATGGGCGGCGTAGTACCTTCGGGCCATGCGGCCGAGGCCATACTGATTGACGAGGCTTCTCAGATACGCTCCCTCCAGCCTAGGTTCGTTCCCATTGAACGCAAACCGCCCGGCGGAGGCGGATCGGAGCACCCTCTCGCCGAAGGCCGACCCGCCAGCCTTCAACAACGGCAGCAGGTCAGCGCGTTTAACTTGGAAGATAGCTGCAGCGTACACGCCGCATACCGCAAGCCCGGCTAGAAGCACACACAATCGAGCCACGGACCAGACACCCGAATTCGGCCACACCCTCAATTGACACTCCTATCTAGCCTGGGTAAGAATTCTTCACATGGAATGCCCGCGTTCCGTGCCAGCCAGTTCGCGAAATCCGTCGCACCCAGCACTGCGGATGGATTGCCGTTCAGCTTGTTGTCGATGAGTCCCGAAGTGAACGGCAACCCGTGTGCACGCCCGGCTACGTCGAATGATCCGGCAAAGGATATGCTCGTGAGGGTCAAGCTGACCCCGCCGGCGCTTACGGACACGGGCTGGGTCGCGCCGAACTGGAAACTCCCCGGTGCGGGTCCGTTTGTCCACGAAAACCCAACACGAGTACCCGCGGTGATCGACACCGTGACGGCGCCGACCTTCGCCGTCGAGCTCGTGCTGTACAGGACAGATATCCCACTGAGCAATCCGTTCGCGTCGAACCTGAACCGGACAATGCCCTGGGGGTCGCCCGGAACATTGGCCCCGCCCTGCTGCCGGATCCAATCGCAGTTCGGCTTCTTCATTGTCTGCGGGTTGCCGGGCATGCCGCCACCGCTCATGTTGATGTTGGTCGGAACCGGACAACCAGCGTACGAACTCCCAAATGCTTGGCAGACGCCGGCGATCACCTCGGTGAAAGTCGATGGACAATTTACCCCCGTCGCGATGCCTTGGGAGTTGGTTATAGCGTAGCACCCGGTGGGAACAGCAATGAACAACCCCAGCGGGTCAGTTTGGCTCATTGGGTTGCCGCCGACGTAGGCGTAGCGATTCCATGTCTGCGGGTTCGTGGGATCGACAGCCGCAAGGCCGGCGGGGTCGGGCGAAATCCATCGGCCCCAGGTGGCGTTGTACTCGCGCATGGTGAAATCATACAGCGGATAAGAGCTCGATGAAACCATGTCCTGGTCCTGGCCTGTGAACGAGCGATCCGTGGTTCCGCTTTCGGCATAATTCTCGCCGTAGGGCGCGTAGGCTCCGTCGTAATAGACCCGGTTCGTTCCGCTCGGCAACGAGGCAAGGCGCGAGCTGCCCAGCCAGTCCGCATGGCGATAGTAAGCAAGCCCGCTCGGGGTGTAAACCGCAACCGCTCCGGCGGCGAGCGGCACAAACGCCTTGGCCAGCGTCTGCCCGTTCATCAATGCGAATTTTCCGCCGCCCGGCCCGTAAACAATCTGAGTGTAGGCCGAGCCCACCTCGAACTCAACGGCGCGGTCCATGGCGTCGTAAGTGACGTTGGTCGTCGCCGTCAGAGTGACCGCGTTGATCATGTTCCCGTCCGAATCGTGACCGGCCCGGACACCGGGCAAACTTATCAGCACCCTGCCCAGGACGCCACGGCCAGCCGCCTGGTGATTGACCGTTGCGCGCTCCATGCCCTAAACTGAGTGAGCATCTCAGCGAGTCATGGCGGGGTAGCTCAGTGGTAGAGCGAGGGTCTCATAATCCCTAGGTCGGGAGTTCGATCCTCCCCCCCGCTAATCACTTACGAAGGTCTTGTGCCACAGGTTGGCTGGCAGTCGCAGATTCAACCGGTGTGTTCCATTTCTTCTGACCGCCGGCGGAAGCTTGTCCATGTGGCTGAGAAAGGTGGTCAGTTCCCAGATTTGCTGATCGCTCAGCACACTTTCCCAGGCGGGCATCCCGGTATACCGAATCCCGTGCTTGATGATATAAAAGTTCTGGTTCTCAGGCATGTCTGCTGCTTCCATCACAAAGTTCGGAGCCGGCGGGTAAAAGGGGTGGCCAAACTTCCTTTCGGGATGATCGGGCGCGCCATGACATCTCGCGCAGTTGGTTCTGTAAAGCGCCATGCCTGCGAGCAGGTTCGCGGGACCAGCCTCGATCGGGTCAGCCTGATCGGATGCATGGCGGCCCACAGAGGCGTCGAGAAAATGCATCGCCCATCGAGTCTCAAACGATGACGGCGCGGCGTCGGCTCGTGTGTTTAGAAAACCCATCCGCAAATAAAAGAAAACGCCCAGCCCCAGCACGATCAGTGTGATCAGGACACCCAGTAGAAATCCCTTCATCATCACCTCCCAATCTATTCGAGATACTTGAACGCTGCGCTGCTTAGAACCAGGTGCGGATACCGAGAGCAATACGGAAGTCCTCTGCGGAAGTCCCCTCGCGGCGGGCGAAATCGGCGGTTTGACCGAATTTCTTTTCGCAGGTTATGCCGATGTAAGGTGCGAACTGGCGGCGGAACTCGTATCGCAAACGAAATCCTGTGTCGAGGTCCGACAAGTCGGAGCCGATGGCACGGCGTGGGTCGCTCTTGGAATAAAAGTTGACCTCAAACTGAGGCTGAGCAATCAGCCGCTGCGTCAAATTGATGTCGTGATAGCCATCGAAACGAGCCGCGGCGTGCCCGCCGTCGCTGATGAAGCCGAAGGCTCCAATCTCCCAGGAAAACGGAGCCATTCCGTCGACGCCAAACGCCAGCCAGCCACGGACCGGAGTTGGCTGTACGTCAAGGCGCAGGCCCGTTTGCAGATCGAAATAGCGTGTGATCGCCCGGGAAAAAAGCGCTTGCACCTCAGTATCGTCGAACTTGCCGTTGCCTGTGTTCAGATTGCCTTCCGACCGAAACCAAACCTGATTCAAATTGCTGCCGTACCAGGCCTCACCGTCCCAGCGGTAGGTTGTGGTGCCGTTTCCCGTGCGTAGCTCGTTCTGATTAAGCAGCACTTTCCAGAATGACATGTTGTTCTGGACCGGCTGCGGCCAGCCGGGTTTGGTCGGTTGCTGCTGGGCGATGGCGGCCATTGGCAGCAGGAGTGCGGATAGGACGACGGGAAGAACCGTTTTCAAGAGTGCTCCTCCGGATCAGGCAACAATGGCGGTCGTGAACATGCCCGCCGCCATGTGGTACAGCAGGTGACAGTGGTAGGCCCAACGGCCCACTGCCGTGGCATCGACATAGTAGTGAAGTATTTCACCCGGCTTGACGCTGATGGTGTGCTTCAAAGGACGCAAGCGTCCGTCGCCATTGATCAGCTCCGTGAACATGCCGTGCAGGTGGATCGGATGCTCCATCATGGTGTCATTGATCAGCGTCACGCGGATGCGCTGCCCGTTGGGGAAACGCACGGGCTCGCTCTGGTCATAGGTCAAGCCATTGAACCCGAAAATATAGCGATCCATATTGCCGGTCAGGTGCAGCATCACCTCAGCATCGGGCTCGCGCTCGGAAAAGATGGCATTTTGCGGTCCCTGATCCAATCGCACGAGGTCGGCATAGGTCAGGACGCGGCGGCCGTTGTCATTGAGTCCGTCGCCCGGTTCATTCAGCCGTTCCGTGGGATGCTTTGCGATATGGACCACCTCAGGACCCAGCTTCAGGCGCACGTCCTGCGGCTGCGGGTAAGCGGTCTGCCCGGTTGCGTTGGGCGGAGCCGGCCGCAATCTGGCCGGGGCCTGGTGTGACATCCCCGGCATCTTCATGCCGATGCCTTTCATATTCAATTTCATCGAGCCGCCCATTCCGGACATGCCCGGCATTTCCATCCCCATGTCAACCATGGTTCTGCTGTACACCGGATCCATGGGCGGGATCGGGGCGGCCAGCTCTTCGCGAACTGCCAGCGTGGCGCGTGCATAACCGCTTCGATCCATGGCCTCAGCAAAAATTGTATAGGCGTCTTCGTGCGGTTCAATGATTACGTCATACGTTTCGGCGACCCCAATCCGAAACTCATCGACCGTGACCCGTTGGACGTTCGAGCCGTCGGCGGCCACCACGGTCATCTTCAGCCCGGGAATGCGTACGTCGAAGTAGGTCATCGACGAGCCGTTGATGAACCGCAGCCGCACCCGTTCACCGGGCTTGAAAAGGCCCGTCCAGTTGGCGGCCGGCGGAAATCCGTTTACCAGGTAGGTGTAAGTCCCGCCTGTCTGGCGGCCGCTGACGTCGCTGATGTCACGGGGGCTCATTTCCATGGCGCCCCATGCCCAGCGATTTTTGAGCGTCGCCGCAATGCCGTGATGGGACACATCATGGAGGAGGTCGCCGACGGTGAGTTTGTGATAGTTATAGTAATCGTCGCCCATCTTGAGGTGGCTATAAAGCTCATCAGGATTTTCATCGGTCCAATCAGAGAGCATCACAACGTAATCACGGTCGGCAGTGACCGGATCGCTGTTGCGCGGCTCGATGACCAGCGGGCCATGCAAGCCGGTTTGCTCCTGAAAGCGCGTGTGGCTGTGATACCAGAACGTGCCGCTCTGCCGCACTTTGAAGCGATAAGTGAAGGTCGTACCGGGCGCGATGCCGGGGTAGGAAATGCCCGGCACGCCGTCCATTCCGGTGGGTACCAGAACGCCGTGCCAGTGGATTGAAGCGGAGGTGTGTAACCGATTGGCGACGCGCAAGGTTACGATGTCACCCTCCCGCCACCGCAATATCGGGCCGGGAAGGGATCCATTGACCAGCGTGGCGATTCGTGGCTTGCCGGTGATATTGACCGGAGCATATTCAATGGCGAGGTTGAACCGGGTGCCCGAGAGCTCTGGAAGCGGGTAATGGGATCGGGGTGTTGCGGCGCCAGCGGAACCGACGAGTCAGGGTTGACACGCGGCCATCGCTGCACCGGCCGCCATGCCTTTCACAAACCTGCGGCGTGTCAGGCGGGGGATGCCCCCTAGTTTTGTCATGAGTGCCTCCTGAAACGATATAAGACTTGGTAAGAATGCTCATAATGATTCAAGTGGTGGAAAACAAGATCATGAAAGACGGGCCTGCAACATTTCAAAGTATGCTGGAGATCCCAGGAATGCTATCAGTCACGGCATGAACGTCCCTGATGAACGCATGATCTTATCCATCATATGCCACTAGCTTCTCAGGAACAAACCTCAAGCTTCCACACGCTTCTGAGGGAAGAGCATTGGGTCATCGCGGACCTGCTGGGCAAGGCTGTGCCGATTAGCCGGAGGCGAATTGGATCAAATTCAGTTTCTGCTTGGTCACGTCTCGATCCAGACCACCGAGCGTTATCCGGGGTGTAAGCAGAAGTTGCGCTGCGCCGTCAACGACCAGATCGGTATCGAACCGGAGGAGACCCAACCGCTGTAGGAGGCGTAAGGCCACGGTGGACCGCCACTAGCCGACGAGGCAGGATCCATTCTCGCCTATAGTCCTTCGGGAGCCGGTTCTATTGGCGCGCACTCGATAAGTGCGGGAGCTTCGACCAAAAGCAATTGCTTTCCCTTGCCGCGTGGCGTGCTGTGCAAGCCCGACGTGTTTCCCGTTCCGATATGTCCGGGGATACCCCCGACACAAAACGCGGGCGGTACATTTTGCGCGCCGCGCGCAAATTTTTTCGCCGCCCGTGAACCTTCCGCCCGTCGAAACCGAATAACATAATGGAACCATGAGCGCAGCGCCCGACGTTCCGAAATCCGCGGACTGGCTGCAGGCCGGCGACCGCCAGGCCTTCGAGCGCTTTTATCTCACTCACGCCTCGCGCCTGCTGAGTTTTCTGCGCCGCTCGGTAGCGGATTCGAGAGCCGCCGAAGACATTGCACATGAAGCCTTCATGGAACTCTGGCTGCGGCGCAACGGTTTCGATCCCGCGCGCGGCTCGGCCCGGGCTTATCTGTTTGGAATCGCCGCGCGACGAGCCGCCGACTGGTGGCGGCGGGCGCAACTGAAAACGCCGCCGCAACCCTCCGCGGCAATTGACGAGGGCCCTGCGGTGGTCATTGCCGACGCGCTCGAGCGCCTCGCTCCCGATGAACGCAGCCTGCTCTGGCTGCGGGAAGTTGAAGGTTATTCCTACCAGGAGCTGGCCGGAATGCTCGCGATTCCGCTGGGCACGGTGCGCTCGCGGTTGCATGCCGCGCGCCGGAATTTCCGCCGCGTCTGGAAAGGCGAAGCCATTGCGGAGGACGTATGAATTGCCAGGAAGCGCAACCTTTTGTTTCCGCGCTGCACGACGGCGAAACCATTCCGCCGGATGCCGCCCGGCACATTGCCGCCTGCGCAGCGTGCAAAGCCCGTCTGCGCGAATACTCGGAAATCGGCGCCGAGCTTCGCCTGCTCGCGAGCGCCGAGCCGGAAGCCGCGCCCGCGCCGCTGGGACCGCTGCCCGATCCGCACAAACATTTTCTCGGGCGGCTGAACGCGCGCATTCTTGTTCCGCGCTTCGCGCTCGCTCTGGGCGCCATCGCGATTCTTGGATTGACGGTGGGCCTAGTGGTGATTCGCGCTCAGGGGGAATCGGCAGTTAAGCTGGCTGAAACGCGCGCCCAGAGCCGGACCGCGGCTCTCCTTGCCCAAAGGCATGCCGAAGAGCGCGGACCGTGGTTCCGTTATGACGTTGCAATCCCGCGACCTCGCGGGGCGACGAAAGTCCCCTGGAAGCTGGGCGCCATGATTCAGGTGGGTGGTCGCGCCGAGTACGCGGTCGTGCCTTTTCCCTTTGTGGGCGGCGCCGGCGGCAAGAAAGCCATTTTCGAAATCAAAGCAACACAGGCGAAGGGTGATTCGGTCCACCTCGTGGTCAGGGCTCGCTACGGCGAAGTTGTCCCCGGCAGCAAGCTGGAAAAGGACTTGAGCAGGGTCTACTTCGAGCCACGGGTTCTCGGTGCGTTCCTTGCCGGCGCGCCCACGCACGATTATGACTACAGGCCAGGACAAAAGCTTGTCATCCCTATGGATGGCGGCGGCACGGCGACTCTGACCGGCAAGTTATTCGCGATTAAACCGACGATTTGGGGACAGGGAACGACGAAGCCGGGCGAACTGTCCTTCAGCGACGGCGCGCTGCTGCGCCGCCAGGAATTTCAGGGAAAATATGGAACTCCGGGGAAGTATGAACTTCTGGGCACGGTCTCGGGCGCCGGCGGGACGAGCAGCGGGACGAATCCATCTTTCGTAATCTGCGCCCCAAAAGTGGGCGCGCTGCTCTTCGCGTTGAAGCCCATCAAGGGAGCGGTCAAGGGCGTGGCGGAGTACGCCCAAGCGCGATTTACGGTGGATGGCGAGGATTACACGCTGTACTCGGCCACGCCGATTACCGGCGGCCCGCAGCCGGCGCGAATCTGGGTGCTCCGCTTGCCGCGCTGCGGACCGAACAAACTCACTTTCTACCGTTCCCCGTTTTATGCGGGCGGGGGGAATGTCCCGGACATGCTCAAGTTCCTGCGCGAAACCAAGCCGCACTTTAGGTAATTCCCGTTCCGGCGTTTGGCCGATCACTGAACCGCGGACGGCAAATTGGCGCTCGCCCGCGGGGCCGAATCCAGACACATGGTGCTTATTAGGAATTTCCAGTGAAGAACGTGTCGTTGATGGTTCGCCGGTTTCGACCGCGATTGCATGTGTGGCTGATGGACCGGTTCGAAGTCCCTCTCGGACAAGGTCACTCCGTCATGCGCGCATTCGCAGTGGAGGAGCCTGCTTTCCGTGAACAACCCGCGATTAACGGCGTAGCGCTTAGGTATCCGGGCCCTGGCGACGATACCTGACGATGAATCCACTTTCCGCAATCAATCATGCGTGGCGAATCGTTTCAACCGGGTGGCGGCAGACTGACTACGATAACGTGCTTGCAAGCGGGCCACCGGATATACAATGCTTGGGACAGGTGGCAAATTGTGAATTCCGGTCGGAGACTCCGCCTCCTCAGGAGTGCTGACCAGAAAACCTTAACCTGGAGGTATCATATGACCGAGCAGGGGCGGCATACGGTCGCAGTGTTGTCGCTTTTAGTTCTCCCCGCAATGGCCGCAGGATCGCCGGGACGGCAGGGTCGCAAACACCCGAACATTTACGCGCAGCAGCTTGTGAATCAAATGGTGGCTCGGCACCCTGACGTAAAAAGCGTCGAGTTGGCTCTCTTGTCGAAACGGGGTTGCGCGACCGTGGCGGCGACGGCTGCCGAAGACATAGGCGAAGCGTGCGACACAGATGAAAATACACCCATGAAGACCGGCCGGCCGTACGTTGAAGCGCCCAGCAAGGACGATCCGGTCTACGACATTACACAGGCAATCCATGATGCGTCCGGAAAGCTCATCGGTGCTGTCGGCATGGACATCGCGCCGGCGGGCAGGGATCGCAAGACTGTCGTGGCGCAGGCGGAGGCTGTGCGAAAGGAGATGGAGAGACTGATCCCGTCGAAGGAAGAACTGCTGGCCCCGGGCTCACCGAAGTGAGTGTGGCACGGTGAGGATCCAGGATCAATGATGTGAATTGCGATTTATTCTCTCGGCATGGTACCAGGTACGTTCCACCTTCTCATTTTTGGGAGGTGATGGGACCTCGGTCTTTTGAGCTACGCGGAAAGTTGTTTTCGGCAAAATCCAGACCTGGGAGAGGAGGATTTTGCCATGAAGAAGAAGTGATTGCCGAAACCCCACTCTTGAGACGGACAAAGGATCCTGGGTCGGTTACTTAAAAGGCGAATTATCGAATACCTCGACCTGAACCGGCTCCCGGCGGGGAACTGTGCGCTAAGTCGTTCCATTTCGCCGAAACAGCGGGAAGCGGCTCATCCGTTTCCCGCCACAGACCTCTTTACACTCAGTGCCTGGCGCGGTATGCTGCGTCCCTCGAAACAGTTATTGCCGGGCATTCTGTTTCGTTCACATGGGAGGGAGAAAGGTGAACTTGATAAAAACAAGAATTGTGTTTTTTACTATCATGGCGTTTGGGCTGTCGTGCGCGGCCGCTGCGGGGCAGAACAGTGAACCCGTCGTGCCGCAGCAAATTGAAGTTAACATCAATACGGCACAGACCAGCCAGCCGACTTCCAAATACGTGTTTGGCCAGTTCATTGAGCACATTGGCAGTCTTGTTTATCGCAGCCTGTGGTCGGAAATGCTTGATGACCGCAAGTTTTATTACCCGATCGTCCCTCAGGAGCCCCAGGCTCCGGGACGACGGCGGGGCGGGTTTCCCGGCATGGGGCTTCGCAAGTGGCGCCCTGTCGGGCCGGGAAGCGTCGTGACGATGGACAAAGATCATCCGTTCGTGGGCGAACAGAGCCCGCGCATTGAACTGGAATCCTCAACGCCGCATGGGATCGAGCAAGCGGGCCTTTCCCTGGTCAAAGGCAAGAAGTACGTCGGTCACATCTGGCTGCGCGGCACACCGGGCGCCAAAGTAAAGGTTGCGTTGATCTGGGGCGAAGGCGCAGGCGACAGGCAGACGGCGTCTTTTGCGCCGCTCACGAGCGCATACAAGAAGTTTCCCTTCAGCTTCACCTCGCAGGCGGACACAAGCAAAGCGACTTTTGAAGTCACCGGAACGGGCAGTGGAGATTTTCACGTCGGCACGGTTTCCATGATGCCCGCGGACAATATTGACGGATTCCGGCCGGACACCATCGCGCTGCTGAAGCAGCTTCATTCCGGCATATGGCGGTTGCCGGGCGGCAATTTCCTTTCCGACTGGAGCTGGTACGACGGCGTGGGCCCGCGCGACAAGCGTCCGCCCACGTTTGATCATGCCTGGAACGCGATGCAGCCGAACGACGTGGGCATGGACGAATTCATGACGCTTTGCAAGCTGATTGGCGTCGAACCTTACATCACGGTCAATGCGGGCTTTGGCGATGCGCATTCGGCAGCGGAAGAAGTGGAGTACATCAACGGTTCGGTCCACACCCGCCTGGGCGCGGAGCGCGCTCGCAACGGACATCCCGCTCCCTACAATGTGAAGTTCTGGAACATCGGCAATGAGCCGTGGGGAACGTTCCAGCTGGGCTACACTCCCTGGAAGTATTTCGTCATTAAGCAAAACCGGTTCGCCAAAGCCATGCGCAAGGTGGACCCGTCGATCACCCTGATCGCCTCGGCGAAAATGCTGGACGATATGTTTCTGACGGGCGAGACGCGCGTCGAGTACACGGGGAACCTGCGGCCGCTGTTCGGTTCAGAATACGACTGGACCGGCGGAATCCTTGCGCACAGTTGGGGCTATTTCGATGGCATCGCCCAGCACTGGTATGGGCGCGGAGGCCGCCACTACGACCTTGCTCTTGCCAAAACACTGCCTCCCTCTGCGCCGACCGATGACGCGTACGTGCCAATTAAGCAAACGCCGCTCGAATGGTGCCGTTACGCCGCCAACGGGATCCACCGGAACGCTGAGGAATGGGAGGGATACCAGCAGCGGTTCCCGCAGATGATCAGCAAGAAGATCTTCCTTTCACTCGACGAGTACGCCTTCTTCGGCGGAGGATTTGGCAGGGGCACGAATCTTCAGCTGGCCCTGGCGTACGGGATGATGTTCAATGAGATGCTCCGGCACACGGACTTCCTCCGCTTCACGGCGCACACCATGGGCGTCTCGAACATGGACTACAGCCCTACGGCGGCGATTCTGAACACCACCGGTCTGGCGTTCAAGCTCTACGGCGATCATTTTGTTCCCGGCTCCATTCCAGTGGCGATTTCCGGGAATTCGCCGCAGCCCAAACCCAAATATCCCATCGGCGGCGACCAGCCCAGGACAAACTCCGGCAGCCCGACGTATCCGCTCGACATGTTCGCGGCGCTGACTCCGGATCGCCGGTCCCTCAACCTCGCGGTGGTCAATGCAACGGATTCAGACAGGAAATTCGATTTGAATGTTTCCGGAGTGCGCGTTGAAGGCGGGCCGACAGTTTGGCAGTTGACCGGCGCGGACCTCAATGCGTCAAATCGTCTCGGGCACGATCCGCAGGTCGGCATCAAGGAAATTCCGGCGTCCGCCGGTTCGGAACATGCACTATCGGTAGCGCCCTACAGCATCGAAATCTATCGATTTCCAGTTGCGCAGGAAGGGCAATAACAACCGTCGCTGAGGGCCGGCTTGTCCGGTCCTTCGCGACCAATCTTTGGTTGGAGCATCTCTCGGCGTTCAAGCACGGTGCTGCGGTCTGGCCGCTGGCTGACGCTCCTGGAAGAGGCGTCGGAACTGGTGAATGGGCCACGCGCTTAGATTGAGTGCCCTGACTGGGTAGGTTGCTGTCCTCGATCGGGATAATGGGGAGCCGTCACAAAGAGACATCTGCGCGGCTGCGGCAGCTTCGCGGCTGCCGATTTCTGAAGCTTATTTGGAAGTGAGCCCAGCGAGGGAACTATGAGACGCAGGGCTTTTCTTACGAAAAGCACAATCGCTGTCAGTTTGGGAAACTCCCCGACACCATCTCAAGCCAATGGCCAGGTTGCGACGGCTGGAAAGGAAATCCGTTCCGCCGGCTATCTCCACCGTGCGCGCGAGGATCGTTATTTGCCGAAGCAGCCAGTTCCGGCGGCATCGTACAGGTCGGCTGGCGTCCAGATGTCGCCGATGCCGCTTTCGGAAAGGCTGAAGCGCGGGATTGTGCCGAGGCACGGCTTTTGCAGAGCCACTCCGGAGTGATTGCGTTTTTGCCGGCGCTGCCCTCGGCTTGGCCGGACGGAAGTTTCCGCGGACTTCGAGCATGTGGAGACGTCGAAGTGGATGCGTCATGGAAGGGAGGCCGTGCTATCTCCGCCAAGCTGAGGCCTGGCGTCGCAGGTAGATTCAAACTCCGGCCGCCCCACGGTCAGCGCATTCTGCGGATTCAAGTAGCCGGCCACATTGTCGCAACCACGCAATCAGACGGCATCTGGCGTGTCCGGCCCGAACCACATGAGGAAAATGAGATTAGGTTCAAGTGAGCACAGTCCGAAACAGAGGATGGCGCGATTTGCCTGAAAAGGCATCACGTGTTCGAGGACGTGAGCCATACAAGTCTCGCAAACGATCGCTGATTTAAAGGCTAACGATGAACAGGCAAGTTGCTCACCTCCAGCTCCTTTAAATCTCTTCAGCCAACGAGTCAAACGAGAGAGGAGATGCAATGAAGAGGAATTCCAGAAAGAGCACGCTGCTGAATCGCCGTGAAGCATTGCTTCTTTCGGCGACGGCAGGCATGGGCGTCGCCCTAAGCAAACCGGGCTATGCACTCGATAGCACAAAGACGGGAGCGCACCAGGAACCCGGCAACTGTTCCACGCCGCGCTCGGCAATCGCAAAAACTCAATACGGCAAGGTTCGCGGTTTCCTGGACGGCGGCGTCTTCACATTCAAAGGCGTTCCGTATGGCCAGGACACGAGCGGCGAAAACCGCTGGCTGCCGGCAAAGCCTCCGCAGCCCTGGAAGGACGTATATCCAGCTTTGATCTACGGAGCGAATTGTCCTCAGAGACTTCATGACTACAAAGCGCTCGAGCAATCGTTTCTCCAAGATTGGGACGACGGTTACATGAATGAGGACATGCTGAAACTCAACGTCTGGACGCCCAGCTTGACGGGTCAACGTCCGGTGATGGTCTATTTCCATGGCGGAGGTTTCTTCTTCGGCTCGGCCTACGAACTGCCTTCGCAGGAGGGTGCCCAGTTGGCGCGGCATCACGACGTTGTCAGCGTCACGGTCAATCATCGCCTCAACATTCTGGGATTCTTCGACCTTTCCGAGGTCGGCGGCTCCGCCTATGAAGATTCCGTCAATGTAAGCATGACCGATCTTGTTGCTTCGTTACGGTGGATCCGCGAAAACATTTCGAACTTTGGCGGCGATCCGGACCGAGTCATGATTTACGGCCAGTCGGGCGGCGGCTCGAAAGTGACATGCCTGATGGGGATGCCGTCGGCCGCGGGACTGTTCCATCGCGCCTCGGTGCAGTCAGGTGGAGGGGGCAATTTTCCCAGCGGCGAGCAGTCCCGGGAATATGCCCGCCAGGTAATGAAGGAACTCGGGCTCCAACGCAATGACATTGCCTCGCTGCAGAAGATGGATTGGCCGAAGCTGAATGCTGCGGCGGGAGCTGCAGCAGCAAAAATCAACCCGCCCTTCAGAGGTTTCTTTTTCGGACCTCCGACCCCGGGCGCTCGCCCGCGTGTTGGTTCGGAGCCAACCGTGGACGGGCGGATCATCACGATGAGATCATTCTCCGATGCCGCTCCCGCACTGACAAAGAACGTGCCGATGTTGATCGGCTCGGTCAGCGAGGAAGGAAACAGGATGTCTTCCAATCCCACCGAGGCGGAGTGGCATGCCACACTCGTCAGGGAATTTGGAGAGCCGAAGGCGACTGAGCTTATTGCGGCCATGAAGAAAGCACACCCCGAAAAGGCCATCCGCACCTTGTCCTACGGCGTAGCCGGCCTCGGAGGTCGCAACCACGTGGTCAGCATGTCGAAGATGAAATACGAATTACACGCGGCGCCGGTGTATACGTACTACTTCACCTGGCAATCGCCGATGCTGGACGGCGTGGCAGGCGCGTGGCACACGTCTGAGCTCGCTTTTTGTTTCGATAACACGAAACGGTGCGAACAGGGCACAGGCAATACGCCCAAGGCACAGGCGCTGGCCAGGAAGATGGCAACTGCCTGGGCGGCCTTCGCTCGCACGGGAAATCCCAGCCAGCCAGGTTTGGCCTGGACGCCGTCTGATTCGGATCACAACCAGACCATGGTGTTCGACAATGAATGCCGCATGGTTGATGATCCTGAAGGCGAAGTGCGCAAAATCCTGCTGGGCTGACGGAACTTCGAAAGGCAAGCTTTCAGTCTCGAAGGGGAGGGCAAGCAATAATGAAGATGGCCATGTGCGTCGTGGCGACGTTGGCGGCTGTTTCGCTGACTGTTGCTGCACCGACCACTCCCGCGCCGGTGCACATCAAGAGCGGCTGGGTTCAGGGCGTTGTCCAAGATGGATTGACCGTTTACCGAGGCATTCCGTTTGCGGCGCCGCCGGTGGGCCGCCTGCGCTGGAGTCCGCCTCAGCCGGCGGCGAGTTGGTCGGGCATTCTGCGTGCCGATCACTTTGCCTCTTCCTGCATGCAGACCTTGCAATCCTGGATGGGGCCGCTTCACGTAAGTGAGGATTGCCTCTATCTGAACGTTTGGACGCCGGCAAAATCAGCGCACACAGAATTGCCGGTTATGGTCTGGATCTACGGCGGGGGCTTTTCCACGGGTTCAACAGCCATTCCGCTTTATAGCGGCGAACAGCTGGCAAAGCATGGAGTGGTAGTGGTCAGCATCGCCTACCGAGTCGGCCCAATGGGCTTTCTCGCTCTGCCGGCTCTAAGCGCCGAGTCTTCGCATCGGGTGTCAGGCAACTACGGCCTGCTCGATCAGATCGCCGGCCTGCGCTGGGTGAAGCAGAACATTGCCGCCTTTGGCGGCGACCCGCGCCGGGTGACAATTTTTGGAGAATCGGCAGGCGCAATCTCGGTGAGTATTCTCGCCGCCTCACCACTCGCGCGCGGCTTGTTCGAGGGCGCGATCTCTGAAAGCGGCGGCTCGTTTGGTCCCACCCGGACGCCGCCCGCGCCGGGAGAGAACATACAGACGCTGGCCAATGCCGAGCAGGCGGGGGTTGCATTCGAGAAGCGCCTGGGCGTGAGCTCGCTCGCGCAGATGCGCCGCCTGCCCGCTTCCTCAATCCAACATGCTGTTCGCGGGCCCGTCGGGTTCTGGCCTGTGCTTGACGGCTGGGTGATCGTCGGGGATCAGTACACGCTTTACAAGGAAGGCCGTTACAACGATACGCCGATTCTCATCGGCACCAACTCGGATGAAGGCGCGCTGTTCGGCACGCCGCCCAACCGGAACGCCTACGTGCTCGGAGTGCACAAGCGTTTTGGGCCGTTTGCCGGCCGGATTTTGAAACTCTATCCTGCCACGCCGGCGGGCTGGCGCCAGTCAAGCATGGATTTGATGCGGGATGCCGCCTTCGCCTGGCACACCTGGGCTTGGGCACGGCTGCAGGCGCAAACCGGAAAGTCGAAAGTCTACGTTTACTACTTCAACCATGTCCCGCCCAGGCCTCCGGATTCTCCGTGGAAGAATGCCATTGGCGCGGTCCACTCTGAAGAGATGGCCTATGTATTCCAGCATCTGAACCAGTCTCCATCCTTGTCCTGGACCAGCGACGACCGGAAACTTTCTGATGACATGGCCATGTATTGGACCAACTTTGCCAAGCGCGGCGGCCCAAATGGATCAGGCTTGCCCTACTGGCCCCCCTTTGCCGATGCCAAAGCCGCCGTGATGCATTTCACGGACACGCCGCACGCAGGAGGGGTTGCCAACCTCGAGGATATTGAGGGACTCGACGCGTATTTCGCATGGCGGCGGACACCGCAGGGCAAGGCCTGGGCTCAAATCCCGCACCATATTGCCACGTCCGGCAATGGGAACGGAGTGGGCTACGATAAGCAGAAGGTTCACAAAGCGGCCTTTCTTCCTCGACCTGTCAGCGACTGACGCTGACATCAACGATGTTCTGCGTCGGCCGTTGCCGAAATGCCGTGAGCCGCATGTGCCTCAAGCAAAGGCATTGAACGGGCTGGTGCGAACGCTCGAACCGGATCCGCGACCCTTTGGGTACAGACTGGCGGCGTTTACTGGGCTCGGGCGGTTAGGCAGTTTAAGCTAATAGAAACACAAGCCTTAGGGGCCTTTTCCTCACCCTGAAACCTCGAACAGTTAGGAGCTTCAGTAATACCGGAACGTGCGACTTTTCAAGGTCATCCCAGCCGATTCTACCCGCTTAACCGAAAGAACGGAGGCATAGGAGAGGAGAGAAACATTGTAGGTGTCCTGAGTCTTTCTTGAGGTGGACCTTCATCGCTTGGGTGGACGCTTCGTTTGTGGCTGTGTCCAGCGACTAATCATATTCCCCACCCCATCGCATTTCGCGTCCACACACGTGTGGTTCGGCAACGGTCTAACAGAGGCCGTCTGAAATTCCAAACACCCACTATCCCCTTCGTGTCACAAAACCGTCACAGAATCCAGCGCAACACAACAAGAAACAAGAAGCTAAAGGCAACGGCGTCAACAATCTAACTCTCTGTATTCTAATTCCTCATAATCCCTAGGTCGGGAGTTCGATCCTCCCCCCCGCTACCAATCAACCTGCTGATTGCAGGCTGGTTACAAAGACGATAAAAATAGCGTGGGTATTACGCGTGAGCCGGGCTATAATGCCTCATGCTCACGATATTCCGGCGGCACGTGAAATCGTGCAAATACCGGTCGCGGAGGTTCAAGGGGTGCGGCTGCCCGATCGCCGTCGAAGGCCGTCTGCACGGGGAATACATAAGAAAATCGCTTGAAGTAAGGAATTGGGAATCCGCGCAAAAAATCGTAAGGGACTGGGAGGCGGAGGGCAAACGCCGGCCGGTAGTCTTGGGGGAGGCATGCGAGCGGTTCTGCAAAGACGCGGAGGCGCGGGGTGTCGGAACGGCTCAATTAGGGAAATACCGGCTGCTCACTAGGGAGCTGAAAGCCTGGCTGCGGGAACGGGTGGTAAGCAGCATTTCGGTGGACGATCTCCGGGCGTTCCGGGAGTCGTGGAATCTGTCCGCGGTAACGTCAGGGAAAAAAGTGGAACGGCTGCGCGCATTCTTCAAGTTCTGCATGGAATCCGGGTGGGTTCAGAATAACCCGGCGAAATTATTGAAGCTTCCGAAGGTAAAGCCCACTCCCACGCTGCCTTTTAATCCTGAAGAGTGGGAGAAGATTCTCTGGGCGACGGAGATTTATCCCGACCGTCCGAAAGGGCGGCGAAGGCAGGTAAAAGCATTTGTCTTGCTCCTCCGCTTTTCCGGTTTGAGGATTGGCGACACCGTTGCTTTGGAGAGCAAAAGGATCCGGGACGGGAAACTGCATCTGTACACCGCGAAGGCTGGAACCCCGGTGTGGCTCCCGCTCCCGGAAGAGGTCTTGTCTTGTTTGAGACTTTTGCAATCATCCGAGCGCTATTTCTGGCCAGGCGTCGGGACGCTCAAGAGCGCGACAACAGTTTGGCAGCGATCGCTCGCCAAGCTATTCAAGCTCGCAGGAGTGAAAGGCCATGCGCATATGTTCCGGGACACACTGGCCGTGGATCTCTTGAATCGCGGGGTGAGTTTGGAGAACGTCGCGGCGATCCTGGGGAATACCGTGAGGATCGCAGAGAAGCATTACGCCCCGTGGGTCAAATCGCGGCAGGAGAGTCTTGAGCGCGATGTGAAGAAAACGTGGGCGTAATCACGTCATGTCCAGAGACGGCGCGGCGACAGATCAAAGTTGCTCTCGCGAGCCCTTACCTCCGTACTATGGTCCGGCGACACAAGTGCCGGTACTCTGTCCGTGGGTTTCTAAGACAGCAATTTTTTGCTTGACTTGCCTGGTTTGCGTGGCAGAATCGGGGACGTCGAGGTTTCGCGAAACTTTAATTGACTGTAGAGGTACATAGGCATAGGCTCTCCTGACGTCGGGCTAGACAATGCCCGCAATCCAAAAACCTAAGGAGAGCCTCAATGAAAAAGTACATCGTCACCCTTTTGCTTTCTCTGTGCGTAGTCTTTGTTTTCGCAGCCCGGCGCAGGGCTGCTAAGGAAGCGGTAGCCCCGCAAACAAGGACCCAGACCTCGCTGGCAGCGTTGATTCCCAGCCCGGTTATTCTGCCGCAAATCACCATCGGGCCAGGGCCAACCCCTTGCCCCCCAAACTGCGGCGGTCTCCGCAGGAAATAGGTATCCTGAAGCGCTCGCGGCGGCCTGAGAAACCAAAGGGGAACGATCCTCGGGCCGCTTGCGATGCGAGTTTCAGACGCCATTGCGTACGCCGGTTATATCTTCGCTGCGACCGTCCTAGCCTACCTGATGATAAGGAAGTGCAGGGGGCGAGGCGCAGGGCTTGGTGGTATTACGGCATACCTGGCTGCCTCCGTCGGTTTGGGAGGAGCCCGCATGTATGCCGCTTTCCATTACGGTCCCCAGTCCCGTCAGTACGCGATAGGTTACTGGATCACAGATTATGTGCTGGTTTTGGCGGTCTTTCTTCTCATAGCCTCTTTCTTCCGCCGCGTCTGCGCAAAGCGGCCTGAGGTTTGGCGGCGCATCTGGCTGACATTGGTAGCGGTCCTCATCATGACGGGTGCGGTTTCCTTTGGTATCGTCGCCGCTCGCGGCCACAGCTTCTTCCCTTACTTCGTCATAGAATTCCAGCAGGACCTTTACTTCGCCTGTTTGGTTCTGACCACCGTGCTTTATCTCATGGTGGTGAAGTTTGACCATGGGGACGACCAACTCGGGCTGCTGGTTACGGGACTCGGTATGATGTTTGCGGGCTCTGCCGCTTCGTACGCACTGTTCATTGCAGGGGGGCGGGGGCCGTTGTATGGCATCCTCACGGGATATATCCCACAAATCTCAGACATCGCCATGCTTGCGGTTTGGTTTTATGCGGCGGCCCGAATGCCCAAGTATGTCCGCGAATGGCAGGCGGAACGGCCTGCGAGAGAAGACCTGCGTACAGGGGCGCTGGCGCGAACAATGTTGAGGCCCTGATGTTCATCGCAACGTTAATCCTGATCCTTTCGAGCGCGCTATTCGGCTTCTATATACAGGAGACCTGCCGCAGAATTCTGGGCAGGAAATTTGACCGCGACTATTTCAACCCCATCGTGAACGCCAACCGGCTGGAGTTTCTATCAGTGCGGAAGGCGGTTCAGGAACCCAACGCGCCCATCGAATATTCCTCCTTCCGCATGATGCTTCGTTGCGACTATCAGGCGCTCAGGTATCTGCTGAAGACGCTTTGTAATGAAAAACAGAGTTATTCAAGAGACGACCAGCTTCTCATGGCCTATTTTCGCCTGACCTCGTTCTCGCTTTCTCTCCGGCACCTGCTTCGCCTGGGCGAGCGCCAGCCGATGCTCCGCATGACCGCAATCCTGGAACATTTCGCGAATGTCTTAGGCCGGCGGGTCAGCCAGGCCAAAGTGAACGACCTGAGCGCTTCCGAATATTTCTTGACTCTCTAACAGCCGGATGCGGAGAAGCGATACAAACGCGCTCGCACCGGGCCTGACCCTCTCCTTAAGCTCCCTCGCCAGGCGCAATCGTTGCGGCGCTAAACGGCCTAGTGACCGCGCCGTTCACCATCAGTTTGATGTACACGGAATAGTTCGGCAGCCCAATCAAGTCTTCTTTCGAGAATTCCGGCCAAAATTCTTGGCCAACGATTTCCGCATCCGCCAGCCCGAGCCGGAACGAAATGGTCGAGCCCACGTTCCCAAGGATGGCGTCGCGTACTTTCTCGTCCAATTGCGAGAGGTACTGATGGGCGAGGATGAGATTGACGCGGTACTTGCGCAGCTCCGACATCATGTTGGCCAGGCTCAACGTGGTGAAACTTTGGAATTCATCGAGATAAACATAAAAATCTTTTCGGCCCGCTTCGGGCTCAGCCGCCCGACTCAAGCCAGTTAACCCAATTCGGGAAACCAGCAATGCGCCCAGAAGCGCGGCAACATCTTCCCCGATTTTACCTTTCGCCAAGTTCACCAGCAGAATCCCGCCCTCGTCCATGATACGCCGAAGGTCAAACGCGCTGCGGGGTTGAGTCACGATGGCGTTGAGAATGGGATTGGCGAGAAACGCGCCAACTTTATTCTGAATTGGCGCAATCGCTTCGGCGCGAAAGCGTGCGGGATAGCCCTCATATTCCCGAAGCCAGAAGTTCCGCACTTGGGCATTGCGGACGCGGGAGGCGGCAATCCTTCGGAAGGCCGGCTCGTCCATCAACCGCAGGATGCCGGCCAGGGTTGCTTCGGGCTGGTCAAGAAGCGCGAGCAACGCATTGCGCAACAGATGCTCGCTCCGGGGTCCCCAGGAGTCGTGCCAAATTTTCTTGAACACTTCGAGCATCCCCGAGGCGGCCAAAGCTCTTTTTTCGGGCGGCACGCTTTCGAGCGGATTGAAGCCCAGAGGCCGCGAGGAATCAGGAACGTTGAAGTAAACGAGGTCCTGCTTTCTCGTTTCAGGCGCGGCCGCCAGTACCCGCTCAACCAAGTCCCCGTGGGGATCAAATACCGCGAGTCCGTGGTCCGCCGCGATGTCCTGGCGAATCATGGTTTCGAGGAGAGTGGATTTTCCGGTCCCCGTTTTACCCACGATGTACATGTGGGCGCGGCGGTCCGCCTGCCGGATGCCGAAAGTCTTCCCCTGATTGCGGAAGTTCGTCCGGCCCAGAAAGGTGATGGGATTGTTGGAGCCGTTGACCATCGCCTTTATCGTGGCAATAGATCAGGAAGAGGCAAGGCGGGCTTTCTTACCTATGCGCCTATGGCTCGGCTTGAGGCCGTCATCAGATTCTCCTTGACGCTTGGGCGGGGCCGGTTAAGATTATTGCTTCAAGTTGAGCCCAGCGTTGCGTGCGTTCAGGAGGGGACCCCATGGGACGCAAGTTCACTCAAGATATTGTCGCCGTTGTAGTGGCTGCGGGAATCTTCCTTCTGGCCTCCTGCGGGGGTTCAAGCAGCGCCAGCGGCACGATCACTCCTGCCGCGGCGCCATCAGCCGCGCTCGCCCCCAGCTCTCTTGCATTCGGCAACGAGAACGTGGGGACGACGAGTGCGGCGCAGACCGTCACGCTTGCCAATAACGGCAACGCGGCGCTCTTGTTCACGGGCACGGCGGGAATCGCGGTGACTGGCACGGACAACGGCGACTTCTCGCAGACGAATGTCTGCGGGACGTCTCTTGCGGCGGGCGCGACGTGCAACATCGTTGTCACGTTCACGCCATCTGCAGCCGGCAGCCGTGCGGCGGCGTTGTCCATCGCGGACAACGCGACGGACAGCCCGCAGTCGGTGAGCTTGACCGGGACGGGAGTCATCCCGCCCCTCTCGATCTCGCCGACTTCGTCAACCGTGCTCCTGGGCGCGACGCAATCCTTCGCGCTCACGGCCGATGCGACCTGCGCCTCTTCCCTCTTCGGGAATGTGCCGGTCACAGGCTCGGGCACGACCTATACGGCCGCCTACACGGCGCCGCAGGCGGTGCCCAGTGCGTGGACGGATACGGTGGCCTGCACGGCGACGATCGGCGGGGCGAAAGTCACGTCGGACGTCACGTTGCAGTATCCGACGCCGACGATCGCGTCCGTCAATCCAACTACCCTTGGAACCTATTTTAGTTTTGACGGGTCATTCGGAGCGCAAATCTTCGTCAACGGGAATGGTTTCCTTCCGGATGCCGATGTTGAGATGAGTCCCGATACGCCCATTCTTTGTTCGGCATCTCTTATGGGCTGGACGCAACTTGCCGTCGGTATCGCAATGGGTGGAAGTAATCCATTTGTTACTTGCCCGGGCCAAACGACACCGAACCAGTGGGATCCCGGCTTCTTCGCGATTACCGACGCAGATCCCGCAACTGGACACGGTGGAGGGATATCCAACCAAGGACGATTTGGATTCTTGGGGGACCAAAACCTCCTGGCGTTCAATGCAACCGATGCGTTCCTGCTCGATCCCGGAACCAACACCATCCACAAATTCAAACTTTCGAATGATTCCCCGGACGGGAATATCCCCTTCACTGGAGGCACCGGCTACGGAATCGCCGTCGACAATACAACCGGCGATCTCGTTCTGTTCGCGGGTGCCAGCGTCCAAGCATTCGACCCGACCAAAAATACGCAGCTCTTCCAAATCAATGCCGCTTCCGATGGGTCCCTCCACGGCGGTACTGCGATGGGAGGCTGGGCATTTTTAACCAGTTATGACGGGACGCAAGGACTGCCCAACGTGATGGATGTGATAGACCTTACGCAACCCAACAACAGTATCGTTCACGCGTCAGTCAAAGGCACCCCACAAAACTTCCCGTGGAATTTCCAACTAACGACTATTAATGGAAACCTCATGGCGGTCGTGTGGAGCGTCGACGGTGGCGTTCTCAGTACTGTAGGTATCCCATCCTTGCAAGTAGCGGGGTCGGTAACCCTACCAAAGATCGCAACGGCTACGATCGCTTCCACCCATGCCGGTCAGTGCGGTTGGCAGCTGCAGGTGTTCAACAGCGGTCCGGCGGCAGGAACGGCCGTCCTGCTCTCCCAATATGACCAGGTTCTGGTGTATGTGAACCTGGCCAATATGACGGAGATCAGGCGGGTGGACCTTACGCAGGCGTTCACTGGCGCCAACCCTCCATTGCCAATCCTTCAATCGTTCCGTATCGGAAAGGACGAGGCCGACGGCTCCATCGTCGTCGCTTTCGCCGACCCGATGAACGGGCAGACGGTGCTTTACAATGTGGATGCGAACGGCAAAATTTCACCGCTCACGGACACGGCACCGTTCCTCGCCACGGGGATTCAGGAATCCCCGGACGGAACGCAAATCTACTGGGGCAATCGCGACCAGTTCGCGGTCGTCTCTAAGAAATAAGCAGCAATTTCAACCCCGGTGGGAGATTTTCTCCCACCGGGTGTTTTGTTTTTATAAACAAGCGGTTCTACGGATTCGTCTCGCGGATATTCGTGCCCTGCGTATTTACGCCGGTCGTGTAGCTCGTACTGTTCGCAGAACCGGAGCCCTGCCCTGAGCAGGTCAGCGTGTAACTGTTATCGGTCGGCGTCGGCGTCACCGTGAGCGATCCTGTGGTTGTTGCCACGCCCGTCCACTTGTTGCCAGCCGCATCAGTGACGTAACAGCTGTAGGCGTTAAAACATTGCCAGGTAAGATTGGTGCTTTCCGGCGGCACCACTGTCGTCGGATTTGCCTTGAAGTACGCGCAACTCGGCGAAACGACGGTCACGTTCGTGGTATCGGAAACGTTGTATGTCGTATCGGTGCAGGTAACGGGATATGTGCCGGCATTTACATACTGCACATCATATGAAGATCCGCCTGACTGGCTAGCGGGCGTCCCGCTGGGCGAGCTCCAATTGTAGTTGCCGGCGGCGCCATTCGTCGTACAACTCAAATTAACGGTCATGCCGGGCCAGATCGGCGGCGGGGGCGAGTTGATAGTCGCCTTAATGACAATGTCGTTGAATATCACCGCGATGGTTTTCGTAAAGGTCACGCCGTTCCCGCCGGGAGAAGAAGTGCCGGTCAAAGTGATCGTCGCGTTATACGTGCCGGGCGTGAGGCCGCTCGTGCTCGCGGGCCTGCAGGAATCGCCCGATGGCACCCACATCTACCGGGGCAATCGCGACCAGTTCGCGGTCACTCCGAAGCAGTAGTCGGCAGTCTCCTCCTTACCATTCCGGTAAGAAAGCCCATCTATCGCGCCGCTGTGCGTTTCTTAGGCTGAGATTGGTTCCTTGAGAACCCATTTCAACCGAAAAGGAGATTCCCGTTATGACCGAAGCTCAGCTTGAGGTCCGCAAGGAGCGTGCCGAAAACGGGGCGCTCGTGATTTCGAAACTGGAGGACGGCTTCCGGGTGTATGCCGTGAGCCACCCTTCCAACATGTACCACGTCCGGCAGGACGGCGAACGCCTGACGTGCACCTGCCCGGACTTTGAAGTTCACAAAGCCGACACAACCTGGCGTTGCAAGCACATCCTGGCCGTCGCACCCTGGCAACGGCGCAATGGTAACGGTGCAAGCGCGTCAGCGGAAAAACCTGCCGACAAACCAGAGGCATCCGAGACCGGCGCGAACCAGCCGCCGCACACGCCCACACTCCAATCCGATCATCCCACTCCGCCCGTTCCTGTCCAGATGATGATGAAACGCAGCGTCAGCCCGGATGGGCGGATTGATTCCATCTCCGTCGAGTTCTCGCTGCCTGTCTCCGGCTACTCGAACCAGGAGATCAAGGAGCGGGCGCTCGCCACGCTTGAACTCCAAAAGGAGATCGTGGGGTCATTCCTGAAACTGAACGGCTCGAAGGCTTCGCCCGTGCTCACGCAGAATAGCCACCAAGCTCAGCCGCCCGCAAAACCGGTGAACGGCGATGGCAAGCCGGTCTTTGCCCGCATGATTGACGTGGGCAAGATCAACACGCGGCGCGGCGAATCGCTTTGCATTAACTTCCAGGTGAATGGCCGCACGTCGCGATTGTTCGGCTCCGCCCAGCAGCTTGCCGAGCACATCCAGGCGGCGGGCTATGACTTGGACGCCGCGAACGTTGAACCCGGCCTCCGGCTCGCTCTTGCCTGCCGAGTGGTTACGAAAAGGAGCGGCGACGGCCGCTATCTGAACGTCGAGAAAGTCCTGCCTTTGGGCAAAAACGGCAATGCGGGAGGCAGCTATGACTCAAGTATCCCGTATTGACGAACCCGATGAAAGGCTCGACCAAGACCGCTCAACCCACCTCTCCTATTCCCGCATCAACCGCTACCTGACCTGCCCCGAACAGTACCGCCTGTACTACCTGGAACGCTTGCGGCCCAAGGTCGAGAGCGCCGGCCTGGTCTTCGGCGCGCTCGTCCACGTGGCCTTGGCGGACCTCTTCCGCAACGGAGTCGAGCCTGTCCAAACCTTCCTGCACGAGTGGCAGAACTTGAAGGAGGTGCAACTCGACTACGGCAAGAGGGAGTCCTGGGAGAGCCTGAAGGCCAAGGGCGAAAAGCTTCTCCAGAAATTCCTAAAGGAAGAAGCGCCTAAGATCCGCAAGGTCATGGGCGTCGAACGAAAATTCGAACTCGCCGTCACCTCGCTTGACCAGCCCTTCGTCGGCATCGTGGACCTATTCTCGGAACTGGGTGGCCAGACCACCATCGTGGACTTTAAGACCGCAAACGCGGACTATGAAGCCCACACGGTCGAGCTTTCCGACCAACTGACCGCGTATTTCCTGGGCGAGCCTGAAGCCCAGCAGGTCGCGCTCTGCGTCCTCGTCAAAACCAAGGAGCCTCGGATCGAATGGCACGTGTCGAAACGCGATGCGGGCCATTTGGCCGAGTATCTGGACAAGGTGAGCATCGTGGCCGGGGACATCGCCTGCGGGAAGTTCTACAAGCGGCCGGGGAAATGGTGCTCGTACTGCGATTACTTACCGGTGTGCCTGGGGGACAAGAAAAAAGTCCAGGAGACGCTGGTGAGGATCACTTAGCCTGCCCTCTAATCAAGAGCCACGCAAAATGTTGTGTGGCTCCTTTTTTTCTGTCGCCAATTAATCCTTGTTCTGGCGCGGCGAGTGTACCCCCGAGACGATGTGTACAACAGAACAAACAGTCCGAAATTAGGTATTGACAACGACCTTACCAGTTCATATTATCGGGGCCACGCAAGAACTGGACGGCCAGCAAGTTTGAGGGGACACGCAAAGGTCGAGGCGCAGAAATTTGCCCTAAGACCCGAGTTTAAGTACGCCAAGTCCCTCACCGGTCGAATAACTCGGATATAGCCAAGAGGCCAAAGAGCCGGGAAAGAACGATGTCGATGTGTTTTCAGTCGAGAACTATGTTGGGGTGCATTATGAAAAAGACAATGATAGCCGTGGCGGTTGCCACAGTGATTTGCGCGTGGGTCACAGCCCCGGTCACGGCGCGGGCAGCAAAGAAGAGTAAGGAGATCCAGGAGGCTTTGGAGGCGAAATATCAGCCTACCAAAGTCGGGTGGGATCAAACCCGGATTACTCAACCGGGCACGATCCTAGTTGTCCAGAAGGATGGCATTTATGCGGAGACATCCAATGCCTTCAATATGACAACAACCAAGGTCGTAAATGGTCAAGTGGAGCCCCCAAAGGGTTTCCTCGCTGCCATGTCCGCCAGCAGGAAGAACCGGGAACTGAAGGTGGGCGACACGGTCTACGTGGAACACATGAAGGTTACGGACAAGTACGCATGGTTTGAACTTATCACGTGCAACACTTACGACGTAAACATGAACGGGAGTACGCGAAACATCCGCTATGGGGCGAACGTTGTGTTTGAGTTCCCTCAAGGCTTCATTGAGAAGGCGGATGCCCCAGCAGTCGAGAAAGAGGTGGAAGCGGTCTTGATCCCGCAGTCAGAGGCTCAAGCCGCAAAAACCAAAACTATCGGGCTTGGGCAGACCCTCGACCAGGTGAAGTCAATCCTCGGCGCGCCCGATAGAATTGTGAACCTGGGGCCGAAGCAAATATATATTTACAAGGACATGAAAGTCATCTTCGAGAATGGGAAGGTTTCGGACGTTGAATGAGACGCGAACTAGTCAAAAAGGAACACGCTGAAACTTTTCGTAACGGCTGAGCGACAACTGGATGGCCAGCAGGTTCGAGGGGACACACGAAGGCCGAGTTTCAAATTTTTTGCTCTAATACTCTCGCCTAATCACGCAGAGCCCCTCACCGCCCAAAAGCACGATCAGAAATAGGAAGCGGAGGGAAGCCACGCTCCGGTTAGGGCTTCCGTGAGGAGGTAGGCCGTGGAGACCAAGGTCCATTCGAAATTTAGAAATATCTGTAAGGGACAAATCACACTGGCCATACTGTTCGTCCTGGGCGGGGTGAGTCTGGTGCGTGCCCAAACGACTACCGCTCAGGAACAGGGCCTTATCCAGCTGACAACCACCTCCTCAAGCAACCAGTTTCCCGCTTGGAGTCCGGACGGGAGCGCGATCTATTTCGCTTCGAATTATCAGAAGGCGTCAAACAGCTACGATATTTGGCGCGTCGCGCCCGACGGGTCAAGATTGACCCGGATCACGCAGAGCCCGACGACATGCTGCGATGCTGGCCTTAACCGTGTCGTTCCGGTTGGGACTACCGGGGACCTGATCGTTCGCGACACTAATATTTATCACGAGTGGCTATACCTCCATCTTGCAACGGTGCCGTCACTCCCAGCGGTGAGAAGCGTTTATGACGGTCCCAGCCCGTATATGGACGAGTTTTTGTGGGTTCCCGGCGGCTTGAGCAGTAGCTGGCTTGCTGTGTCACCCGATACCACCAATACCGCCTGGGATACGCTCAGCAACTATCTGGGCGCTTGTCCCAGGACCGCCCAGTTGAGGCTTGCACCCACCAGCACTCTGACCGGCCAGGACACAACGACGGCTGGGACCGCTCTCGTGACCGGAAAACTGGCCTGCGCGGTTTCTTCGAGCGAATCGATCATTGGCGTCTCGTTTTCACCCGACGGTTCGCAATTCGTTATCGCGCGGAACCAGGACCCGAACTATTACGGATTTGATCTTGAGATTTACAACGTCGACGGAACTTTTGTGAGAAAGCTCACGAACAACGGCGGAGGGCCCAATCCAGCGATCAACTGGAATCCTAGTTGGTCCTCGGACAACCGGATTGCGTTTGCTTCAAATCGCACTGGGAGATCCGAAATCTGGACAATCAACGTGGATGGTTCGGGGCTCACGCAAGTAACGACAAACGGCGGCGATACGCCGACCTGGTCGCCGGATGCATCCCGAATCGCGTTCTCGTCTGATCGAAGCGGCACATCTCAGATTTATTCCGTCCTTGCCCCGTCAACAGAACAGGGCGTTGTTCGGGTCACGAATGACGGGACGCAAGATGGCGAGCCGGCATGGTCGCCGGACGGAAAGACTATTATGTTTGCTTCATCACCGGGTCCAAACCTCGTGACGGATCCAGAGATTTGGGAGGTGTCTCCGGACGGAACGAACCCCCTGCAAGTAACGTCAGGCGTGCATGATGCATGGCAAGACGGCATTAACACACCCGTCTGGCTAAGCACCACAGGCGGCTTGGTCGTCTTTGACACAAATGACATTGACGAATGGATGCGGTTAAGCCTCTCTTCTAACCCTCCGCTGCCCGTTGCGCGCGACGTGTACGACGGCGACAGTCCCTATTTCACCCGGTTGCTCTATGTTCCAGGCGGCTTACAAGGAGCTTCCTTCGCATTATCATCAGATGGGGCATCTGCGGCGTGGACTTCGGCAACGACACAGAATGGCCAATGCCCGGTGCATTATGATCTTCGTGTTGCTCCATTTTCTGCACTTTCCGAGCAGGCGTCGACGACGGGCGCGGGCACAATAATTACCTCGACAAACGTTGCCTGCGGCATTCAACCGGTGAGCTACCCCATGTATGGCGTATCCTTTTCTCCCGACGGGTCAGAGGTTGTGCTCTCAACGGTTCCTGACTCTACTTCAGTCGGCTACGACCTCTATATTTATAAGCTCGACGGGACCTTGGTCAGGAGGCTGACGACAAATGGCAGCGGCTCAAGTGGTGTAATCAACTGGCTGCCGACTTGGTCCTCGGACAATCGAATTGCCTTCGCTTCAAACAGCACCGGAAAGTTCGAGATCTGGACCATTAGTCCGGACGGCACGAATTTAACACGGGTAACCACGAACGGCGGCAATTGGCCCACGTGGTCCCCAGATGCTTCCCGGATCGCCTTTACATCTGACCGGAGTGGTGCGTTCCAGATTTATTCTGTCCTTGCCTCGTCAACAATCCAGACCTCCGAACCTCAGATTACCTCAATTTCGCCGACCTCTGGCATTCAAGGACAAACGATCAGCGACTTCACTGTCAACGGAAACAATTTTAGTCCGAACGCATCGTTATCGTTCAGCGGGACAGGCGTGGCGGTTAATTATTATAGTTCTCGGACGTCGACGCAAATCTTGGCAAGTGTCAGTATCGCAGGATCTGCTATTCCGGGCGCGAGGGACGTGAATGTTACCAACCCAGACGGGCAGACCGCATCTGACCAAGGCATCTTTCTCATTAATGCATCACCACCTCCGATTACTAGCGGCACAATCACGATCGATTCGAACCTCTCCAGTGCGACGTTCACTCTAAGCCCCACAATTCCAGGTGCCCCGACGGGAGGACCCTACCCGGTGGTACTTCAGAATGCGCCCGCCGGGCACTATTCAATCACATTCGACCCAGTGCTGGGGTACATCACACCTACAATAGCTCCGCAGTCGCTAACAGCGGGGGACTCTATCCGGTTTACTGCAAACTACACTCTTCTGCCCCAGGTTTTGATCGTTCCAGGCATCTTCGGCACCAAGCTAGCCTCTCAAGACGATCCTAATCTCAATCACTGCCCGCTGGGAGATTCGTCCTGCGTCCAGTGGCTGAGCAACTCTAAGATAGCTAGTTCCTACATCGACAAGACTCTCGGTGTCGATGCCCCCGGAGCATTTTCAGCTCTTCAGTACGATTCCAACGGCAATCCGACAGAGCCATTGGTGCTGACAGATATTTTCAATTTTCTTCCAAACCCCACCGGCAATCTATTGGACGTTCTCGACTGCAATGCGATTCCGCTTACCTATTACGGGGGGTGCTCAACTCTTGGCCGAGAAATCAATGTTTACGACGCGCTCCGTGACCGTTTGCAGCAAGCTGGGTTTACAGTGAGTTCGTTCCCCTATGATTGGCGCGGGGATTTGCCGGCCCTTAGTGACCAGCTTTACGCTGCGATCCATGTGTTGACCCAGGAACATCCACAACAGCCTGTTGCATTGGTTGCGCACAGCATGGGCGGTCTGTTAGTGAGCGAGATGCTCGCTCGGCATCCGGATATAACTTCTTCGCTGCCTAACATTGTTACCCTGGGGACGCCGTTTGAAGGTAGTGCGAACGCATATTTGCAGCTCCAAGGATGGGAATCATTGGAGCCGCAGTTCCTTTCGACGACGGGCACGAAGGAACTCGGTCAATATTGGGCGTCTCCATACTTCTTGCTGCCCCAGCAGGACTTCGTAATGAATGTGAACGGGAATCTGGTTCCAAACTCTGCGATTTACCAGGGCCAGTTTATGCCCACCTTGTTCCCCGCCCTCGCGCGGCAGGCGGTCTTGCCCATCACGTCTTTCGGGCCAGCGGCACCAAAGACGCTGGCCATTATCGGCAGCGGATATCTTACGACGACGAGCATCCAAATGATTGACTCCGTCCCCGTGCCAACTAATTCCGGATCAACTTCAACCGGGCTGCCAAGTCCGTGCCTCGAAACCTTTCCCCAAAATGGTGATGGCACTGTGAGCGTGGACTCTGCGAAGAGCCAAACGTCCGGAATCACACAGCAGCTATTTGTGGACGATGAGCATGAGGTCTTGCCGTCAAACGACGCAGCCATCGGCGCCATCATAAGCTTCCTGTCCGGTGTGACCCCGGCTACGAGCTCTCAATTGCAGGCTCAACCGTTTCTCCCACCGGATTCGTGGGAGGCCACGGTTTGCAGCCCGGTGGACCTAAGCGCGCATGCGAGCGACGGACAAACGGTTGCCAACGGTCTCATTGAGGTACAGGGGGCGTCCTATATCTCGTCACCTCACGGAACGGAAATCACGATCCCCGCGAATGATCAATATGACCTGAAATTACGTGGAACTGGCATCGGAACTTTCACTCTCATACTCACCGAACGAGATACGAACCTCGCTGTTCTGCAAACTACCGCCTTTGCTAATATCCCAGTTGCGCCGGCAATGACTGGCGACCTGTCAGTGACGCCGACCGCCGTTGGGTCTTTGCAGGTGACGGTAGGCGCGACGACGCTCACGCTGACGCCCGGTGGGAATCCGCTCACGCCTGCGGATGACATTAGGCTTCTTTTGGCCATCGCGCCCACCTTGCAACTGCCGTATGGTATTAGCACAAGCCTTCTCGCGAAAATTGCAGCAGCAAGCGAAGCCCTTACTGAGGGCGATGCCCACGCGGCGGCAGGCGCAATGACAGCCTTTGGCAATGAGGTTCAGGCCCAAGCGGGAAAACATATACCAGCACCGGTTGCGTCCGGCCTTCTGTCCATCGCAAACGTGATTGAAAGTCTATTGTCGTCCTCTCCTGGCTAAGCTCCATCGCCATGCCTTGCGCATCAAGTAGACAACGACGGGAACGCCTAAGAGGATCATTAGGTAAAGTCCGTTCAAGGAAAGGTAAACTGAGAAGGAACACGGAACCATTGCATTGCCCCCGCCAAGTCCAATTTCTACTAAGGCCCCGCAGGCACCATGGTAATTCGCCACAGCTCCAATAAGCCATGAAAACAACGCGACGCCGTAGCCGACGGAATATACGACGTTGCTGAGTTGCCTGTTATGAGAGATTATTCGAACCACCAAATAGACGAGGAGAAGTATAAAGGCCAAGGCGAAGGAATCAGAAGAGGCGCCTATTATAATTAGCCCAATAGACCCCACGAAATAGAAGAGTAGACTGTCGAAGATGAAAGACGCCAGGTTGCCGATATACGTCAGAAGCGGGCCGATAACTCCCATGTATGTCTCTTTATGATAGGCGACGGACGGAGAATTGTACCGCTCTCGCCTGTGTATAAGTATTGTCGCGTGGGAGAAGGCGTCCGCCTTGCGCCGCCGGGTTCGTTAGTTATCGGCGAGCGACCAATCCAAAAGGCCCCGCGAGGGGGCCTTTTGCTTCCGACTCCGTCACAAGCGGATGGAAGAGCTCAGGCTATGAACCAGCCGAGAAGGTAACCGAGTTCAGGTTGAATGGGAAACCAAGCGTGACAGGCAAGGTAACCGTGCTACCGGTGCCATCGCCATTGTCGTAGTAGGTCACATCGCTGTTAGCTTGAATTGCCGCATTCAAACTGACCGAGTTGCTGCCGCTGGCGGATTCCAACTGGCTGTCGTTTACCATCAGCCTGAAGGTATATGATCCGCTCGGCGAGATGTTCGCCGGCACGCTGCTTGTAGCAAACGTCCAGGTCATCGTGCACTGGCTTGCAGCGCATGTTCCCGCAACAGTTGCATGGTCAGCGGTAACCGTCGTCACATCTTGGCTGTTTGCATCCTGCAAGATGAAGGTGGTAGTGGCAGTCGTGCTCGTCACCGCGTTCCCGTTGAAGGTAACCTTCAGGGTGTGGAGAAGAGCCGAACCGCCGTTGCTTGCAGTGAAGGTGATGTTGGCGAAGTCCTCTGTGCCATTCTTCGGACGGCCCGACTGGAGACCAACCGCCGCGGCGCTCGGAGTGAGCGTCGTCTGGAGGATTGTTAACTCATTGCCGGTAGCCGTGCCAGAGATGTTCGCCGCGACATTGGAGCTATACCCCAGCGCCGTCACCGAGGACGTCGCCGCTATCCCGAGGGTAGATGTTGTATTGTCCACAGCCGCGCCAAGCGAGCCGTAGCCAGGCACATCGCCCTTCAAAGTCAAGACGAGTGTTCCCTTCTTCGGAATAACATTAACCGGAAGGCCCGTCGCCGGGTCAGTGGCTTCTGTCCCGAAGTGGAATACGTAGTCATATCCACCGCTCGTTGACGATGCACTACCCGCCGTACCAACTAACGTGGAGCCGTCATAGAGCGCCACATTCTGGAAGGCAGATGAGGTAGCGGTCGTCGTCTGCTTGATCGTAAGGTCAGTAATCTTCACGTTCTCAATATTAGAGGTTTCCGCAAAGCGGAACGCCGCCAATGAGTTTCCATTCGTGTTCATCACGATCTGGGACGTAGGAGGAGCGGAAGAATCAAGACCAACCGTCACATCTGCGCCGCCGGAATTCACCGACAAAAGCTGACCGTCAGCCGTGCCGCTACAGGAAACCGCGCTGTATGAAACAACGCTTGTCCCGGAGCAGCCAGTGAGAGCCGTGGAGGTCGCAGATGACAATGACGCACCAGAGAGGACGTCGGCGTAAACGTCAACATACGTCGTGCCGCCGGCAGGCACCGTGAAGGGCGATCCAGAGAACGTGTACGTGCTCTGATCCGCGACGGTGGTCTGCGTCGTACCGAACTGCGTGCCGCCGATCATGACCTTCAGATTCTGGATGTCGGACGATCCGCTGTTGTTCGGCAGAGCCTTGATGCTCACCGTGTTGATCTGTACGCCACTTGCTGATGAAGCCGTGAAGGCGTACGAGCTGACCTTCTGGTTTGTGGAGTTCGGTGTAACGGTCTGGCTGCCATAGGCCGAATTTGCGGCCACTGAGAGCAGCGTGGACTGCAGGGTGAGCGCACTACCTTGTGCCTCACCGGTAGAGCCGGTCTTGCTCGAGGTCAACCCTTGCAGGTTGTCAGTCTCAGACAAGAGCTTGCCGGTTATAGTGCTGAAGTTCGCTCCAGACTGGATATCTGCCTTCAACGACAGTACCCGCGTCGTGTTTGCCGGGACTATGTAGTTGATTGGCGAGGAAACCGTACCGAAGCAGTCCTTGTAATCGGAGGTTCCGGCTGTGGCAAACAGAGTGGCAGCCGACGGACCGCCAGCGTCGCAACTGCTAACAGACGATGGAGGCGTATTGATCGTCGAACCCACCTGCTGACCAGCATCGTCAGTCAATGAGACATTCTTGATCCAGTTGGAGATGGCAGACGTTGTTGCCGTGTGGACAACTTCAAGCTGGAAGCCAAGGAATTTCACCTTGACCGCCTCGCCTGCCGCGTAGATGTCAAACTTCGCGAGCGTGACGCCGGATTGCCCAGCGGCAATGTTGCCGGTAGGCGTGCCAGAGTCTTGTGAAAGCGTTATTTGACCCTGCTGAATGGTGACCTTATATACGGTTGAGTCGTTTATTCCCGAACCAAGCGATACAGAAATCGGGACATTATACTGCGAGTCAACCGCGTATACGTCGTAGGAGTTCAAGATCTCGAACTGGAAGTCCTTTGATGGAGAACCCATAACGTCAGCGAATACCTGGACGTTGTTCGCGCCGGTGTTCAGTGCCGCCGGTGAGGACGAAAGGTCAAAGTAGGCCGTACCGTCAGGCGAAACCGTCGCCAAGGTCGGGCCGACTTGGGTACCGTTCACATTCAACTTCACGTTCCGGATGTCAGCATTGTTTGCTGAGCCAACAACGGTGAATTTGATGCCTTTCAGATACGTCAAGCTGTTGGAGCCACTGAACTGCCACGCACCAACAATATTGTTCTGCGTACCCGCCGTCACCGACGTCCCGATGGACGAAGAAGCGATACTGACAGTCGCGAGCGACGGGTTGGAAACCTTTGTTACCGTGAAGATGTTGCCATTGAGCGGGAACGGACCGGAGGCCGTGACCGCATTGTTGGACGAGTCAACCGCCGTAACGTCCGAAGCCGCACTCATGGCAAATCCCACCGTGTTGCCGGCATTGAGGCCGGTTGAGGGGTCAATCGCCACGACGAGCGTCTTTGTCTGCCCAGCCGGAACCGAATAGTTCATGCTGGAGAAATCAATGACGCCATTATTGAGCGACGTGTACTGGTAGAGCACCTGGCCGTTTTCAACCAAGTACGCACCGGAGATCGAGCTGTCCGAAAGGACGCCCGTCTTGTTAACTTTGAGGTCCGTCACTGTAACCGCACCAGAGTTTGATGCCGTCAAGTTGATCGCGAGGACCGGAACGCGCGCAGCCGCCGAGTTATCGGAGGAGATGAGCGAACCAGCCGCAGGGTTGGACGAACTCAAGGAAACCGAGAGGCCCGTCGCCGGCGGGGTTACTGTTGAACCCGTGCCAGTGCCAGTCCCCGTTCCCGTGCTCGCCACGTTAAGCGAAGCGATGTATGCGCGGGTGATAGGCCCGAAGTAGCCGGCCGCCGGCGCGATGCCGTGCGCCGCCTGGTACTTCGCGAGAGCCGCTTTGGACAAACCGCCAAAGTAGGTCGTCTCCATACCGGGCGAACCGGCGCCGCTCGCAGCCACCTGCGCGCCGTTGGCGTTCAGGAACTGCTGGAGGCACTTCACGTCAGAACCTGTGCTGCCCACGGTGAGGTCGCGGGTAAAGTTGCAGGAAACCGACGATGAAGAACCGCCGTTTGCGGCGTTCAACTGGGCCTGTAGTTGCTGGATCTGCGCGAGCAGCGCGGCGATCTGAGCCTGAAGGCTCGCGGTCGTCTGTGCGTTCGCGAGAGGCAACGTTGCAATTCCTACGCCCCACACCAAAGTGGAAACCGTAAGAACTACAGAAACCAATTTTTTATTCATTCTAGAAGTTAGATTTTCGACAATTTATTGAGGTTATCGACCTTTGGAGCATGTTATATGCCCGTGGGCCGTCGACCTTTGAACTGAATGCTTTTTCAGGGACCGCGCTCCCAATCCTAATCCGCAATCGCCGTGAGGTTGCGACGGCGGGAAGGATGAAGAACGCGGGATCGTTATCGTGTGTTGATAAAAAAACGCTCGCTTTTGGGCGAGGCTGGACTTGAACTCCTGCGCGGCTTTGCAGCCGCTCAAACCCTTCCTAAACTATCCTTGCAGGTCCCAGCCTCACACCAGAACCTATACGGCTATTATAACGAAGCAAAAGCCCGGAGGTTACCCGTGAGGGGGATAGCCATTAGGCGCGACGCGGCACCACGGCAGTAGTAGCTTGCCGGATCCCAGACGATCTCCTTTTCTTATCCATACTTAAAGGAGGGGCAAGCAGTCATTAGCCGTTTGCTTCCGGATCATTCTAGGACCGCCCCCAATTTAACGATGGCGCCTTCTTCCGATAATCCGGCAATACGGCAAAGTGATATCCCAATCCGGCAATTGCCGGATTGCCGCATTGCCGGATTGAATTCCGCGTTCCTGTCCGGGGAAGGCAGCCCTTAACCAAGCGTTGCCATCTAGTTTTTGGCTGGCGGTCATTAAGCGCGTTTGGCTCTTCTGCGGATGACTTTGGGATTCAAATGAGCTTGCAGGAACAAGAAGGGGACACTATTGCGGGGCTGCGGATAAAATGGCTGTCCCGCAACTGATTCCGTGGACGACAATTTGATTCCGATCTCGAGTTCTTCACCGCGAACGACGATGGCGTCAATAAATGTGTGCAGAATATCGCGCTTCACTTCATCGGAGGCGTTTTGCATCCTGTCCCCGTATTGTTCGTAGAGCGCCTGAATTGAGCCCTCGCTCGCGGCTATTTGCTCTGCCGAGATAAGCAGCCCCTCAATTTTCTTTAGCTCTCGGCTTGCTTGCTCTGCCTGATCGAGCAGCTTCCGCCGTTCTGAATCGTAGAACGCTCTATCGACCGCGCCCCCAACATAAACTTCGGCCAAACGCCTGAGTCGGTTCTCTGTATCCCTTTTGGTTTTTTCCAACATCTGTTTCCTCACTTCGGCATCGGAAGCCATGGTTTTCTCTTTCTGGTACTCAGATAATTGCCGAAGCACGAGACCGGGGTTCATGAGCAACTCCTTGAGCTTGTCCCAGATGGGAGGCACCAGCCTGTCTTCTCGGACCCTGCGCGATTTGCATGGAATTGCGGCGTGGGCCTTGTCCGTTGCGCCGCAGTAATAGTATTTCACGTCGCTTTCTTTGTCTCCGCCGGGCATCGTGTGGGCCTGCAATTTTCTTCCGTCATGGCCGCAGACCAGGAGTTTTCCAAGAACGTAGAGTCTCTTGGTATTTCTGGGAGAATTGACGCCGTTGTCCGCAAGCTGCTTTTGCGCCAGATCGAAGATTTCTTCCGAAATGATTTTCGGAGTTTTAATCGTGATCCAGTCCTCCTTCGGACGCAGGTTCGCTTCTCGCCGAGCCAGGCCCCACCTTTTGTATTTGTGCATCGTTAAGCGCCCGACGTAGATCTCATTTTGAACGATCCTGTTTACGACCCGCGCGCCCCACCATCCTTTCGTCCCCGTTCTCTTGTTTCGGCCCAGCCGATCGTATTTCGTCGGAACCCGCATGTCGTTGAGACGGCACTGAATCTTATAGAGGCTAAGTTTTTCATCCACCAGCCAATGGAAAATTTGCCTGACGACGGCGGCTTCTTCTTCGGCAAGCTTCAACTTCTTTTCGGCCTTATCGTACGTGTATCCATAGGCCGGATTGCTCACGCCACTGATCAAGGAGCCTCTTTTCGCCGCAGCGATTCGCCCGGAGCTCATCCGCAGGTTAATATCCTTCCGTTCCTTCTCCGCACCGGCCGCAAATATCGTCAGCAGAAATCGACCATTCGAATCATGGGTGAAGGCCTCTTGAACGGATCGAAATTCGATGTTTAGGCTGGCCAATTCGTCAACCGTCTGAAGCGTAAGCTTGGTATCGCGAAAAAGGCGGTCCAACTTCCAAACGACAAGCACGTCGAATCGTTTCTCCCTGGCCCACTCCATCATTTCTTGGAACCCAGGCCGATTTGCGGTGGCGCCTGAATACCCTTCGTCGCGAAAGACCTTAACCAGTTCCAGATTGCTTCGTGTGCAAAAAGTCCGGATGTCTTGTTCCTGAAATTCAAGTCCGTATCCGCCGCGCACTTGCTCCTCAGAACTCACGCGCACGAGCGCGCAGGCCCGTTTCTGATTGATTTCCATGGGAAATGATTTTGTGGCCGGGCACGGCTAGTCGTTTCCATCGCCCTTTGGCTTAAATGGTAATCCATCGGCGCGTTTGCGCAAGCGGGACGGCACAAGGTCTTCATCCAGGCCCAGCAGATCGAAGATTTGAAAAAAACTTCTTTGAAGCTGATCCTTGGCCACCGCGGAATGCGTCACCCGGACCGTCATACAGGGCCGGCGTTCCCGATTTCTATTCTTCATTCCTATCACTCTGACAAGCCGGAAAGCGCTTTCCAAGGCAGGCAAACTTACCGCTCCGGTAACTTTGCCCACCTTGGCGTCTGGCGCGCCAGCCCTACGCTGAAGGGATGACACTGGCCATTGATCTCCACAAGGAAGCACTCGCCTACCATCAGTGCCTCCCCCAGAGGCTTTGGAAATATCTGAATGCGCGTGGCATTCCCAACGTTTTGATTCACAAGCACTTGCTCGGTTGGAACGGCCAGCGGATTACGATCCCCATTCCGAGCCGCGAAGGAAACATTTCGTTCTTCAAGCTGGCCAAGGACCCCGAAGATAGGTCCGACAGCCCGAAAATGCTTTCAACTCGGGGGGCGCACGCGGAACTTTATGGCTGGGAACGTGTGCTCTCGAAACCCGAACAGATCATCATCTGTGAGGGCGAGTTCGACCGCCTGGCGCTCGAAGGCCAGGGTTTTGCTGCGGTGACTTCCACGGGTGGGGCCATGACTTTCCGGCCGGAATGGGCCGAGGCGCTCAAAGAAATTCCAAAAGCATTCATCTGTTTCGATAACGACACGGCGGGAAGGCTTGGAACGGAGCGCGTGGCGCGCCTCGTTCCGCAGGCCCGCGCCGTCCGGCTGCCCGATGAGGTTGGGGGCGGTGGCGACGTGACGGACTATTTTGTGCGCCTCGGGAAAGGCCGCGAAGATTTTCAAAAGCTTTTGGAAGCGGCAAAGCCGTTACCACCGAAGGAGACCGGGCCTCCATTGAGCCTGGAGAGGAACCTAATACCCACCACGCCCGACGAAGACGTGGCCCGGCTCAAATCTATGATTCTCATCGAAGACCTCATTGGCCAGTACGTGGCGTTGCGTCGGCAAGGCAAAGCCCTTGTTGGCCGCTGTCCCTTTCACGATGACCACCACCCGTCGCTTGTGATTTACCCTGCCACGAAGAGCTTTTATTGCTTCGCTTGCCATGCCAGTGGCGATGCGTTCAGTTTCCTTATGAAGGCCGAAAATCTAAGCTTCCCGGAAGCACTCAAGGCGCTCCGGGAATTCACCGCCTGACATGGACGAAAAGCTCAAGACCGTGGTGGAGAAAGCCAAGAAGCAGAGCGTCCGGCCCACCGTTTCGGCGGTCCTGGCCGATGGCTCGCTGGTTGAAATGCTCTACCGTCCGGAAGAAAACCGGACGCTCTTCTGCCTGTCGAAAAACGGCGAGATCCGCTACGAGAAGGACTTGCTGGTTAATAGCCAACGGATTGTGCCCTATTCTCCGCGGAACAACCTGCTGACGAACGAAGTCGTGCTGTTTCCTTCGGAGCCCGCCGAGTACGGCACAGAGCAGGAACTGGTCGAAGCCATCCGCGCCTTCATTCACCGTTATGTGGACATCTCGCCGCTCTTCGAGCAGATTGCGAGCTACTACGTCCTTTTCACCTGGGTCTACGACGCTTTTAACGAACTGCCGTACCTCCGCTTGCGCGGTGACACCGGCTCCGGCAAGACCCGGTTTCTCCTGACCGCCGGATCGCTCTGCTACAAGCCCATCTTGGCCAGCGGGGCGTCCACGGTTTCACCCCTGTTCCGCATCCTCGACGCCGTGCGCGGCACCCTCATCATTGATGAGGGCGATTTCCGGTTTTCGGACGAGAAGGCGGAGATCGTGAAAATCCTCAACAACGGAAACGCGCTCGGGTTTCCAGTGTTGCGCAGCGAGTCGGTCAATGGCCGGGAATTCAGCCCCAGGGCCTACACGGTCTTTGGGCCGAAGCTCATTTCGACACGCGGCTTCTTTCAGGACCGGGCGCTTGAAAGCCGCTGCCTCACGGAAGAGACGGGCGGGCGCAAGCTGCGCGAGGACATTCCCATCAACCTGACGGCCGCCTACAAGCAGGAAGCCTTGGAACTACGGAACAAGCTCTTGATGTTCCGTTTCCGCAACTTTGGCAAGCGGCAGATTGACCCGGCCCTCGTGGACCGCTCGATTGAGCCGCGCCTGGCCCAAATTTTCGTGCCGCTCTTGAGCGTGATTGAGGATGCCGAGGCCCGCAATGCCCTCCGTCAGGTGGCGCGGGATTATCACCGGGATTTGGTGGCCGACCGGGGAATGGATGTAGAGGCTCAGATGCTCGAAATCATCCGGGAAATTCAGCAGGAGCCCTTTTCACCGGGTCTGGCCGTCAAAGAAATCGCCGAGCGGTTTATTGCCCGGCACAGCGAGGATTTTGAACGCAAGATAACGCCGCACTGGGTAGGAGGCGTGATTCGACGGAAGCTGGGCCTCAAGACGGAAAGGCACGCGGAGGGCTACAAGATCGCTCTGGGCGAAACCGTGAAGCTGAAACTGCTCTATGAGAAGTACGGCTTGACGGAGGTAGGCATGAACTCCATGAACTCTATGAACTCTGAGGAGGGTAGGGGCCGGCTGGAGGAGGGCCTTTTTGAAGGCTCAGAATCGCTTGCTGACGGTGATGCTTGAGCCCCCAATGAAGTTCATCAAGTTCATGGAGTTCATGGGCATGGGTCATGCGCCCCGCCGCGTCATAATAATACTGCTTCACGATGGCGCCCGATTGCAACTTCGCCACCCGCCGCCCCGCTCAGGTAGCGTCATGTCATGTAACGCCGTGCAACTTTCAGAAGGAATTCCTCGGGGTCATTCCTCGCCTTCGCTATGTCCGAAGCCATCTGAAGGAACTC
>JBJKPU010000073.1:0-18874 GCA_046706005.1 Terriglobia bacterium | reverse complement strand
CGAGCAGCGTGAGGAATTCGCCGCGGCGCACCTGAAGCGAGCAATCCTGGAGCGCCCTGAACTCGCCGAAACGCTTGGCGACGTTGCGAAGCTCGACGATAAAATCCATCGGCGACTCTGGCGCGGCCGGATCAGGAGGAGCGGAGTCATTCACGCCAAGCTCATCAGCTTCTGGAAGCGGGGCTCATTGCGAATGTTATCGAGATCAGAATCGTTCTTGGCCCACTCAAAATACCAGCGGCCGTGAGAAGTGATTTTTTCCAGGCACTGGAGCGCCGCCTCGGTTTCACCGAGCACGGAATAGGTGCAGGCCACATTGTAGAGCGTGGAAGGCTCATCAGGTTCGATCTCAATGGAGCGGCGCAGCCATTGCTTGGCATGCTCCGAATCGCCAAGATGGCACCAGCAGCCGGCGCCCAGGTAGTAGGCGCGCGCGTCATCGGGATGGAGCCCGATATGCTTTTCCGCCAGCTCCACGCTGCGACGGTAAACGCGCTGGGCATCGGCGTGGCGGCCCAGCTTGATGTACACGCTGCCAATCAGGCAGGGCGTCTGGTAATCGTCGGGCTTGACCAGCATGGCGTTTTCGTAAAGGCGGCAGGCTTCCTCGATTTTCCCCTGCTGAAAACGGCAGCGGGCAAAGAAGTAATAAGGTTCGAAAAGCTTGGGATCGAGCCGCATGGCGGTTTCGAATTCGCGTTCCGCCTCCTCAAAATTCTTGGTCAGATAGACGGCCAGCCCGCGCGCCGCATGCGCCTCTGCTGATTCGGAATCGAGCTGCACGGCCTTGCGGCTGGCGGAATCGGCTTCGCGCAGATTGTCCTCCGTCGTGTCCCAATACATATAGAGGAAGGAAGAACAGTCGGCGACGCCGGCGTAAGCACGCGCGTAACCGGGGTCGATCACGATGGCGCGGGCAAACATCTGGCGCGCGTATTCGAAACCTTTGCGGCGGAACTGATGGAAAAACTGGCGGCCGCGCAGATAGTAATCGTAGGCCTGAATGTCCTGGGTGGGCGCCTTCTGGATGGCGCGCTTTTCAGTTTCCGTCAGCATCACTTTGAGCGCGCGGGCGATGCTCTGCGCCAGCTCATCCTGAATGGCGAAAACGTCCTGCATTTCGCGGTCGTAGCGCTCGGCCCAGACGGCGCGCGCCGTTTCCGTTTCCACCAGGCGGGCGGTGATGCGCAGGCGGTTGCCGGCGCGGCGCAGGCTGCCCTCCAGCACGAAAGCGGCGTTGAGCTCGCGGCCGACCTCGGGCGCGGAAACCGGCTTGTCGCGGAAGGCGAAAACGGCGGAGCGCGTCAACACCCAGAGGTCGCGAATTTTCGAGAGTTCGGTGATGACGTCTTCGGTGATGCCGTCGCGAAAATACTCGTCTTCCTTGGCCCCGCCGGGATATTCAAAATAAAGAACGGCGACAGATTTCTGCCGGGGCGCGGGCGCTTCGTGCGGCTGGGAAGCGCGGCGGCCGGAATCGGAATCGCGCTTGAGCCGCTCAAGGTCGGCGCGCAGGCTGGCCGCTGTCTGATAGCGCGAGCGCGGATCCTTCTCCAGCAGCTTTTCCACCACCTGCACGAGTTCGGGCGGGACCTTGGGATTCAAGCGGGAGAGCGGAACGGGGGCGCGATTCAAAATGGAATCGAAGATCACCGCAGTCGTGCCGCCGGAAAAAGCCGGACGGCCGGCGGACATTTCATAGAGCACGACGCCGAAGGAAAACAGATCCGTGCGATGGTCAACTTCCTCGCCACGCGCCTGCTCGGGCGACATGTAGGCGACGGTGCCCATGGCCACGCCGGGGCTCGTCAGCCCGTCGGCGGTAGCGCCCAAGGTGGCCGCGTCTTCGACGCGGGGCGCGGCGCGGCGCGAACCAACCGTCAGCTTGGCAAGGCCGAAATCCAGAACCTTGGCCCGGCCGTCGCGCGTAATGAAAATGTTAGCGGGCTTGATGTCACGATGCGCAATGCCCTTCTGGTGCGCGGCATCGAGGGCGTCGGCAATCTGGATGGCCCAATCGAGCAGCGTGTCCAAGGGCAAGGGCGCATTGGTAATGCCGCCCCGGCCCAATCGCTCCTTGAGCGTCTCACCCTCGAGCAACTCCATGGCGATGAACGGTCGGCCGGCATGCTCGCCGACTTCGTGAATGGTGCAGATGTTGGGATGATTCAGGGCCGCGGCCGCCCGTGCCTCGCGCTGGAAGCGTTCCAGCGCCTGGCGGTCCTTGAGCAGGTCCTCAGGAAGGAATTTGAGCGCCACGCCGCGCCCAAGATGCAGGTCTTCAGCCTGATAGACCACACCCATGCCGCCGCCCCCCAGCTTCTCGAGCACGCGGTAATGCGAGACGGTTTGGCCCGGCAGGTCTTGCGCCATGTTCGGATGCCACATCTTAATGGGCCGCCCGGCTGGATGTCAATCGGCCGCAGGGCGCGAAGATAATGGGGCATGGCGAAGGACACGGGGCGAGGTACTTTGGTACTATTGCCGCCTCCCGTTGCGTCATTATAAAGTGGCCGCAGTCCGGAAAGTGGGGGAAGGACCAATTTGGGGCTTCCCGCTTGACTTGCCAGTTTCTTATGGCAAAATAGTAAGCGGGCGTGTACCCAACATTTAAGTTGACTTAGGAGGAATTAGTCGGTTAGGCTCTTCTGGAATCGGGTCAACATTTGACCCGACACTTTTCACTTCCGGAGAGTCCAATGAAAAACTACATCGTCACCCTTTTGCTTTCAGTTCTCGTCGTGATGGCAGGTCTTGCACTGCGCCGTTCGACTGCGAAAGCGGCAACCACGCAGGCCAGTTTGACGACCCCGCTGGTTTCGTCCAACCCCGACGCGGCGTTCGGGCGGGCCATCAATATGGGACCGGGACCTGTGCCTTGCCCGCCTGACTGCAGCAAGTAGCGCAGGCTGGTTCGGGCTGTGCAGCCTGTGAACGAAGCAGAAGGGGTAGTGCTACAGGTTGCATATGCTGGACCACAGGGTCATTCTGGGTTTCCTCGATTACGGCTCTGAAATACTCCTGCTCGGATATCTTCTTTTCCGGGTCCTGAGTAGACGTTCGCGCGGCCTCTCCGCCATCGCTGCATACATGGCGGCGTCTCTTGCCGTTGGCGGCACCAGACTTTACGCCGCGTCCCATTTCGGGGCGAGATCGGATCAGTACGGCGACATTTACTGGCTCACCGATTTTCTTCTAGTTCTTTCGGTCTTCCTTCTGATCTGCTATTTCTTCCGGCGCGCCTGCAAAGGAGGCGCACCGCGTCTGTGGCCGCACGTCCGGCTGATGCTTTCCCTCGTTTTCTTCCTTACGGCGGTCGTTTCCCTTTCCATTGTTTACTACCACGAGAAAGGGTTCTATCCGTACTTCGTCCTCGAATTCCAGCAAGATCTTTATTTTGTTTGCCTCGTGTTGGCCACGATGCTGTACTTGCTCCTCGTTCAGTACAGCCCCGGTGACGACCAACTTGGCCTGCTCGTGTGCGGGCTGGGGATACAATGCGCCGGTTGCGCGGCGCCTCTGGCTCTGTACCATGTCCTCGGCTCAACCCCCGTCACGGGTGCCATCAGTGGATACATTATCCCTCTTTCCGACATCGGAATGGCTTTGGTGTGGTTCTACACTTCGGTGCGGGTGCCCTGGCGCGTAACAGAACGCGCAAGGCGGAGGGCAAGAAAGGCTTTGCCGGTGGAGCAACTCGCTCACATCGGCTGAGGTTACTGATGTTTTTTGCGGCTCTCATTCTGATTCTCTCCACGGCGATGTTCTTCTTCTATTTTCAGGCCGTGTGCCAGAGAATTCTGCATCACGAATTCGACCGCGATTACTTTTTGCCGATCGTCAACGCCAACCGGCTGGAATTCCCTTCCGTGCGCAAGGTGATCGAGGAATTCGGCGCGCCCGTGGAATACTCGCGCTTCCGCATGATGCTGAAATGTGATTACCTGGCCCTGACCTACCTTCTGAAGAACGCGGGCAACAAGACGCGACATTACTCCTTCGAGGACCGCCTGCTGATGGCCTACTTCCGCCTCAGTTTCTTTTCTCTCTCGCTGCGGCACCTGCTGAAGCTGGGCGAGAGCAGAATCGTCCTGCGCCTGACCAATATCCTGGAGTATTTCGGAAACACCGTGGGACGCCGCGTCGCCCTTGCCAAGATCGGCGACATCAGCGCGACCGATTACTTCCTCTCCCTCTGACGCGAATTCCTTCTCCACTTCACTTTCCGGCTCCCCTCCGGATCTTGCCGTTCATGTTAATCTTGAATTGATGTCCCGCAGAACCTTTGAACCCGGAACCTTCGCGGCCGGGCGGAGAGCAAAAATCGTCTGCACCCTGGGCCCGGCAACGGACGGCCCTGGCGGCCTTACGTCGCTGCTGGAAGCCGGGATGGATGTGGCGCGGCTGAACTTTTCCCACGGTTCGCACGGCGAACACGCGCGCCGCCTGGCCCGACTTCGCCGCGCCGCCCGCGCCTGCGGCCGGACCGTAGCCGTCCTTCTTGATCTTCAAGGGCCGAAAATTCGCACGGGCGATCTGGAAGGCGGCAAGCGGGTCTGGCTGGAGCGCGGCGCCGCTTTGACGCTGACTACGCGGCCGCTGGCGGGAAACAGCAGGCTGATCTCAACCACCTTCCGCGATCTGCCCCACCAGGTCCGCCGCGGCAGCCGCATCCTGCTCTCCGACGGTCTGATCGAGCTTGCGGTCGAGCGAGTCCGCGGACAGGACGTCGGCTGCCGGATTGTCAACGGCGGCGAACTCGGCGAGCATCAAGGCATCAACCTGCCCGGCGTGCGGCTGAAAATCTCCGCGCTTTCAAGAAAAGACCGCGAAGACCTGGAATTCGGAATTCGTCACGGCGTGGACTACCTGGCGCTTTCGTTTGTCCGTTCGGCGCACGACATCTCCGAACTGAAACGAATCCTCGAGCAGCGCGGGCGGCCGATCCCGGTGGTCGCCAAGCTGGAGAAGCCGGAGGCGATTGACTGCCTGGAAGAAATCCTGCACGTGGCGGACGCCGTGATGGTGGCGCGCGGTGACCTGGGCGTGGAACTGCCGCCCGAATCGGTTCCCGTGATTCAGAAGCGCATTATTGCGCGCGCGAACGCCCTGCGAGTTCCCGTCATCACCGCGACGCAAATGCTGGAATCCATGACCATTCATCCCCGCCCGACGCGCGCCGAAGCTTCCGACGTGGCCAACGCCATCTTCGACGGCTCGGACGCCTTGATGCTTTCCGCGGAAACCGCTACGGGGCGCTTTCCGGCTGAATCCGTGCGCATGATGGCCCGCATCATCGCGGCCGCCGAAGCCACACCGCGCTTCCAGGGATCGAAGCATCGCACGCGAAGCGCGGAGAAACTGGCGGCGGCGGAGGCCATCTGCGAAAGCGCGGCTCACATGAGTACGGAGCTGAATCTGAAAGCCATCGCCGTCTTCACGCAGTCCGGTTCGAGCGCCCGGCTGATTTCAAAGTACCGGCCGCGCATTCCGGTTTACGCGTTTTCGCCCATTGCCCGCGTGCTTCGCCGCACGGCCCTCTACTGGGGCGTCACTCCCATTTACATGCCGCACGTCCGATCCACGGACCGGATGGTGGAGGGCGCGGCCCGCCGGCTGCACAAGCTCGGAGCCGTTGCGGCCTGCGACGCCATTGCCGTCATCGCCGGAACGCCGATCGCGCGCCGAGGGACCACCAACCTGCTGAAAGTTCACCGGATCGAAAAATAAGCGGAAGATTGCCCGGACTGCGGGCGCAGTCGAAAGAAACGCAGAAGCGCGCCGGCGGCAAAAGATTTGCGCCGGCGCCTTCGATTCGAGGGACCAGGAGCAGCCTATCGGGTGGAGGCCGCGGCGTGAATCAGCTTGCGCGATTCCGCCTTGCGGCGATAGAACTCGTACGCTCCAAAAAGCACGCCGCTGAAGAGAATGGCGCTCAGCAGAGTGTCGCCGAAAAACGGCAGGGCGGCGACGAAGCAGGCCGTGAGTCCGCCCGTTGTAACGGGATACATGCCTCCGCCGAGCCACACGGCAATGTTGCTGATCACGAAGAACACCGTTGCTCCAGCCAGCGATCCCGCAACCACCGTTACCGGTGAGATTCGCTTGCGCAGTTCCCAGCCGATCAGGGCGACGGCGGCAAAGCCCGCCCAGTCGAGCGTCTGCGCGGCGGCAAAGCTCGTGTGATAAATGGTGAGGTTCAGCAGAACGTCGCCCACAGCCAGCACCGCCACCGGAAACCAGATCGAGTCGCGCTTGCGCAGGCAGGCGCCTCCGAACAGCAGCGCCGCATAAACCGGACTGAAATCGGGCGGATGCGGAATGAACCGCGCCAGCGCCGCGAGCACAACGATGAGATAAACCATCGAAAACCTCCTCCTCGAATCCCTATTCTGCCGGGAAATTGAATTTGATTCCAGCAAGAAAATTCAACCGCAGAGCCGGAAAGCCCAGTGACCCTTCGTACTTCCGATTGAGAAAATTGTTCAAGCGCCCGTAGATTTCCATGCCGTAGGGCAGACGGTAGGAGAATCCGGCGTTCGCAAGCGTGTAACCCCGGCTCGTAAAAATGCACGGCAGCGGGTTACCGCTGGCGTCCGCCAGACTGCACGCGTACAGGCCGTCATTGGGTTCGATGTCGAGAATCGAACCGCGAATATACGTGTTTTCGTCCAGCATCAGGCGGTGGTGCGTCCAGGTGACCTCAAAGAATCCCGAATTGCGAGGCCGCCGGAAAAGCTGCTGGCCGACGTGGAGCGGAGCGAGCGCACGGTTCGAACCGTTGAGCGCCAGAATTTCCGTGGCATCGAGAGTATATTCGGCCGTCACGCGAAGCGACGTCACGGGCTGGACGTGAAATGAAATCTCCGTGCCCTGCGCGCGCGAGTTGCCCAGATTGTCGGAAACGAAAGTGCTCAAATTGGTGAGCGAGCCGCCCAACACGACAATCTGATCCTTGAAGCGGTTGTAGAAATAAGTGGCATCGAGGGCGGCGCGCCCTTCGAAAAATTGCTGTTCGACTCCGGCATCAAAGCTGATGCTCTTTTCCGGCTTCAACCGCGGGTTGTTGGTGAACGCCAGCTCATAGCCGCTGGGAGCACGCAGCCCCGTGCCGAAGCTGGCGTGGAATCGCGTGAGGCCCAGCGTGCCTCCGGTGGCTTCGCGCGCCAGGTAGGCCACGGCCACGCGCGGGCTCACCTGCGTGACCGTGCTTGCCGGCAGCAGCGGACGCGAGCCGTAAGCATCCGGCGGCAACACGTGAGTCCGGATGTCATCAAAGCGCACCCCGGCATTCACGGCAAGGCGGCGATTGGGCAGCCAGCGGTTTTCGGCAAAGCCCGCGTAACTCGTCCGCGGCAGCAGGAAGGGATTGTTGTTCGCGTCCGCGATGTAGGTGTTCCGAATCTGCTCGCGGTTGTATTCAAATCCCGCGGCGAGAAAATCGTGATTGGAGAGCACGATCTCGCTTCGCGTGTTCACGACGCCGCGCCAGTTGTTGGAATAAGAATCGCCATACGGCGAAATGAAGTAGTAATCGTTCGTGGAGATCGATCCCGTGACGACCTGGCGGAATCGCGGCGTGAACTGCTCGGAGTAATTCCATTCGTAACCGAATTGGTTCTGCTTGTCGCGCGAAACAGTGTCAATGCCGGGGAAAAGATGGTCGGGATCGGAACCATAAGGGCCGGGCGCGCCGGCGTCATTGGCGTTGCCGAAGAAGTGGAAAAAGATGCGGCGTCGCGGGCTGCGGGAATAGCCGAGCGACACGATGGCGCTCTGATCTCGGTAGTGGTCGTTCGCTACCACACCATCCGTATCGAGCCGGGAAAGATCGAACGCCCAACTGACGCCGCGCGTCAATCCGCTGCCGCCCGCCGTAAAGCGCCGGGTCAGGTTGCTGCCCATCTCTTCCAATCCCGAGAAATGCGCCGGACCGTCGCCTTCCGTCGTCACCACGTTGATCGCGCCGGTGACGGCGTTCGAGCCGTACAGCGCACTGACCGGCCCGCGCGTGACTTCAATCCGCTCCACACCGTCGGCGGGCAGCGACGCAAAATCGAAAGCGCCGCCGAACTGGTTCATCGGAATGCCGTCAATCATGACCAGGTTGTAATCGGACTCGCCGCCGCGAATGTAAACTCCGGTCACGCCGCCGCGCCGCCCGGTTTGGTTCACGGCCAGGCCAGGCAAGCCGCGGAGGACTTCATAAGCGTTTTCGGCACCGCGGTCTTCGATCTCGCGACGGGAAACGACGCTGACCGATGAGCCGAGCTCGGAGGAAAGCGCGGCGCCCAGTGTGGCGGAAACAACCACATGCTGCGCGACGGCGGCCAGTTCAAGATGCAGGTCGGCCATTTCCGTTTGAATGTCGCGATTGATGACGATTTCCTTTGAAGAACCCGTCAGACCGGGCGAACTCGCCACCAGGCGGTAGGTTCCGGGAGCGAGGCGCGCGAAAAGATAGCGGCCGGATGAATCCGTCTGGCGCCGTTCAAGCGGCTCGAATTTGCCCAACAGACTGATCCGCGCGCCGGCCACCGGCCGCCCGGCGGGATCGAGAACTTTTCCTTCGATGGTCGCCGCACGCCCCGGCATTCCGGCAGCAAGTGCGCAAAGAACGACAAGGGCCGCCGTTCCCAGCAAGCGCCGGACTCCGGCTCTGGCGGCATCTTTACCTATTCTGATTTCTGCTTTCTGACTTCTGACTTTCGACTTCCGGTTTCGAGTGTTTCTCACTTATCGCTCGCCTTCTCCCGCTCACGCGGCGGGGGGTTGGGGCGGAAGAATGGGAGAGAAACAAAAAAGCCTCCCAAATCCTCAAATCGGAAATGGAAGGCTGAACTTCTTCCCCCACACTCTTTCCGCCGAAGAGTTGGCTGCGCAGTTCCGGGGCAGGCTTCCTGGCTTCCGGGTCGTCGCTGAATCCTCGAGCCTTCCCATCCCGCAGCGCGGGACAGTGGCTGGCTTATCGCCTGGTGAGGATCCGACTCGCCGATTACAGTGGCGGGACCGCGGCCGATTCGCACGGCCTTTCCTTTTGACCCCGCTTACGCGGGGCACCCGCAGAACCAATGTTTTCAAAGAACGCAGCGCAACGGTAACATCGGGCCAGGCGGATGTCAATCGTTTCCCAATTGCTTATTTTCGCCCCAGCAGCCGCAGGCGGGCCACGAAGGCGCGGCCGGTGAGCCCGCTCAATTGCATGAAGTGCGGTGAATCAACATTGTTATCCACTGCGGTGGCGTTGTGGCGGTTGGTGATGTCGTCGAAGCCGGCTCGCAGCGCCCACTCGAAACCAAGAAAGTGAACTCGCCGCTCAGCGGAGAGGTTGAGCGAGAAAAACGTCGGGAAGCGCCGCGCGCCCGGCGCCGCCACCAGTTGCTGCTCCTGATTGACAAGCTCGAAAGGAAATCCCGTGTGAACGTCCATCGTGTATCCCAGATTGAAGCCGTGCGGCAGCGGCAGATAGCTCCAGGAGAGAAACCGGTTGGGTGAATCCCACGGCATGGGACCGGCCACCTGCGGCCCGAAAACCGGATTGCCCAGGCTGTAATCGAGAACCTGGTTCGCCCGCGCGCGCGAATGGCGGTAGGAAGCAAAGATGAAAAAACCTTTGCGAAAGGTTTTGCGGACCGAAACAGTTACCGCGTCATAGCGCTGGTGGCGCGATGTAGCGAACTGGAACACTCCACCCGGCGCGCCCGCTGCGGGATTGACACCCGAAGCGCCGACGGGCAGGTACGTCCAGCCATTGGTGCCGTGCCGTTGCAGATATTCAGCGCGGAAATAGAAGGCGTCCGGGAGCCGGTGCTCGAAGCCCGCGCTCCAGTTGAGAAAGAGCGGCGCGCGAACACTTCCCGGTTGAATGCGGAAAGAGGTGACAGCCGGCGGAGCGGCAAGCGTCAGGCCGTCCGCGGCGTAAAAATAGTCGGTGCGAACTCCCTGAAGCGGCCGGGTGAGAAACGCCAGATTCGTGCGGTCGTAATAGACGCCGACGCCGCCGAGGAGTTTGGTCCCGCCTTCGGGCCTCAGCATATAGCCGGCCGCAAGGCGTGGCGCCACATGCGGCCCGTGAGTGATTTCGTCCCAGTCGAACCGCAACCCGCCAGCCACCGTCAGTCGGCCGGAAACGGTCCAACGGTCCTCGACGTAGGAACTGGCGGCGAAATTGTCGCGGCCGAAAAAATTCCCTCCTGCAAAGGTTACCTGCCGTGCGAGCGTGCCGTCCTCGCGAAGAATCTCGTAAGGCCGGCTAAGGTCCGTCTGGCTGAAGACAGCCCTTTCCAGATCAATTCCGGCTTTGATTTCGTGCCGGCCGAAACGCTCGAGGGGAGGCAGATAAATGTTGGCGAGGCCTTCCACTCGCCGCGAATTGCTGCGCTGCGTTTCAAAATAATTCCCCCGCGTCGAGTCGGGCGTGATGACGTAGGTCTGGTTGCCGAGCGGCAGGCGGCTGGAACGGAAAGTCGCGACAGCCACCCCTGCTTCCACCAGAGCTCCGTCGGCGAGATACGCCTGGTCTTTCAGAGCGAAAAAATCGGCCTGATTGCCAAGGCCGGTTGTCGTCTCCAGTGGATTGAAACGCGTGAGACCGAAGTGGCTGGCGCCGTAGCGGTTCGCAAGCCAGGTTGCGGTCAGAATATTGCCTTGTCGCAGGTTGACCTGAACCTTGGCCAGATTGCCAAAACGCCATGCCGAAGTGCGGTCGGCGCCGCGAGGCAGATCCGGAAAAACATCCTGGCTGTATTCGCCTTCGGGAGCAATCAGGAACCATGCCCGTCCTTTTGCGATGGGCCCGGAGAGTGTGCCTCGCGGATTCCAGTTGCCGATATAGAGGCCGCGGCGGTCACGCAGGCTGGGAAAGAAATCCGTGGCAGAGTAACGAAGGTGATCGTCGCCCATGCCGGTTTCGAGCGCGATCACTCCGCCCGAGCCCTTGCCAAACTCCGCCGGGATCCGGCTGTCCTCGACTCTTGCCGAATGGATGGCATCCACGCTGACGCGCAGGTTGAAGTTTCCGCTGGCGGGGCCGGTAACGTCAAAGCCGTCGAGCCGGTCTTCGGCCTGCCGGGTTTCCCCGCCATCAATGTGAAGCTGTCCCGTTCCGTCTTGAAGCACGCCGGGAAGGAACGCCAGCGTGTATCGAATGTCCCGCGTCACGGGCGTGGGCAGGTCAATGATCTCGGTGTTCGTCAGCTCCTGGCGGGAAACAGTCCGGCCGGGATCAATGGCGGGAGGCGAATAGACTACATTCACCGACTCGGTATATTCGCGCTGGCGGTTGAGCGTGACTTCCAGCGCGCCGCTTTGCTCGATCCGCACGCGCCGGGCTACCGCGAAGTACCCTTCTTTTTCAACCGACAAGTCGTAGGTTCCCGCCGGAAGCCGGGCAGTTCGCCAATGGCCGTCAAAATCGGTTTCACCCTCCATCACTCGATGGGTTTGGATTTCGGTCATGCGCAGGTGGGCGGAGGGAACAGCGACACCGTTTTCATCGGCGACCAAGATTTGCAGCGAATATTCCAGGTTGTGTCGGACTTGCCGGGACGCCGGAGAGGCCGCCGCGGCAATTGCGTTAGCGCCGAGAATGGTCAGAAGAAGGAAAGAGGGCAGGACGCGACGGATTCTTCTCGGTTCATTTCCGGTTTGGGCGAGCGCGCATAGCACTCACCTATTCTCGCCGAATTAGGGCCGGGAAGTGCGGTTTAAGTCGGCCGGCCACGGAACATCGAAAGATCGATCAATGCCGGCTGCGCCCGCCGTGTCCACCACCCCAGCCTCTGCCTCCTCCGCCGGAACTCCGTGCGGGGGCTGAGTAGTGCGGCGCTGAGTAATGGGGCGCTGAATAGTGCGGGGCGGAATAATGGGGTGCGGAATATCGCGGCGCCGAATAGTGCGGGGCCGAATTGCGAGGCGCGGAGTAGTGCGGCGCCGAGTAACGTGGCGCTGAGTAACGAGGCGCTGAATTGTGGTTCGAGAAATGAGAATTGTTATTCTGCTGCTGTCGCCGGGTCACCATGGGTCTATTCAACTGGAGCGGCGGACGGCGGTTCTGGCGCGAAGTGTTCCCGGAGCGGGATGTGGGTTCGCGGCCGAAGCGGTTCCAGCCGTTTCCCTGGCCCTGGCCGGAGTTCGGCGCCGGACGAGAAAAATCGCGGCCTCGCCCTTGGTCGGGGGAGGTGGTTTGTGGGCGAGGCCGCGAAGTAAACTGGTTCCAGCCCTGACGCTGAGGCTGGCGATTCTGATTCTGCTGGGCCGGCGCCTGGCGCGGACTTGAGCCGCGTTCCGGAGCGCGATTTCCCGGCGATGATTGAACGCGCGCGGACGGCGCGGAGCGTGAAAACTGCTGCCAGCCTTTGTTCGGCGCGCCCCGATCAACGGTCCGTGCCGGCGCTGCGGAATCCTGGCGTCCCGTCGCCGGCGCGTTGGCCTGGCCGCGGGTGCCATGGTTCACGGCAGCCGGCCACGGAGCACGCCCGCGGGGGGCGGTTTCCGATTGCGAAGCTGGCGCTCCGAAACGCTTCCAGCCTTGCTGTGCTGGGGGCTGGTTTTCCGTCTGCCGGCCGGCCTGAACGCGTCTCGGGACGACAGCCTGGTTGCGTCCCTGCTGTTCAACCCTTGCCGGTGAAGGCGCCCTCGCTTCCCGGGCGCCGGTTCCCGCAGCGACGCTCCCACGAGCGTTGGCGCGGGCCGCAGCCTGCTGCGGGTGGTCCTGCATCATCTGCCGCACCGACGCAGCCTGAGAGGTAAAGGGCACGGCGCGTGGCGGAGCGGACGATCCGTTCCGGCTGAAATAGCGCGTGTTGGTTCCAACGTTCCGCGCCACTCTGGGAACCGCCGCCGTCCGGCTGGAAGCCGAGAGGCTTGCCCTTGTCGGGACCACGGGCAGCGTGCCGCGCACAACGTTCGAAGTGCGCAGGTCGGCGACAGTCACCATCTTCCCTGTCCGAGCCACTCGACCGGCACCGAACCGGTCCGCCGGGACCACGGTGATGGCGCGGCGCACCCGCTCGTTGGTCAGCGCCATCTGAAGATTCGAGTGCACGAATCCGCGCGAGCCCGCCCTGAAGGGGTGCGGCCCACCTTCATTCGCGATCGCGGGGTAACCGCCAACGCTAAAGGAATGTCCCCGTCCCCACCAAGGATGGAAATCATCGCGGGGGCCGAGCGGGCACCAGCCGATGGAACGGAAACCGTAGCCAGACCCGAAGCCGAAGTTATAGCGGCCGTAGCCGAAGCCAATAAAGCTGACATAAGCCGGACCCCACGCCGGGTAGTATCCCGCCGTCACATAGCCCGGCCACCACATCCAACTGTTGCCATAGAGGAACCACCGCCCGTAGTGATAGGGCGCCCAGCCCCACGGCTCATAGGAAACCCAGGTCCAACCCCAGTAGGGCTCCCAGACCCAGGATCCGGCGCTGTAAGGAACCCATCCTGCGTCCACGTAAGGCGTCCAGCACCAGTCGTGATTCGGCACGTAAACCCAATGGCCGTAAGCGTCAAGGTCCTGCGCACCCGTGTAATAGTGGTTGACGTGCTGATAGTTCTGCGCGCGGCTGATGACGCTGTCACGCTGGCTGTTCCACTGATCCCAGCCGTCCTGCGGCTGCGCGTCCGCAATTTGATACTCGGGATTCTGCGTGCCCTGGAGGGTGATCTGCTGGCCCTCATTGACCGTCGTCGAACCCTGCGGTGTGGCGATCTGCGACTGCCCCTGGCGAACCGTCACGATGGAAAGATCTTGTGAATTCACGTCAATGCGAAAAACGCCCTGGCCTGAGGGCTCAACGGCAACGTTCGGAGTGTCCACTTCCGAGGTCGCCTGGGGATTCTGCAGAACGACGTAATCAACCAATCCCTGGCCCACTTGAAGCTGGATTCGCGAGCGCGTCAGGTCAGCTATTTTCACTTCCGTATTCTGATCAAGCCGAACGACGTCGGCATAATCCACCTGAACTTCAGCCCGCGCGCCCTGGCCCGTCGCGATCGCATCGCCCGGAACCAGCGGTGTGTTAATAGTCGCCGCAACCCACGTGCCGGAATCGGCGCGCTGAACCGTCACATCGCCTTGCACCAGGCTGACTCGCGCCACACCATCGGAAGTCTCTACTTGAGCAAACACGGGGACCGCAGCAACGGCAATCACCGCCGCCGCAAGCCCCAAAAACCATCCAGCCCTTTTTGCTCTCATATGGCACCCCCGAGTAGGTTCGCGCATCATTGTTCTAGACTCCGCAGAAGGAATGTGCACGGGGATTGCCAAACAGCCCGAGACCATGACGTGTAACTCGCTCATTCTAAACGTGATATGTGAATACAAAATTTACTTCCCAAGTGGGTGGTAGCGGAGTTGGTTGATGGTGGCCAAAACTGGTGGATTTCAGCCACCAGGAGCCGGCAGCGCGCCAGTCTCAGCTTTTTGACAGCCGAAACAAATCCGCCAGCGCGGCGCAGTCTTCGCAATCGGTCAGGCCAATCGGAGGCTTGGGAGAATCGAGGATCTTCTTCGCTTTTTTCAGCAGGCTCGGGACCAGATTGGGTTTGATTTTGACGGGAAGAATGTTGGCGCTGAAGTCGAGCCGGAAACCATTTTCGGTCAGGTTCGAATCCTTCCCGGTCGCGGCCTTATCCGACACAGGTTCGGTATAGACCAGCGCGAGTTGCGAAACCGGCTCCAGGCCGGTGCGCTCGCCGATATGCGCGTAGGCGTTCAATTGCGCTTCATACATGGGAAACAGCTCATCCTGATGCCCGGTGAATTTTGCCGTCTTGTAATCAATGATGGCGTGCGAGCCGTCCGCCATCTTGAATATCGCGTCCGGCGTTCCGCGCAGAACTATTCCCGTGGCCTCATCCATCACAAAGAATTTTTTGTAGTGCGGAGGCGGAACGGACTTCGTAATTTTTCCCAGCGGAGCAAGCCACGGGGGCGCGGCGCCGTGGCGATCGAACCAGCCGTTCACCACCTTTTTCCCGTAACTATCGAGCGTGCTGAAAATGCCGGGAAAGATTTGAAACGGCAGACCCTCGGCTTTCCTCGCGAGCCAGTAACAGCGCGGGCAAAAGTCCGGCATCGCGAGCTCGCCCAGCGTCTTGGCGGAAATCGTGATTTGATCTTTCAATTCGAGTCCTTTCGATTTCGCGGATCTCAAAGCATTCCCAAGATTGGCAAAAGTTCAGGCAGGACGCAAGCACGGCAACGGGCTCACGCGGCGATGGCGTTGGTGATGCCGGGTGAGCATTACAGGGGCGGCTGAGCGGAATCGTTCGAAAGGCAGTCCGTGAATGCCGCAATCTTGATGCTCCCTACGAGCGCACTGCCCTCCAAGGAAAAAGTGAATCTTTGGGTTGACATCTAACCCGACAGGTGCTAGCGTCGGGTAATATGCTAACCCGAAAAGAAAAAGACCGTTCGGCTTTGCTCCAGGGAACGCTGGATATGCTCATCCTGCGCATGTTGAAGTTCGGCCCCAATCACGGCCAGGGGATCGCTCGCGCGATTGAACAGCAATCCGACGACGTGCTGCTGGTGGATCACGGCGCTCTTTATCCGGCATTGGACCGTCTGGAGACGAAAGGCTGGATCAAGGCGGAATGGGGAACTTCTTCAAACAACCGCAGGGCTCGCTTTTATAAGCTCACGGCCGAAGGGCGGAAGCATTTGGCCAAGGAAGCGGGCCGGTGGCGGAAGGTGGCGGGAGCGGTCAGCCGCGTGCTCGGACCCGCGGAAGCAAAGGGGTAGCGAAATGTTCGGCAGGCGAAAACGGTCGCAGCGCGATTTCGCAGAAGAGCTTGATGCTCATCTCGCAATGGAAACCGACCGGCTGCGCGAAACCGGCTTGAGCGAAGAAGAAGCGCGGGCGGCGGCGCGGCGCAATCTGGGAAACATGGCCGGCATTCAGGAGCGGTTTTACGAGGCGCATCGCTGGCTGTGGCTCGACCATCTGGTTCAGGACCTTCGCTTCGGCCTGCGGCAGCTTCGCCGCAATCCCGGCTTCACAGCAGTTGCCGTACTCACCCTCGCCCTCGGCATCGGCGCGACAACGGCGATTTTCAGCGCTTTGGATCCTATTGTTTTCGAACCGCTGCCCTACCCACACTCGGAACGGATTGTAATGATCTGGGGCGTATTCCACGGTGCGCGGTCGCCACTGGCGTTCTACAACTATCGCGAGATCCTGGCGCGAAATCACTCCTTTGCAGCGCTCGCCATCTTCGAACCCTGGCAGCCGAGCATGACCGGCTCGACAGAGCCGGAGCGGCTCGACGGCCAGCGCGTCAGCTATGGCTACTTCCGGGCGCTGGGCGTTGCCCCCTTTCTGGGGCGCGATTTCAAAGCTTCCGATGATGCCTACCACGGCCCGCACGTGGCGACGATCAGTTATGGCTTCTGGCAGCGGCGCTTTGCGGGCGATCGCGGAATTGTGGGACGCCAAATAAAGCTCGACGGAGACGCGTACACGATTATCGGAGTGATGCCGCGCGGATTCGATGACGTAATCTCTTCGACCGCCGAAGTCTGGACCGCCGAGCACTACAACCCTGCCGACATTGCCAACACAAACACCTCCGAATGGGGCAATCACTTGAGCCTGGTGGGAAGGTTGAAGTCGGGCGTCGGCCTCGCAAGTGCAAAGGCCGACATCGGCAACATCGCGCGAACGCCCGTGGCTGAATTCCCCCGTCCGCCCTGGGCATCATTACGTTCCGGCTTTGTAGTGGACTCTCTCAAGCAGGACGTGACTCGCGGCGTGAAGCCAGCGCTGCTCGCCGTTCTCGGTGCGGTAATGTTGGTACTGATCATCGCGTGCGTGAATGTTACAAACCTTCTACTCGCTCGCGGGGCTCGACGCCGGGCTGAATTCGCGATTCGAGCAGCGCTGGGCGCAGCGCGAAGCCGCCTGACTCGCCAGTTGCTTACGGAGAGCTTACTTCTTGCTCTGATCGGCGGGGGCCTAGGCCTGGCCCTGGGACAAATCGGCCTGAAGGCTCTCATTGCCCTCAGCCCGCAGAACTTGCCGCGCTTGACGGCCATCCGATTCGACCAGCGCGTTTTCCTGTTCGCTCTCGGCCTGACCGCTCTCGTCGGGCTGCTCGTTGGCTTGGCGCCCGCGCTTCACGCCTTCGGCCGCGAACTGAGAGACGGCCTGAAGGAGAGCTCGCGCCGATTCACCGGCGTCCACCAATTGACGCGTAGGGCGCTGGTCGTCGTCGAAGTAAGCCTCGCGCTCGTCGTACTAATCGGCGCGGGCTTGCTCCTGCGCAGCCTGAATGGGCTGTTCTCCATCAACCCGGGCTTCGATGCGGCGCACATGCTCACGATGCAAGTGCAGACTTCGGGTCGCGAGTTTGACAACAAGAATTATTCCAATGAGTTTTTCGCGCAGGCGCTCGACCGCGTGCGCCAAGTTCCCGGGGTCGAATCCGCCGCGCTGACAAGTTTATTGCCATTGGCTGACGACTCGCAGCTCGCGCTCTACGGTGCGTTCTTCGAAAAGGACAACGGAAAAGCCGCCGGCGGCGGCTCCGGCGCTTATCTTTACATGGTCAGCCCGGATTATTTCAAAACCATGCACATCCCGCTGCTTCGCGGGCGCTTCTTAGGCCGCGGCGACATTGCCGGCGCCGCGCAGGCCGTAGTGATCAGCCAATCGCTGGCGAAGGAAGAATTCGGCAATCAGGACCCTATCGGCCAGCGCGTCCACCTCGGCGGCTATCCCAACTGGCCGTGGTACACGATTGTCGGCGTGGCGGGCGACGTTAAGCAGGCATCGTTGGCCGCGAGCGATCCGGACGCGGTGTATATCACGCCCGAGCAGTCATGGTTTGTGCAGCAAGGCATGTCCTTGGTGGTGCGCACGCGCGCTAGCGAGATGTCTCTTGTCCCGGCCATACGCAGGGCGATCTGGTCCGTCAATAAAGACCAGCCGATCGTGCGCGTCGCAACCATGGAGCACCTGCTTGCCGCGACACAGGCTAATGGGAGCTTTGTCTTGGTTCTGTTTGAGGTTTTTGCCTTGGCATCACTGGCACTGGCGGCGGTGGGCATTTATGGCGTTCTTTCAGGGACCGTCACGGAGCGAACACACGAAATTGGGGTGCGAATCGCGCTGGGAGCGCGCACGGGAGAGGTCCTGCGAATGGTTGTCGCCCAGGGACTCAAACTGGCCCTTGCCGGAGTCGGGATCGGAATCGTAGGCGCGCTTGGGCTGACGCGATTCCTTTCGAGCCTGCTTTATGGCGTCAAGCCGACAGACCCGCTCACGTTTATCGCGGTCTCATTGATTCTGATTGGCGTCGCGCTGCTCGCCTGCTACATCCCCGCCCGCCGCGCGGCCAAAGTGGATCCCATGGTGGCGCTGCGGTATGAATGAAGCAGTCAGCGGTCAGCCTTCAGCGTTCAGAGCGGGAATCTCGATAGGGGGGCGACCGTGCGTCCCTACTGATTCCCCAAAAGGCCGGTCGCAGACCGGCGCTACAGCGCCAGGCCGTGCGGCGACCCCACTCAGTCCACCCGCCTGTTACTGAACGCCTGGGCCGGTTATCGTCGCAGCTTTTAAGACACTGCCTCATCGTTCGGTTGTCCCTGCTGTGAATTTCAGGTAAATTTTGAATTCCGACTTCGCAAGGCGTTGAGTTCCGGTGTTACCGAAGGCGCCGGGCTCGCGCGCCGGCGCGAAACAGTCTATCTTTCCGACAGTCAAACAGTTAAACTGTTGGAAGGAGGCCGCCTGTATGGGACTTGTCACGATCAAGAACAAATTCCAGATCGTCATTCCCCGCGCCATTCGCGAAAAGGCGCATCTGGATGTTGGAGACCTGCTGGAAGCGGGAATCGAAAACGGCAAAATCACGCTCACGCCGAAATCCG
>JBJKPU010000072.1:0-4776 GCA_046706005.1 Terriglobia bacterium | reverse complement strand
CCCTTAACCAAGCGCCGTAGTCCCGGTCGTGAGGGTTGAGCTGGTGGAGAAGGAACTCATACCAAGTCATGCTGGGCTGGTAGAGGCCGCGCGGCGAAGGCGAATATGGAGCGAGCGTCTCGGTAGGCGCGGGACGCCGCTCGACCCTGCGCCTCGGCTCGAACCGCCGCTGCGTTTGTCCAGAAAGCGGCAGGCCGACCGCCAATATAAAGGCTAGGGTGTAAAGGACTCGCCTCATCGCAATCCTCCATGCCAGCGCCTTCCATGCCGGGTTGCGAGCTCGTTGTTCTTGAAGCGGAGGTTGGCGCCTTGGGATTGGCCGCGGGAATGGCGCAGCCGAGGGTAGAGCTCGGGCTTGAAGCCTGGGATGCTCACGTCAGCCGGCGGGCGGACATGGAGCGACCTGAGCAACGTCCCCTCACTCTCGTCCGTCATCAGGACCTCGATCTGTCCTTTGGGCAAGTTCTTGATATGGAAGTCGGCCGCCCGCGTTTCGAGCTGCTCGGTTTCGACCACGCGGCCCGTGGCTTCGTACCGCTCGTACCCAAACATCCGCCAGCCGCGCAGCGAAACGCTTCGCCGCGGGACGCGGTGTAGGGCCGAGGCCTGGAGGAAGTAGCGGGCCGTTTCTTCGTTCTGGGTCTTGAAGACGATAGTGGTGTTGGGGGCTGAGGTCACGTCTTCCTTGAATCCTTTGCCCACGCGCAGCAATTGCGGGATGCTCTGCATCGAGAAGAGGAACGCTGTGTTTGTCCCGCGAGCGGTGTTCAGGATGTGGGCGAAGTTCTGATAGCCGAACGGCGCAAACTCATCCAGGATGACGCTGAAGAGCGGACCGTGGTTTCCTGGGCCATTCTTTCCATCTCTTGGCTCCTGGGGCATGGCCTTCTCGTATCGCTTGCCGACAACAAGCTGGAGGTTTTGCAGAAGCATCTTGCCCAGAGCGCGCACGGGTTCGGTGTTCTTGTTCACGTTGAGGCTGACGAACAGGATCAGGTTCTGGTCAATGACCTCATCGAGCGACAGCAGGTCTTCGTATGGGCCAGTAATGATTGACAGCTCGTCGTCCAGAAACGTCATGCACTCATTCAGTAGCCCCTGGATCTTCGGCACCCGCTCGCGGTCTTGGAGCGACTGGTAGAGGTTTTTGACCGACATATCGAAGTTGAGCTTGCGCTGGGTCGAGACCGAAGAGTCGCGGGTGATTAGATTCCGCGCCTTGTCCACCTGCTCTTTCAGGACCTCTTCATCGAGCGCCATTACCAGGACGTCGTAGAAATTGAACTTCGCCCCGGTATAGACCAGCACGCGGACGATGTCGGCCAGGTAGTTCAGCTGGTGCTTGGCGAAGAATTCGTCATGGAGGTTGAATGAGCCGAAGACCATATTGACCACTGCCATGTAGTCTTCGTGCGAGCAATGGAAGGGGTTATAGAGGAACGAAATGTCGGGCCGGGCGGGATTGAGAACCCGAAGCTGATGCATGCGGCCGGCATGGTGGATGTGGGGCAAGAGGTCGTAGAAGAATTCCATGTCGCCTTTGCCGTCAAAGATGACCATCGGAATGTGGCGCGGGCCATCGGGGATTTCAATGGTTCGGGCGAGGTCCTGGCTGATGATGTTTTTGAGAAGGGTCGTCTTGCCCGTGCCGGTCATGCCGAGGACGATCCCCTGCATGACGCGAATGCGATCGGGCCAAAGGAACGGTCGGCCGTGGACGTCATAGCCCAGGACAACGGAGTTTTCCGCCCAAGCTTTCCGGCAATGCTTCATGTCAGGAATGGGCTTGAGGGCCAGCGGTGGATGGGGCCACTGGTTTTCTCGCCGGGATTTCGCGGTCGCGGGGAACCAAATCGCCAAGTACCCGCCGAGGCCGAGAAGGATCACGTCCCCGCAGATTTCGATCATCTGGGAACTGGTGAAATACAGGGCACGGGTCCCAACGTAATAAAGGATAAGCAAGAGGCCGACGAAGCCGAAGACAAACAGAATTTCGGGGCTAATATCAAGCGGCGGCGAATTGCGAGGTGTGTCCCAAGCAGGTTTCATAACAGCTCCAGAAGAAATGCGAAAGTGAGAAAAAGAAGAGCCAGAAAGATCAAGACCAAGAGTACGACCTGAAAGCGCCAGTCCTGGAAGGACGTTAGCGGAAGTGTCGCGTCACAATACCGGACAAGGACAGGAAAGGCCGCGAGGAAGACGTCCCTTAATATAAGGATATAGGCCCATAGCAGAAGACCGGCCATCATGGAAAGGAGAACGATGAATTGCCAAATTGACCGGGCGTCATTTTCGTTAGCGCAAAGCATTGATTCACCTTGCCAGGCTGAAGTACCCAAACCACGCGCAGGCAATCAATAAGAACAACATGGCCGCGGCAAAGCCTTTCTTCACCTTTCGCGGCTCCCAGGTCTTAAAGGGGCTGCGGGGCTCGAAGGCGATATCGAGCAGCAGTTTTCGGAAGCCAATGTCAGGCCGGGACTTGAAATATTCCACAAAGATGCCGCACGAATTCGAATCCCGGATCTTCATTTTCGTCTTTCGTCGCGATGTCATCGGCCCGCACCCCTTTCGTTACAGAACAAGCGTCGCTGTAACGACGCCCTTGCCATCCGGGCCAAATTCAAATCGGAGAACTCTCGGCGTTTGCGGCGATGCCGCAAGCCTTACCTCCACGACTCCCGAAGTGGCTTCGCCCGGCGCAATTTCGGCTGCCCGAGTTTCCCCATTAAGCACCTTCAAGGGAGCCCAAGCCCGAAAGGTGAGCCTCTCCGCGTCCCGTTCGCTCAACTGTGTGTCTTCCCGGCCCACGAGCGACTGGAACGACCGGGCGCCGCTCAAGAGCATCACCTTCGGCGCGCGAGGAAAATATGGGCCGCCCGTATCGTTACGGATCTCGTAACGGATAAAAAGGGTGCCACTCTGCTCGAACACATCGTTGACGGTGACACTCACCCGGTTCTTGACGGGCTTCAGTTGTTCGTCTTCGACCGGGCGGCCTTCCAGCATCGAAGTCATTTCCGAGAAGTTGCTGAATGGGTCGGCCATCATATTGTTCGTGCTTGGCCGTTGGGGCTTTTGCGTAGCGGCATTTGAAACTGTCATGGGTTTCGGATGGTCAATCGCGAAATCCATGCTCCCAACCGGTCCGGCGGGATCGAGTTCATAATTGAGCCGGCCTGATCGTGTCCAAATGAAAAGGTTCGTTGACTGGTTCGGCTCCGTGGGTTCGACAAACACCTTGTTCCCTCGCCATTCGACCTTGAAAGCGTCGCTCCCGGTTGCGACCGTGACCACAGGCTCACCAGCCTCGATGACCGTCAAGTGATTGAGGGTGGTGTGGACCTGAATAACCCGGTTTCGATTCGGCGATTCGGTCTCGATCTTTTGCGCCCATGAAGGGGCTGCAATAGCCAGAAGAAGTAATCCGATCAAAGAACGCACCATGTTTTGTTCCTCACTTTCATTCGTTAAAAGTCCCAGGAGGCTCATTTCTGAGCCCCCCGGGGAAGTGCATCAGTTGGCCTTACGTACCGGGACGGCGGGCCGCTGGGCAGTGCCGGGCATGACCAGCATGCCGTCTCGGATTTCGCTTTGGCCGGGAATGACCTTGAACGGCCGTACCTTTTCGAGCAAAACCGGCCGTCCATCCTTTGAGTCCATGTAAAGGTTGCCGTCCTCGGTGATATGGAAATAGAGGATGCGCCTTTCATGGGACTCGCCGTCAGGACCTTCAAACCGGCTTACCAGGAACACCTCCCCGTCCTGGCCGATTTCAACTTCACCTTCGGCCAAGTCGGGAACGCGAACCATGATGGGTCTCCCTCCCGTGCGTTCCACGATCCCATCCACCAGTTCCTGGGGAAAGGCGTAGAACACAATCGAGCCGACCCCCTGGCCCTGGCAGACCTTGCTGTGCAATGCCTGCAGCCAGCCGCGCCGGTTTTCGGTCTTCTTCTCAGCCCACTTGCGGACAAGCGAAATGACGCATTTCATCTCCTCACGGGATTTCTCCCGTTCGTAAAGGCGAAGCGCCCCGCGCGCCTGTTTGAGCCTGAAGATGGCCTCTTTCCGCTTTCGAGCGTTGTCCTTCACGCGCTCGAATTCGGCTTCAGCCTCCTTCGCGGCCTCGAGGTAGGCTTTATGCTTTTTCCGGACGCGCCCCAACATGCGGGCGTAAATCCGGTTGAGTTTAGTGACTTCTCCAAACATCGCTTCCGTGAACTCGCCCCCGGCAACCAGTCCACCGAAGGATGAAAGGAGAAGGGTTTCTTCTTTGGAAAGAAAGGAATGGATTTCCTTCCTGACTGAGTTGTAAAGTTCTCCGACGACATCGCTTGTGGCGAGGCCGTCGAAGTGAAGCGGCAGCTCGTCAATACGCCTGGCCAACTTGCACTTAAGCCAAGGCGCCGCCGAGCCGACTTCCTTGCGAATAGCCGCAATCCGCTCCCGATCGGGTTCCGTACCGTGCTTGAGCTGATCGAGAGCCGCCTGAAGCTGGAAAGCCAGCTCTTCGGCAAGATCGGGTCGGCCAGCCGCCATCGCGCTTGTTTTCAGGTCCGTGATCGAGCCAATGGAATTGCCTTTGGCTGCCATCACAGCAACCTGGGGCAGATTCCACCACGGCGAGCGTTTCTTCGAAAGTTTCTGCTTCTGGTTCGAGAGGCGCTCCTTGTAGTTGAAGCGGTCGTCAACCCAGCGGGGGAATTTCTCCGACTCGACAACGCAAATGTAGTCGAAGTCGTAGTCCCCGCCGTTTCGCCGGGCGGTTCCTGA
>JBJKPU010000071.1:0-5148 GCA_046706005.1 Terriglobia bacterium | reverse complement strand
CCACCATATAAGGCGTGAGGCCCCAGGAAAGATTGCTCTCTGTGTTGAACATGGGCACGCCGGGCGGCAAGCCGTCTTCCCGCCAGACGTCGAGAATGTGGTGCGTGACTTCCGCCTCACGATAGAGATCGCTCCAAGTCACTTCGCAGGGCGGGAATGGGTAATGCTCGAAGGAGACGAATGCGAGATCGCTCAGCCGGCCATGCGACTTCAGATAGTCAAAGAACCGGCCGAGCCAAGAGGTGCGCCCTTGCGCATCCGGCCAGACCTTGATGTCCTCGTTGACGCCTTCAAAAATCGGCCCGCCCAATTTGATGTCCGGATCCACACGATGAATCGCGCCGGCCCATTGCAGATAGAGCGCGGCGTAATCTTCCGGCCGGCAGTACTGGCCGTCGGGTTCTTCGCCCATTTCAACGTAAGCGACCCGGTAGCCGCGCTTTTTGATGTACGCAATCTGATTGGCTGAATCCTGCGGCGATGAACCATAAAGCATGGCCACGGGAATCATGGCGGGCAGATGATTGGTGATGCCGCTGGTGAAAAAAAGATCGAAGCCGGTCTGGTCGCCGGCGTTCTTGTTGAGGTCGGCGGCCGAGTGCCAGGGGTCAATCGAGGAACAGTAAGTCGCCGTCTGATATTGCTGCGGCGCGTGCTGGACGACGTCCACAAATCGCCCGGCGCGGTCAAAAGTGCCGGCGAAAAGTTCATGAATCGCGAAGCCCGCCGCGTTGCGAGGGTCGCCCGAACCATGAGTATCAAAAGTGTTGGAGGATTCCGTCATCAGAATACGAAGGAAGCGCGCCTTGACGGGCATGGAAGAAAGTTTGAGCGTGACCGTTCCGCCGCGCCCGTTGCGGACGATTCCATTCGGGAACGAATTCCACGCGCCCGCGTCGGGCTTGTCCATGGCGTGCTCACCGGTCCAGTATTCGACGGTGTAGGCGACGGCGTAAGGATTGGCCCAGGCGATGCGGATGGCGTTGATTGCTTCCGTGATTCCGAAATCGATCACCACCCATTGCGGATGCGCGGAATCGGGCTCGCCCGTGAATTTGCTGGTCAGGTAAGGATTGCTTTTCCAATATGTATCCGGGTCGCCGTCGGTCAATCGCGAATAGCCGCGTACAGAACCGCCGTTGCGAGTGTTGCCGCGATGCGGCAGCGGGTAGCCGTAGGAATCGCGCAGAAATTCCGTGGGCTCGGCGCTGCCCGTGAAGTATCCGCTTTGGGTTGCGGGATCGCTCCACGTGCCGTTGGGGTTCCAGTGCCAGGCGGCAATTTGCAGTTCGGTGTTCTGGCGGTAAGTGATGGGACCCCAGCCGGCCGAAAGACATTGTTTCACCATCGCCGGCTGATAGACCCTGGCGATGGCCTCGGGCCGCAGAATGTCCATTGAACTGCCCAGCGCTTCATCGGGTTCGAAGGAATTGACGATGTGGCCGGGCGCGGCGTCAACGCGAATGAGGTGCTCGGTCGCAGGCGAGGCAGATGCGCTGGAATTCTCAGTTCCCTGCCCCGTCGCGGACTTTGCTATCGCGCCCGCCGGGAAAACTGACAGCGCCGCCGCGCCAGCGGCTTCGCCGAGGAATTTGCGGCGCGAAATCGCGCGGGATTCCTTCAGTTGCTGCGAAGATTCTTCGTTGCTTTCGAGAGGTTCGTCGCTCATCGTTTTAGCGTCAATATTGCCGCGGATGCGTTGGGCAGCGTGAATGAAAAATCTCCGTCCGCGCCGCGCTTGATTTTCGTGGTGTGCGGAGATTGAATGCGGCCGCGTGTGTCGAATTGACTTCCGCCAAGATGCACATCATTGGCGAGCGAAGCGAGGCTGGGCGCATCGAGCAGAACCAGCGAAGCCTCGCGGGACGATCCGGAAACCTGCAGGGCGACCTTCCCCGAGGCCGATTCGTCCTTGTTGATCACGAAAACATGAATCGCGCAAGAAGCGCATTCGGAAGTTGCGAAGGCGGTGATGTTGGCGTCGGTTTTGATGGACGCGTCGAGAAAATGCTCGCCGCTCGCGTATTTGGCGAAAGCGTACATGGCGTAATAGAGCGGCTCGGCGAGGTTGCGATAATGCGTTTTGCCGCCCGATTTCCATTCGAATGTCTGGACGGGATTGTAAGCGCTGCCGCCGGTGCGATAGCTGAAGTGGAAGTTGATGCTGGTGTAGCCGGCGCGCGCCACGTTGAACATGTAATCCAGTCCCCAGACGGTGGAAGCAAACGCGTCGCTGACGCCGGCCATGCCGCCGCAGGAAGCGGAATTCGTTTCCGCCAGCGCGATGGGAAGATTGTGCCGGTGCGCGACGGCGGAGAGCCGGTCCATCCGCTCATCGAAGCTCTGCATGCGCCGGGGCGAAAGCAATTCGGCCGCGGTCACATTCTGATGCCCGCAGGTGGTGGTGGTGTAATTGTGAATCGAAACCAGCTTCAGGTCGCTGCCGATTCCATCCAGGATAGTGCCGAGGGCTCGCGGATTCTCCCAGCCGCAGCAATTGGCGGGCGCGACAAAAGCGTACTGCTTCGCCACCGGATTCGATTGCAGAGCGTGAATGTAACCCAGGGCGTCCTTCACATAATCCTGCGGAGAATAATCCCCGGGCCGCGCCGGAGTGCGCGCGAACAGGCTGGGTTCATTGCCGAGTTCGAGACCGAAGATCTGATCGGAAGGAATTTCCTTGGCGATGCCGTCGGTGACTTCGCTTAAAGCCCACTTGGGCGAGTTCTGCTTGAGGTTCAGACCGATGATCATCTGCCAGCCCGCTGCGCCCACCGCTGTGGAATAAAGCTTGAGCAAGCCGGGAGTGATGGGACCTTTGCACCAATCCGGATGCGGAGCCGCTTTCATGTCCCAGCAGGTGTTGTCCTGGCTGTTGCCGCCCAGCCGCATGAGGCCGGGGCCAAGATTGCGCATGAAAGTGAAAAAATCCCGGTTAGGCGCGCCCGGCTCACCCAGGACGAAGGCCAGATGAGCGCCGGCCGGAACGTCCGCGGGCCGCTGGACAATCCCCAGAGCTTTTTGCGTCGGCGTGGGCAATCCCATGCCCGCGGTTGAGACTTCATTACTGAAGCCCAGGAAACCCTTGGGAATCGTGGCGCCCAGCTTTTGCGTATTGACCGTTACGGTCGCGACGGTTGATGTGCTTTGAGCCGCGAGCGGCGCCGCGCAGAGGGCAACGAGCGCGATCAAGGCGCAGATGCGAGCCTTTCCTGAGAAAGAACCGATGGAGTTCTTGACGGTTTGAATGAATTCGCAACCTGGCATATCGGAACCTCCTGCGCTGCCGAAATTGGGAAGGAAATCAAGCCTTCAGGTCAAGCCAGCCCTGAACAATAGGGGACCGCAGGCAAAGCAGCGAAGAGCCAATTTAACACAAACTTAACATGGCAGTGACAGGCTCTTAACACCCCCCCGATAAGATTCATCGTCGGTAGCCCAAGCGTCGCATACAAAAAAGATCATAGAGACCCTCGAATTCATGTGCTCTCAAAGTTTGAACTAAATCCAGTGAGGAGCGAAGAATGCGAAGACAGATGAGCATGGTTCAAAGATTCTGTGTGGCAGCCCTGGCGTTCGCCTGCATGGCGGTCACACTGCAAGCGGCTCCACAGACCGCAGCAAAGGACCAAAAAGCGAAAGCGGGCAAAACGGTAGACCAGAAAGCAAAAAAGCCCGCAACGCAGACTTCCAAGCAGGATGAAACGGCCGCGCTGAAGATGCAGCTCGCCAAGCAGCAAGCTGAAATCGACCGGCTTCTGGGCATGGTGCAAAAACTGACCCAGCGGCTGGATGCTCAACCGGCAGCGCCGGCGGCGACCACGGCCTCAGCAGCCACGGCCAAGCCTGCAGCGAAGTTCCCGGAAGACGGAGAAGTCGCCAGCCTCAGTCCGGTTCTGCCGGTCGCGTCGGCTACGGCCAAGACGGGATCGGAGCGGGGCGAGTCTCCGCTGATGCTGCCCAGGGTTGCGAACGCGCCCCAGCCCGCCCCGGCACAAGCGGGCGATGAGAAACTGGGACCGCTCGCTTCTGAAAAGATCAAGCTGGGCGTGACCGTGTACGGCGACTACGGACTTTACACCAGCACCGGTTTTGGTCCGCAGTTCCTGACACAGATCAACCAGCCGGGACCTTACAACGCCGGCTTCAACTCCTTCGACATCACGCGAACCTACCTGAACTTCTTTTACAGCCCCACTCCCGCCATCACGTTCCGCGTGACCCCGAACGTTTACCGGCAGGTTGACACTACGGCCGGAGCGCAATCAAACGGGACGGGCGCGGCTTTCAGCGGAAGCACGAACGGCAACCTGAGTCTGCGAATCAAGTACGCTTACGTTGACTTCAACGAACTGTTCAAGAAAAGCAAGATGTTCGGCAAGGACAAGGTCACTTTCGGCCAGACCACCAATCCCTGGATCGACTGGGAGGAAGGCCTTTACGGATACCGCTTTGTGAACCTGGTGCCCTGGAACTACATCAGCTTGAGCTCCACCTACGGCGGCGCCAAGATTCATGGCCCGATCGAGTTCAACGGAAAAGAATACCTGGACTACGACATCGGCGTTTTCAACACCCAGAGTTTCCACTCCATGGAACTGACCGACGGCAAGCAGGTGATGGGACGCCTGACGTGGTATCCCCTGGGCACAACGAAGGACCGCACGGGCCTCAGCCTGACGGCCTTCGAAGACTACGGCAACAACGGCAAATTCCCGGACACGAACAGCACTCCGGACTATCGCTTTGCCACGGTGGTTGCATACCAGACCACGGACCAGAAGTACCTGGCCGCGGGCGAGTTCGACCTGGGCCGCAACGCCATGAGCGCCGGCAACCTGTTCTCCGGAGTCGGACCTGTGGCGGGCGGACCTTACGACCTGACGAGCACGCTGTCATCGGACATCCTTTCCGGAGACCGCGTCAAACAGAAGGGTTTCGCGCTTTTCGGCCATGCCGCGATTCCGAAATCGCCTTTCACGCTGTTCGGCATGTACCAGTACTGGCAGCCCAACACCAACGTCAGCAACAATCCGTTTGACTTCCAGCGGCTGGTGGCGGGCATCAATTACAAGTTCAACAAATACCTTGACCTTGCTCTTGACAGCCAGAACCTGTTCTATACGCACAGCCAGTTCACTTTCCCGG
>JBJKPU010000070.1:0-17608 GCA_046706005.1 Terriglobia bacterium | reverse complement strand
CCTTTTCGATAATCAACGGCGGCAAAAAGCGCAGTACGCGCTCCTGAGTGCAATTGAACAAGAGTCCCGCCTCCAGACCCTGCTGGACAATGTCCTTTCCGGGCACCGTCAGCTCGGCGGCCACCATCAGCCCTTCGCCGCGCACCTGGCCGATCAAAGGCGATTCCTTTTGCAGCGAAACCAGTTTCGAGCGGAAATACTCTCCCATTTCGTTCACGTGCTCGAGAAAGCCCGGCCGCTCCAGAATCTCCAGCACCTTGAGCGCCAGGCGGCATTGCAGCGGCCCGCCGCCGAAAGTGGTTCCGTGCATGCCGGGATGGAAAGCCTGCGCCACTTTTTCGCGCGCCAGAATCGCCGCCAGCGGCAACCCCGCTGCCAGCGGCTTCGCCACCAGCACGATGTCCGGCTCAAGGCCGAACTTCTGATACGCAAAGTAGCGGCCCGTGCGCCCCAGCCCGCATTGGATTTCATCGCAGATCAGCAGCGCGCCGCGCGCCCGGCAAAGTTCCTGCGCCGCCGCCAGAAATCTCCCATCCAGTTCCAGCACGCCGCCTTCGCCTTGAATCACTTCCACGATCATCGCGGCCGTCCGCGGCGAAAAATTTTCTTCAAGATGCTTTGTATCGTTCGGCCGCACGAACTTCACGCCCGGCGTGAGCGGCTCAAAAGGCTTGCGGTATTTTTCCGGCCAGGTCGTCGAAAGCGCTCCCAGCGTCCGCCCGTGGAAGGAATTTTCGAGCGCCAGAATTTCAAAACGATCCGCCGCGTCCTGATTCTGCCGCGCATAGGCTCGCGCCAATTTGAGCGCGCCCTCGACCGCTTCGGTCCCGGTATTGGCGAAAAAGGCGCGGTCGAGGCCGGAAATGGCCGTCAATTTGTCCGCCAGCGGCGCCTGATAGCGGTGGTAAATCAGGTTTGAAACGTGCAGCAGCGTCTCCGAGGGATCGCGCAGCACTTCCATGATCTCCGGGTGCGCGTAGCCGAGCGAGTTGACCGCGAGGCCGCCGAGAAAATCGAGATACTTGTTGCCGCGGTCGTCGTAGAGATAGCAGCCCTCGCCGCTCACCGCGAGAAACGGCAGGCGGACGTAAGTCTGAATCAGCTTCTGGCTTTCGAGTTCCGAAATCTGTTCAAAGTTCATTGCGCCCTCAGAATCCGCGTTCCCGTCTTGTCGCGGCCTTCAATGGCGCGCAGCAGCTTTTGCGCTCCGCTCGAGGCAATGATGTCAATTTCGCGGACGCCTTTCTTCAGAGTCCGCGCGCAGGAGCGCAATTTGGGAATCATCCCGTCCTTGACGATTCCTTTGCGAATCAGATTCTGAATCTCGCCCATTCTGACCACGGGCAGCAGTTTGCGGTCGGCGTCCCACACTCCGCCCGATTCGGTCAGGTAAAGCAGCCGGTCGGCGGAAAGAGCCGCGGCCAGCGCGGCGGCCAGATCATCCGCGTTCACGTTCAGGTATTCGCCGCGCGGGCTGAGCGCCAGGCTCGCCACCACCGGAACCATTCCCCGCTCGAGCGCCGCTTCCACAATGGCCGGGTTGACCTTGCTCGGACGGCCGACGTAGCCAAGGTCCCGGCGGCTGCCGTTCGCTCCGACGTAGTGCTTCCTGGCGATAACCAGCTTCCCGTCCCCGCCGCAAATCCCCAACGCCGGCTGCCCTGAGGCCTCAAGGTCGGCCACCCACTGCTTGTTGACGATTCCGGCCAGCACCATCAGCGCCACGTCGCGCGTAGCCGCGTCCGTCACCCGAAGCCCCTGATGAAACTCGGTAGCGATGCCCATTTTCTCGAGCGTCGCCGTCAGAGCCTTTCCGCCGCCGTGAACCATCACCACGTCGTGCCCGGACCGGCGAAGCTGGCCGATCTGGCGCACCAGATTGCGGCGCTGCTTGGGATCCTCCGCCGCCTGCCCGCCGACTTTGACCACAATCTTCATGCCAGCGCCATCTCCTCCGGGAAACCGCACATCAGATTCATGTTCTGCACCGCCTGGCCGGCCGCGCCCTTACCCAGATTGTCGAGCGCGGAAATCACGATCAGCCGTTCGCCCGCGGAATCGAGCGCGAACCCGATGTCGGTAAAATTCGTGTGCGCCACCGACTGAATTTCCGGAAGCGTCCCGCCCAGCACCCGCACCATCGGCGCGTTGCCGTAAAATTCGCGATAGAGCGTGGTCACACTTTCGACCGTCTTCGAACCCTTGAGCCGCACATAAATCGTGCTCAAAATTCCCCGCGTCACGGGCAGCAAGTGCGGCGTGAAAGTCAGATCGGAATCCTCCAGGCCCAGCGACTCCAGCATTTCCGGAACGTGCCGGTGATTGAAAAGCGCATAAGCCCGGCAGTTCTCGTTGACCTCGACAAAATGCAGCTTTTCGCTGGCAGCGCGCCCCGCGCCGCTCGCACCCGACTTGGAATCGCAAACGATCGGCGCGCCCGGCGCAAGCCAGCCCCGGCGAACCAGCGGCGCGAGCCCCAGAATCACGGAAGTCGAATAGCAGCCCGGATTCGCCACCAGCCGCGCCTTCCGAATCGCTTCCGCGTTCAGTTCCACCAGGCCATAAACGGCTTCGCTGAGCGCTTCCGGCTGCCTGTGCTTGAACCCGTACGAGCGCGAATAGGACGCGATGACCTTCAGGCGAAACGCGGCGCTCAGGTCAATCACCCGCAGCCCGCGGCGCAGGAGGCCCGGCGCCAGGTCGTGCGCCGTTTCGTGCGGCGTGGCGAGGAAGACCAGGTCCAATTCCTCCGCTCGCAGCGATTCCGCATCCAGCGGCTCGCAGAGGGCGGAAAATTTCCCGCGCAGCGCGGGATGTGATTCGCCGATCGCATAGGGCTTTTTGCCGTCGCGCCCGGAGGACATCAGCCGCGACACTTTGGCCCGCGGGTGCCGCGCCAGGATGGCCAGCAACTCCCTTCCGGCATATCCCGTTGCGCCCACCACCGCGATGCGCACGCTCTGCCCGGCCGCGCTTTCCGTCGCCGCGGCGGTTTCTGTTTCAACCGCTGTTCCCAATTCCTTCATCCCCCGACAACCGAATATTTATTCACAAAACGCATATTTATACCTTTTACTTCATCTCGCCCCTTCTGTCAAGAGAAAACCCCTTTCCTGCAAGCGACTTCCGCCCCCTCGGCCCGCGTCCCCGGATCGACGGCATTCGCGTCCTGTGCTAACCTAGAAAATTCTTAAATCCACGGAATTCCAAGTGAGGCTATGGCTGACATTCATCCCTTTCGCGCGCTCCATTACAATCCTGCCGCCGTCCCGGACCTTGCTCAGGCGGTGACGCAACCCTACGACAAGATCTCGCCGGAATTGCAGGCGAAGTATTACGCGGCTCATCCCTCGAACCTGGTGCGGATCATCCTGCGCCGCAAGGATTCAGAGAACGTGTACGCCGCCGCCGCGCACGACCTTCAGAAGTGGATCGAGGACGGTACGCTGACCTCAGACCGGCAGCCGTGCCTTTACGCCTACTCGCAGACCTACGCCGTACCGGGCCGCCCCGGCGAGCGGCGCCGGCGATGGGGTTTTATCGCCCTGCTGCGCCTGGAAGACTACCCGGCGGGCGTCGTCCACCGGCATGAAGAAACTCTTTCCGGCCCCAAGGCCGACCGCATGGAGCTGCTCAAGGCGACGCGCTCGAACTTCGGCCAGATCTTCATGCTTTACAGCGATCCCGAGGGCGCCCTGGAACGCCTTCTCGCGCAGCCCGAAACCACGCCGCCCTGGGAGCGCGTGGTGGATGAGCACGCCGCCGAGCATTGCGTCTGGCGCATTTCCGACGCTCAAACCATCGAACGGGCGGTCGCGGCGATGCGCGAGAAGAAACTGGTCATCGCCGACGGGCATCATCGCTATGAAACCTCTCTGGCCTACCGCAACGCGCGCCGCGCCGAGGCTCCCGGCGACGATCGCGCCGAGTACGTGATGGCGACTTTCGTGCCCATGGAAAGCCCCGGCCTCGTCGTGTTGCCGACGCATCGCGTGGTTCACAGCCTTCCCGGTTTTGAGTGGGAAAAATTCTCGGCGGAAGCGCGCCGCTTCTTCGATTGGGAAGACCTCAGCGCGAAAGGCGAATCTGAAAAAACGGCGGACAAGTTGACGGCGCGGCTCGCGGAATCAGGTCGAACCCGCCCGTCATTGGTCGCTTATGCGGGCGAAGGCCGCGCGGCGCTGCTCGCGCTGCGTTCGGATGCAAAGCTCGATGAATTACTTCCCGACCTGGCCGACGGTTTGCGCCGCCTGGACGTTGTGCTGCTGCATCGCCTCGTACTGGAACGCGTTCTGGGCATCAGCGCGCAGGCCATTCGCGAGCAGAAAAATCTTCGCTATGTCCGTGAAGCCGGCGATGCCGTCAAGCAGGTGGCAAGCGGCCGGGCCCAAATCGCGTTTCTGATGAATTACACGCCCGTCGAGGCCGTCCGCGACAACGCTTTTGCGGGCTCCGTGCTTCCGCAAAAATCAACCGACTTTTATCCCAAAATGCTTTCCGGTTTGACGATCTACTGGATGGACAATCCGGCGGGACTTTGAGGGCGCGAGCGGCGGGTTTGCCGCGTCACGAATTCTAATCGAAGGGCCATCGAGCCACAGGGCCGGGGCGCTCGACGCCCCGCCAGCTCCCCGCGCGGGATCTATTTCCCCGAATCCAGCGCATTCTGCACGCTGTCATACACGTCGAAGACGGTCACGAGCTTCGTAATGTAGAGCTGTTCGCCGATCTTCTTGGTCAGATTGGCGAGCTTCAGGCTGACGCCCTTGTTGCGGGCGGAAGTATAGCCGGCGACGAGCGCGCCCAGTCCGGCGCTGTCCATATAGGTGATGTCGCCGAGGTCAAGCACCACCTGCGATTTCCCTTCCTCCAGCAGGTCCTTTAACCTTGTCCGCAACCGGTTGCTCTCCTCGCCCAGGGTAATCCGCCCCGTAAGAGTAAGGACCATTGCGCCGTCAACATTCTTTTCGTCAATCTTCAATGCCATCTGATTCCTCCCAGGCTGAGGTGCCGTCGGTAAGGTGCGATTTTACTCGAATTCAGAGCACGACATAAAGTATCCGCAACGCGGGCACACCATCTTGCAGTGCCGGGACTCGAGATGCGCGCTGCACACCGGGCAGTATTGATTCGGAACTTCTCCCGCCCGGACCGTGCTTTCTCCTTCCAGTTCGTCAGGGCTCATGACCACGTTACCCTTTCCAAAGAGTCTGAATCAGCCCCACATCCCACGCCAGAAACATGCCGAAGCCCAGGCTGAACAGCCCCGCGGCAAGTTGAACGCCGTACTGGAGCACTTGCGCGCGCTCGGTCGCATAGGCCGCGGGCAGGCCCATCAAAAAGCTCATCGCCATCATGCAAAGGATGGTGCCCGCTCCGAAAACGAACAGGTAAGCCGCCGCCAGCGCAATCGAGGGAATTGTGCTCACAAACAGAAGCATCACGGCAGCCGTCCCGGCAAGCCCGTGAATGACGCCCACCATGAAAGGCTTTCCGGCGGCGCGGAATCCATGGACGTGATGATGCACGTGCTCCTTATCGGCGTCGGCGTGAAAGTGGAAATGCGAGTGCTGCACGCCGTCGTGGTTGTGCACGTGGCGGTGCAGCCGGGGTCCTTTGCGAAAGAATTTCATGAGCACGTTGATGCCTAAAATAATCAGCATGATTCCCACGGCAAAATCCAGCCAGTGAGAAAGCCTGTCGGAAACGGTGAGCCTGAGCAGCGCAATCGCCATGCCGAAGAAGATCAACGCCGCCGTGTGCCCCATGCCCCAGAAGGCGCCGATGAAGATGGCGCGAAAGGGATTTTTCTCGCGCGTGGAGAAGGTGGAAACCGCCGCGACGTGATCGGGCTCCGTGGCGTGGCGAAGTCCGAGCACAAAACCCAGGGCCAGCGTCGTCGCCCAGGCAAAATCGGTGGCAGCAGGAACCGGGTGCATTCTTACTCCTCTGATTTCACGAATAGCGCTCGCGGATGAATTCTGAAATGCTCGCGTAAGCGCGGCCAAGCGTCGCTTCGTCCGGCAGAAACACGATGCGGAAGTGCCGTGTGCCCTCCGCCTGCCCGAAGCCCGAGCCATGAACCACGAGCACGTGCTTCTGCTTCAGCAGGTTCCTGACGAACTCTTCGTCACTCTCTTCAATCTCCAGTCGCGGAAAAGCATAAAACGCGCCCCGCGGCCGGACGCAGGAGACGCGCGGAGTTCGCGCGGCCCATTCCACGGTCAGGTCGCGCCGCGCCCGCAGCTTGCGGCGCACCTCAATCAGATGATCCTGCGGCCCGTCGAGCGCCGCCGGAATGGCGTATTGCATCGGGTAGCAGGCGCTCAGTCTTGCCCGCAGCAATTTGTGAATCGCTTCGGCGTAAGGCTTGACGGCGGCCGCGTCACCGCTCACGACGCCCCATCCGATGCGCCATCCGGGCGCAAGATACGCCTTGGAAAGTCCGCCCAGCGTGACCACCGGCAAGTCGGGCGCGATGGCGGCCATGGAAACGTGCGGCTCATCGTCCAGAACCAGCTTGTCATAAATCTCATCGGAGATGATGACCAGTCCGTTCTGCCTTGCGAGGTCGGCGATCGCCCGCAGCGTGCTTTCGGAATAAACCGCGCCGGTGGGATTGTTGGGATTGATCACCACAATGGCCCGCGTGCCGGCGAAGATCCGGCTTTCGAGATGATTCAGGTCCGGCTGCCACTCGTTTGCCTCATTCAACCGGTAATTGTTCGGCTGCGCTCCCAGCTTGTTGACGATGGCTCCGTAAAGCGAATACTCGGGCTCAGGCGTCAGCGCCATCTCTCCCGGATTCAGCAGCGCCGTCAGAGTCACATCCACCGCCTCGCTGACACCCTCCGTCACAAAGACGCTTCGGACGTTTCGGATTCCCTTTCGCTCGGCTTCGCGGCGGACGGCCTCGAGCGCTTCCGGCGTGCCTGGCGACGGCGCGTACCCGTTTTTGCCGTCACGCATGGCGCGCGATACGGCCTCAATCAGATGGGGCGGCGTTTCAAAATCAAATTTCAGTGGGTCGCCGATATTCAGAGGCAGAATTTCATGGCCTTGTCTCGCCACTTCCTCCGCCCAGACCACCACGTCACGAATCGCGTAGCGGACGCGCTCCAGGCGCGATGCGGCCGGAACTTCGCGAATTTGCGAGGATGGCGGGTTCATAGGCAATGAACCTTTCTAGCAGAAAGCTCCGTCAGGGTCAACGCGCGCTGCGGCGCATGAGGCCGCACCTAACCGGAGGTCCGGGCGGGCGATTCCCTTGCGCTCCGGCAACCGTCTGCCGTCCGGGCGTCGTGGGATTGCGGGTTACGGAGTGGCCTGGCTGATTTGAATCTGGTAGCGGCTGAGCAGATTGCCGGTAGCGTGTTCCACGTCGATGGCGGCAAGCTGGTAGCTGACCTGCGCCTGGACCAGGCTTTGCTCCGCCTGGGCAAGCTCCGTCTGGGCCTGCAGGACAAAGTAAACCGTGGTGCTGCCAAGAAGATATTTCCGCTGCTGGGCTTCGACGTTCTTCTCCGCCAGATCGCGAGCCTCCTTCGCCGCCGCCATCGAAAGCTTGGACTGCTGCAAACCGACGACGGCATTCTTGACGTCGAGACTGACCTGTTCGCGGGTCCGGCGAATCTGGTAAAGGGTCTGGTCGCGCCGCACGTTGGCGTCCGCCAGATTGGCTTCCGCCGAGTGATTCTTGATGGGCAGGTTCAGTTGAAGCGTGACGCCGTAGCTGGGAAAGCCGAATCCAAAAACCTGGCCGAGCGCGTCGCCGAGTCCGCCGCTGGCAATCAGCGTTCGCGCACCTGACGAGCTGAACTGGTCCCCGCCCAGCCCGCTGCTCGAATACTGGGCCGAGAGCTGAAGGTCCGGCTTCAGGCGATTGCGCGAGGCGCGAATGTCGATTTCCGAGCTTTCGAGCTGGCGTTCCAGCGCCGTCAGGTCCGGCCTCTTTGCAAGAGCCTGTTTGATCGACGTCGCCAGGTCCACGGAAACAAGCGGCTGGACCGGCGCTGGAGGCTCAACCAGATCCAGATCGAGCGCCTCATAGGTCGGGCTGAGGTCCGCTCCCAGGGTCATTCGCAGCCGGTCTTTGTCCTGCTTGATGGCGTATTCGGCCTGAATCACGCTCACCTTCCGGGTGGCGACTTCGGATTCCGACTGATAGATGTCCAGCGGGGAAAGAGCGCCCAGTTGCAGGGCGCGCTTGTCGTGATCGTAACTCGCCTGCGCCGCTTTATACGATGCGGAGAGGACCTTCAGGCTTTGCTCGTCCAGCACGACCTGCCAGTACTGCTGAATCACATTCTGGATGGCGTCGTTGATCTGCTGGCTGAACTGGGATTCCGATTGCTCCAGGCCTCGCTGCGCAATGACGATGGGCGCGCGATTGACAAATCTCCCGCGGTTCCGCAGCAGCGGCTGGCTCAGAGAAAAATTCCAGGAGGAAGCCAGCGAGGGGTTGAAGAAATTATAGACGCTGTTCGTCGTGGTGCGCGTGGTATCGAATGAGGTCTGGAATTGCGTTCCGGTTGAAAACGTCTTTTGAAATCCGGCCTGCGTATTCTGCGTCAGCGAGCTCAGCGTTGGCGCGCCGGACAATTGCGAGGAGGTCGGCGTTGTCTGGCGGTTGGCGCTGAACTGAGAGCTGACGGAAGGGTCAAAAGGTGCAAGCGCTCGCACCACTGCGTCCTGCGCCTGTTTGACCGACTGCTGCTCGATGCGGACTTGGGAGTTGTTCAAGAGCATCAGGCGCACGGCGTCGCGGACCCTCAGCTGCAGTTTTCCCTTCACGACATATTGCTTGAAACCCTGCGGGGCGCGAATCCCCCCGCTGGGGGTCTGCGCCCTTCCCTTCGAAGAAACCCAGATTGCAATGCACAGGACAGCAAAGGCGACGGCCAGACGTCTCATAAGCGCAGAACCTCCTCGGGTCATCCAACGATTGCTTCAATGAAGGATTAGGTGATTTGGAGATTCAGTGAATCGCAAAATGCGGAGCGGCCGGCTTTCCCCTGCCCGTTCTTCAATCACTCAATCGCTCAAACACCCAATGATTTATTCATACCGCAGCGCTTCCACCGGATCCAGCCGGGCAGCCTGAACCGCGGGGTAAATGCCGAAGCCGAGTCCCACAGAAACCGAGACCAGAAACGCCAGCAGGATGGATCCCGCCGTGACGATGGTGGACCATCCGGCCGCCCACGCGATGGCCCTCGACATCCCGAATCCGAAGAGAATTCCGATGATGCCGCCCATGAAGGAAATCAAAACCGCTTCAATCACGAACTGCCGGATGATGTCCGTCTTTCGCGCCCCCACGGCCCGCCGCAATCCGATTTCACGCGTCCGCTCCAGAATGCTTGCCAGCATGATATTCATGATGCCGATTCCGCCCACCAGCAGTGAAATGGAAGCGATGGCCACCATGACGGTTTCAAAAAGCTGCTGGGTGCGCTTCTGCTGGGCCAGCAGTTCCGCCGGCACGACCACGCTGAAGTCTCCCGCCCCGTGGTGCGAGTTGTTCAGGATGCCGCGCACCACGGACGCCGCCGTGGGGCTGTCCACGTCGGTCTTCAGGCGCAGGTAGATGCCGTCAATCTCATCGTGATACTGGCTTTCCGAACTTTCCAGGCGGTGGATCGCCGAATAGAGCGGGACGTAAATCAGGTTGTTGACATCCTCGGTGGGCACTCCTGCCACGTCGCTTCCCGCGGCCAGCCGCGGCCCCGCCACGCCGATCACCTGGAACCACTGGTCATCCACTTTGACGTATTTGCCGATCGGATTCTCCGGGCCGAACAGATTCGTGCGGGCGCCTTCGCCCAGCACGCAAACCGGAGCGCCGTTGATGGTCTCGCGACTGTCAAAGAACCTGCCCTGCTCCAGTTGCAGCCCGGCGATCTCCTGATAGACCGGCTCGACGCCGTAAATGACGGGCACGGCGCCCTGCGGCTTGGGAATCATCTTGGTTGGGGAAAACCGTTTTCGCGGCGTGGAAGCCTCGACTCCCGCCACGTCCGAAAGGATAACGTGGTAGTCCTGGAACGTGAGGCCGGGCGAAATGGCGCGCGCCTTGCGAAAAGCCTCCTGGCTGTCTGCTTCCTTGGCCTCGACGATCAGATTGCGCACGCCGAGTTGCTCGATGAAGGCCATGACTCGCTGTTGCGCGCCCGCACCGATTGAAAGCATGGCGACCACTGCCGCCACGCCAAAAATCATCCCCAGCATAGTCAGCAGCGAACGCAGCTTGTGCATTCGCAGGTTTTCGAGGCCCAGCAGGAAATCGGGAAGGAAATCCGAAAAGTGTCGCGGCTCGCGGAGCACCGCGGCGGCAGGTTGCCCACTCATTTTCGAGCACCCCGCAGCACGGGGCCGGACTTTGAGCCGGATTCCGGCCTGGATTCGGCCAGAGGATTGACCAGCGCCACTTCTTCTCCCGGATCAATGCCTTCGATCACAGCCCGCGCCGGCGTCTGCGCCACCAACTTCACGTCATGTGCGTCAAACCCGCCGTGATTCTTCACATAGACCCGCATCTTGCCGTTATTTTCGAAGACCGCGACCCGCGGCACGTAAGTCACGTCCTTTTCCTCCTGACCGAGCAGCGTCAGGTGCGCCGTGCTGCCGGGGCGAAAACGGGGGTCGGGATGGTTGAAAGCAACCGTCAGCGGAAACATGCCGGTCGGACTCGCTTGCCAGGGGGACTTCTGGGCCATCCCTCCAATCGTCATGACCTTGCCCGAAAAAACATGGTTCGGGATGGAATCCACTCTGATCTCGACGGGTTCACCCACCTGGATGCTGGGCCGCTGAGTTTCAGTGACCGTCCCCGAGACCTCCATGCCGCCCATGTCCAGGACATCCGCGATGGGCGTGCCCGGGAAAGCCTGATCTCCGTTGCGAAAGTCGGGGATGGTCATGCCGGTAAAGTAGAAGCCGCCCATGGAGTCACGGTTCTGCAGAATCTTGACGGCGCCCGCGATGGGCGAGCGAATCGTCATGTTCTTGATGTTGAGCTCGGCCCTGTCCATTTGAACCTTCGCCTTGTCGTACTTCGCCTGCGCCACTTTGAGGGCCGCCTGGTTCGACGAGGCATGAGACTTGATATCCTGCTGGAGTTGCGCCAGCGTTCGCTGGGCCTGGTCGAGCGCCAGAACGTTCTTTTTGGCGTCAATCGCCGCCAGCAGCGGGTTCTTCTTAACCTGAAGCTCAGCTTCGCGGACCGCGAATTTCGCCTTCAGCAGGGCCAGGCGGTCGTCGGAATTCTGCACGCCGGCCTGAGCCTTGGCCTTCAGAATTTCCTGCTGAGCTTCTTCCAGGTCGGAACGATTCGTTTCCAGATTGTATTCCTGCTCGCTGGGGTCGAACTCCAGGACGACGTCGCCAGGCTTCACCACCGTGCCGTCCGGATCCAGGTGAACAATCTGAAGCGTGCCTCCGCCCACCGGAGGAGCGGAAAGAGTGACGCTCTGAGCGTTCTGGAGTTCGCCCGTCGTGCGAACATCCAGCTTGACGTTTCCCCGCTGAACCTTCGCCGTCGGCACGGAAGTTTCCGTCGCCAGCGTTCCCGCGCTGCGCTGCAGGAACCACCCCGCCAGCCCCAGAAGCACCACCGGCACCGCGATTTTCCATCCTCGCTTCATCTCAATCCTTGGCCCCGGGGTTTTGGAGCGCCACCCGTTGCCCCGGCTTCAACCCGGCCGTCACCACCACCATGCCGCCGCCCTGATGTCCCAATTGAATCGGTTGCGCCTGAAACTTTGAACCTTGAAGGAGAAAGGCGACCGCGTGGCCGTCCTCCTGGAAGACCGCGCGGGTCGGGATTTGAATCGCTCCGGGAATCAGACCGACGCCCACCCGCGCCGTGCCGGTCATGCCCGGGCGCAACTTTGGATTCTCTCCGCTGAATGCCATCTCCACTTCAAAATTCCGGGGAAAGGGCCACGGTGCGGAAAAATCCATGCTCGCCAGGGTGCTGATCTGGTGGACGCTGCAATCAAACCGCTGGCTGGGCAGCGCCGGGGCTTGAAGCAAAGCTGTCTGCCCCACCTTGAGCTGGCTGCGGTCCGTCTCATCGGCGCGCGCGTCAAAGTAGAGCGTGGAAAGATCGGGCAGCTCCACAATATTCGCCCCTGACCACGTCTGGTCGCCCAGGCGGTAGGTCTGGCGGCCGTTGGGTGTCCAGTGCGTCAGGATGCTTACGACCCCGGCAATCGGCGCGCGAAGCGACATTTGCGCCAGCGCCGTCTGATCCCGCTTGACGTCGAACTTCGCCTTTTCCCACTTCTCCTGCTGGTCAGCCAGGTCGGCGGCGTCGGCGGCACGATCCAGTTTCAATTGCTCCTCAGCCTGCTTCAAAGCAAGCTCGGCGTCCGTAACTTTGATCTGCGCTTCTTCACCGTCGATTTTGGAAAGAATCGCCTGTTTGCTGGCGTCCAGTTTGGCCGACTGCAGCGTGTAGCGATCCGTCATGAGGTTCGTCGTATCCTGCTGTTCGGTAAGCTTTGCCTGCGCCTTGGACTGCTGAATCTGCGCCACCGCGGTCTCCAGCGCCGACTGGTGCTCGGCCAGCCTCTGCTCCAGCGCGCTGGAATCGAATTCGACGACCACGTCGCCCTTCTTGACCACCGCTCCGTCCGGCGCCAGCTTCATAATCATCAATTGTCCGGCGCGCATCGGGGCCGAGAGGGTCACTGACCGGCGCGCCTTCACATCTCCCCGAAGATCCAGAAAATCCCGGAACGAACCCTGGATCACCTCGGCCGTCGGAATCCTGGGCTCCGGGCTTGCCAGGCGTGCGCCCGCAAGGATGAATGCCGCGGCGATGGCGACGCCGCCGCCCGCCACCCATTTCCATCTCCGCTTCAAGAATCCCTTGGACGCTTCCGTCATTGCTTGTCCCCGAGTGAAAAATTCTTAACTCTGGTCAACGCCGCGCTTGACCGTCGCTCCCGCTTTGAGTCCGGATTTAATGACCGTCATCAGGTTGTTTCTCGGACCCAGCTTCACCTGCCGCTTGCTGAAGCCCATGGCGCCTTTCACAAACACGTAGGCGTCTCCGCCGTCGCGGGCCACGCAATCGTTCGGAACCATCAACACGCCCTTCTCATCGCCGAGCTCGACGTCCACTGCGGCGGAAAGATCCGGCATGAACCGCGGGTTCGCTTCCTGAACGGAAAACAGCGCGGAAAAGTCGCGCACCTGATCCGAAAATTGGCCTTCCGCGGCAATCGGCCCGACCGTTTCCAGCTTGGCCGGAACGACAAGCCCGGGATAGGCGTCCAGGCTCACTTCAGCCTGCTGCCCGGCGCTCAAACGGGCGGCGTCCATCTGGTTCACTTTGGCTGAGACTTCCATCTTCGACGGGTTCACCACTTCCATGAAGCCGAGACCCGGCCGGATTTGATCGCCGTCCTCGATCACTCCGAATCGTCCGCTCTTCCAGATGCTGTGCAGCACCACCACGCCTTCAATGGGCGAGCGAATCACCATTCGCTCCTCGTTATGCTGGGAGTGGAGCATGTCCCGCTGCGCCTGGTCCCTCTGGAGTTCGAGGTCGCGAAGGCTGGCGGTTGTCTCGGCCAGCCGTTGCTTGTAAGTCTCCTGGAGTTCCTTGAGCGACGCCTGCGCTTCCTGCAGGTGCAGGCGGGTAATTTCCTGGTCGATGGGCGAAAGCAGCTCGAGTTTTTGCATTTCAAGCTGCGCCGTCTTCAACTGGTCCTTCGCAGTCTGGATCTGGGTCTCGTCCTGGGCGGCCGCGGCGGCATTGTTCTTCTCCATTTTCGCGACCTGCCTGGACAAGTCCATGAAACTGGCGCGGTGATCAAGATAATTTTCGATCTCATTTTGACGATCGAATTGCACCAGCAAATCCCCGCGCTTCACATGCGTGCCGTTGGGAGCGATGTGGACCACCGTCATTTGCCATCCGGGCTCGCCGGCCAGACGCGGGGCGACAATCGGATAGGACGTCACGGCTTCGGTTGATCCGCTCAGGCGGAGCGTGTCAACAAAATTGCCGCGCACAGCGGAAGTCGTCCTTACCGCCTGCGCCGAGTCATTCGAAGCCGGTTGCCGCAGGACCAGGCCGAACACAATGGCGAGGGCGACGGCCGCCGCTCCCAGAATGATCCAGGGATAGAGGCTTCTTGAATGCCGGGGTTTCTCGGGTTGCAACCTGGGCTTTGGACTCTCAGGCTCGGGTGGTGCCGCGATCAGGTCTGTGGTCTGCGTGCTCATTTAGCTGTGCCGTCATTCAGCAGCGCTCCGTTCCGATGAATGACCCTTTTCCCTCTAGAATCATCATAACACCGGCTTTAGGCTGGTCAAAAGCCCGCCCTCCGGAACCTCACCGTTGTCTGATACTTTTATAGACGTTCGGGGTGTCCGGTTGGTTAAAAAAATTTCACAGGCCGGGCTTCGCGTTCCGGGCGGCGAAATCCCCTGCGGAGCCCGCGTAGGGCGGCTTTTGCCTGGGCCAACTGCTCCGCCACTTTTGCCGGAGCCGTTCCGCCCGTGCTCTTGCGCTTTGCCAGAGACCGCGGCATTGAATTCGCCACGTTGGCAAGCGCCCGATTCCACGACGGAACAAACCGCCGCGCTTCCGCCGCCGTGACGTCCCGAAACGTCTTCCCCCGCTCCAGACAGAATCGAACCAGCTTTCCAACCTGCTCGTGAGCCTCGGAAAACGCCACGCCGCGGCGCGCCAGCTCATCGGCAACGTCGGTTGCGGTCAGAAAGCCGCGCTCGGTTTCCGCCAGCATCCGGCCGGGATGGATGCGCAACGTCCGCACCACCCGGGCCGCGATTTGGAGCGCCTCGTGTGTGGTCTCCACGCCGTCGAAAAGCGCCGGCTTATCCTCCTGCAAGTCGCGATCATATCCGAGCGGCAGCCCTTTGATCAGCGTCAGCGCGCCGGAAAGCCGTCCCGCCACCCTCGCGCTCTTGCCGCGAATCAGCTCCAGCGCGTCGGCATTTTTCTTTTGCGGCATCAGGCTGCTGCCCGTCGCATAGGCGTCCGACATTTCGACAAAACCTAGCGCCGGCGATGAATAAAGAATCAGATCTTCCGCCAGCCGGCTCAAATGCAGCATCATCATGCTGCAGACGAACAGCAGTTCGCACACAAAATCGCGGTCCGAGGTCGCATCCAGGCTGTTGCGCGAGACGCGCGCAAAGCCCAGTTCGCGCGCCAGGCGGCGCCGGTCAATCGGATAGGCAGCGCCCGCCAGCGCGCCCGACCCCATCGGCATTTCGTCGGCTCGCTCGCGGCAATCCTTCAGCCGCGAAACGTCCCGCAGGAACATTTCAAAATAGGCCAGCAGGTAATGCGCGAAGAGCAGCGGCTGCGCCGGCTGCAAATGAGTAAAGCCGGGCAGAATCGCCTGCGAATTTTTCTCCGCTTGCGCAAGCAGCGCTTCCAGCACATCCGCCGCCGCCGCTTCGATTTCCCCGACAGCGTCCTTGACGTAGAGCCGCGTATCCGTCGCCACCAGATCGTTGCGGCTGCGCCCGGTCCGCAGCTTGCGCGCCACCGGTCCGATTTCCCGTTCCAGCCGCGCCTCAACCCAGGTGTGAACGTCTTCGCCCGCCTGACCGCGGTGCCAGTTCGGATTTTTTTTGACGGCGCGCGCGATGGCCGCAAGTCCCCGCACCAGCACGCGCACTTCCGACGACTTCAGAACGCGAGCGCGTCCCAGAGCCCGCACGTAAGCTTGGTTCACCAGAAGGTCGTAAGCAACCAGCCGCCGGTCCAGCGAAAACGATTCGGAAAATTTTTCAAACAGCGGATCGCTCCGTCCACTGAAGCGCCCGCCCCACAACTTCATTTCGATTTCCTCCGCGACGACTTTTTGATTCTGCCGGAGGTTGCGCTTTTTGCTGCCGCCAGCTTGATCGGAAGGCCGAGAATGTTGATGAATCCCGCCGCGTCTTTCTGGTCGTATTCCGCGCCCATGGTAAAGCCGGCGATCCCCGTGTCGTAAAGCGAAAACGGCGACCGGCGGTCGAGCACGCGAATGCTTCCTTTGCGCAGCCCCAGCGTCACTTCACCCGTCACGTTTTTCTGCGTGGCCTGAACGAACGCGTCCAGCGCCTCCCGCAGCGGCGTGAACCACAGCCCGTAATAGACAATCTCGGCGTAGCGCAGCGCCACGTGCTGCTTGTAATGGAACGTCTCGCGGTCCATGCAAAGCGCGTCCAGTTCGTGATGAGCGGCATAGAGCAGCGTGCCGCCGGGCGTTTCATACGCGCCGTGCGATTTGATTCCCACCAGCCGGTTCTCAACCAGGTCCGTGCGTCCCACGCCGTTTTCACCGGCGATTCGATTCAAAGTTTCAAGAAGCCGGATGGGCGTAAGTTTTTTCCCGTTCACTGAAACCGGAACCCCGCGCTCAAATCCGATCGCCACTTTGGTTTCGCGATTCGAAGCGCGCTCCGGGTTTCTGGTCAGCTTCCACGCGTCTTCCGGAGGCTCGCCCAGTTCCGTCTCCAGCGGCCCGCCCTCGTGGCTCAAATGCCACAGGTTCTGGTCGCGGCTGTAAAGCTCCTTGCGCGTCACCGGCACGGGAATGTTATGCCGCCGGGCGTAGTCGAGAGCGTCTTCGCGCGACTTGATTGTCCACTCGCGCCACGGCGCAATCACTCGCAGATGCGGCGCCAGAGCCTTGTACGTCAACTCGAACCGCACCTGGTCGTTGCCTTTGCCCGTGCAGCCGTGAGCGATGGCGTCCGCGCCCGTCGCCAGCGCGATTTCCACCTGCCGCTTGGCCAGAATCGGCCGCGCCAGCGACGTTCCCAGCAGGTATTTGCCTTCATAAATCGCGCCCGCCTGCAAAGCTTTCCACGCATATCCGGTCAGGAATTCCTGCCGCAGGTCCTCCACAAAAACGCGGCTCGCGCCGCTCCGAACGGCCTTGCGCCGCACCGCCGCATAATCATCGCCCTGCCCCACGTCGCCGATCATGGCAATCACTTCGCATCCGTAATTCTCCCGCAGCCAGGGAATGATGATGGAAGTGTCCAATCCCCCGGAATAGGCAAGAACGACTTTCTTGGCTTTCGACAAAGCTTCCTCCTGCGTTCCTTTTCCTGAAATTTTGAATCTGGAATCCTGCTGCCTTTTCAGCCGCCGGCCATATCCAGCAGTTTGCGGCGCAGCCGCGTGGCTTCCTTCACACTCGCCGTGGCCACAAAAATCGTGTCGTCGCCCGCCACCGTTCCCGCCACTTCCGGCCAGTGCGCGGCGTCCAGAGCTACCGCGATGCTGTGGGCGTTGCCGGGGTGGGTCCGCAGAACCACCAGATTCGAAGCCAGACGAACCTCGCGCAGAAATTCCTTCAGAACCAGCCCCAGCGGCGGCTGTGGCGGCTGAGCGGGGTTGGCCGATTCGGGCGCCTGATAACCGTCCCTCGTCTTCACCAGTCCGAGCTCCACAATGTCGCGCGAAACCGTCGCCTGAGTTACGTGGATGCCGCGATGCGCCAGCTTCTCACACAAATCCTCCTGCGTCGCCACGGCTCCGTGGCGGAGAAGATCCAGAATCTGGGTGCGCCGGTAAAGTTTGTCCATGCAAATTTATGCAGACTATTTATAAATACTCTATTCG
>JBJKPU010000069.1:0-5446 GCA_046706005.1 Terriglobia bacterium | reverse complement strand
ACGCGAAGGTCTTTGAGGAAGATTGCCCAGATGACTTTCAGATTCATCGCGCCGCCTTCTCTTCTGTTTCGATGCCCAGCGCATCGAGCGGCGCCAGCGCGAGCGGACCGTTGTAGCGCAGCCGCCCCGCGCCCAGAACGATCAGCCGCTTGGCAATCGCCGCGCCCTGTGCAAAGTCGTGATTCGAGAAAAGCAGGCCCTTTCCCTGCTCCGGCAGCCGGCGCAGCAGTTCTTCCAGCTTCTCCGTCGAATGCCGGTCGAGGCCAGTGAAGGGCTCGTCCAGCAACAGATAGGAAGGATCATGGAGCAGCGCCCGCGCCAGCGAAACCCGCTGCTGCAGCCCTCGTGAAAGGTCGCGCACGCGGACGGCCTCGCGGTCGCGAAGCTCGAACAGTTCCAGCATCTCCGCGATTCTCCGTTCGAGACCCTCCAGGCGAAAAAGGCTGCCGAAAAATTTCAGATTCTCTCCAACGGTAAGTTCGCTGTAAAGGAAAGTCGTATGTGACACAAAACCGATGGCCGCCTTGGCGCTCATGCCGTCGCGTTCGATGTCCCGGCCGCCGAAGAAAACCTTGCCGGATGTCGGCCGCGCCAGGGAAGCCATAATACGCAGCAGGGTTGTCTTGCCCGCCCCGTTCGGCCCATAAAGCAGCGTGGAGCTGCCCGGGCCGACCTCCAACGACACGCTTTTCAGCGCGGCATGGTCGCCGAAAAACTTGGAAACTTCGCGGATTTCGAGGGCCGGACTACCGCGGGGTGGTTCTTGCGGCATAAGATTCAGTTTTGGGCTCAGGGCCCTTCTTGAGCAGCGCGACGGCTCTGGCCTTCAATTCCAGACGTTCCTTCCAATACTGCCGTTCGGGAATTTTGCCCGTGGCAAACAGCTCATCGAGGTTGGCGATGGAGCGAAGGACGCCATCGTACTTGGCCTGGAATTTTTGCCGGACCGGACTTCCCTCCTGCGCCGCCTTCCACCGCGGCCATTCCTTGGCCACGCGGATTCCCAAAGCCCAGAAAAGAACCAGCAGGAAGCAAAGCAGCAGAGGAATGCCGGCCTTCATCACCGATCCCGGGACCATTTTGATCTTGCCTTCGCCCTGCTGGGCTTCCGCGCCGCCGGAGTCCGCCGCAGCCGCGTCGCCGCTCAATTGCGCCGTAAAGGGCGCGCCGGCCGCAAGACTCTCCGCCAGATACGTCCGGCTGCCGGTTTCCTGGTCCTGGCCTTCGGGTTTGAACAAAGATGATTGCACCTGCAATGAAGGTGGGTAAACAAAAAGTTCCGTCTGGCCGACGGGATAGTTCACACTCGCATCCAGCGAGAGCTGGTTGGATGAGTAGTCCTCATCATAGGCCACCATGACCACGGTCATTCCGGGCTTCATCGGATAACTTATTGAATAATCGCCGGGAGCTTTGCCCGCCTCCGGCGTCTGCGGCAGAGGCATATTCATCAAGCCGGTCACTGCCACGGTGGGCACGCCCACGGCCGGGGGAACATGAAATCGAAGCGTGCCGGAGGAACAGACGAAAGAGTGCGGCGGCTGGCTGGAATTCCGAATGCCGAACAGTTCCTGAACGTGAGCCTTGTTGCCTTCAGCGTGTACCAGAATGCGAGCCGAGGGAATCTGCAGCCCCGGCATGGAATGCGAAGGCTCATAAACCGTTAGATTGACGGAGGCGTTCCCGGAAGCGTCGAAGCGGACGGGCTCGTTGTAATCCGCTCCGCCGTAAGTCGTCTGCAGCAGATAAAATCCGGTCAGATCCACCTTGCCGGCGTTCAGACTGAACCGGCCGTCTGCGCCTGCCGTGGCCTGGCCCACCTGCCGCATGCCGCCGCGCGGCATCAGCAGCACCAGCTTCGCGCTCGCCGCCGCCTTGCCGGTGGTGCCGTTCAAGACCTGGCCGGTAACCGATGCCGCAAAGGCGGGCGACGCCCAAACCAGCGCCAGCACACCCGCCAGCGCACCCGCCAGCGCATTCAGGACGATTTTCGAATAGATTGCTCTTTTCACTTTGACCCCGGCCCGAGGGCTAGGCCTTCTTTCCTCGCGAAGGAATCTGTGCTCCGCATTCTCCGCAAAACTTGACCGGCAACGGGTTCTCAAAGCCGCACTTCGGGCAGACGTAGGATTCAGGGACCGGCGGGGCATTCCGCTTTCCGCGCAGGGCGGCGACTTCCCGCTCGATTAGCGCTTCCTGCTCGTTCATGTGTTCCTGTTCCTGCGTCGCCAGCATCAACTGAGCGGCGTCGGACAGATAATTCCGGCGCAGCGCGTCGTAATCGTTCTGGGCGATTTTTCCCGATTTGAATTCAAAGTCGAGGTCCTGAAGATTCTCGTAAATCACCATCCGCCTTCGCTTCAGGTCTGTCGCGGGAGTGACGTCCACGGGCAGAACGGCGTCCGCAGGCCCTTCCGCCGCCAGCAGAGGAGTCGCCACGTAAATCGCCAGACCACCCGCAATCAAGAGTGCGATTCCAAAAAGCATTGTTAACCTGCCGTCTTCTTCATTTCATCTTCCACGGCCGCCAGAAGATGAGGATCAATCTGCGCTTTTGCGTCGGCCTCGGCGGCGACAGGTTTTCGCCAGCGCCGCGTCACGTCCACGGCGATGATCAGACCGAACAGCAGCCCTACGCCCGGCAGAATCCACGCCGTCAGGTTAAACCCTTTCGGCGGCGGCGCCGCCAGAACCTTCACGCCGTATTTCTGGACGAAATCCTGCAGGATTTCGTCCAGAAATACGGCGTGAAGGTTCTGGCGGCGCCGCCGCCGAAAGGGTTTAACCTGACGGCGTGGATTCTGCCGGGCGTAGGGCTGCTGTTCGGTCTGATCATCGCCGTGGACGTGACGCGGCGCTGGCGAAAACCTGTCGCCGCCGAGGCCGACGCAAAAGCGCAGATTGATCCTCATCTTCTGGCGGCCGTGGAAGATGAAATGAAGAAGACGGCAGGTTAACAATGCTTTTTGGAATCGCACTCTTGATTGCGGGTGGTCTGGCGATTTACGTGGCGACTCCTCTGCTGGCGGCGGAAGGGCCTGCGGACGCCGTTCTGCCCGTGGACGTCACTCCCGCGACAGACCTGAAGCGAAGGCGGATGGTGATTTACGAGAATCTTCAGGACCTCGACTTTGAATTCAAATCGGGAAAAATCGCCCAGAACGATTACGACGCGCTGCGCCGGAATTATCTGTCCGACGCCGCTCAGTTGATGCTGGCGACGCAGGAACAGGAACACATGAACGAGCAGGAAGCGCTAATCGAGCGGGAAGTCGCCGCCCTGCGCGGAAAGCGGAATGCCCCGCCGGTCCCTGAATCCTACGTCTGCCCGAAGTGCGGCTTTGAGAACCCGTTGCCGGTCAAGTTTTGCGGAGAATGCGGAGCACAGATTCCTTCGCGAGGAAAGAAGGCCTAGCCCTCGGGCCGGGGTCAAAGTGAAAAGAGCAATCTATTCGAAAATCGTCCTGAATGCGCTGGCGGGTGCGCTGGCGGGTGTGCTGGCGCTGGTTTGGGCGTCGCCCGCCTTTGCGGCATCGGTTACCGGCCAGGTCTTGAACGGCACCACCGGCAAGGCGGCGGCGAGCGCGAAGCTGGTGCTGCTGATGCCGCGCGGCGGCATGCGGCAGGTGGGCCAGGCCACGGCAGGCGCAGACGGCCGGTTCAGTCTGAACGCCGGCAAGGTGGATCTGACCGGATTTTATCTGCTGCAGACGACTTACGGCGGAGCGGATTACAACGAGCCCGTCCGCTTCGACGCTTCCGGGAACGCCTCCGTCAATCTAACGGTTTATGAGCCTTCGCATTCCATGCCGGGGCTGCAGATTCCCTCGGCTCGCATTCTGGTACACGCTGAAGGCAACAAGGCTCACGTTCAGGAACTGTTCGGCATTCGGAATTCCAGCCAGCCGCCGCACTCTTTCGTCTGTTCCTCCGGCACGCTTCGATTTCATGTTCCCCCGGCCGTGGGCGTGCCCACCGTGGCAGTGACCGGCTTGATGAATATGCCTCTGCCGCAGACGCCGGAGGCGGGCAAAGCTCCCGGCGATTATTCAATAAGTTATCCGATGAAGCCCGGAATGACCGTGGTCATGGTGGCCTATGATGAGGACTACTCATCCAACCAGCTCTCGCTGGATGCGAGTGTGAACTATCCCGTCGGCCAGACGGAACTTTTTGTTTACCCACCTTCATTGCAGGTGCAATCATCTTTGTTCAAACCCGAAGGCCAGGACCAGGAAACCGGCAGCCGGACGTATCTGGCGGAGAGTCTTGCGGCCGGCGCGCCCTTTACGGCGCAATTGAGCGGCGACGCGGCTGCGGCGGACTCCGGCGGCGCGGAAGCCCAGCAGGGCGAAGGCAAGATCAAAATGGTCCCGGGATCGGTGATGAAGGCCGGCATTCCTCTGCTGCTTTGCTTCCTGCTGGTTCTTTTCTGGGCTTTGGGAATCCGCGTGGCCAAGGAATGGCCGCGGTGGAAGGCGGCGCAGGAGGGAAGTCCGGTCCGGCAAAAATTCCAGGCCAAGTACGATGGCGTCCTTCGCTCCATCGCCAACCTCGATGAGCTGTTTGCCACGGGCAAAATTCCCGAACGGCAGTATTGGAAGGAACGTCTGGAATTGAAGGCCAGAGCCGTCGCGCTGCTCAAGAAGGGCCCTGAGCCCAAAACTGAATCTTATGCCGCAAGAACCACCCCGCGGTAGTCCGGCCCTCGAAATCCGCGAAGTTTCCAAGTTTTTCGGCGACCATGCCGCGCTGAAAAGCGTGTCGTTGGAGGTCGGCCCGGGCAGCTCCACGCTGCTTTATGGGCCGAACGGGGCGGGCAAGACAACCCTGCTGCGTATTATGGCTTCCCTGGCGCGGCCGACATCCGGCAAGGTTTTCTTCGGCGGCCGGGACATCGAACGCGACGGCATGAGCGCCAAGGCGGCCATCGGTTTTGTGTCACATACGACTTTCCTTTACAGCGAACTTACCGTTGGAGAGAATCTGAAATTTTTCGGCAGCCTTTTTCGCCTGGAGGGTCTCGAACGGAGAATCGCGGAGATGCTGGAACTGTTCGAGCTTCGCGACCGCGAGGCCGTCCGCGTGCGCGACCTTTCACGAGGGCTGCAGCAGCGGGTTTCGCTGGCGCGGGCGCTGCTCCATGATCCTTCCTATCTGTTGCTGGACGAGCCCTTCACTGGCCTCGACCGGCATTCGACGGAGAAGCTGGAAGAACTGCTGCGCCGGCTGCCGGAGCAGGGAAAGGGCCTGCTTTTCTCGAATCACGACTTTGCACAGGGCGCGGCGATTGCCAAGCGGCTGATCGTTCTGGGCGCGGGGCGGCTGCGCTACAACGGTCCGCTCGCGCTGGCGCCGCTCGATGCGCTGGGCATCGAAACAGAAGAGAAGGCGGCGCGATGAATCTGAAAGTCATCTGGGCAATCTTCCTCAAAGACCTTCGCGT
>JBJKPU010000068.1:0-11369 GCA_046706005.1 Terriglobia bacterium | reverse complement strand
TGGACAATCTTTCCCCGTGGGAGTCGCAGAAGCCCCTGAAAGAGGTGGTTCCCTCGAAGGGTGTTTGGAGACGCATTCGAGGGAACCGGCTATTGGCGGGAACGAGTGAGGTGGGTTGGTTCGGCAAAGGGAACTCCTATCGGGGTTATTGTTGATTTTGACTGCCGCTCGGCTGTGAAGGTGCGCTTGCGCCTTCCGGATAGAGCTGGCTCATCTCCCGTTGCAACTCGAGGAGTTCGCGCAGCTCCCCAAGATTCGGCACACTTTGAGCGTTGCGGACGGACGAAGCGGAATCACTTTCGCGGCGGGCGGTTGAAGTCCGGCCGGAAACATCCTCCGTCTTCTGAAGCACGATGTAGAAGCGCGTGTTTCCAGGGACGGTCACAACAATGTTCTGATTGAATGACAGTTGGTTCAGCTCGTTCTGCCCGGCGATGCCCACGTTGTCTGCAATGCGCTCTCTCAGTAGGCCGCTCTCGGATAGAGGCCCGGAGAAATTGCCAGCGCCGACCAAGTACGAAGCCATCGTGCCAAGCCCGGTCAGCGTCTGGACGAGAAATCTCGCGCCTCGCCTTCTGCCATTCACGAGCCCTTTAACGGGGCCGTAATTCAAGCCCATGGAGATGCCGTCAATCTTCTCGCTCGTGCCGTCTGGGAAGTCCATTCGGGTGAAGTGCAGCGAAACGTATCCTGAGGGATTCGCCTGCTCGAGCTTCCCGATGGCCTTTGATCCTGCCGGCACGACGATTTGGCCGTCTTGCTCGTAGTTGTATTCGATTGCGGCCACGACGGGACCGGCAACCGCCGTGCTTGCTGGCGATTCGAGCCGTGCAACGAGACGCGTTCCAGGCGGCAGGATCGAGTCAAGTGAAGGCTGCGCTAGACTCAACGCGACCGGCGTCGCGACTGAATCACCCGCAGCTGTCAGGTTCCGCGCCAGGCTTCGAGCCGCGTTTTCATTTCTTACAAAAACGAGCGATGGCTTCTTGAGGTCGTCGTCGGTTTTTGGCGAGGTCGTGGCGCCGCTCTGAACATTCGAAGCAGCATAGTTTGGAGTGTAACCCGCCTGCGCATACTCTTTCTGTAACGCTGTGTCGGGAAAGTTAATCTTGCCAAGGGCGTATTGCTCGCCCCCGTTATTGTCGCTTACCTTCGAAGAGGTCGGACTCGCTCCACCTTGAGTGTTTGAGCGACCATTCTGCGAGGGCGGCAGGAGAGTGTTGGCCGTGGGATTGGGGGCGATAGGCTGGCTCCCAAAAGTCGGCTGCGATGTGCGCCTGATGTCTTCCGGCGTCACCTCGCCGTTGCTGGAAGGGGTTTGGTTTTGAACCTGCGCATTAAGCAATGGCGTGACGGAGCCTGCTTGCTGCTGAGCCTGTCCCGGCGTCACCCTCCGGCCGAGGTCGGGTTGGCCGCGATGCTGCCACACTTGTTGCTGCTTCGATTTTTGCGGCGAAGAAAATATTGCAAGGAAGAACAGCAAGACGCCGATGGCCGCGGCGACGAGGACGAAAAGGGTCTTTGACTTGTCCTTTCCGAGTTCCTTGCGGGTGGCTGGAGATGCCGGCCTCGAACCCTGATACGCTTTCCTGAACTTCCGGAGAAGCTGCTCCAGCGGCGTTAGCGGCTTTTCTGGCTCGGCCTCTTTGAGAAGATCCTCTTCATGGGCCTTGGTTTCGCCGCTATTTTTCGCTACTTCTTCTGGCATAGTAGTCCTCCTGAGATGTGCTGACTCCAAAACCGATGGGCGCGAGAGCCGGTTCATCTACAGCGCCCGCCTCGGCCATCTGCAAGAACAGCGTTTCGTTCGACTGTTTGTAGGGCGGGCGCTCGAAGACCACGACACCGTCCGCCCGCTCGCCCGGCCCCAGGCGGCGCGTGCTCAGCCGGTAGGCGATCACTGGCAACTGCCCAGCGCTCGTCCACCGGGAATGCAAAATCAGCTTGCCTTGCCTTGCCTCGCCGCCCAGTTGAACTTGCGGGGGCATGAGCAAAATGGCGTGGCTCTGCGGATTGACCACTGAAAACAAAACGATCACGCCCTCTCCGCCATCAATCACTTCGCTCACGCCGGCACGAATTCTTTCTCCTCCGGCAGCCTCGGTTGCGGGATGTTCACCGTAGAGTTTTGGCAAGGGCGCGCGCTGCTGACGTTCCAGAAGCTCATCAAGCGCGCTCAATTGAGAGGCGATTGGTGGCGCATTCGCGGCTTCGAGATGACCAAGCGGAGCGGGCTCTGGGGGCGATGCGGGATTTCCTGAAGCCATCGTGCCAGTCGCGGTTGGAGGAAGTGGGGATGCTTGGACGGGAAGGGTCTCTGCCACGCCCACAGGGAGACTCGATGGCTCAACGATGAAGTTCCTCTCCCGTCGGTAATTCAACAGGAAATCCACGCGCGACTTGGCCTCTTGACCCTTGCTTACCAGCAACATGCAAAGTTCATGCCCGTTGGCAGTTGAGATCAGCAGATCCGACTCAGCGGGCTTGGCCGTGAGCACCTTGACGAACACGAGGTCGGGTTCGTGATCGGAGTGTTCGGCTTGGAAGAGCGCGGGATCCCCAACGGCCACCGAGGTGACAGCTTCTGGGATCTTGATGGCTGTCACGAAGTGCGCAGTGAGGTCAACTGCCGTAACCGTCCCGGATGCCTGCGTAAGGTTCACGATTTGAGGCTGAGGGTCGGGTGTTTGCCCTTGCGCGCGGGCAATGCACGCCAGGAACAGCGCAAGACAGAATGCTTTTTTCATGGATTCCCTCCAGTTTCTGTTTCGAGACGCCTTGCGCGATAACGCTCGGCTACATGAGACACATACAGAAAGACTTCCCGAGATGAATAAGCCGGTCCGCGCGCGAGGATCGGTTGCGGCCCGGCAAAATACGCCGCAATCGCGAGGCGCAGGTCTCCTCGGAACAATCGAATCAGCCAGGCAAGATATGCGATGCCGCCTCGGATGTTGTCCTCGACCTGAAATCGGTTATGCACGCCAACATCGAAGGCGGTTTCCGGCATCAATTGCATCAAGCCCACGGCGCCTTTCGGCGATACGGCGATGGGGTTCCAATTCGACTCGACATCAATCACCGCCTCGACCAACTTTGCCGGCACATGGTAGGCGTGTGCGTAGTGATCGGCGCATTGGGTCTCGTACTGCCGAAGCCCCGAAGGACCTTGGGCTAACGCCTTGAGGCCGGTGGCAATCGCCAGCACGAAAAGCAGCGTCAACTTCACGCTTGGACCTCCGCCATCAATTGCTCTGCAGCCGCGAGCTGGTCTCGATACCGCAAGGAGTCGAATACCAACCCTTCGAATCCGGCGTTCATCGAAAGCCTTCGCCTGTCGGCCAGCGTCTTTGCGAGAAGCGGAAGCAGCAAGTCCCGGTCTTCCGGGTTGATTTCGCTCACTCCGAGGATCTCGAGCGCCTTCGCCAAGTCGAGCATTTCCGCAATTGAAGGTGGTTTCTCCATGTTCCAGGCACGTAGCGCACAGGCGAGCCCGGCCACCTGGCCTCGCAGCCTAGGGTCCTGACTTGTGCCGCGCAAGCTCAGGATCTCGACTTCGCGCTCGATCGCCGGATATTCGAATCGCAGGTAAAAGCACCGGCGGCGCAGCGGGTCTCCCAGTCGCCGTTCCTCGTTGGAACTTAGGACGACGAAAGGGACTGTCTCGGCTTTAATGGTCCCCAGCTTCGGCAGCGTGATCTGCCAGGCGCTGAGCAATTCCAGCAGCATCGCTTCGAAGGCATGGTCCACCTTGTCGAGTTCATCAACCAAAAGGACGCAGGGTTTGTTTGGATAGAGCAACGCTCGCAGTAATGGCCCTTGAGAGAAGAACTCAAGCGAGTGGAGGCGGCTGTGTACCCCGCCCCACCCGTCGACGAACTGGTCTCCTTGGAGGCGTAGGAACAGGTCCTGCAAAGCCTCATCGAACTTGCCGATGGCCTTGTCCTCCCCAATGCCTTCGTAGCACTGGAGCCTTTCAACCACGGTCTCCGCGGCAGCGGCTATCGCGTACGCCAATTCGGTCTTGCCCGATCCCGGCGGCCCTTCGACCAGCAGTGGCTTTTTCATCTCAGCCGCCAAATACACGGCTTTGAGCGTCACCGGATCAATGACGTATCGTGTGCTTCGAAGCCGAACGCGCAGGTCTTCGAGGGATGCGAACATGCCCGTACCTCCCGGGCAGTCAATTTAATCTGTTTGGAATTCGGGCGCGCGCGGCTGCACAAGGAAAATAGGGTCAAAAAAGGGTGAGAGCCTTAACTCTTGAGGCGAGTTGTTGTCAGGGAGAAAGCTTGTACTTCATTTCCTGACAGAGACTTGCGGCTGCAAAGTGGTTGGGAGGCTTCGATCCGAAATCCGGACGGAAAATATATTTTGCTGTCCACATTTTTTAACAAATTGGCCTTGTCTATTCCTGATACTGTCAAGGGGCGAGGTTCAGAGCAACCGCTGCGTTTTGGCCGAGGCAGGGAACCTTGTGGTCCGAATTTCTTAACAATCGTTCTCTTCCGTTCCCAGGCCGATGCGGTTCATCGAACCAGGCAATTGCCATGCCAACGTTCCACAAAAATATTTTGCTGTCCAAATCTTTTAACAAATTCCTTGGACGTTGCTGTGGTCAATTCGTTCAGAGGTCACACGGCAACTTCCACGCCAGGAAAATCGCGGCGTCCAAATTTCCTAACCATTGTTGAATGTTGCTTCCAAATAAAAGCAAGGCGCAGCTTCCCCGCTGATCTTGAGCATAAATCTCAGCGTCCGATTGGGGAAGGCGAGCGATTTTATCCGGCTGTTTGACAGCTTCCATACTTTTCTCTACAACTCATGCCGTGATAGAGAGCGGCATCCTTCAGGACGAATTGACTCGTCGGCGGATGCCCGACGGCTGGAGCTACTACCGGGAGTGTCCTCAAGCTGCGCTTGAGCCGACTTGCCTAGCATTGCTCGCGCTCCGACCTCGGGGCAAGCATGCAACCGTTCCAGGAATCGAATCACTCTTGCGGTTGCAACACCCTGACGGCGCTTGGCCGGCGCTCGCTGGCGACCACGATGGATGCGGTCTTACAGGGTTAGGTGTTCTCACACTCAGCAAGTTCGGAACTGTATGAAATTTGGAGCGAGGTATTAGCTGGTTGGTGCGATGCCGCGGAAGGGAAGCCCATGCGCTTTGGAGATGGAAGTTTCGCACGCAAGATACGCATGTCAGATTTGACCCAAGAAAGTACGGCTGGCCGTGGCAATCGGGCACTCTGAGCTGGGTCCTGCCGACATCATTCGCCGTGATCGCGTTGAAGCAGTGTCTATCCGGTCGTGGAAACAGGACGTGGACAAACCGCGTTCGCCGCGGAGTCGAAATGCTTCTTGACCGTGCCTGCCCGGATGGCGGTTGGAACGCTGGAAATGGAGTTGTTTACGGTGCGCCCATGAAGCCTCACTTGGACACAACCGCCATTGCGCTCCTCGCGCTGCAACGGGAGCATGGGTGCGATTTGATTGCGAAGAGTCTTTCGTGGCTCCGGCAGGAAGCAAGGAACTGCCGATCAGCATGGAGCCAGGCTTGGTCCATCCTAGCAATGCACGCCTACGGCCAGCCAGTGGTCGAGGAACAGGGGCGGTTATCGGGAATGAGCCTGGATCAATTTGAGGACACTGCAACGCTCGCAATCTCCGCTATCGCCCTTAATTGCATGGAGCACGGGAATCCATTTCAGGTGATGTCATGAATCGACAGGGTCGGAATATTGGGCACAGAAGATCCTTCGCGGAAATTGCAGGGTCGTTTCCTTTCTTGGTGCGGCGATTCGATGCGGATCGCCGCACCGTTCGGTCTCGCGTCGTTATACTCGATGCCGACCAGTATTCGGAAAAACTTGTCGCGACGCTTTATGAAGGACTGAAACTCTTCAAGCTCGACGTTTTCGCTAAATCCGTTCTGCTCAAGCCGAATTTGGTGGACTACATCCCCGATGCCCACATTAACACCCACCCACTCCTGGTCGCGGCGGCGGCGGAGTGCTTCAAGCGATTGGGAGCGCGTTCCGTGGTTGTAGGCGAAGGTCCTGGACACCAGCGCGACACCTTCCTCGTGCTCCACAAGAGCGGCCTTCTCGATCAGCTTTCGAGTGTCCAGGTTCCATTCATTGATCTCAATAGCGATTACGTCATCAAACGAGAGCTCCGCACCGACTACTCCGACCTGCATGAAATTTGGCTACCGCGGACAGTTCTCGAAGCGGATTTCATTGTGTCTATGCCGAAGATCAAAACTCACCACTGGAGTGGCGTGACGCTCAGTATGAAGAACATGTTTGGCGTGATCCCCGGCGTCAAATACGGCTGGCCGAAGAACATTCTCCATTGGAAAGGCATCGAGCGATGCATCGTGGACATTTGCGCCACAGTTCCCATCCACTTCGTGATCGCGGACGGGATCGTCGCTATGGAAGGCAACGGTCCGCTGGCGGGTACGCCCCGTCATCTCGGCAAGGTTGTGCTGGCCGATGATCCCGTGGCAGCCGACGCGACCTGCGCCTGGCTGATGGGCCTTGTGCCGGAGCGCGTCTCCCACATTGCGGCGACAGCAAAGTTTCTCGGGAACATGTCGGTTGACAGGATCGACCAAATCGCCGGCCAAGTCGTGTCGCCCACCGTCCCATTCGATACGGTCCCGGAATTCGATCATCTACATGCGAAGCGCAGTTGCCTTACACCGGGGCGCTGCTAGAGTTTATACGTTCTCACGGCAGACCGTGCAATTTCCGAGTCGCTCGTTAACGTTACCCGCTGCGTGTGTCTCCGCACGAACTTCTCAGCGTAGAGCCGGGTCATCGGCCAAGTGGCCAAGGGGTGAACCGGAAACGGCAGCTTCACCTGCGCGATCCGGCGCGGGCGCGAGCATCGCCGCGCATAATGCATTTTGCTGCGGTCAGGGCCCCTTCGGGACTCCGCAGAGCGCAAAACAGCACTCTGCGTCGGCCCGCGGACAACTAATTCAGAATTTCCGATCATTTTCCCGGTCGGCGTGCTCGGCGGCGTGGTGCCGGTTCGGAAGTTGCTGTGATCTCGCCAAAATGCGATGCCACCAGCTTTTCAGCCGTTTTGCTCAAGTTTGTGGATTCGATTGTAGTGATCAGGCTGTCCGGAAAATGCTTCTTGTACATCGCTTCCTTAGCCTTCCAGTCGCCAAAATACTCCTCTTGGTCCAATAGCCCGAGGTGCTCCCAGTAGTACGTCCGTCCCTGCCACCGTATTGTAAAATCAGGCGAATAGGACTCTCCGTCGACAACGAGTGGCTCTTCGTACGCGAACGGGATTTCGCGCTCGAACAGAATGTTCGCAATTATCACTTCCGACTTCGAGCGGACTCGGTCGCCTGATAGGGTCTGGTAGATTCGTCCGAGCTTGAATTTATCCATTCCCAGATAGAGACCTATCTCTTGGTGAAGGTGCATCGAGTCCGAGTACCCCTCAAGGAGCTGAACAAATCGGTCGAGCACCGAAAATTTGTACTCCCTCTTCTGCGCAATGTCCTTCATGATCCCTTCAAGCACCTCGTCCGGCAGGGCGGCGCTGGACGATTCGACTATCAGGCACTTTGCCGGAGATCTTTGGGCCTTAATCTTCCTTTGGGCGAGCCACGCGTAAATTCTGCGGACGATCTCGCCCTCTGCCAAGCCCATCTTGCGCGTCGTGGCTATCAGCGCTCCGCTCTTGCTGGCGGCCAACAACGAAGAGAAGTCGGGCAATGTGGTTCCCTTCGTGGTTCCAAAAACTTTAAGATTCTTCATGCCCTTGCAGAGCACGTTTACCACGCCCTTGGCAACAAGATAGTGATAAGGCGTCTGCAGTTCCCCATCCTCAAAGTAATCGAATGTGACTTTCCCGATTCTGTCGTTAGATAAAACGGAAAATGCCTTCTTGATTTGTTCCGGAGTCGGAAATGACTTGGCAATGAAATCTTTCTTTCGCACTTCCACGTTTTTATCCGAATAGAACAGCAGGGCCCAAGACGGCTTGCCATCCCTGCCAACTCTGCCAACCTGCTGATAATACTGTTCAATCGACTCCGGCAGCAGATAATGAATCACCCCCCGAATATCCGGGATGTCGATCCCCATGCCGAACGCGCTGGTAGCAAAAACGAGTTGCAGCTCATCTCTCGTTTTGAACCGCCTTATCACTTCAATTTTGTCGTCAGTCTCCATCGCGCCGTGGAAGAAAGCCGCGTTATAACCCATCCGCAGAGCCTCATTACACAGCTCCTCGGTTGATCGTTTTCCGGAACGACGGTCCACATATACTAGCACTTTTTCTGTTCGGTGCTCTTGAAGCGTCTGCCACAAGCGCCTGTCTTTTTCGTTCTCGTCGGCAACCTTTTGGACCCGGAGCGTGATCTCATGCCTCAGCAATAGCTCGCTGCGAAAGACCTCGGACGGCCTGATAGCGAAGTCTGTACACAGTTGCTCGACATTTTTCGGATTCAGCGTTGCGGTTAACGCAAGTACTGGAGGTCGCGGCCCTCCGCCAAACACGCTGTCCAAGAAACGTGGAATTCCCTTATAGAAGGGCCTAAAATCATCGCCCCACTGAGATATGCAATGTGCCTCGTCGATCACTACCAACTTGATCTTGTCCCTGATGTGCTGAAAGACGTACTCGAGGAACCCGTCCGTTGCTAGCCGCTCTGGCGACAGAAAGGTAAAATCACAGGGACTGCCGTTATAGAACTCAATCAGCTCTTGATATTGCAGCCTGGAATCAATCCCGCCGTGCAAGGTAACCGCACGAAATCCGTTGTCGTTCAATTTCAGTGCCTGCTCGTCCATCAGGGCTGTCAAGGGAGAGATGACGATGGTATTTCCTTCCAACAGCCTCCCGGGTAGCCAGTAACAAAGGGATTTGCCTGCGCCCGTTGGCATCAGCGCCAGAGTGTTTTGGCCTTTGAGCACGGATTCTATGACCGGTCGCTGGTCCGGCTTTATTTCTTTTCCCACCCAGGAGAAGTCCGACTTGAAAATCTCGTCAATTTTATCCATCGAAGCCATACTCGCCTGTTCCCTTTAGGCAATTGATCTCCGACTGGTGCCGCGCCGCGATATGGTCAACAAAGGCGTCCAAGTAGCAGTAGCGCTTATTGTTGTCGAGTGCGATTCCCTTCTTGGCGCATGCCTCTTTTAGCATCTTCTGCAGGCACAAGGCATAATAGGCGAAGAGATCATAAGGGTAGTGGTAGTTTTGTTGCGCTGTTGGGCGCTCTTCGTTCGTATCTACCATCAGGAATTCCGACCCATCAGAAAAGCCGAAATCGTTCTTCTCCGTGAGAAAATACAAAGCCCAGATCGCGTTCTGGCTTCGGTTTGAAAACGCCTGCGGACGAAGCGAATAAAGAAAATGAGATCTAATACCCCCGCCGATGACGCCATAAACCGTATAGTCTTCACTGAGCAGGTCGCCCAATTGCAACGCCTTCACCGCTGTAACTGCTTCGTGTTTCTTGTTATTGAAGCGACTGGCATATTTGTCTCCAAAGGCCACAATATTCCGAGTCACATTCAGCAAATCTCTCCCGGTCGAAGAGTTGAAGCTGATTTTGTATTTTTTCATCTCCTGGGCCCGCGAGTTTAAGCACCTGCGAATGATCGGGCATTTTGTCCTGAGGTCGGACTTGAAGGAATTTGGGTCGTCCTCGTACTCCTCGAGGGTTTCTAAATCGAACAGCTCAACATATGCTGGGTGGTCTCTCTCCCAGTTGTCGATTGCGGCTTTAAAGGCTTGCTTGGCATCCTTCGCGGAAGGGCAGAACGCTCGGAAATAATCGGGGAAATGTGCCTTGATTTCGGTCAGAACCAAGCGGATGTGCTCGGGCTTATAGCCGCGATCACCAAGTTCAACATCAGGCTTTTGCATAGCCGATCTCCGTCGGAATTTCCATTTTCGACTAGGGTGATGCCCCACAGCATACATCCGGTGGCCACTGGGTGCAACTGTCGGTCGGGTCACCCTCGCCTGCGTCTCCACTGACTGCGCTGCGGACAGTTTGGGCGGGTGGCGCAAACACTGGTAGTTGAGTGTCCGCGATCTCGCGGAGCGGAAGATGTCGACCCTTCACCACGGCCCACACGCACCAACGCCGCGGCTCGGGCGCCCGCCATTCTAACCCATGTCAGCTTCGCCGATCGCAGGCATCAAAAGGCTAATGTCTGCCTCATCCGCCGTCACGCGAACCTCCCGAGCAAGATTCATCCGCGATCGCGGTGACACAATTCCGAACATGGAGCGCGGACGAATTCGCTTGGAGACATCGAGTTGGACGGGGGGAAGGCTCGGCGGGGATCTTCTATCCCGCGAGCGCGAGGCCGCAGGATTTTCTACCCGCGGACGTGGTGGCCGCTTGGTCCGAGCGTATCGTCGGCCACCCGGAAGCTATCCGTGTTCCTGCCTTGAAGCAAGGTCGGCTACGTCATCTTTTGAAATGGTGCTGACAGCGCGAAGGCAAAAATCGGGGCAAGGACAATAACCGCAGGGTCGCGCAAATTCCTCGAGTATCATCATGCCTCGTCGCGCTCGAAGGTGTAGCGGTCGGCCGCATCGCGCCACTTCTTGAATGAGGGATATTGTGCGGCCGGTCGTTTCTCCCACTGTGCTTCCCAGTCGTGCCAGTAATCAGCTACACGGGCGTGCAGTGGATGTAGGCGCGCTTGATAGCGAAGGACATCGAACCACTCTTCCTTCTGGGCCTTGGTGAACTTGTGGTCCTTAATCCATTTGACCAATCGGTTGAATCGGCAAAAGGTTTCTTCTGTCGAATTCGTGCGACTCCTTTAAACTTTGCTCCGGCGGCCGCGGCGATTCGGTTTGATGAGTTCTATCATCCCCCAAACCAGCGTCGAGAAACCAAAGGCGGTACTCCTTGTCAATCCGTGCGGCATCAACCGCGTCGCGGTGTTCTTTCAGAAAGCGATTGAGCCCGCGATCCTTAATGCGCCCATCGCAAGGCGTGAGCCAGCCGCTTCTGACCCACCTGCGTACCCTCCTTGGCGACACATGAAATATTTGAGCGATATCCTTTTGCGTGTACCCGTCCCGCACCCTTGCGCTTTCCTTATTCCGCCAGAGCATTTGATACACTGCCTCCGGCGTTCGTCCCAGGTTTCGGGCCATCTCGATGGCCGAAAACTCGCGGGCGTGCTCGAGGATGTAATCCTTTTCCTCCGAAGTCCATGGGCGATGCCAATTGGTCAGCTTTAACTCGGCGGTCCGTTTTAGGATTTCCCCCTCACCCAGATTAGGGTCCCGCCGCCGGATACGCTCGATGGCCTTACGAAGTCTCGATGGTCCGCCCGCCGCTCCGGCTTTGAGGATTTTGTCGA
>JBJKPU010000067.1:0-6806 GCA_046706005.1 Terriglobia bacterium | reverse complement strand
GTTCGAATACGACACCAAGAACCTGCTTTACGTGCGCATTGACCGGAAGCGGAAGATCCTCGGGTCCGTTTTCCTCCGCGCCCTGGGCCTGAAGAACAACGCGGAAATCGTGAAGGTCTTCTATCAGTTGGAGCGCCTGAACGTGGAGGACGGCAAGCTCTTCTGGGAGGTGTCCGACGGCCTGCAGGGAGTGCGGCTTTCGAAGGCCATCAACCATCCGCGCACGCATGAGACGATCGTCCCCTCCGGACGCCGAATCACTTCCAGCGCGTTGAAGGAGATCCAGAAGGCTCACCTCACGCAGGTGGAAGTGGCTCAGCACGACGTGGAAGGCGCCTGTGCCGCCGACGACGTGGTGGATCCTTCCACCGGCGAAGTTCTGCTGGAAGCCAACAACGAGCTGACCCCCACCGCGCTCAACGCGATTTTCGAGGCGGGCATCACCCAGTTTCCTATTTTCTTCCCGGAGCGCGACGACGTCGGCTCCGTGGTCAGCCAGACGCTGCGGCGCGATGCGCTGAAATCGCCGCAGGAGGCGCTGATCGAAATGTACCGCAAAATGCGCCCCGGCGATCCCCCGACGCTCGACACAGCGACGGCGCTGTTTACCGGAATGTTTTTCGATCCGCGGAAATACGATTTCTCCCGCGTCGGCCGGCTGAAATTCAACATCAAGCTCGGCTATTACAGCAAGCTCAAGGAGCGTCTGGACGAAAAGGCCGCTGAATTCGAGCTCGAGGACGCTCGCAACCTTCCCGCTGCCGGCTTCTACGTGATGGTGGACCGGGAAAAAATGTTTGTGGGCAAGCGCGAGGGCAACGTCTGCCAGGAGGTGATTCGCGGCTGCGAAGGAACGCTGGCCACGGACCATTCCGAACAGACGCCGGTTCAGCTTCCGCTCGATAAGCGAACCCTCGACCCGGAAGATTTCTACTCGTCCATCCGTTACCTGCTGAAGCTGCGACGGAATCCAGACGGCAAATACAGCGCGGACGATATCGATCACCTCGGCAACCGGCGAGTCCGCGCCGTGGGCGAATTACTGGAGAACCAGTTCCGCCTGGGCCTGGTCCGGATGGAACGCGCCATCAAGGAAAAGATGTCCGTCTATCAGGAAATGTCGAGCGCCATGCCGCATGACCTGATCAATGCCAAGCCGGTTATGGCCGCGATCCGCGAGTTCTTCGGTTCTTCACAGCTTTCGCAGTTCATGGACCAGACCAATCCGCTCTCTGAAATCACCCACAAGCGGCGGCTTTCGGCTCTCGGGCCGGGCGGTCTTTCGCGCGAGCGCGCGGGATTCGAGGTGCGCGACGTTCATCCCACGCATTACGGCCGAATCTGCCCAATCGAGACGCCGGAAGGTCCGAACATCGGTCTGATCTCGTCGCTCTCCTGCTACGCGCGGATCAATGAGTACGGTTTTATCGAAAGCCCGTATCGCAAGGTGCGCAACGGCCGTACGGTGGATTACGTTACGGTGACGCATGGCGGCGACGGCCCCTGGAAGGTCGGCGAGCACGTGGAGCAGAGCGAGGCCGAAGAACAGAACCGTGAGTTGCGCGAGAAAAAGCGCAAGCTTGTCGAATACGAACCTTACGTCTTTTATCTTTCTGCCTGGGAAGAAGATCTGCATGTGGTTGCTCAGGCCAACGTGCCCATGGATACCAGCGGGCGCATCACGGAAGAGCTGGTCAACGCGCGCCAGGCGGGAAACTTTGTCCTGGTGCGGCGCGACACGGTGGATTACATCGACGTCAGCCCCAAGCAACTGGTCAGCGTCGCGGCTTCCCTGATTCCCTTCCTCGAAAACGACGACGCCAACCGCGCCCTGATGGGTTCCAACATGCAGCGCCAGTCCGTGCCGTTGCTGCGGGCGCAATCACCGCTGGTCGGGACGGGCATGGAAGAAGTCACAGCGCGTGATTCGGGCGCCGTGGTCCTCTGCAAACGCAGCGGCGTGGTGGACAGCGTGGACAGCGAGCGCATCATCGTGCGCGTCGAAGGCGACGGCCATGCGGCCCACCTCTCACGCGAAGTGGGCGCCGACATCTACCAGCTCATCAAATTCCGCCGTTCGAACCAGAATACCTGCATCAACCAGAAGCCGGTAGTGCGCCGCGGCCAGCGTGTGGCCGCCGGGCATGTGCTGGCTGACGGCCCCTGCACCGATCGCGGCGAACTGGCCTTGGGGCGGAACGTGCTGGTAGGGTTCATGCCCTGGCGCGGATACAATTTTGAAGACGCCATCCTGGTCAGTGAAAAGCTGGTCAAAGAAGATTCCTACACTTCGATTCACGTCGAGGAATTCGAAATCGAGTCCCGGGACACCAAGCTGGGGCCGGAAGACATCACGCGCGATATTCCGAACGTCTCGGAATCTCTGCTGCAGGACCTTGACGAAAGCGGTGTCATTCGCATCGGCGCCTACGTCAAGCCCGGAGACATCCTGGTCGGCAAAGTGACGCCCAAGGGCGAAACGCAGCTGACACCGGAAGAAAAACTGCTGCGAGCCATCTTCGGTGAAAAGGCCGGCGACGTCCGCGACGCCTCTCTGACCTGCCCACCGGGCATCGAAGGCATTGTGGTGGACGTGAAAATCTTCTCGCGCAAGGGAGCGGAAAAAGACGCCCGGGCCAAGGCCATCGAAGGAGAACAGGTGGCGCGCCTGGAAAGAAACCTGAACGACGAAATCCGGATCCTCAACGAGGAGCGCCTGAACCGCCTTTGCACTTTGCTCGAGGGCGAGGAGCTGCTTGCCGATCTCCACGACGAGAGAACCAACAAGCGCCTCCTTAGTAAAGGGAGCGCGCTGAATCGCGACGTCCTGGGCCGGCTGACGGGCCGCAATCTGAAGCGAGCCCGGATCGCCAAAAAGGATCCGACACTTCACGATCGCATTGACGAAATCGAGGAGATGACTTCGCGGCAGATCGGAATCCTCCGCAAGATCACGGACGAGAAGATCCAGAAGCTCAAGAAAGGCGACGAATTGCCGCCCGGCGTCATCAAGCTGGTCAAGGTTTATATCGCCATGAAGCGCAAGCTTTCGGTGGGTGACAAGATGGCGGGACGCCACGGCAACAAGGGCGTGATCGCGCGCATCCTTCCGGAAGAGGACATGCCTTACATGCCCGACGGGACTCCGGTGGAAGTGGTCCTGAATCCCCTCGGCGTTCCTTCCCGAATGAATGTCGGCCAGATCCTGGAAACGCACCTGGGCTGGGCGGCGAAGGAGCTGGGAAGAAGCATCAGCCGCCTCCTTTCGAACGGAACTCAGGCTGAGGTCATCCGCAAGGAGCTGAAGTCGGTCTTCCGCAACACGCGGGTTCATGCCCTGGTGGATGAAACGCCCGACGACGAAATCCTGGATTACGCGCGTTCTCTGCGCAGCGGCCTGCGCTTTGCCACGCCGGTTTTTGACGGCGCGGCCGAGAAGGAAGTCAAGTTGTTCCTGGAGAAGGCGGGACTTAACGCCTCAGGCAAGATCGTTCTTCGCGACGGCATGACGGGCGAGCCTTTCGAGCAGCCGGTGACCGTCGGTTACATCTACATGCTGAAGCTCTCGCACCTGGTGGACGACAAGATTCACGCCCGCTCGATCGGGCCCTATTCGCTGATCACCCAGCAGCCGCTGGGCGGGAAAGCTCAGTTCGGCGGACAGCGCTTCGGCGAAATGGAAGTCTGGGCGCTGGAAGCTTACGGCGCCGCTTACATCCTGCAGGAGCTTCTGACGGCGAAATCCGACGACGTGTACGGCCGGGCCAAGATTTATGAGGCCATCGTCAAGGGTGAAGCCGCCATCCAGCCTGGCGTGCCGGAATCGTTCAACGTTCTGGTTCGCGAGCTGCAGAGCCTTTGCCTGGACGTCGAGCTGATTAAGAAGCCGAAAGAGCAGCCCGAACCGGCAGCCGCCGAGTAACGATTTGACAAGCCGGCGGGTGGGCCTTATTGAACCCGCCGCGATACGGACGCCCGCTATTCTCCTACGAAGGAGGAGACCTTGTTTCGAAGCAGCCCTTATGACCGAGTTAGTCTGATTGGTGAATTTGATGCCATCCGCATCAGCCTCGCCTCGCCGGAAAAAATCCGGTCCTGGTCTCACGGCGAGGTGACCAAGCCTGAAACCATCAATTACCGCACCTTCAAGCCGGAGCGGGACGGCCTGTTCTGCGCCCGCATCTTCGGCCCCGTGACGGACTGGGAGTGCTTGTGCGGAAAGTACAAGCGGATGAAGCACCGCGGCGTCATCTGCGACAAGTGCGGCGTCGAAGTGACTTTGTCCAAGGTTCGCCGCGAGCGCCTGGGCCATATCGAACTCGCCTCGCCCTGCTCACACGTCTGGTTTTTCAAAGGATTGCCCAGCCGCATCGGGCATCTGCTGGACATCTCGCTTCGCGACCTGGAGCGTATCCTTTACTTCGAAGCCTATGTGGTGACCGATCCGGGAGAAGCGCCTCTCAAGGAAAAGGAAATCCTGACTGAGGAGCGATTCCGGCAGCTTCAGGAAGAGTATCTGGGCAAATTCCGCGCCGCCATGGGCGCGGAAGCCATCAAGGACCTTCTCAAGCGCGTGGATATCGAGGGCCTTTCCGTTGAGCTGCGCGAGAAGATGAGGACGGACACCTCGCAGCAGAAGCGGGTCAAATACGCCAAGCGGCTGAAAGTGGTCGAGGCCTTCCGCAAGTCCGGAAATAAGCCCGAGTGGATGATTCTGGATGTGATTCCCGTGATTCCGCCCGAACTGCGGCCGCTCGTGCCGCTCGACGGCGGCCGCTTCGCCACCTCCGATTTGAACGATCTTTATCGCCGCGTCATCAACCGCAATAACCGGCTGAAGAAGCTGATGGAATTGCGCGCCCCGGATGTGATTATCCGCAATGAAAAGCGCATGCTGCAGGAAGCGGTTGACGCTCTGTTCGACAACGGCCGCCGCGGACGCGTCTTGCGCGGCGCCAACAACCGGCCGCTGAAGTCGCTTTCCGACACGCTCAAGGGCAAGCAGGGTCGCTTCCGCCAGAACCTGCTGGGCAAGCGCGTGGATTACTCCGGCCGATCCGTCATCGTCGTGGGTCCGGATCTGAAGCTTCACCAGTGCGGCCTGCCCAAGAAGATGGCGCTCGAGCTTTTCAAACCTTTCATCTATCACCGGCTTGAGCAGGGCGGCCACAGCGCCACCATCAAGGCCGCCAAGGAAATGGTGGAGCGGCAGGAGGCGATCGTCTGGGACATCCTCGAGGACGTCATCAAGGACCATCCAGTCCTTCTGAATCGCGCCCCCACCCTGCACCGTCTCGGCATTCAGGCTTTCGAGCCGGTTCTGGTCGAGGGCAAGGCCATCAAGATTCACCCCCTGGTCTGCACCGCCTTTAACGCCGATTTCGACGGCGACCAGATGGCCGTGCACATCCCGCTCTCGCCGGAGGCCCAGATTGAAGCTTCCGTGCTGATGCTTTCCTCGAGAAATATTCTCTCGCCGGCGAACGGCCAGCCCCTGGCCATTCCCACGCAGGATATTGTTCTGGGCACCTATTACCTGACGAAGGAAAAGAAAGGCGCCAAAGGCGAGGGCCGCTCGTTCGCGAACATCGAGGAAGTGCTTCTGGCGCTCGAAGCGGGCGAAGTGGAAACCCGCAGCCCGGTCCGCTTGCGTTACACCGGACGCCTCATCGATCTGGCCACGGCTTTCGACGATCAGGACGTTCTGCATACCGATCCCGTCACGCTCAAGAGCCAGTTCATCAATACCACCGTCGGGCGTGTGATTCTCAACGATCACCTTCCCAAGGAAATGCCGTTTGTGAACGGCCTTCTGCGAAAGAAAGGCCTGGGCGCGCTTTGCAATTACTGCTATCTGCGCTTCGGCCTGGACACCACCGTGCGGATGCTCGATAGCGTGAAAGCTCTCGGCTTCCTCTACGCCACGCGGTCCGGAATCTCCCTGGGCATTGACGATCTCGTTGTGCCCTCGACCAAAGCCGGAATGGTTGACGCGGCCAAGAGTGAGGTCATCGAAGTCGAAAAGCAGTACCAGGAAGGCGCCATCACTCACGGCGAGCGCTACAACAAAGTGATCGCCATCTGGTCCAACGTCACCGACCGCGTCGCGGATGAAATGTTCCAGGTGCTGGAGGATCAGGACAAGGCGGGCGAGCTGAATCCCGTTTTCGTCATGGCCGATTCCGGCGCGCGCGGCTCCAAACAGCAGATTCGCCAGCTCTCCGGCATGCGTGGCCTGATGGCCAAGCCTTCCGGCGAAATCATGGAAACTCCGATCACCGCCAATTTCCGCGAAGGTCTGAACGTGCTGCAATACTTCATCTCTACTCACGGCGCGCGCAAAGGTCTGGCGGACACCGCCCTCAAGACGGCCGATTCCGGCTACCTCACGCGGCGGCTGGTGGACGTGGCGCAGGACGTTATCGTTTCCGAGTTCGATTGCGGAACGGTGGACGGCATCTACGTGGAGTCCATCGTGGAAGCGGGCGAAGTGGTTGAGCCGCTGCGTGACCGCATCGTGGGCCGCGTTTCCCTCGAGCAGATCAAGGATTACGAGGGCAACGTGATCGTCGATTACAACCAAGAAATCAATGAAGACCTGGCTGCCTCCATTCAGGCCGCGGGCATCGAGCGGGTGAAGATTCGCTCCGTGCTGACCTGCGAATCGCGGCGCGGCGTCTGCGTCCGCTGCTACGGCAGAAACCTGGCTTCGGGCCGGCTGGTTGAGATGGGTGAGGCCGTAGGCGTGATCGCCGCTCAGTCCATCGGCGAGCCCGGAACGCAGCTGACCATGCGCACATTCCACA
>JBJKPU010000066.1:0-41090 GCA_046706005.1 Terriglobia bacterium | reverse complement strand
TTCATCGCCACAGAAGTTTCCGTCCGCTTCAATCGCTTCGCAATCGTGGCCGCCGCAACCTTGCCAAGCAATTTGTCGAGCGCGTCCATTTCATCCGGTGTCCACACTCGGCGGTCGGGATGCATGGTCAATCCAAGGCGTTGCGCCTGGCGCTTGACGTGCCATCGTGGGAATCCGGTCTGCCCCATCACTTCCCTGATGACGCGCCCGCGCTGATGAAGCCCGCCGTGATAGTGAGCGCGCATGTAAGCGTCGTGCTGAGGCAGCCAATTATACTTGAGCTTCGCCCGTCGTCGCCGCTCAGCCCGGCACTTGAGGCAGAATTTGGCCTCAATCGGTGCGCGGTCTTTCCTGCCTTCTTCGATTGTGCCGCCGCAGTTAAGGCAGGTCATGGCTGTCCTCCTGCGTGGCGGAATCGAAACTCGCAAGCTGTGCACGAAGCCAATTGACCGTTTCCTGAGCGTTCCGCCAGTCGCGCATCCGCTGGCAGTAACTCAGGCGCTCCTGCCGAATGTGTTCGGGAGTTCTCCACTCCTGGCTGCGATAGGGTTTCGATTGGAAGGCTGCGCCGTACTCCGGGCAGGCGGACAGGCAGCCTCTGCCGACGTACTCGTACAGGTGCTTCAAATATTGGGCTTCGGTCGGTTTCTCGCTCCGGCTTGTGGTGCGAATCTCGCCGTATTTGGCCAAATGCTGGCCGGTGAGCGCGGCGAGCGATTCGTAAAGTTTGCGCGGCTGTCGAATGACTGCCTCGGGAATGTAACCGTGAATCAGGCCGTGGGCCGTGGCGAGCCTGCCGATCTTCCGGCGCATCGGCTTCTGACCAACCCATGCCGCCCATTGCTGGCGTTCGTAGTCGCTCGCCGCTTCGCCGAATTCCAAGACGGGGTTGTACGGTCGGCAGACCCAAAGCCTTCGTGCCTTGCGCTCGGCAATGGCGATCTTCCGTAGCAGTTCTGATTGCCGCCGCTCATCGCGTGAAAGTTTTGGCGCTTCCCTTTTCACTCGCTGCCGCGCCGCCCATGAGCGGAGCATTTTGTAAGGGTCGGTGTGGCGCTGTATGTCCAGGCAGTAGAGGACGTAATGGCGAAGGTGAGCTTGAATTTCGAGATGGGAGTTCAAGCTGATCTCGCACTTCCCCAATCCTTCAATCAGTCCCGCAAGCCGCGCCCGCTCGACCGCGAATGCCTTCTCTCCCGGTCGCGGTATCCCGACAACGGGAGCCTTGTTGCCCGCAAGTTTTTGGAGCGCCTTGAGCGTGATTTCCATTAGCAGGCGCTCCTTTCAGGCAAGGGATTTACGATTTCGTAGCAAGAATCGCAAAGGTCTGAATCGGGGGCTGGCAGGCGCGGGTGATTCTCAAGCTCCGCTCCACAGCCATTGCATTTCGTCTGTTGGGCGCTTGCTAATAATTCGTCAAATTCCGGCTTGAAGGCGTAGAGCAATCGAAGCGCGTAGCCTAAGCCTTCCGCCTTAAGCCACAGCGCGTGCGCCGCGTCGGGGTTCATCTCCCGCACGGCCTTGCGATTCCACGTTTCGATTTGTCCTTCGACGTGGCAAAGCAAATTCTCATAAATGAAATGGTTGAACCTCGGCCTCGAACTCTCAGTCCCGTCAATACGGGACGCCCCGCCTGTGATGGCCGCATGGCCGCTCGTCACTTCCTCTGACTGCCTCGTTTTGATTTCCTCGGTCACGGTTTTTCTCCTTTTCTGCCCTGCTTCTCGCGGGGCACTCCAAAGCGAGTGGGGCCTGCTCGCCAGGCCAAGGGCTGCTTTTTGGGAGGGGCCGGAAAATCGCTTCTTGATTTTTCGGAGGAACCAAAACCCGGAGGGTCACGCGCCAGCGGGAAAGCAGAAGCCCGCCGTGCCGCCAGCGCGCAGGAGTTGTCCCCAGCTCGCCGTGCCCGCGAGAACAAGGGGCGCTAGAAAAGGAATGTGACCGAGGGAATTAAAGGCAAGAGGGAAGGGGAGAAGCGAGTGAAAAGGTCTGGTGACCGGTCTGGGTTGGTGTAGGGCTGGTAGACGGGCTGTGTTTCGCGTCGTGGACGGTTAGGTGGATCAAGTGTTTCCACAAAAGACGCTGACACCGGGGCCCCTTACGTTTCGGGTGGACTAGGGACAGTTAGTTTGTGTGGGAAAGCTTCGCTTCCAAGGGGGCTTTGTTAGACCGCATATCATGAACGGAACGGTTTGAGCTAGCCTGCAGAACCGAGACTTAACGTGGTTTTTTAGAAATCTTTGTGGAAGCCGTCAAGAAGTTAAGATTTGCTGGACACAATAAGCTAAAAATGGTACAACACAATAGACTAAAAATTGTACGGCACAATAAGCTAATTATCGCACAGCACGAAAAGCTAATCTGAGGAAGGGCACATGGCAACACCACCCGAAAAACTGGCGCAGTCTTTGGAACTTCTGCACAAGCTTCAAACTGCCGACGGCGCAGCGGCCATTCGCGCGAGTGATCTGCCGCGTACCCATCGAGAGCGCCTCCTGAGGAACGGTTTTCTTCAGAATGTTATAAAAGGCTGGTACATCCCGAGCCGACCGGACGAAGTGAGAGGCGAGAGCACGGCATGGTACGCCTCGTTCTGGCAGTTCTGCGCTGCGTATCTGGAAGAGCGTTTTGGCGCTGAATGGTGCCTGTCGCCCGAAGATTCTTTGTCGCTGCACGCGGGGAACTGGACCGTTCCCGCGCAGCTCATGGTGCGGTCGCCGGGAGCCCGCAACAAGGTCACAAAGCTTCCGCACGGCACATCGCTGCTGGATCTTCGCGCCGCGTTGCCTGACGCGGCAGGACGGGACGAAAAGGAAGGACTTCGCCTTTTCTCGCCGGAATCTGCGCTGATCGCGTGTTCTCCCAATTATTTTTCGAGCCACTCAACTGATGTGCGAACGGTGCTGGGGATGATCCGTGAGGCTTCCGGCATGCTGGCCCGGCTTCTGGAGGGTGGTCACACTGTGATTGCCGGCCGTATAGCAGGCGCCTTCCGCAATATAGGGCGCGACCGGATAGCAGACGAGATCGTAAAAACGATGTCGGCTGCCAGTTACGATGTGCGCGAAAGCGATCCCTTCGCAGACAAGCCGTCTTTGGTGTTTGCAGCGCGCGAAATGTCGCCGTATGTGAACAGAATCCGGCTTATATGGCAGAAGATGCGGGAGCCTATCATTGGCCGTTTCCCGAAAGCTCCTGGTTTGGTGCGTAATATCGAAAGTTACCTGAAACGTGTCGATGATGCTTACGTCACCGATGCCTATCATTCGCTATCGATCGAAGGGTATCGCGTCAGCCCTGAGCTGATTGAACGTGTGCGCAGTGGCGCGTGGAATCCGGATGTGAACGAAGAGGACCGGCAGCAGCGAAACGCCATGGCTGCGCGCGGGTATTGGCAGGCCTATCAGGCTGTTCACCGGAGCGTAGGCAGGGTTCTGCACGGTGAAAATCCCGGCTTGGTTGCGGATGAAGATCATGGCACGTGGTACCGGGAAATGTTTACTCCCAGCGTGACGGCCGGTTTGTTAAAAGCCACCGACCTCGCGGGATACCGCAACGGACAGGTTTATATTCGCCGGTCCATGCATGTGCCGCTTAACCGAGAGGCGGTACGGGATGCGATGCCCGCTTTTTTCGATCTGCTGCGCGGGGAAACGGACCCGGCGGTGCGGGTTGTGCTGGGGCACTTTATATTCGTTTATATCCACCCCTATATGGACGGGAACGGCCGCATGGGGCGATTCCTGATGAACTTGATGCTGGCGTCAGGGGGATATCCCTGGACAGTCGTACCCGTTGAAGGCCGCAAGATTTACATGGAGGCTCTCGAAAAGGCGAGCGTCGGCGAGGATATTCTCCCATTTGCAGATTTCCTGGCCGGTCTAGTTGAGAAAGGACTGGCTGGCGAACCTCTGCCGACCGTCCCGAAGCCTTCAATGTGAGGGGAGGCGACAAGAAGTGGAATGCGGTTCGATGGCTGTCACGGCAAAATCAAATGGCACCTGGTGACAAAACTGTTGGGCTTACCCCAAGTAACTTTGGACTTTGCAATGTCATACCAGTCCCTCTCCGAAGAGCGCGGAAATGTATCGAGATGGCTGCTGGGGTTTGGTATCTCCCCATGGCATGACGCGTGTTTTCGGATAGGTCACGTAAAGCAGCCGTTTTGAACGGGTCACGGCTACCAATGCGCTTCGACTCTCCTCATCGAGACTTGGTCCTTTCGCACGGTAGTCAGGGAATGTTCCTTCGGTCATTCCAATTAGAAAGACAACGTCAAATTCCATCCCTTTTGCTGAATGCACAGTAAGCAATGCCAATCCGTCCTCTTTTGGTTGCTGCGTCGTGCCGAGAACCACTTGGCCCAGGAACGAAGTAATGCTGTGCAACCCTCCCGGCTCAGACCGTACGTAATAATCCCAGTGCTTTCTCCACTCGCGTGTGTCCTGAAGAACAAAAGCGCGATCTTCTTCCGGAAGGTTATGGGCGTATTTTTCAGTGGTTGTCAGTGCGGCAAGGAATCTGAAATCGTCGCCGGTCCATTGCAATGCCGCGACAGCGTCCATTACTGCTTGGGCAGAGCCGCTTTCACTTTCGGTCTTTTTGAAGATTTCTTCAAGTGCGGTGCGGTTGGAACAGGAAGCACCTTTCCTATGAGGGAGCCATACTGTGTTGGGTTGGCATCGAGCTTCTCGTGAATTGCATTAAGTTTGTCCGGGTTCGACTTGGCAGCCCACTCGGCTATGAGTGCCTGCATGTGCTGCTGAGTTTTGGCTTCATGCTTGATGATGGCGTCTATCAGGAGGTCTTTGGAGGCGTCGTTCACAATGTATGCTTCAAAAGGCGCGGGCCACCGCCCGCACCAATTTCACTTTGCCCTCGCTTCGAAGCCGAAAAGACCGCGGGTCACCATGATCCCGCTTCGGCGCAGGGGATGGCACCATCCCGCGCAGGGCAAAGCCTTTTGAAACTATCGGGCAATTTCCCGGCCGTTCCCTTTTTCTGCCAGTGCCCGGAAAAAGCGGGACACCTGCACCCGCCCCGATAGCCAGGGATCGAACCATCCCTGGCTACGCCGCTTTTCCCTCTTCCATACAAACCGCGGCGCGCTTACATTGACGAAATAATGGACGCTGCGGAAGGTTGAAAAACATGAGAACCCTTCAGGATGCTATCGAAAAAGTGCTGCAGGGCGTACCGGAGTTGGCCCTTTCTGAGCTGATTGCCAAAAAGCTCGCCGCGCAGGGCATCAAGCTCTCGTCGCGTGCCCAAGACAGTTTGGCCCAGGAAATCTTGCGCGGCAAAGACACTTTTCGTCTGAACCGCTGGCAGTGGTGGGACCGCCGCCATGTGACGCTCGAATTCACGCCGCAGGATATACAGAACATAGAGCAGAAGACCACCGACTTCCTAGAGAATCACCTCCCTGAGCTGATTGAAGCGGCGACTGAAGACATCTCCCGGAGGGTTCTTGCCGATCTCAAGCGCAAGTGGCCTACCGAGGCTCGCCTGCAGCGCCGGGACATCTCCAGCTTTAAAAAGCGGCTCTATGACCGCTGGAAGCAGCCGCTAGAAGAATTGAGAATGCTGGTAACGGTCTCACGCGAGCTTGGTGACAGCATTAACAAGGGGATCAGTCAATCCCCGGACTCTTCCACACACAAACATCTCATCGACGTGCTACGCCGATCGCACGCCAGGGCCTGCCAAATCACGGAAGAGGTCATTTGCTTGCTCGAATCCGGCTTCTCAGATGGTGCTATGGCAAGGTGGAGAACATTGCACGAAGTAGCCGTCGTTGCGTCCTTCGTCGCGGTTCACGGCGAGGACTTGGCAGAGCGCTACGTCCTGCACCAAGCGGTCGAATCCAAGCGCGCTGCAGAGAATTACATCGAATGTCGGCCGCGCCTCGGGTACGAACCTCTCGACCCGAAAGAAATCCAAGCCATCAAGAATTCCTATGACACTGTGATTGCCAGATATGGCCCAGACTACGCAAAAGGAGATTACGGATGGGCTGGCCATCACCTCGGCCTGGCCAAGCCCACTTTCAAAGATATCGAGCGCGCAACCGGTGTTGACGATCTGCGGGCACATTACAGAATGGCCAGCCACAATGTGCATGCCAACTCGAAGGGCGTCTTTTTTAAGCTAGGACTATTAAACGAGTGTCAAATACTTCTTGCGGGGCCAAGCAATGCCGGGCTTACCGAGCCTGGCCAATGCGCAGCGCTCTCGCTAGCACAGGTCTCGGCGGCGATTGGCGGCCTGCAGCCGACCCTAGATAACGATGTCGCCCTTCACATAATCTCTCAGCTTGTGCCAGAGATTGCGGAGGTCTTCGGCGAGGCCCATGACCGCTTGGCTGCGGACGACGCTAAGTTTTCGGCCGCCGAGTGATCGCATCCCTCTGCGATGAAGGGAGCCCCTTGCTCTCCCGCGTTAGTGTATGGTAACGCCTTTATAACACTCTATGGTCAAGCAGAAGCCGCGCAGAAAACCGCCCCGCAAAAGGACCCCCGGCGATGTCGAGGCAGAGGTCCTGACGAAAAGTGCGCGCCGCTGCACGCTCTGTTTCTACCTCAAGGGAAGCCTGAAAAAGAAGCACGGCCAAATCGCACATCTCAACGGAAACCGGGCCGTTTACCGGATGGACAATCTCGCCTTCATGTGCCTGAAGCATCATTCGATCTTCGACAGCACGACGAGCCAGCACAAAAACTACACCCTCAAGGAAGTGAAGGCCGCCCGCGCAAGACTGTACGATGCTATCGTGCAAGGCCAGCACTTAAACAAGTTAGATGGACAAGCACTGCCCGGACGTGAAACCGACAGGCAGACGCTCTCGGCGTTATTGGAAACCATGAAAAAGAGCGGCACGATGGACTGGCTGCGCGATGCGAACTTCGCGGGCTGGTCTTTCGAATGGGACCGACTTGACGGCATCCAGCGCGTCATCGTGCGCAAGGGTCCCGAACACGAATTCGTCGACGCCGAACTCGAAAGGCTCAGGAAACGATTCTACGACGCGAGCAAACAGCTAGTGGGCTTACTCGCTATCGAAACTTTCCCCGTTGGGAATGGCAACCGACAAGCAATCCCGGAAGACTGGGAATTTGAACAACCGGAACGGTTCAAAAAAGCCGTCAAACAAGTGCATGAAGCTGCGGACGCCGTCTGCAACTCCTACGACGAGCTAGTACGCGCCGCGAAAAGAAAACTTTCGCCATGAACTTCGGCACGGCCGTATGTGGGTCCAACTCCCACCGCCCGTACCAACTTCTCTTTGCCCTTGTTTCGAAGCCGAAAAAATTGCGGGTCACCATGATCCCGCTTCGGCGCAGGGGATGCCACCATCCCGCTCAGGGCAAAGCCCTTGAAAACTTCCGGTTCGCAGGCCGGGAACAAGCGGGACACCTGCTCCCGCCCCGGCAGCCAAGGACGAAATCATCCTTAACCTTCCGCTAATAGCTATACCAGCCCGCAAAGGATTATTCTGGAGGTCAGGGGCGGTCTGCGGCGCTCCAGCGCCTTCTGGTCGCTGAGCAGTTTTTCGATGTGGTCCTGCTTGCCTTCGTCAGGCATACGGACTTCATTTTACGCCAGCCGCCTATAACCTGCCAAAGGACGCCCGCCATGTTTCCGGGCTCAGTCTGACCGATGTCTCCAGCGGCGGCGCGATTGTGAAGATGCGCGGTTCTTTTGCGAAAAGATGGACCCGGTATATGCGCCAGTCTGCAGGGCGCTCCAGTGCGACGGCGCATTCATTACGGGTGAGGAAGAATGGTGTCCGGGCAGAACCGTTCGTTGTCTTCACCTCTAGCAGTCGCTCCTTGCCTGATGGATCGAACGACAGGACATCGTAACCGGCGCCGTCGCCATCTTCAGCCGCCACCCACCGCACCTTGCGCGCAAGATCAGCGCGGTCAGCTTCGGAAAGCTGACGCCTTTCGAGTTCGATGACGAATTCCTCACCTGCCGTGCCGAGAGACCGGTTGCGGCGGTCCCGTTCCACCGGGTCGAATTTCCGGATAAGCCGGCGAAGCGGTTCAGGCACTGGCAACGCTGCCCGCGGCAGTTCGGGCGGTGGAACAAAAATGTCTTCCGGCAGTGACGGCGGAAGCACGGCGGCCGGAACGAGCTCAAGGGTGGATGGGTGCCGCGAAAGATAGCGGTCGATAGCGCCGAAGATCGCGTTCTGATAATTCCGCTTGGGCTTATATCCTGGAATCCACGGCATTCCAAGCTCATCCAGAACCGCGGAGATGTTCTGGTGCTTGAATTCAACGGACCGGTGAGTTCTCCCAATTTGGGCCATGAGCGCCGCGCTATGTCTGGATTTGACATAGGGCCGGCCGGACAGATCCGCAGCGAGCATCGCGAAATAATCCGCGACAATCGCGTCAAGCTCGCCGTCGTGCCATGCCTTTCCGATTTTCTCTTGGTCTGCCATAACTACCTGCGGCGCCCTGTCCTCGATACGTCGACCGCGCCGCCCAGAAACTTCCTGACCGCCTTGGTTATGACAGCCGTATCCTTCAATTCGCACTCCCACACGACAAGGACTCTCCATCCTTGTTGCTCAAGAAGCGCACGGTTGGCTTCGTCGCGAAGCTGATTGCGCCTCAGCTTCCCGGCCCAATACTCGGGACGGGAAGCGGGTATCCGTCCTTCAGGACAGCCGGGATGCTGATGCCAGAAGCAGCCGTGCATCAGTATTATTTTCCGGCGCGACGGGAAGACAATGTCCGGGTTTCCTGGCAAGTCGCGACGATGCAACCGGAAACGGTATCCGAGGCCGTGAATGAGGCGGCGCAGAACAATCTCCGGGCTCGTGTTCTTGCTGCGAATGCGCCCCATGTTCGCGCTGCGCCGTTCCGGGCTGATCTTATCCATCGGCGCACCAGGAAGACATCGCACCGGTCTCCAGGCGCACTTAGCCGACCTTTGCCAGTCCGCGCGAGGCGAGACAATCCGCGATTTCAGCGGCAACCGCATGCGCGACCGGCGGCGGAAATGCGTTGCCTACCTGACGGTACGCTTGCGTTCGCCGTCCCGAAAATCGCCAGTCGTCCGGAAAACCCTGGAGCCGCGCAACCATCTTGACGGTGAGAATGGGCTTGCCAACGAAGTCCCGTCCGGGTGGTTCCTCCGCCACGAGGTGGCCGTTCACCCCTAGCGCCGCCCATGCCTCTTTCGCCCGTGTCGGCCCGAGATCCGGGCCGCCATGCTTCTTTGACCCCCCGACTATCGCAGGCGCGATGGCGCAGGCCTGTTCGCGCCAGGCTTTCGCGCCCCGCCATTTCTTTTCGTACATCAAGTCGTATAAAGAATCGCCGACCGTCAAAGGCTCTTTCGCATGCGCTGCCGGCCATGAGAAGCGCTCCGATTTTTCTTTCCGGATAGCGACAAATACGGCCCTCGGACGCACCTGCGAAACGCCGAATTCCGAAGCGCACAGGAGTCTCCATTCCGACTGGTATCCGAGCTTCGTCATCTGCGCGCGAACATAGCGGCGGTACCTTTCAAACGGAGCGCCGAGAATTCCACGCACGTTCTCGATCATCACGGCTCCCGGACGCGTCTCGTCCACCAGGCGTATCGCAGCCGGAAAGAGATTCCTTTCGTCTTTCTTGCCCAGCTGCTTTCCAGCAACGGAGAACGGCGGACATGGGAGCCCGCCCGCAAGAAGGTCGATGCCTTTGAAAGGCCGTCCGTCAAAGGTTTCAAGGTCAGCCTCATGGACCTGCCACTCGGGGCGATTCATCCTCAAGGTTTCGCAGGCGTGCTCGTCAATCTCGATCAGCCCTTCGTGGGAAAACCCGGCGCGCTCTAATCCGATGGCTTGTCCGCCCGCTCCGGCGCACATTTCAAGCGAAGTGAAGTCCATTAGGCTTTCCTTCTATTGACGAGGTTTCACAAGTAAAGACCCATTCTTCGCGAGGTAGTCTTCGGCCGCATCGCGCACCACCCAAGCCAAAGATACCTTCTTTCCCCGCGCGATGTTTTCAAGGGCCTCGTAAACATCCGGCGGAAAGCTGATCGAAGAACGGACGGCCGCAGTTGCCGACATTTTCTTTGTTTCCCCGCCTTGCGATTTTGACTTCATCGAGCCTGGCTCCAAACTCTTCACCACATTACACCATACCGGTGAATTTGCAATATTTCGCACCTAGAAAGGCCTCCGCAAGACTTCAAAAATCGACTTGAAGTTAATCGGGGGCGTTGCGCCCGCGGCCAGCGCCTGAGCAACAGCGGCCGCCAATTGCGGGCAATGGTTGTTCGGGTCCATGTTCCACAACGGATGCACGATAATTTCTACCGTATTGGCGCGCCTGCCTGCCGGCACGCCCGCGTAGGTCACGGATTGCCATTGCGTCTGCGCCGCGAAATAGGCAGCCGCAACAGGCGCGGCCAGACCCTGCCAGTAGGCAATCGTGAAATCGAGGACAGCGTTCGGGTCGAGCGCAAGGCGCGCCAGATCGAGGCCGAGCCGCCAATCGAGAATGTTGTGAAATGCAAGATTGCTGAAATCACGCAGGCAATCCGGGCAGGATGTCTGGCAAGAGCCGGCGTGAGGAGACATTGCCATCGGACTGTAGAAGCTCTGGTCCGCCGTTTGTCCCGTCAGGAACCGCAAGAGCCCCTCCGCCTCGGCCGGGGAACCCAGATGGGAACTGTAGCCAGCGCCATTCTCAAGGCTGTCGGACATGAAAATCTCTCCCCTGACTTGCGCGTTGTCCTGAATGACCCGCAAACCCACCTTGAGTTCGCGCTCGTCTATATCCAGCCTATCTGCCGCCGCCCGCCGCATCATAAAGCCGAGCGAATAGAGCGCCGCGCGGCCATTCAGATCGAGCGGCGAGTTGATAATGCCTGTGGGCCAGTTCCGTATTCCAAGCACGAGAACATCGGTGGGCTTGATGGATGCCAGCGCCCGCCTGTCCTGGCCGGCTGCGGCGTCTATTTGCACGTTGTTTATGCCGATTTGCGTCAGCGCGTCTCGCGTTACCCATGTTTCGTGCTGGTTGAGCTTAATGAAGTCGAAGCACCGGCCTGCATTGTCGTTGACAACAAAAACAGTCTCCTGGCCGGACCATATACCGAAGTTCGCACGCGCCGCGAGAGGCTGAAGCGTCGCTCCCATCTTCGGGCGCGAGGCTCGCGGCGTCCACTCGAAGACGCCGTCGAAGTCCTGCTCCCTGCCGAACCACGTCCTGAATCCGAGGGGCTGTGACAACTGAACCACTTCGTATCCCGGATTCTGCTGTGAAGTCGCGCCGCAAACCGGGCACGCTCCCGCAGGCGCGGGCTGCACGTCCACGGCCTGGCATCTCCGGCAGAAGCCGATAGGCCAGGGAGGGCCAAGCGGGTTCGGCTGCTCGGCCACCACTGTTCCTTGCGGGCGGTAGTCGACCACCCCGATGGACGTGTGGATGAGGCCGTCCTTGACGGTCTCCGACCCCGGCGCAAACTGGCTGATGGCGAGATCGAGGTCGCGATCCACCATGCCTTCCTCGGGCGGCCAGTCGTATGCCGCGATGGGACGCTGGTGAAATAGATAGCGCACGCGCGTCGGAAAGCCGAACATCGGCAGCAAGCCTACATTGGCCAGCCTCTCACTCAATGAGTCCTGGACGAGCATTGGGTTAGAGGCGGCGGCAGTCACTTCGCCGATGAGCTGTTGATTGATGAAATCAATCAGATTTTGCCGCTGTGCCCTCAAATCCTGATGCGTGTAGGAAAGAAGATCATCGGCGATTGCGCCAATGGAGTTCTGGTTCGCCTGAATCCAGCCCGAGACGATCTGTTCGACGGTCATTCCCGCCGCTGACGGATGCGGCAGATTCCATTCCACCGCACGGCCGAATTCGCCGTGAACGCTGTCGCTTGCGCCGGCAAACAGGTTCAACGCCTGAAACGCCTGCCGCAACACCTCCTTTATCAGTACGCGCCGCACAATGGCGAGCCTTTTGACATCCACATACGGCTGCGGCGGAGGGTCAGCTGTGATCCGGCCCGGACGCTGGAAGTAATAATCGTCATGACTGCGGCCACGGCAAAGCGTCAGCGCGAGGGACAACCCAGCGCCGCGCCGGCCGGCCCGGCCTACCCGCTGCTGGTAGTTGAACCTCATCGGCGGCATATTCGCCATCATCACGGCCAAGAGTCCGCCGATATCGACGCCCGCTTCCATCGTCGTGGTGACACTAAGAAGGTCGATAGGATCGGTGCGTTCGTTCTCCGTGCCCGGCAGGACGATGTTCTGGAAAAGTCTCTGCCGCTTCCTGCCATCGCCCTTGTTGGTCTGGCCCGTGAGTTCTTCGCAGTTCAGGCGGAACAACTCGCCCGTCTGCGTCGCCAGAAAGCTGTAGTAATCGGAATGCAGTTGCGCGGGCGTCAGCGGCTGCGGCGGGTTGAGAAGCGTCTGGCATTCCGTGCAGACCCCACCGCTCGGATGAAGGTGAATGCGCCTGCATCGCGGGCACTCGAAATACTGCGCGCCAGCCCGCAGCAAGCACAAAGCTTGCGCCTGCAGGATAAATTGATTGGGATTCGGCAGGAGGCATCCGGCATTCATCAAATGGTGGACGACGTCCGTCTCCAGGGTCGCCGCATTCAGGTTCCGCTGCGTGGCGATCGCTCTGAGATAGTCGCGCACGTACCTAGGCGTATTCTGAGGCGGATTCGGATCATGTGACGAGATTTTCTTGCGCGTCCCAAGCAGGCGGATGACGCCGTCAGCAGCCTCCTGCACATCCGCGCTCGGCGCCGGAAAGCGCAGCCGGTCGGTTGTGGCGAAGGCGATGAACAGCGACTCAAGGCTTCGCTGACCGGACGCGAATACGATGTCCATCAGTTCCATCAAAGACGCATCCCTGATGCGCGTCATATGGTCCTGCTGGTCCGCGCCAAGTTGATTATTCTGCTTCGCACTGGGAGCGCCACCTGCGGGCCAGTTGTAGAGATCGCGCCACGGACCCGGCGCTGTGCGGTTCGCCGCGTTCGTCCACAGGACGTCTCGCCCGTATCCGCCAGGATTGATTCCCTGCCGTAGCAATTGACCAGATACGTCGATGGCAAGTTGAGACAATAAGTGCGGTCCTTGCGCCGCGCGCGTTTGGATGACTTGCGCGGCCTGCTGGCATGTCAGCGACGGATATGCCGGAGACGGCTGATTCGACATTCCCACTTGCTGGGCCATCATGAGCGTTGTGGCCTCTGCGGGATTTGCGGCGGTAAACGCGGTCAAGCTCGCAGCCTGCTCGGGGGTCAAGGCTTGCCCGGCGAGCTGGGAGATGAACGCGAGCGCGCCTGTTCCCTGGTTTAACAGAGCCCCGGCGAGCGCCTGGCGCACTGAGTCACGGTAATGCGCGAAACGCATCCCTGCGGATAGTTTCGCCGCGTCTTGCCGACTGTCCGAAAACACGACCAGTTTCCGCGTGGCCGCATTCTCATATCCCACCTCCCTGAGAAGAACGTCCGAAAGAACCTGCGCCAGCTTCTGAAAGCCGGTCCGCTGAGTTCTGACGGGAGAACCGATGTCGCGCCGCGCCCAGTTCGTATCGCATCTCGGACAGCGGGAAGGATAAGCGTTCTTTGCGCTCGGGGCCATGCCGGCGGGAGGAGGATCGAGAATGTCGCTGCCGGGGCCATGCATGAGCGGAACCCGGTACAAGTAGCCTCTGACGGCCTGCGCATTTCCGCCATGCGCGACGCGGCCTTCAGCAGGAACGAAATGGGCTGCCTGCCACATTCTTTGAACGTTATCTTGCGACCATTGCCCCGATACCGGCTGTGCTCCGTTCGGCGCTGGCCAAAAAACTGCGTACGTCGCATAATCGCGGTCGAGCGCAGCCATGTCCGGCGAAGCTTCCAGGTCGGGATGGTCGGGGCTCAGGAACCATTCGTTCGGATTTGCGCCTGGTCTGCGATAACCGCCGAGAAAAACTTCTCCGCAAGCCTCGCAATAAAGCAGTTCCATCACACGCGATCCGCATTGGCAAGTGACGGCAGGCATGTAATGCAGTTGCCCCACGGGACAAGGATTGGCGCGCGCAGGCACAGCGGTGCAGGCGGGATTCGAACATACCCACAATCCCTGGAGGTTGCGAAAGAACAGATGCGCGCGCACCGGCAAGGGAGCGGCTCCTTGCGGCCCAGTTGTATCGCATATCGCGGCAAGAAGGCCCGCTACGGCCAGTTCTCTTTCCGCTGGCGGAAGCGCCGGGAAAAGGCCGCCGCCAATATCCGTGGGGAAGCGCGGCTGGATGGCAGTGCCTGGCCCGCCGGGCATGCAGCCGGTCCTTAGCCCGTCAACCGCGTGTATATGCTCAAGAGCGGAATAAACGAAGTGCTCCGGTGTCGCTCCTGCGGCGGGGGGCGGCGCTCCCGTGGCCGCGTGGAGGGCTTGCGCTGCTGCCGGAAAAGGGACTGCCGGCGTTGACCGCTGGCTCTGCGCGAAGTCGCGCAAAGCAGCACCATGCGTCCCGAGCGTCTCTGCCGCCGCCGGATTTGGATTGATCGTATTTCCGCCAATAACGCGGAACCTGTTCCGGCTGCGGCCGAAAAACGCTTCCAGATAGTCAAGGCCGGAAGGGTCTCCGGTTAGCGATGCGCTCGATGCGATGATGCGCAGTTGATCCGATTCCGGCTGCAACCCAAGGCGGTCAAGTAGGACGCGGATGAGATACGCAACTTCCGTTCCCGGCGTTCCCCGGTAGCTGTGAAGCTCGTCCACCACAAGATGAAATAGGCGGGAAGGGTCAGCCGCCAGCCATTGCCGGGTGAGGTCGAATACCGGCATTTCCATGCTCCGCATGAGCATGATGTTCATCATCGAGTAGTTGGTGATCAGGATGTCCGGGGGACTGTCCTGCATGTCCCACCGGGACCACATCTCGCCGCCGTCCATGCGCGGGAAGAACCGCGCGGCGGGAGATCCCGCTACCTGCTGCGCTTCTTGTTCCATGTCGCGCAGCTCTTCACGGAGCTTGGAGAGTTTTGATGCGTTCCTGTCGCCGGGTACCGGAGTGCGTCCCGTGTACCTGCCGAAATAAAAGCTGTTGCCCGTGCGCCTATTCTGCAGCCAGGTCCGGGCGTTCGTGCTGTCCAGCGCCGTCCGCATCCGGCCGAGCTGGTCCTCAACGAGTGCGTTGAGTGGATACAGAATGAGCGCGCGCATGGCAGGCGGGCGCACCGCAGCGTTTTCATGATTTCGTTGCGGAATACGCGGCAGCCGCCGGTTGGCGCTTTGCCAATGGTTCCACCAGTCCCAACGTGCGTCGCGCGGCCCCGGCGCTCCCCATGACGCCGATTCTCGAATAAGTGCGGCGACGACGGGCAGCAGGAAACATTCAGTCTTTCCGGACCCTGTGCCGGTTGTGACGATGACATCGTGGCCGTTAACCACCGATTCCGCGAATACCTGCTCCTGATGGGCGTAAGGCTGGCGGGTAGCCGGAAAGAGCTCAAGCGATACGAAATCCGCCAGATCGTCAATGGCGGCCTGAGGCCATGCGCCTGCGAGAAGCGCCCGCGACATCGCCTGGAACGTCCGGTTGCTCGACTGGTAGGCAGGAACAGGCTCGATCAGCGGATGCCTGAAAATGCGGCCGTCGAGGTTCAGCAGGTTGCGCCTCTCCGCGACCAGATCGGGATAGCGCAGATCGAAGGGGCTGTCGAGGTAACGCAGATACATCTCGCGCAAGTCGTCAAAAAGGGCAATGGGATCGCTCATATAAAGTCCTGTCTAAGAATTTCAGCCGTCATGCCGGCAATCTCCTCCGGGATATCGCGGTATGCGAGCGCGCGCCGGCCGCGAAGGTCGCTAACCGAGGGAGGAAAGCCCGAACAAAGTATCAACGCCCGCTCGGTGAGCAGCGGCGGCCGGAAGATCGCTGGCACGCTGAGGGTGCGCTGCTTGCGGTCATACTTCAGCACGCGCCGTCCGCGCCGGGACAAGAGGTAATACTTGCCAACCGCATCGGGAAGCGGGAGTGTCTCGCGGCCTTCACGGAGATAATAGTGCGGCGTCTGGTAGCGGGTGAAGCGGAACAGTCCTTGCGCGCCGGAAGCGTTGGCGTCCTGAAGCGTGACGGGCTGCCATTTCGCCGTTCGTCTCGCCATGACGAGATGATGCACGTTCCATTCTTTTCCGGACCCAGGCAGTGGCTCCCGCCGGAAACCGGCGAGCGAACCCACATGTGGCAACTGCGACAAAAGGGCGGCCGGCGCATCCGGCTGACAAAGAATGCCCACGCGGTCGGCGACGCCGGTCAGAACGTCCGCGTTCCCTGCGGTGATGCGCAGTATTTCGGGGCAATCTTTTTCCTCATTGCGCTCCAGGGCCAGACCGTTCGCGGCCTCCTCGACTTTCTGCAGAAGCCTCGGAGTTCTCGCGCCGCAGAGAACGCCCGTTGCACGATCTTGATGGCTCGAAATCGCGAGCACGGGCGGCACGACGCGCCAGTCCCTTTCCTGCCCTGCGGAGTTGAATTCAACGTGCGCCAGCCGTTGCAGATTGAGGTAAATGCGCAGATGAAGCGGAAGAGACGACCCTTGATCCGCGGCCTCGTCAGCAAGGTCAAGCCTTTCGATGGCCGTGCGGAACTGCCGCCACGATCCTTCTTTGCGCGCCGAGAGCCACAGGATCAACTCGTTGGGACTCATCGCCTGCCCCTCCAGATGTTGCGCGCCGTTTTCTTGTATTCGATCCACTGGGCGGCGGCGCCGGAAGAACCGTCTTCGATGTGGAGCCCTTTTCGCGCCGCATCGAGGATCGCGCGGCACCAGTCGAGCGGCCTTCCATTATTGTTTGCGCGCGCAACGGGCGCGCTTGAAAACCGCAGGATACGTGCAGTCTTCTTGTCGCAGATCAACGGCTGCGCGGGGAGCGCCCACACAACCTCGAACGGAACGAAGCCCTGCCAGCGGCCGACATTCCGGCGGGAACAGCGGAAGACCTGACCCGGCTCCGCGCCCACGAGAAGCGGATTCGACATGGGAACCGTAAACACGCGGTTGCGCCGCGCTTCGGGCCGGAGCGTTACGAGCGGCCCGCATAGGTCAGCGCTCGAAAAGTCATACGCCGCCCATTGTTCCCATGATTCTGCGGGTTCCTCGATCGAATAGGAACGGGAGCAGGAGAGCCCTTCACATTCGACGAGATGCTGTCCGGGAGCCTCGAAACCGGACGCGACATAGCAACCGCCTGCGGTATGCGCCTCTTTTCCGTCGATGAGGACTTTAAGCGCACCGCTTACCTGCCCGGTCACTTTTATCTGCGGAGGGTATCCCGAGAGCCATACGGAATCGTGCAGCAGCAGACCGCCGTCGAGGTTAATCTCGATGTCTGGCGCAGGTTTCAGCGCATAGAAGGGGTCAATACCAGGCTCCAGTGAGAGCGCAGTTTCAGGCAAAACGCCGCAAAGCCCTGTCCACCCGTCCGGCACGCCATGCGCCGCATCCAGCGCCGAATACCCGTCGCATCCTGCCTGCTTCAGGATTGCCTCCGCCTGTTCCAGCACCGCGTTCGCGCACAAGACGACGTGCGGGCGTCCGAGCGCCAGCCGCGGAACAGAAACAAATCCGCTGGCGCTGGGATGGCCAGCCAGCACGTATATGTTTCGCCCGGCGCTCAATTGCCATTGCACGCGCCGCCCGTCCGAAAGCAATCCCGCGAGCCTCATACCTTGCTGCAGGCGCGCGCCGATATCGTCGAAGTGGAGGTCCCCGTACCAGTCTTCCTGCGCGGCGAGCGTCAGACGCATCCCTGCCGTCTTGACGGTAATCTCGTCGTCCATTTCCTGCTTGCGCTCCGGCAAAAGCGAAATCTGGCAAAAGCCGAAACGGTCCAGCGTCAAGCGCACGCGTATTTCCAGTACATTTCCGGCACGCTGCCCGCGCGCAGAATGTGCTTCGCGCGTCAAAGGCCGCCGCGCCTGCCGCTGCGGCGGGGGCCGGTAGCGCGCCGGCGCGGCACTGCTGACAGTATCAAGACTTGCGTCTTCGTTACCCTCGTGCGGCAGTTCACTGGAGGCATCGGCGCCTCCGGCCGCCGTTTCCGGTGGTGCAGATTCATGCTCTGCAAAAGCAGGGGCTGCGGCATCTTCCGCCGCAGGGGCGGCGATTTGTCCCGCAAGATTGCCGTGTTCACCGCAGCCCGTTAGTTCTGGCAGCTCCGGGACCGCGGGAGGGCCGCCCGCAACGGAATGGGTTTCCGTTCCAACCTGAACAGACTCTTCCAAATTTGCTGTTTCAGCGTTCGGCGGTGGCGTCTCTGCTTCCAGATTGGGAGCTGTCAGGGATTCGGCATTTCTCGCGTCGTTGCTGCCATCGGCAGGGGCAACCAGAGGATGATCCTCGGCAGCAGCACGGATTTCTTCCTCAGCCGCGATGTTTGTTTCCAGCACGGCCCCGGAATTCGGGTCTGCCGCAGATGCGGCAACTGGAAGCGTCGCAGCCGTCTCCCTCGTGCCGCCTGCGGAACACGGGCTGCCTCCGCCCGCTTCCAAAGGTGCGGCCTCCAGAGCTTCTCCGTTTGCCGAGGAAGCGGAATGCTCCGCCGACGGGAGCGGGGATTCCTCTTGCACAAAGCTGGCAGGCTTGACGCCGGGCTCCGTGGCGTCACTTCCAATTGATCCAGTGTTTTCCTTTTCCGAACACGCCGGATCGCGGTGAGGTTCAGGCGCAGCGCGCACCCCATTGTTCGGCACTGTCGAAGCGGCGGCGAGAGGCGGCTGCGCTTCCACTGCCGGTGCATCTGCTTCCGCGGAATCGGACTTGAATGCACGGTCAGGCTGCGGCAGCGCTTCCGCCGCGGCTGACTCTTCAAACGGAACCGGGCCGCCACCGTCTTCGGCCCAGATTGCGCTCAACTTTTTGCGTTCATCAGGTTGCAGCCCGCCCACGCCTCTGCGTTGGCGTCTTCTGAATAGCCAGAACACGACTAGCGCGGCGACCAAGATTACGATGAACGGTGTCATTCTGCCCGTTGTATTAGTTCCCCCGTGACGCAGATCCTTCGGACCGGGCTTGCCTGCTCTCCGGACTTGCGTCTGCAACGTACCTTTCCGCTGCTTCGCGTACAACCCATGCCAGCGAAACTTTCTTCCGTTTCGCCAAGATCAAAAGGTTCTGGTAAATATCGGACGGAAAACTGATAGAGGCGCGGATGTACGAACGGCTCCGGTTCTTCATGAATTCACCACTCTACACCACAGCGGTGAATCTGGAAATGGGCGAAGCTGTTGACGGCGGTTCCAAGTGGGCCGGTACGGTTCAAAGAATCCCGAAATAAGGGATTCGGGAAGAGCCACAGGCGTCTGCAACCTAAAGCCACGAAAATGTTTTGGGCGAATGCCGCGTTTCGCGGCACCGCGCTCTATTCGCCCGCCGTCGCTGCGCTATGGCGCGGCTCACCGAGCCTCCGAAAGCCGGAGTCTCGGCCCATCCGGGTAACGATCCCTTTTCGCAAAAGCGGAATTCAAAACCTTGCTATGGGGCTCCGCCCCTCGCGCGCGCAAGGGCTCGGACCGGGTTTCCCCAACCTTCCGCGCCCGGCTGTCTTTCTTAATTGCGTTTTTTGTCGCCGGGCTTGTGCAGGCCGGGTTATCCCCCTCCCGGATCGCTTCACCCTTGCGCTTGCTACCCCCGTTTTTGCGGGCTGGCTATCGGTTGCATGCGCGCCATGCAACCCATTTCCAAGGAGGAAACAAGATGGCACCCAAAGACGAGAGCAGCGAGGGCAGATTTAGCCGCAAGGACGTTTATCGGTCAGTCCTGCGGCGTGGACTGGGTAACGTTTTGGGTAAAGACTGCTTAAAAAGAGAGCGAAGTGCCTCAAAGGGTTGTCACTCCGATTGACCCTTATCTTCAACGGGTTCAAAGGCGTTATCATCAAAACGGAATGGACAGGAATTGCAGAGCTGGGACTTAAAATCCCTTGTCCCGCAAGGGACGTGCCGGTTCGATTCCGGCCCTCCGCACCATTCCAATCTCCTGTCGTAATGAATCCGAGGCCAGCTCACCGGCAGGAGGAGTTCCTCCGGGGCCGGTAAGCCACGCGAGTAATTCTGGTCATCTTTTTCGCCGCACTGATTGCAGCGATAGGCTCGGAGCCATTTCGCCCGTAGCGGGTGCGCTGAGCACCAGAATGGATTCCGGCTTCAGCATCAGGCCAGCGTGAACTGTTCCTGCGCTGGTCGTGCCGGAAACCACTTTCGGATTCAAAACAGGTTCTTCAAGGCTGTACGAAAAGGTTTCGAGAGTGCTCGTTGACGAACCAGGCATGCCGGCCAGGGAGATTTTCGCGGGCGTGGTGTCGTCAGTATTGATGAGCATCACCGTTTCCGATTTGTCGGGAAGGAAAGACTGGAAAGCCAGAATGGCCGGGTCGGGTGACGGCAGGACGCTCAGCCGCGATCCGGGCTTCGTCAGTTTGGAAGCGAGCACGAACCCCCAATAGGCGGGCATCGGTGTATCGAGCGGCGGTTCCTTCAACCCCAGCTCTTTGATCGGCGTGCCGCTCGAGTAAGCGCGACTTAAGGACGGCGTGAACGTGATGCCGCGGCTCACAACCGGATCTCCGCCGGCGTGGGCAAACCGCAAAGAAGCCGTCAGCGTGATGCCGGTCCCCGGCGTGCTGACATTTTCATCGGAGTTATGCGCGTGGCGAAGCGGCGCCGTCAGCACCACGCCCGTACCTGCGTCAACCGTGGGCGCTCCCACTGAGTGCGACCTTTTCAGCGGTCTCGCCAGCGTAATTCCCGTGCCCAGATCCTGAATGTGCGAACCGGCCGCTATGGCATGTGTGAGGCCGGTTTTCAATTTCAAGTCGGCGCCCAGGCCCTGTACGACGGTGCCTGCAGTCTGGGCACGTTCCAGCGGCTCAGCCAGCGTCACTCCCGTACCCATCGCGCCCGCAGTTCCCACCTGGCTGACTTTATCGATTTGGCGGCGGCTGCGAAATCCGAATCCAAATCCGATTGAAATGTCATCGCCGGGAGAGATTCCGCTCACGCTTGCCACATGAATCGTCCTGGACCCGCCATCCGCCGCGCTGGACAACTTCGTCGGTACGGCCTGCGTGCCGACGCTGGCGAGGGTCCTGATCTCACGGCTTTCACCCGTGCCGAGGATGACTTTGTTTCCCGGCCAGAAGCTGGACCCGAAAAATCCGTTACCGGCGTTCGCGACTCTCAAGTCGGTCGCACCGGCCGGAAAATTGCCGGCCAATGTGGTTGCGGTTCCTGCCGAAGTCCCGACACTGGAAATCTTGTCCACTTCCTGCTCCGCCCCCGCGCCGATGACAATCGGATCGCCGACATAGTTTGCGACCCCGGTGCGAGTGTTGGTGACGCTCGCGACATAGATGCGGCGGGCTCCGCGGCCGGTTGGCGCGACCAGCGTCGTTCCCAAGCTGGAAGATTCGCCGACGGATTTAACGGTCGCGATTTCAGCATTTCCACCTTTACCGATGGTCAGCCGGGCGCCGGGCACGATCCCCGGCGGCACAAAGATCGGAGTGGACTGACCGACCGCGGCAACACCCGTCAGATAAATCAGCGGCGATCCTGCCGGCGACGGCGCCGCCAGCGTGTCCTCCGCCGAACCGGTTCCGACCGAGGCCACCGTGGCGGATTCGGCTTTCGCGCCCGCGCCGATGGTGATCGAAGCACCCGGCGCAAACAATTCCTGATAATCCGTGCCGGCCCCGACCCTCATGTACGGTCCGGTTGTGGTGACATAAATCCTGGACGAGCCCGCATCCGAACCCGCGGAAAGCGTAGTACTGCCGGGGACCGCGGTGATTTTGCGCGATTCGGTTTCATCGCCGCTTCCGATCGTGAACTGATGGCCGTAGTGGAAACCGTCGGCGCTCGCCACCCCGATATTGCGCGCATGAACGGCGGCGGGAGCCGCAAGCGTAGAGAGACTGGGACCGGGATTCCCCGTCGCGTTCGACAGGAAACCGAAATCTCCGTCCATGTTGTCCGAGTTGTGCACCTGCCACCATATGTAGCTGGCCGCTCCGTGCGATAGGAATTCAAGCGACGTGGCGGCAGCGTAAAGAGCTGCGACCGGCTGAGCGTTGTAAACAATCTCCGACTGCGAAATATTCGATTCGCTCACCGAAACAAAAATTCCCGGATCGTATCGATCAATGAGATTCTGGAGGTACTTCATGGTGGCGGGAATTCGCCGCACGGTCTCGAAGAGCTGCGCGTTGGTCAGCACCGGAGCGCCGAACACCGGATACCAATGGAAATCGATAAAGCCAATTTGCTTTGCATCCTGCCCAAGCACCGTTCGGTTCCAAAGGTCTGGATCGGGAACCCAGGTCCCCGTTCCGGAGGCAACCTGCCGCGAGATGGTCACCGGAACCCCAACCACGGCCTTCGGATTGACGCCGTGAATGGCCTTCAAGTACTTCATCGCGTTCGCCGCGAAAGCTGCCGGGATGTGCGGATTCTGGTGCTGGTTTGGTTCCCACGCTCCATACTCTTCGTTGCTGATGACCCACAATGCGGAGGGATCGGAATAGTTGGGCAGTGTGAGCGCGTTCGCCATCCAGTTGGCCGCCGCTTTCGGCCCGTCGACGTCGCCCACCTTCAGCATTCCGTAGTTGACCGTAATCACGGGCGCGGCTTTCGCCAGCGCCAGTTGACTCATGAACTTCGGCCAGGGCAGCGGGACTCGGTTCGACGTCCAATCGTAAAAGTCGGCTCCTGAACCGCCCAACCGAACGCGGCCGATGCCGGCTTGTCTCAGCAAATCAGGAATTGCCTCGTTCGCGAAATCCCGGTCGTAGCTGGTTGTGTTCACTCCCAGCGCCTCGGCCGTCATCGTGTAAGACTTGTTTTCCGCGCGCGGCGCTTTTCTCCGCGAGCCTTGAGCGGCGGATTGGGGCGCAGCCGGAACTCCAAAAAGCAGAATCGCAAAAACCAGACTCAATGTGACGCGCATCTCGCTCCTTTCGCTTTCGCAGTGCAAAAGTTTACATCACCGCCTCGCGTTGTGAAACCATCTCTCTTTGTGCCTCCCTGTGACACATCAAAAACTGTCATCAGCGTTGTAGTGCGGGCCGGCCCGGGTCCATACACTCACAATCATGAAAACGAGCATTGTTCGCAGACAAGAACACTCGAGGCAAACCCAATGGCTAAGGTGAAGACTTTTCCCATCGAAGGACCGGCAAAGTCACTTGAAATGCCTTCGGATTCCGAATACCGTAACCCCATCTCGGGGCGTGCGCCCGCGCCGAATTCCGCGCCTCGGCCGGGCGCCTTGCCGACAATTGATTCCACGTTAAGGAGCGCCGTGCCGCAAGAATCTCAAAGCGCCAATAATGCAGTCGCTCCGCCGCAAGCACAGAGCCCTTCTTCATCGGCTGAATCATCCGGCGCCTCGTCCTCGGGCTACACACACGTGCTCAAGCGGCAGGGATTTGTCTGGCTGCTGGCCGCTCAGGCGCTTGCCGTTTTTGACGACAACACGTTCAAGCAGCTCCTGTTTCTCTTCGCGGCGTCCACAGTCGCCGATCCTGCCGTGCGCGCGCGGATCATTTCCATGGGCACGGCCCTTTACGTGTTGCCCTACATCCTGCTCTCTTCCCTGGCCGGCCAGGTGGCTGATCGTTTCTCCAAGCGAAAAGTCATCATCACGCTCAAAGTCGCGGAAGCGATTGTGCTGACATACGCGACCTTCGCCATGTTCGAGGGAAGGATTGACGCCATGCTCGCAGCGCTTTTCCTGCTTGGAATTCACGCTGCGTTTCTCGATCCTGCCAAGGAAGGTATTTTGCCGCAGATTTTTCCGGACGAAGATCTGTCCCGCGCCAACGGCCTGATGCAACTCACGGTTTACACGATGATCGTGCTGGGCCCGGTCGCCGCTGGCTTTCTGCGGGACACGTTTCCCGCCCGGCCGTCTCTCCCCGTGGCGCTCCTGATCGGAATGGCACTGCTTGGTCTTGCATTCGCCACCGGCATCACGCGCGTTCGCGCCATCGCCGCGGGAGAAAAGCTGCGCTGGAATCTGGCGGGCGAATTCTGGCGTGACTTTGGAGAAATTCGCCGTTCGCGCGCGCTGTTCCAGACGGTTCTGGCCATCGCCTATTTCTGGTTTCTGGGCGCGGTCTATCTACAGAACGTCATCGGCTACGGCCACGACCTGCTTCATTTGAGCGATGAGGGCATCAGCCTGCTGATGGCCGCCGTTTCCGTTGGAATCGGACTGGGCGCCTTCGTGGCAGGCAAGCTTTCCGGAGACCATGTGGAAGTAGGCCTGGTCCCCATCGGCTCAGTCGGGCTTGGTGTGTTCGGCGTCTTCCTTTACTTTGCGCACCACTCTTTCGTGGCGGCCATGGCAGGTCATTTTCTGCTCGGGTTTTCCGGAGGCATCTTCATCGTTCCGCTTCAGGCGTTCCTGCAGGCGCACGCCGGCGAACACACCAAGGGCCGCGTGATTGCGGCGTCGAACGTGCTCACTTTCACCGGCGTAATTCTGGGCGCGGCCGTCTTCGAACTGCTTTCCGGTCCGGCGCATCTGGCTGCCAACCAGGTGCTGCTGGTGATGGCTCTGATTTCCATGGCGGCCACCGTCTATATCATGACCGTTCTGCCCGATTTCACTATTCGCCTGGCGCTCTGGTTGTTGACCCACACGTTTTACCGCATCCGTGTTGTGGGCGCGGAAAATCTGCCGCGGCGTGGCCCGGCGCTCATCGTTTCAAACCATATTTCATTCATCGATCCCTTTTTGATCGGCGCTTCCACGGACCGGTTCGTCCGCTTTCTGATGTACCGCAGGTTCTATGAGGCGCGCGGCATTCACTGGCTGGCCAAATTGATGGGAGCAATTCCGGTGGCACAATCGGACTCGCCCCGTGAAATTGTCGCTTCGCTCCACCTGGCCCAAGAAAAGCTTCGCCAGGGTGAACTCGTCTGCATTTTCGCCGAAGGCTCGATCAGCCGTACCGGCAATATGCTGCGCTTTCGTCACGGCTTTGAGCGCATCGCACGCGGCCTCGATGCGCCCATCGTTCCAGTTTTTCTTGACCGTGTCTGGGGCTCGATTTTCAGTTTCGAGCGAGGCAAATTCTTCTTCAAGTGGCCGCGCCGAATTCCTTACCCCGTCACCGTCACGGTGGGCGCGCCACTTCCGCCCGATTCAAATTCCTTTCAGGTGCGTCAGGCGGTGATGCGGCTCGGCGCGGACGCCTTTGGCCGGCGCGACTCCGTTCAGCGTCCCTTACCGGAACTCTTTATCGAAACGGCGTGCCGCAACCGCAACCGTTTCGCTATGGCGGATTCCACCGCGCGCGAATTGAACTTCGGGCGCGCGCTTGCGGGAGCCATCCTGTTTCGCCGTCTGGTCCTTCGGCGCTGCGCGGAAGAAGAAAATGTGGGCGTGATGCTGCCGCCGTCGGTTGGCGGGGCTCTGCTTAATGTCGGAATCAGCTTGGCCGGCAAAATTCCCGTCAATCTTAATTACACGGTTTCAAAGGAGGCGCTGCAGGCGGCCATCGAGCGCGCCGGCATACGCACCATCTTCACGAGCGAGAAGCTCCTCACTCGCCTCGGTGTGGAAAAGCGTCCCGGAATGGTCATGATGGAGGATTTGGGGCCAAAGATTCACCGGAGCCGCCGCTTTCTTGCGCTGGCGGCAGCTCGATTCATGCCAGCCGCTCTGTTGAAGCGATGGCTGCTTCCCCGCAAATTGAGCCTCGATTCTCTGGCCACGATTATTTTTTCAAGCGGCTCGACGGGCAGCCCCAAAGGTGTGATGCTCTCGCACCGCAACATCGTTTCCAACATTGAAGGCATCGAGCAGGCGGTCAAATCTGACCGGCATGACCGTTTGCTGGGCATCCTGCCTTTCTTTCATTCTTTCGGATTCACCGGCGGGCTGTGGTTTCCGCTGCTCGCGGGCTTTGGAGTTGTTTTCCATTCCAGTCCGCTCGAGGCGCGCAAAATCGGCGAGCTTTGCAAAAAGTATGGCGTCACGATCATGATCACGACCCCGACTTTCGCCTGGTCTTACGTCAACAAGTGCGCAGCCGAAGATTTCGCCTCGCTCAGGCTGGCCATTGTCGGCGCGGAGAAGATGAAGCCCGAGCTTGCGGATGCCTTTAAAGCAAAATTCGGGCTTGAACTCTATGAAGGTTACGGCGCAACGGAACTTTCACCAGTGGTCGCGGTCGGCGTGCCCGGCTACTACGATCAACGCGAAAAGCAGCCCGGATCGAAGGCGGGATCGGTCGGCCATCCGATTCCCGGTGTTGCCGTGCGCGTGGTGAATCCGGAAACGGGGGCCGAACTCGATGCAAATCAGGACGGCATGCTGCAGGTGAAAGGCGCCAGCGTGATGAAAGGCTATCTGAGCGAGCCTGAGATCACTTCTGAAGTCCTGCGCGACGGCTGGTATGTGACCGGCGACATCGCGCATCTTGATGAGGACGGTTTCATCAGCATTACCGGGCGGCTGTCGCGCTTTTCAAAAATTGCCGGTGAAATGGTTCCGCATCTGATAGTGGAGGACGCATTGCATCGCGCCCTGGGGTCGAGCGAGCCAAAATTGGTAGTCACATCCCTGCCCGATGAAAAACGAGGAGAAAAACTGGTCGTGCTTCACACACCTCTGGAAATTTCTGTGGATGAGTTGCTGCGCCGTCTTCGCGACCAGGATTTGCCGGCTCTCTGGATGCCGCGCCGAGAGGATTTCTTCTCTGTGGATTCACTTCCCTTGCTGGGCTCCGGCAAGCTCGACTTGCAGCGGGTCAAGGCGCTGGCTGCAGAACTCGCGGCGAGCGTTCATTCCGGTGGGCCCGCAAATGACGGTTAGTCATTCCTGAAAAGTGGCGAACACTTCCGGTGATTCAAGCGCGCAAAGCAAGTTGGTAACCGGCAGGACTAACTGTCACCAGTTCCCGTTGGAATCGAGAATCTGATATTTGGAAAATTTCACGGCGACTTCGGAGCGGTAATCCTTGGGTGTGGGAGGAGTCGCGCGGACGACCCGGGCCCGGAGTTGAACCAGCTTTCCCTCGTCGCGCCCGAACGGCGCGGGTGCAACCAGACGTATTTCTATAGGCATGCCGATGGAAAACGAGCCGACGCTCCGAAAGTAGAATCCCGAGCGGCTGATGTTCTCGGTTTTCCCCGGCTTCCACGCGGCCTCGCCATCCCACCGCAGGTGGATGGGAATTTCCGCCGGATGCCGCTCATCCCGCTGGACCGTCCCGTCGGCTGACCGAGAATGTTTGCTCCAGTCAAAGGGCCACTTCATCTTCCACCCTATTATACCGCTGATTTCGCTGCATTCATTTTAACGCTCGCCCTGACCTCTTTCAAGCGCGACTCCTGCCCGCCGCCAATTTTTGGAATTTGGCAAAATATTGTTGAAAATCGCTCGGGGCGCTGTATACTCGCAGGCGTGTCCCAAACTATCCGTTACGGATTTTCGCGTAGAGCTCAAATAAGAGTTCGTGGCCTTTCTTTACTGTATTGTTACTCCGTTTGAAGATGTCGTATTAGATTGAGTCGCTTTAAAGTTTTTCCATCCTCCGACGGAAATCCCGTTTTGCGAAAAATCCGAAGACGGAACTCTGGTTCAAAATTTGCGGCCGGCCCTGTAAAGTAGTAGAAGGTCCAATCGCCACTGGTTTACGAGGGAATCTGTCCCGGCAGTTTCCAAGGGATTGACCGCGCCGCAACGAGCCGGAATCAGACTGTCTGGAGGAAACTTGCCAAAAGTCGTTCTGATTAACCCCGCCAACTCTACCGTTGGTTACAGCTTCATCACTCCGCGCTGGCTCTTCGTCATTGCCCAGGCGACGCCCATTGACCTGGTCGGCGAACCCGTCATCGTGGACGAGACGATTGAAGCTCTTCGGCCGGAATTGATCGATCCCGGCGATATCGTGGGTATCGGCATCAATACGGGAAACTGCCTTTCCGGCTACCGCACGCTTCGAACCGCCAAGAGCCGGGGCGCAACCGTCATCATGGGCGGAGTTCATTCGACCATCTTCCCCGAGGAACCCATCGAAATGGGCGCCGACTCCGTCCTCACCGGCAATGGCGATCTGGTCTGGGGCCAGGCGCTGCGCGACGCCCTCGTTGGCAAGCTGCAGCGAAAATACGTAGGCGGACGCATTCCGGGCGATTCCATGCTCAAAGCCCGGTGGAAGATGCTCGACACTTCAAAGTACCTGTTCCCTTCCGTTCAAACCGTCGCCGGCTGCCCGGAAAACTGCAGTTTCTGCTCCGTGTGGGTTACAGACGGCCGACATCCCCGCCAGCGCTTGACGGACAAAATCATCGAGGAGGTCAACGAGCTTTATGATCGCGGTTACCGCTGCCTCCTGTTCGCCGATGACAACTTCAATCCCGCCACGTTGGGCCGCATCACGCGTGAGACCAGTCCCTCCAAGCGCAAGGAACTCGAGCAGGTCCGGGAAGAGCGGCTTCAGTTTTTCGACATTTATGACCGTTCCGTGCCGCGCGACATGTTCGGCCTGACGCAAATGACTTCCGAACTGGTCAGCGACGAAGAATATCTGTCGGCCATGTACAGCAAGATGCGCATCCGCGGTGGATTGATCGGCGTGGAATCGTTCTCCGAAGAAGGGCTCAAAACCGTCGGCAAGCAATGGAACCCCGTGGGCAAAAAAATGGTGGACACCATCCACAAGATTCAGGAGCACGGCATTTGGGTGCTGGGCTCGATTATCACCGGCATCGAGAGCGACACGGCCCAGACTATCCAGACCATGCGCAACTTCGCCACCGAATCCGGCGCCGTCGTGGCGCAGTTCACCTTTTACGCTCCTTATCCCGGCACGAAAGACTTTTATGAAATCATGAACGACTTCAAACACCGCGACAAGCCGGGCTACGTCCCCAAACACAAGATTCGCGTCAAGGAGGACCGCTTCTGGCTGAAGCCGGTCAAGCCGACGGAAGTCGTGGACCATCCCAACCTTCCCCGCAAGCAGTGGCTGACGGAAAATGAAAAATGCTGGAACACCTATTACTCACTCAAGGAGTGCCTGCGACGCATTCGCCACGGTGAAGTTCGGACCTGGCCCTTTGCGGGCAAGATCGGATACCTGTTCGGCTGCATGGCCTTCCGCAAGATTTACGGCGGCCAGGGTGTTTCCGCGGACAGCGTCAAGACGAAAAAAGGAAGCTGGGTGGCTCGCTGGTCCATCCGCCTCATGCTGAAGATCTACAGTCATTTCTTTGACCGGCGCAAAGCCGCTGCCAGAGCGCCGGCGCCGATCCCGGTTGCGGACACTGTGGACACTTAAAGAATCTCGCCTGACTCGGTGCTATTGTTCAACACCCCTCTACATTTAAGGAATGAAGCCCTCCAAAATTTCGCTTGCATTCTGCAAGTGACTTTGCTAGCCTGCCCGCGGTGCCTGGAAAACTTAAGTCAGGACCCCGCTCCGAATGTCCCGTGAGCATTTCGCTGGAGATTTTCGGAGACCGATGGTCGCTGCTGATTATTCGCGACCTGATGGTGCGGGGCTACCGGACGTTCAAGGAATTCCAGGGGTCGGGTGAAGGAATTTCAACCAATATTCTGGCGGGCCGTCTGCGCAAACTGCAACGGGCCGGGATCATCGAGGCGGAGACCGCAAAAAAGGACCGGAGAAAGCTGAATTACCGTCTCACGGAAAAAGGAATTTCTCTCGCGCCGGTTCTTTTGGAGCTTCTCATCTGGGGCGCGCGCCATGAGCCTACCGGTGCGCCGCTCGAGGTCATCGAAGCCATGGCCAAGTATCGCGAGCAGATTCTGGCTGAAGTCACGCGCCGGTGGAAGCAGCACGATTCCAGGCCCCTGCAGGTTGATGGCAAGTGGATGCTGAGTTTTAGCGAGTGAAACGGTGAGCCATCACGACCCGGAAAACTTTGCCCTGAAGGGCAGCCACATCCGCCTGGAGCCGCTGGCGGAGCAGCACATCGAGGACCTTGCCGCTGCGTCGGCAACCGACCCTTCGCTTTACCGCTGGAGCCCCGTCCCCCAGGGCAGAGAGGCAACGGCCCGATACGTTGCCACGGCTTTGACCTGGAAAAATGCCGGCACGGCGATTCCGTTTGTGATCAAGCGCGAAGCGGACGGCGCAATCATCGGCTCAAGCCGCTTCTGGAATCTGGAAAGATGGTTGTGGCCGGAAGGCCATCCCTCCTATGGCCGGACATCGCCCGACGCCTGCGAAATCGGATACACGTGGTTCGCGCGTTCGGCGATCCGCACGGCGGCCAACACTGAAGCAAAATTCATGATGCTGACCCACGCGTTTGAGAAGTGGAAGGTCCTGCGCGTGTGCTTCCACACGGACGCGCGCAACCAGCGCTCCCGCGCCGCGCTGGAAAGAATTGGCGGAAATCTGGAAGGCATTCTCCGCGCCCATCGAATGGCGGCCGATTTCACCCCGCGCGATTCGGTGCGCTATTCGATCCTCGCATCGGAGTGGCCGGCAGTGAAGGCCAATTTGTCGAAGCGTCTCGCTGCGGGGTAGCAGCGAAAGGCCGGAATCAAGGAGGTCATGATGCAGGTCAGTCCGCATCTTCTGTTCGACGGCCAATGTGAAGCGGCTTTCAAGTTTTACGAAAAGTGCCTGGGCGGAAAACTCGAATACGTGAAAACCTACGCCGGCACGCCGATGGCCGATCAGGTGCCGGCGGAATATCGCGACAAGGTCATCCACGCAACGTTCAAATTGGGCGACCAGACCTTGATGGGCGCCGATGCCGCGCCTTCGCACTACAAAAAGCCGCAGGGTTTTGGCGTGACCCTTGAAGTCAAAGAGCCGGAGGAGGCGGATCGCATTTTCAAAGCGCTTTCAGAAAAGGCCGAGGTGCAAATGCCCATGCAGGAAACTTTCTGGGCGCACCGATTCGGCTCGCTGGTGGATCAGTTCGGCATTCCGTGGATGATTAACTGCGGGAAAGCCGGGTGAAGAGAATTCAAGATGAAAGCCGTCTGCATGATGGCTGAACGGCCGGCAGGATGTGAAAGGAAGCCATGAGCGGATCGAACAAGCGGCGTCTGGGCCGAAGCGTTGTGGCAGTGCTCGCGGGCGCGGTCGTGGGCATCGTTCTCTCGCTTGGCAGCGACGCAGGAATGCGGGCGTTGGGCTATCTGCCGCCGCTGGGAGAACGGGCAACCGATAGCTCGTTGCTGGTTGCGACGCTTTACCGCACCGCCTACGGCGTTCTGGGCGCGTACATCACCGCCTGGCTCGCCCCGTATCGGCCCGTCCTGCACGCGCTGGTGCTGGGGACATTGGGATTGCTGGCGAGCGCCGGCGGCGCCATCGCCACATGGAACAAGGGACCGGCCTTCGGGCCCCACTGGTATCCGGTGTCGTTAGTCATCCTGGCCATTCCAACGGCCTGGGCCGGAGCACTGCTTTTTGAACGGAGATCGAGCCGAAGTTGACAGGATAGATTCGAAAGGAGCGAGGCATGAGCAGAGTACGAGTTCTAGTCGGGACGCGCAAAGGCGCGTTTGTGCTGGAGTCGGACGGCAAGCGCAAGAACTGGGAAATCAACGGACCGCATTTTACCGGCTGGGAGATTTATCACATGAAGGGTTCGCCGGCCGATCCCAACCGCATTTATTGTTCGCAAACCAGCGGCTGGTTCGGGCAGGTGCTGCAGGTTTCAAACGACGGCGGCAAAACCTGGGTCGCCCCGGGCGGCGGCGTCACGATGGAAGGCCCCATGCCCAAGGGCGAAAGCAATCGCTTTGTCTATGACACATCCGCCGCAACCGGCAAGCCGCTGACAACCCATCAGTGGTACGACGGCACGCAGCATCCGTGGGAATTCAAGCGCGTCTGGCATCTGGAACCTTCGCTCACCGACCCGAACGCAGTTTACGCGGGCGTGGAAGACGCCGCCATCTTCAAATCGACCGACGGCGCAAAAACGTGGCATGAACTTTCCGGATTGCGCGGCCACTCCACCGGCCCCAAGTGGCAGCCGGGCGCGGGCGGCATGTGCCTGCACACCATCATTCTCGACCCCAAAAATCCCAATCGAATTTACATCGCCATCTCAGCCGCGGGCGCGTTCCGCAGCGATGACGGCGGCAAAAGCTGGAAGCCCATCAACAAAGGGTTGAAATCCAACTTTCTTCCCAATCCAACGGCCGAAGTGGGCCACTGCGTGCATCACATCTCGAAGCACGCGTCACATCCCAACACGCTTTTCATGCAGAAGCATTGGGACGTGATGCGCTCCGACGACGGCGGCGACAACTGGCGCGAGGTCAGCGGCGACCTGCCCACCGATTTCGGGTTTGTGATTGACGTTCACGCCCACGAGCCGGAAACCCTCTTCGTCGTGCCCATCAAGAGCGACAGCGAACACTTCCCGCTCGACGGCAAGCTGCGCGTTTACCGAAGCAAGACGGGCGGCAATGAGTGGCGGGAAATGGCGAAAGGTTTGCCGGAGCGAAATTCCTACGTCAACGTTCTGCGCGACGCCATGTCCGTGGATTCGCTCGACCCCTGCGGCGTGTACTTCGGCACCACCGGCGGCCAGGTCTATGGCTCGGCCGACGGCGGCGAAAGCTGGACGGCAATTTTCGAGCACCTGCCACCCGTGCTTTCCGTCGAAGCGCAGGTGTTGCCATAAAGCACAGCGCCGGGCTTCAGCCCGGCAGGGCATTGACTGTGGAGTGGACTGTGGAGCATACTCCACAGTATGGAAACTATTCAAGTTGTGCTCGATTCGAAGTTGCTCCGCGCTACCGACAGGGCCGCGCGGAAGGCGCGAATAAACCGTTCGGCGCTGATCCGCAAGGCGCTGCGCGAACATCTGAAGCGGGCTGAAATCCGGAAGATGGAAGAGCGCGAGCGCCGAGGCTACGAGCTGCACCCGGACGACCCTGCCGACGCGGAAGCTTGGGCAAAGGTGGCGGCGTGGCCGGAACGATAGCGCGCGGAGATGTGCGGCTCTTTCGGTTTCCGCACCCGGACAAGCAGCGCCCCGTCGTGGTTTTGACCGCGGACAGGGCCATCGACTTCTTAGCCCGAATAACCGTTGCCCCGATCACTTCCACAATTCGAGAAATTTCTTCGGAGGTTCTGTTAACCGAGGCGGACGGCATGAAAGCTCCTTGCGTCGTGAACCTGCATAATGTCGTCACCGTACCCAAGGATTGGCTGGGCCGCCGTGTCGCGACGCTAAGCCCGGAGCGCCTGGAGGAGATTTGCGCGGCCTTGGGCTTCGCGCTCGGGTGTTTGCAGCAATGAAAAGCGCTTCGCCCGACGGCGGCGAGACCTGCTCGCGGTTTTCGAGCACTTGCCGCCCGTGCTTTCCGTCGAAGCGCAGGTGTTGCCGTAAGGTAAGGGGTGCGTCAGGGCACGGCTTGTCGTCAGGGCACGGCTTCAGCCGTGCCGCTAGAACGAGCAACGAAGAAGAGCGGCTTTAGCCGCTGAGGCCATGTCAACTCCAAAACGTCACGGCAGCCCGCCGGGAACGTACTTCCTGACTTCCCGGACGTGGGAAAGCCGTCGAATCTTTACCAAAAAAGCCGCCGGCGCGATTTTTGTCGAGACGCTCATGCGGTACCGCGATCGCGGGGCATTCGCCATCCACGCGTTCGTCCTCATGCCGGATCACTTCCATCTCCTCATGACGCCAGCGGGGGATAAAACCCTCGAGCGGGCAATGCAATACGTCAAAGGCGGCTCCGCGCATGCAATCCGGCAACAGCTAAGATTCTCTTTCCCGGTATGGCAACGCAGCTTCAGCGACCATCGCGTCCGGAACTGCGAAGATTTTCTCGGACACCTTCGTTATATTGAATCGAACCCGGTTGCGCGAAGGCTCTGCGCCGCCCCGCAAGATTATGCCTGGAGTTCGGCGAGCGGACGTTATCGGCTTGATGAAATGCCTCAGCGGCTGAAGCCGCGTGGCATAATTAAGGGGACCGAGTCAGACGGCACGGCTGAAGCCGTGCCCTGACGGCACGGCATCGCAAGTGCCCTGAAGAAGCATCATCGGCCGTATTACATTAAGGACAACTTCCATGATCCGAGTCACACTTCCCTTCCATCTTCGCAGGCTGGCGAACGTTGACGGCGAGGTTGAGCTTGAAGTCACGCCGCCGGTCACGCGCGGCGCCGTGCTGGACGCGCTGGAAGCAAAATATCCCATGCTGTGCGGGACGATTCGCGACCACGATACGGGCAAGCGCCGGGCGTTTCTGCGCTTTTTCGCCTGCGAGGAAGATCTGACGCACGAATCGCCGGACGCGCCGCTGCCGGAAGCCGTGGCCACGGGCAAAGAGCCCTTCATGGTGATCGGCGCCATCGCCGGCGGATGCGAGGTTCGATGAATCGCAGAGACGCACTGAAATCCATGCTGGTGGGCGGCGGAATTTCTCTGGCCGCGGGCGGCGCCGGCTTTGCATTCACCAGCGCGAATCAGACCGCGAGCGGACAATACAAGCTGGTCTGGAGCGATGAATTCAGCGGGCCGAACGGTTCCGCGCCGGACCCGAAGTACTGGACCTACGACATCGGAGGCCGCGGCTGGGGCAATAAGGAACTTGAGACTTACACGAATCGCACAAAGAACGCTTTTGTCGAGGACGGCAATCTGGTGATCCAGGCTCTGAAGGAGACTTACACCGGCCCGGACGGCATCACGCGCGATTACACTTCCGCCCGGCTCAAAACTCAGGGCCTGATTGACTGGACCGATGGACGGTTTGAGGCGCGGATGAAGCTGCCCGCGGGACAGGGTATGTGGCCGGCTTTCTGGATGATGGGCTCGAATGACCGCCAGGTCGGATGGCCCGCGTGCGGCGAAATCGACATCATGGAAAACGTCGGCAAGGAACCGTCCACCGTTCACGGCACCATTCACGGGCCGGGCGGTGATCCTTCCGGTGTTTATTCCGTGGGCGCGCCTTACACGCTGCCGGGCGGCGCGGTGTTCGCGAGCGATTTCCACGTGTTCGCCGTGGAATGGGAAGCGGCCGCTATTCGCATCTATGTGGACAACAATCTGTACCTGACCGCCACGCCCGCCAGCTTGCCTGCAGGCGGCACGTGGGCCTTCAATCATCCATTCTTTCTGCTGTTGAATCTGGCCGTGGGCGGAAGCTGGCCGGGCAATCCGGATTCAACCACCGTTTTCCCGCAGCAGATGCTGATTGACTACGTGCGGGTTTATCAGCGGCAGTAAAGCCGCAGACTGCCGGCAGCCAATTCCAGCCGCTCAACTCTACTCTACTGTCCGCCTGAAGCCGCAGCCGGCATGGCGAACTTTGAGTCTTCCACCGGCACGTTCTGCTGAACCGAAGTGATCTTGATCGTGGAACTGCGCCGCGGACCTGAAACCGTCCACGAGTACGGAATCTTGACGCCGTCCGCTTCCCGGTAATCGGAAAAGTCCGTCTGCTGCGGCAGGCGTCCGAGCGCCGTCTGCGTGAAGCTGACAACGCGCACGAGCAACCCCGAATCTTTCTCAAAATAGAGTTGCGTGGGCGGCTGGCCGGGATGGAACCCGAGCAGAACGTAAACGTCCTTCCCGTCGATTTTCTCCGGCGGCCGCGGGCGCATACCGCGGAAATACGTTTTCAATCCATTCGGGAATGCCAGCGTCGCATCGAGTTGCGCCGCCGCCGATTCCGCGCTCGTCATCGCATGCGGCGCTGCTTCCGGCCCAAATCCACCCGCCGCCCAGCCGGTCTTCCCGTCAAACGCCGTCGAGCTCTTGCCGCCCCTGGGCATGGTCGTCTCGCTGATTCTCATGTCCGGAGCCTTTTCGGTGATTTCCACGGGAACCTCGCGGCCGAAGAATTCGGTCGTTCCCTTTTCGACGCGCGTTTTGACTTTGTCGAGCGCATCGGCTCCGCACACCGCTTCAATGTACTTGGCCACGATCGCGTCCGGCCTGGGCATGGAGGCCATCATGGCGCGCATTCCACCGTGTTCGCCTTCTCCGCCTTCGCCACGGCCCATCATCCCCATGGGGCGCATCGGCATGGAGTTCTCCGCCACGGCGGGAATAGCCTTCGGATGAGTGGAACCGTTGTGGCAGGTGTTGCACGTCACTTCCTGCCGGCCGTTGAAATTGTCCTTGTCGATGGCGAGCTCCATGGCAATCATTTTGCGCGCCGTCTTTTTGGGCTGCTTGGTGTCGGCATCAAAATGTCCCATCTGGTGGCAGTATCCGCACTCGACGCCGAGCGACCCGGCGATGAATTCCATGGTGGGAATGAGTTCGGTGGCCGGAATATCCTTCAGCACCTGAATGTTCTTGAACGCCTGGCCGGCCGTTTTACCTTGCATCGATTCCCCCGGTCCGCCGTGCTCCGGCGCCGGCTTTGCCTGGCTCGCGCCGCCGGCCGTTCCCTGCGCGAGGGAGCGCGGTCCGCGTCCCACTGTCGCCAACATGAAAAATGTAAATAAGAATCCCGCCGTCACCGCCGCTACTGCTTTCCATCGAGAGTTCATGGGCACTCCTCTTCGTGCTCTATTTATGAAAGATTTTGCGCCGCGGATTCTCACCCTGGCTTCTGCCTGAAAGCCTCCGGTGCGCGAACATCCCCGCGGGCGCGTAATTGCTTACTCGAATTTTCCGGAACCCGAACCGACAACCACCGAGTATAACAGACGAACTTCACCGCGCCAGGGTTTCCTGCGGCTTTAAACTTTGAGATTAAGGTCCGTCGCCGGCAATGATTTCCACGCAAGCGCCAGGCTCTGTTCCCGTCCCCAATGTCACTTTTGGCCTTTCAGCTTCGCTTGCCAGTTGAGCAGCAGGCCGATGGAGCGGGCGGCGTTGGGATCCGTGGTGGTGAGGACAATGAACCGGCTGCCGTCGGCGCTCACATCGAAGAACGGGTCTGCGGCGCTCGGCAAGTCAACGTGGAAGAGCGGTTGAAGCGACTTCACCTGCACGGCGCCGCCGCTGAATCCCAGGGTGGCCTCCATCAGGCGATTGCCCATGCTCAGGAAGTATAGATGTCCTTTCCTGTCCCACCTGCACAACCAGCCGCCGTTCTGAGAAATCTGGAATTTCCCCCCCGGCCCGGGAAACGGAACCACATAGATTTCAGGCCGTCCTGTCTCATAGGAAAAATAGGCCAGCCAGTGGCCGTCGGGCGAAAAGAGGCCGTCATACTGGCTTGCGCTGGTGGGCGCCGGCCGAAAAGGTTTACCGCCGCCGGATAGAGGGAAGATCAAGTTTTCATAGATCGAGTCTTTTTCACTCTCTTCATCGTAGGAAAGGTACCGGCCGTCGGGGGACCAATCAAGAGTGAGGACGCTGTCTCCGGGCTTAACCTTGAAGAGCGTTTCCTCAACTCCGGACCCGTTTGAGGGCTTGCGGCAGATAGCCCATTGACCGCCCGGATGGCACGAGTAGGCGATGTATCTGCCGTCCGGGGACCACGCCCCAAAAGACTTGATTCCGGGGCCGAACGTCAACCGGGTTCCCACTCCGCCCGAAGCGGGATACGACCACAAATCGCTGGAATGTGACTGCGGGTCAATGGCGTCCGCAAGAATTTTCTTGCCATCAGGCGAAATCCTGACGGACATGTACATCCCTACCGGCCCCACGCTGCCCAACACATTTCCACTCCGGTCGTACCATTCGAAGCGCCCCTGGAACGTTCCACCCTGAAAGGCAAGCACTCCCGCCGCCGATACTGAAAAATCCACTGCGTTGGCAAGCGGCGCGGCCTCACCCGTCAGTTTCCCCGTCGCGGGATCGAAGCGTTGCGCGAAGACCCGTCTGCGATCGTGAGTGAAAAAAAGGTAGCCGGAGGAAAATTCGGGGAGTGTGGCATCCTTCAGAATGAGCTTTTGCTTCCCTGAATCGAGCGAAGCCAGCCAAATGGAATAAGTGCCAGTCTTAGCCCGCGCCGCAAAAAGGAATTGCCGGCCATCGGGAAGGAAGGCGGGCGCATACTGGCCGATCTGCCCGCTCTCAAGCTGGATGGCTGCTCTGGCAGCGCCTCCCGAACTGGAAATCTGCTTGAGGGTGCTGTTGCAAGCGGCATTAAAAAGAATGGTTCCGCTCGAGCTCCAGGCTCCGAAGTTGTCGCAACTGCTTATAGTGACATCGGCCAGGACCTGGACGTTTCCGTTCGAAAGATTGACCGTTTTCAACTTGCCGTCCGCAAAGAATCCCACGGAATTGCTGTCTGGAGACCAGAAGAACGACGCGGAATCTTCCGTTCCGGCAACAACCGTGGCCTTGTCCGCATCGAGAGGCCGGACGTAGAGCATGGTCTTGCCGCTCTCGTCCGTGGCTGCGAAAGCCAGCTGCTTGCCGTCCGGAGAAACCACCACCGGTCCCGCACCAAAACCAAAATAGCGGAACGTGGTGTTCGGCGGCGGCGGAATGTAAGAGAGGACCGGTGACGCTTGCAGCGCGGGCGCGGAGGATTTCCAGAGAGCAATTACAGCGATCAGCGCGACGATTGCCACGCCGGCAACGACCCAGGGCAGGAGGCGCTGAGGCGCAGGGCGCGCGGCGGTCGTTGCATGGGCATCCTGCCCATGTTCGAACACGGGCGAGACGCCCGTGCCACTCAACGTCTCTTCAATCGTGATGCGGGCTTCGCCGATGTCGCGCAATCGCTGCTTCGGATCTTTGTTCAGACAGCGGCGGATGAGACGCTGCACGGATGCCGGGGTTTCAGGTGGAAGCGCGCTCCAATCGGGATCGCTTTTGATGACCGAGGCCAGAACATCCGAAACCGTCTCGCCTTCAAATGCTTTCTTGCCCGCGAGCATTTCATAGAGCACGACTCCGAACGCCCAGATGTCGGCTCGGCGGTCCACCGGTTTGGCTTTCGCCTGTTCCGGCGACATGTAGGCGGCGGTTCCGACAATGAACCCCGCCTGCGTCATGGCGGCGCTGAGCGTGGGTGAATTTGAAATGTCGCGCGAGATTTCGTCCGGGCCCATGGCTTTGGCCAGACCGAAATCCAGAACCTTGACCGCACCGTCAGGTGTGATTTTGATGTTGGCCGGTTTCAGGTCGCGATGGATCACGCCGCGCTCGTGCGCGTATTCCAGAGCTTCGGCAACCTGCCGGGCGATTTGGAGCTTTTCCTGTTGGGTCAATTCATGGATTGCCCCTACGCTCCCGGACATTGCGCCCGATGTGGGGCGCGCGGAGGCGCCAATCCGTTCCGCCAGCGTCCGGCCTTCGACCAGTTCCATGACCAGGGCGCGCGTCTGGCCCGATTCTTCCAGGCCGTAAATCGCGGCGATATTCGTGTGATTCAGTGAGGCGAGCACTTGGGCTTCGCGTTCGAAGCGCGCCATGCGTTGAGGGTCGGCGGCAAAAGCCTCGGGCAAAACTTTGATGGCGACGTCGCGATTTAGTTTGGAATCGTGCGCACGATACACCTCGCCCATTCCGCCCGCGCCGAGCTGGCCGGTGATTTCGTAAGGTCCGAGTTTGGTGCCGCTGGATAAGCTCATATCAATTCTCTTTAATACTACCCGACTTCTTCCCGCCGATGAGCGCGATCACTGTTTGTTGAGCAGCGCCGTCCAGTTGAGGACCACGGTGATGGCTGATTTGTTGGATTCGCCCGCCGGCGCCAGCATCAGGAACCGCTTTCCGTCGGGCGAGACCACGAAGTTGCTTCGCCAAAACGCGGGCGGCATGATTTGGGCCTGAAAGAGCGGTTTGGGAATGCCGGCCTGGAACGCGGCTGAATGGGTATCAACCTGGGCCGCCATCATCCGGTTTTTCGGGTCGAGAAAGTATAACTCTTTGCCGTCGTGGCCCCACTCCGGGTCAACCCCGCCGTCCGTCGAGATCTGCCACTTGCCCGTGTGCTGCGGGAAAGTTTGAACGTAAATCTCATTTCTTCCCGTTTCATCGGTGGTATAGGCAAGATACCGCCCGTTGGGTGAGAACTGAGCATTGGCTGCATGGAATTTCCCCTGAACGAAGGCAAATGGCTTGTCGCCGCCGCCCAACGGCAACACCGACAATCTCCCTACTAGTGGTCCATTTGCATAGATGGCGTAGCGGCCGTCGGGTGAAACGTCGTCGATGGCCTTGAACTGGTTGGAAGCGTAAACCAGCTGCGCTGCGCCCAAGCCGTTCGAATCCTTTTCGTAGATGTCGTGCGAGCCTTTGCGGTTTGAGGAAAACAGAATCTGTTTATCGTCGGGCGACCATACGGGATTCACGTCGTCGGCGGGATTGAAAGTCAGCCGCGAACCCGTGCCCCGCTTCAAGTCAAACACCCAGATGTCGCCCGCGCCTAAAGAGCCAACGCTCACGGCGATTTTGGATCCGTCGCGTGAAATCGCCGGACACTCATAGAGCCCGGGAGGGCCAAGTTTTCCCAGTTCCTTGCCATCACGGCTGAACCAGGTCATCTGGTCCTGGGCGGACGCTCCCGAAGTCTGGAAGGCCAGAACGCCGGAAGGCGAGACGGAGAAGAATCCCAGCACCCCCGAAGTCGCCCCCACATTATCCTCAATGGGCACGGCCACGCCGGTAAAGCGCAGTGATTTGGCGTCAAACGGCCGTTCCATCAGCGTGTTCGCGCTCAGGTAAAGCAGTCCACCGTGCGGAGCGTACAAGGCATTGCTGTCCGCCTCCGTCAGCCGGGTAATCTTTTTGGAACCGAGCGAGCCCACGGCGATAGAATGTTTTCCTGCTCCGCTGAGCAGGAAAATGAAATGCTTCCCGTCAGGCAGGAATTGGGGAAAGAGATATCCAACGCCCTCCCTATCAGGGGCAAGGGCCAGCGCCGGTGTGCCGCCCGTGGCGGGCACGCGGTAAAGGCTGTTGCCGTGCCGAAAGAGGACAACGCCGTCGCGGCCCCATGTTCCGCTAGCCAACCCTTGTGCGTCACAAAGCGCTTGCGGCGCTCCGCCAGAGAGCGCAACCTTCTCGAGTTTGCCGCCTGTGAAAAAGCCGATGTATCGGCTATCCGGCGACCAGAACGGCATGTTGGCGCCTTCCGTTCCCGGAATCGGCCTGGCTGTGAGGCTCTCAAGCGGGCGGACCCAATGCTCCTTGGTGCCTGAACCAGACTGAGCGACGAACGCAACTTCCCGGCCG
>JBJKPU010000065.1:0-99898 GCA_046706005.1 Terriglobia bacterium | reverse complement strand
CGGCCTTCAAGGCTGGAGCACTGGGCGTGATGGCCGGATATCCCGAGGTTGATGACGTGCCTGTTCATTCTTCGGAAAAATGGCTGACGCGCATTCTGCGCCGGCAACTTGGATTCAAGGGAATTGTGGTGAGCGAAGGCGATGGTTTTGGCACCTTGATCTACGAGGGCATCGTCCCCACCCAAAAAAGGGCGGGCGCGCTTGCGCTCAGGGCGGGTGTGGACGTGAACATTACCTATGAGCCGGCTTACATGGGACCACTCGTCGAAAATGTGGAGGAAGGTCGCGTGCCGATGGCGCTGGTGGACCGGGCCGTGCGCCGCGTGCTGACCGAGAAATTCCGCCTGGGACTGTTCGAGCATCCCTACGTTGACGTCAACCGCGCCGTGCGCGTGGTGCATTCTCGATCGCACCAGGAGTTGGCGCTCCGCGCGGCTCAGGAAGGCATCGTTCTCTTAAAGAATGAAAACAACCTGCTGCCGCTCAAAAAGAGTTTGCACACGATTGCCGTAATCGGTCCGAACGCCGACAACGGTTTGAACCAGCTTGGTGATTACTCGCCTAAAGCTGTGCCCCAGCACATCACGACTGTGCTGGAGGGCATTCGAAAGGAAGTTTCGCCCGGGACGCGCGTGATATACGCGAAAGGTTGCGAGGTTATCGGGGGAGGAAAAGAAGGATTCGCGGAAGCGGTGACGGCGGCAAAGAGCGCGGAAGCCGCGATTGTCGTGGTCGGCGAGCATCTGCGCGACGGTACACACGGCGTCCCACCCACGGACGGCGAAGGCTACGACGTGGCCAGCTTGGATCTGACCGGCGAGCAGGAAGCGCTGGTCGAAGCGGTGGTCAAAACCGGCACACCGACCATCGTCGTTCTGATCAACGGCCGGCCGCTTTCCATCCGCTGGATCGCCGCACACGTTCCCGCCATCGTTGAAGCCTGGGAGCCGGGCGAGCGCGGCGGCCAGGCCGTGGCCGGCGTTCTGTTCGGCGATTACAATCCCAGCGGCCGCCTGGCCATTTCGGTTCCGCGAAGCGTGGGCCAGTTGCCGGTCTATTACGATTACAAGCCGTCGAAAGCCTACTGGCTTAACCACGGATGGACCCACGATCATGGTTACGTCGGAATGCCGGGAACTCCCCTGTACCCTTTCGGTTATGGACTGAGCTATACGGAATTCAAGGAAAGCAATCTGCAAATTGCCCCGCGACAGATTTATTCTGGGGAAAGTGCGCACGTCAGCATGGATGTTGAAAACACCGGCGGGCGCGCGGGAGTGGAAAACGTGCAGCTTTACGTGCATGAGCGCTACGCGCCGGTTTCGACGCCGGTCAAGCAGCTTCGCGGATTCGAGCGTGTTGCGCTTGCTCCGGGCGAGAAAAGGACCGTCACTTTCACGCTCGGTCCTTCGGACCTTCAACTGCTCGACCGTCACATGCACTGGAGAGTCGTGCCCGGAACCTTCGACATTATGATCGGCAAATCATCGGCCGATATCGTGCTGCAGGGCGCGCTGGAAGTGAAGGGCGGGGACGATCGCGTGAAAAATCGGTAGCGTGGATTTCCTCGAAGGCGCAGCCAAGTTTCAAAGTGACACATCCGTGTTTAAATGAGTAAGTCCTGCCGCGGCCGAGCGGCTGCGGCGTGGGGGTGAAGAGTTGGAAATCGAAAAGAGCGGGTCAGGCCGGATGATGCACGTCAGCGACACGGCCCTGATGGTGGCGGCTCTCCGGGCGCTCGAAACTGAGCGTGCGGACGCCATCATTAATGATCCCTTCGCCGCGCGTCTCGCCGGCCAGCGCGGCCGAGAGATTGCCGCCGCCCTGTCGATCCTGGAGTTGATGCTTTTTGGCGTCAGCGTGCGAGTGAAATCCATAGATGAAATCCTGATGCTGGAGGTCGCTCAGGGAAGAATCAAAACAGTTGTGAATCTGGGCGCGGGCCTGGACACGCGGCCGTGGCGGCTGGATCTTCCCTCCGGTCTGCGGTGGCTTGATGCGGACTTCCCGGAAATGCTGGAGTACAAAGCGGGGAAGATGGCCGGCGAAAGGCCGCGATGCCGGTTCGAGCAAGTGCCTGCCGACTTTTCGAAAGCCGACGACCGCAGAAAGCTTTTCGAGCGAGCGGGAGCGGATGAAGCGCTGATGATTACGGAAGGATTGCTGATGTACCTGCCGGCGGGAACACTGGTCGCGCTTGCCGGCGAAGCTCCACGGCATTCCCGCATCAGGCACTGGCTGTTCGACACCTCCTCCGAGCAGCTCATGCGGGCAATTCGAGGCGGTGCGCGGTCGGAAATCGAACATTTGCAACCCCAGGATCATCTATCCGGGCAGGCTGTTTTGGATGCCGCGCGTGATTCCGGTTGGGAAGTTCTGCGGAAGAGGACCTATGCGGAAAGCACCGCATTGCTGAATCCCCAACGAATCACCGCCTTGCGTGAAGCTCTGGCGACCCGTGTGGATCTGCGTTCCCAGCCGCGTGACGAAATGAGCGGCGTATATTTTCTCGGAAGAGGCACGAACCCTTTTGAAAGTTTCCCGCCGACAGTGTAAAATAACAAGTTAGCCTCCAAGCATTGGCTTCGGATAGGGTCCGGCTGTCGGCAGTGCGGGCCTCTTTTCGCCAGCGGCGACGGCCGCCCGAAGAATCTGGGAATGTACTTAATTATGCGTTTTCGTTTGCGATTGATCGTATCGCTTGCTATCGGCATCGTCGTGGTGTCGATTCTGCTGGCCTATCACCAGGTCCACGTCCTCCAGCAGGGAATGAGGAACGACCTGGAATCGCGGGCGGAAATCGTGGCGGCAAGCCTTGAGGAAGCGGTTCTGCCGTCGGTCGAATATAACTCGCGCAAGGAATTGCTGCGCATCGTGGAGCGCTTCGGCCTGCATGAGCACCTGGCGGGCGTCGCTGTTTATGACGCGGACGGCAAAGATCTGGCTGTGACGCCGGAGCTGGCATCCCGCCTGACCGTAAAGCCCAGCCTTGTTGCCCAGGCGAACCTGACAGGCCATGCCAGCGGCGGCTTCGAAAAAGTCGGCGACGAGGACATGCATATTTACGCCCAGCCGCTCGACAACGGTCAGCAGAAACTGGGCGTGCTGGTGATCTTTCAGAATGCCGGCTATATCAGGGCCCGCTCGGGAACACTGTGGCGGGATACGTTCCTGGGCGTGCTGGCGGAAGTCCTGGTGATTTCCTTGATCACCTTGCTGATCTTGCGCTGGAGCGTTGAAGGGCCGGTGGCGCGGACCGTGCAATGGATTCGCGAGATGCGGGCGGGCGGCGACGGGAAACCTTCCAAGCCGCTGGACGAAGAGCTTTTCAAGCCACTGGCGAAAGAAGTCCGATCGCTGGCTCAGAGCCTGGCGGTGGCGCGCGCGGCGGCGGAAGAGGAAGCCCGTCTGCGCGCCGCTGGTGAGTCGCAATGGACGGCGGAGCGCCTGCGCATTCATGTGCGGAACAAGCTGGAAGAAGTGCCGCTGTTCGTGGTGGCCAACCGTGAGCCCTACATGCACATGCGGCAGGGCAACGCGCTGCAGGTGATTGTCCCGGCCAGCGGTCTGGTGACGGCGCTTGAGCCGATTCTGCGCGCTTGCGACGGAACCTGGATCGCGAGCGGCGCCGGAGATGCCGACCACGAAACCGTGGACGAAAACGATCGCCTTCGCGTGCCGCCCAATGACCCTCACTATACGCTGCGCCGCGTCTGGGTTTCGAAAGAAGAGGAACAGGGATACTATTTCGGTTTTGCCAACGAAGGCCTCTGGCCGCTCTGCCACATCGCCCACACCCGTCCCACATTTCGCGGCTCGGACTGGGAAATGTACCGGCGCGTCAACCAAAAGTTCGCCGAGGTCATCGTGGAGGAAATGAAGGGAACCAAGGAGCCGGTCGTTCTGGTTCAGGATTATCACTTCGCCCTGTTGCCGCGGCTGGTGAAGGAAGCGCGGCCCGACGCCCGCGTCGCCATCTTCTGGCACATTCCCTGGCCGAATCCGCAGGCCTTCGGCATCTGCCCGTGGCAGCGTGACCTGCTGGACGGTCTGCTGGGCGCGGACCTGATCGGATTCCATATTCAGTCTCACTGCAATCATTTTCTTGAGACTGTGGACGCGGCCCTCGAATCGCGCATCGATTGGGAACGCCATTCCGTGACTCGCCGCGGGCATCTTACTTTGGTCAAGCCTTTCCCCATCAGCGTGGACGCGACGGAAGGTTCCTGGAAGCCGGCTCAGGTGGAGACTCCCCAAGATGGAAAGATGGCGCTCTTTAAGGAACTGGCTGTGGAAGCGACGTACATGGGCGTGGGCGTGGACCGGATTGATTACACCAAGGGTATTCCCGAGCGCTTCCGTGGTGTGGAGCGCTTCATGGAGAAATACCCCGAATACCAGGGGAAGTTTACGCTGGTGCAGATCGGCGCGCCCAGCCGGACGCACATCCCGCGCTATCACGACCTGGTGGCGGAGCTGGATTCGGAATCCGAGCGCATCAACTGGCGGTTCCAGACCGTTCGCTGGAAGCCCATCATCTTTCTCAAGCGCCACCACACGCACCAGGAGATCGACCGCTATTACCGCGCGGCGGATGTTTGCATGGTCACGTCGCTGCACGACGGGATGAATCTGGTGGCCAAGGAATTCGTCGCTTCGCGCGAGGATGAGGACGGCGCTTTGATTCTCAGTCGATTTACCGGCGCGGCCCGCGAGCTTCCGGACGCGCTGCTCGTCAACCCTTATGACATCGAGCAACTTGCCGAAGCCCTGCGCGCTTCGCTTGAGATGAAAGCTGAAGAACGAAAATCCCGTATGCATCATATGCGGCGGGGCGTGACCGATCGCAATATCTATCGCTGGGCGGCGAGCCTGATTACCGAACTTTCTGAAATCCGCCTTGACCGGCCCAAGCCCGTCCTGGCGCGGCGTCCGGTCTCCTCGAATTAAAACCTGACTTCCAAATGAAATCACCTCGTCATCTGCTGGAATGCTGGCCGCAAGTCTTGAGCAAGCTGCGCAACCGTCGGCACGTCGTCCTTTTTCTCGATTTCGACGGCACGCTGGTTCGTCTCCGACGCCGCCCGGAGGACGTTCGGCTCACCCGGACGCGGCGCCGCCTGCTGCATCGCCTGGCCGGCTCGCCGCGCGTTTCGCTCTACTTCATCAGCGGCCGAGGGCTGGAAGATTTGCGGAGGCTGGTTCAGGTTGCCGGAGCCCATTATCTGGGACTGCACGGGTGGGAACGAAGCGATGAAGAAGGCGCGGAGTTTCCGTGGCAAAAGCGGCTGGTGCGGGTGAAGCAGTTTGTCGAACGGCGGATCAGGAATCTTCCCGGCGTGTGGATTCAGGACAAGCGGGCGTGCTTCGGAGTCCACTATCGCAACGCCGGTCCGGTGGAAGCCAAAAAGGCCCACGCCGTGGTCATGGAGGCTCTTGACCGGCTGGGGCCGGAATTCCACCTTCTGGCGGGCAAGAAAATCTGGGAACTGATTCCTCGCAGGATGGGAAACAAGGGCGATGCGGCGCGCCGCATCCTGGCGCAGATGGCCGGCCGTCCGGCGGTCTTCTACTTTGGTGACGACACCACGGACGAAACGGCATTCGCGGTTCTCAGGAATGCTTTCACGGTGCGCGTCGGGAAATTCCACAAAACACACGCGAGGTTCTTTCTGAAAGGTCCGGGCGAAGTGGCGGAGGCGTTGTCGAAGCTGGCCGCGGCGCTGAATGCGCGAAGGGCCGGGGCCGCCGGACGGGCGCGCGCGGGCAAATAAATTTTCAGAACTCAGGTTTCGCGCGCGGCATCTAACGCGCAGGGGTGGTATGGCCGAGATCAGCGAAACCAAAACCCAGGAAGTGCGCAAAGATTCGCGCCGCGGCGTTTTTCTGATTGCCACGCTGGCGGGGTTGATCAGCGGGCTTTGCTGTTTTACGCCTGTGGTTCTGGTGCTGCTGGGCCTGGCCACAATTTCCTCGGCGGCGAGCTTGGGCAATGTCCTCTACGGCGATTACAAGTGGTGGTTTCGCGGAGCGGGATTGGTTTTTCTCGCGCTGGCCCTGATCGTTTACTTCCGCAGCCGCGGCATTTGCACGCTCGATGAAGCCCGCCGCCAGCGCAACCGCATCATTAACACTTCTCTGGTGGTGCTGATTTTCTCAATCGGAATTTACATCGTCTGGACCTACATCGCCGTTCAGTACTGGGGAATTGCCGTGGGCCTGCCCTGGGCGCAATACGACGAAAGCTGGGCGTTTCCCGCATCGGCGGCGGTGCTGGGCGCGGCCGTGATTGCCTATTTCCTGGTCTTTCACCGGCGAAAGCCGGCTTCGAGCGGCGGAAAAACCGGCAGCCCTTAGCGGAGATGCGCCGTCCAGCCGCGTTCATTTCTTCTGGACGGGACGTCCTGCCTCAACTGTCTTCCTGAGTATTGAATTCACTTTGCGGCGCGGGCCTTGCGCACCGCTTCCAGAAACTGCCGCGCTTTGGCGGTGATGGTCTGGATGTCGCCTCCGGCAAGCGCCTTGCTGCTGACCATCTCCCCGCCCACGGCGATGGCGGCGGCGCCGGCTTTGATGTAATCAGCGGTGCTTTCCAGGTCTACGCCTCCGGTGGGAATAAATTCAATGTGGGGAAGCGGACTGCGGATGGCTTTCAGGTATTTCGCCCCGCCTGCCGGGCCGATGGGAAAAAGCTTGATCATGTCCGCGCCCGCCTGCCAGGCGGTAAGGATTTCCGTGGGCGTAAGCGCTCCCGGGATCACGGCTTTGCTGTAGCGGCGCGCAGTCTCGATCACTTTCACGTCAAGAGCCGGCGTCACGATGAACTCCGCTCCCGCAAGCATCGCGGCGCGGCAGCTTTCGGAATCGAGAATCGTTCCCGCTCCCAGCAGCACGCGGTCGCCGTGCTTTTCCGCGACGCGCTCCATCACCTTCAGCGCGTTGGGGACGGTCATGGTGATTTCGGCGATGCGGATGCCGCCCTCGACGACGGCTTCAACCGCCCGCAACGCACCCTCCGGCGAGGCGGCGCGGACAATCGGCACCACGCCCAATTCGCGAATCAAACCCAGGGCTTGTTCTCTCGACCAGGACATAAACTTTTCCTTCGCGGATGCGCGCGCGTCCAATCCGGGCGCGCGAAAGACGCGCCGGCAATCCGGCTCATCGCGCTACGCGCAGGCTGCCGCCATTCATCAGTTTTTCAACTTCCTCCCGCGTGGACCAGTTGAAATCACCGGGAATCGTATGCTTGAGCGCTCCCAGGGCGTTGCCGTAACGAACGGCGTCGCCCCAGTTGCCTTTGGCCAGAAAGCCGTAAATGAATCCGGCGGCGAAGGAATCGCCCGCACCCACGCGGTCCACCACTTCCACGTCGTACTTGACGTCTTCGTAGAACTGGCCGTCTGAAAAGGCGAGTGCGCTCCAGGAATTGCGCCAGACCAGGGGATTTTCACGCAGGGTGACGGCTACAGCCGTGAAGCGGAACTTATCCGCCAGCCTCCGGGCCACTTCCTTGTAACTCCCGGTTTCGATTTTGGTAAAGCCAGCGTCGTCCGTCTTTCCTTCCGCCTCGATTTTGAAGACCACGCTCGTGTCTTCCTCGGTGGTGATCAGCACGTCCACCCATTTCATCATCGGTTCCTGGACGGCCTGCGCCTTCTCCGGCGTCCAGAGTTTGGAGCGGTAATTCAGATCGTAGCTGGTCGTCAGGCCCGCCCCTTTCGCGGCCTCCAGCGCCTCGCGCGTCACCGCGGCGGCGGAATCGCTCAGAGCGGGAGTAATGCCGCTGGTGTGGAACCATCGCGCCCCCGCAAAAACTTTCTTCCAATCCACCTCTCCGGGCTTGATGGCGCTGACGGCGGAGTTCGCGCGGTCATACAGCACTGAACTGGCGCGCGGTGCGGCGCCAAATTCCACAAAATAAAGTCCAACCCGGCCTTCGCTTGCCCAGATAATGGAAGAATCATCGACGCCCGCCTGGCGCACGCGGCCCGCCAGCAGCCGACCCAGCGAATTGTTCGGCAGGCGCGAAACCCAGGTGCTTGCGAGCCCCAGCCGCGCCACGCCCACGGCCACGTTCAGTTCGCCTCCGCCCGCCTGCACGTCGAACGAGCCGGTCTGTTCGATCCGCTGAAAATTCGGCGGCGCCATGCGAATCATCGCTTCGCCAAAAGTCACTACATCAGGCATTCGGAACCTCCGCTCAAACTCACCTTTCTGAAGCGAAATTTCAATATAGGACTTTCCAGGCGAAAATTCAGCTTATTTCCGGCGGTCGGGGCCGCCTGGTGGCATTCCGCGCCCAGCGGCGGGGGCAACAACCCGGCATCCGTCATTCAGAGCGTTGAAAAGTGGCAGGGAAGCGGTTAAAATAAGTTTTTGTCCAACCGGCGTAAAGGAGCCCCATGAAAAAGGACATTCATCCCGATTACCACGAGATTACTGTCGTTTGCGCGTGCGGGAGCACTTTCAAGACGCGCTCGACTTACAAAGGCGACGTGCTGCACCTGGAAATCTGCTCAAGTTGCCATCCGTTCTTTACCGGCAAACAGAAGCTGGTGGACAGCGCGGGCCGCGTGGAGCGCTTCCAGAGGAAGTACGCGGGATTCCGCAAGGCCGAATCAGCGGCGGCGAATAAAGCTTCAAAATAGCTGCAGTTTTGGATTTCGGATTTCCGGCCCGGGTTTGCCGGAAAGGACGCAGGCCGCAGGCGGGTCCCAATCCCAAATCCAATAACTTAAATCCAAAATCAAGAGAAGGCTTTGGCGACCACTCCTCCGCTCGATCCCTACATCACGAAGGCCAGGGTTTACGTTGTGGGGCGGCAGACCGTCGCCCAGGAGGAAGTCCAGCGCTTCCTCAGCGACGAAGGCCTGACCTTCACGACCGACACCAAGGCGGCGGCCGAAGTTCTGGCGGAAATCGCCGGCCGCACCTGCTACATGTCCTTCGGCAAGGGCCGCAAGTCCAACCAGGAATATCTCGGCAACATTCTGGAATCGAAGCACGGCAGCGTGCTCGAGCATGCCGTCTGGTGCCTGCTGATTACCGGTGTCAGCCGCTCGCTCACGCACGAACTGGTCCGGCATCGCGCCGGCTTCGGATATTCGCAGCTTTCACAGCGTTATGTGGATGAGACGCAGGCGCGTTACGTGGTCCCACCGCTCTATCAGGAAAATGAGGAACTGCGGGCCCAGTGGCAGAAGACAATCGAAATCCTGCGCAAAGCTTACGTCGAGCTGGCAGAAGCGACCGTCGCCTACGTGCAGGAAAAACATCCGGAAATGCCGCCGCGCGACCGGCGCAAATGGGCGCGACAGGCGGCGCGCTCGATTCTGCCCAACGCCTGCGAAACCAAAATTTTTGTCAGCGGCAACAGCCGCGCCTTGCGCCACTTTCTGGAAATGCGCGGCTCGCCTCACGCCGATACTGAAATCCGCATGCTCGCTGTCGAAATCGCCCGCGCCCTCAAAAAGGAAAGTCCCAACATCTTCTCCGACGTCGAAATTTACGACGAGCCCGATGGCATGCCCGCCGTCCGCGTCACTCATTCAAAGGTTTAGTTTGCGGGAGAGATGCCGGCGCGGGAGACGGCTCCCGCGCCAGCGTTCGCTTGTGCTTACTGTGATGCTGCGATGTAGCTCAGGTCCGGGCGATACTGAATGATTTCGCCGCGCACACTCTTCAAATTCTCGTCGAACTCATGGGCCAGAGCTTTCGCCCCCGCCTTCCCGAATGCTTGCTGAAGAATGTCATCGAAGGACGGACTGGGCTCCTGGAAACTGGCCCAATCTTGATGGCCGGTTGACAGAACGATTTGTGGATATTCCCCTCCTTCGGCCAGCCTGTACCACAAGAATTTCCGTCCGGACCAGTTCGTTTTCTTGATCGCTTCGTTCACCTGCTTGATCACGTTCATCACATCTTCCGTGCCGCCCGGCTTGAGCTGGAAGAAGGTAATACTCTCGTACGCCGGTGGTGGCTGGCTGGGATCGATCGGCGAACTCACATCTGGCAGGACTTCATAGAACGAGCGCTCGATCGATTCCGTGTAGGGCGACACGGTGGCTTGGATTTCTTTGTTCATGTCGGTTTCTTTCCATAGGGCGTCAAAATCCTTCCAGTTGTGGCCGAAGAGCCCAACGTAGTATTCGCCGGTGTGTTTGCCGGCGATGATTGACCACATTTGTATAGTGTCGGGGATATTGTGTTGATGTTCCCACTTTACCAGAGTTTTTACGGCCTCCTCCCACTGCTGGCTCTGGCCCGTCTTGACCTTGACTCGAATGACCTCACCGATGGTGTTGGATTGGGTTTGCGCGCCCGCCGGCAATGCCGCCGCGACCGCGAAGAGCACCAGAAACACTGAAAGTTTTTTCATTTTGGGAACCTCTCCTTTCTCAATTTCTTGTTGAATTCCTCTTCGGTCTCTTTTTCCCATTAACTTGAAATGGCTGGCTTTCAAAATCCGACGGCCGGGCGCAGCGTTCACGCCAGCACCTGGTAGAACGTCATCATGCCCATGTCGAAGTGGTCCGAGACGTGGCAGTGGTAGACCCAGATGCCCGGATTATCGGGCTTCATGTCCACCGTGACGGTTTGCGACGGCGCAATGGAAACCACGTCCGTGCGCGAGCCGTTCAGCATCACCGTATTGCCGTGCCAGTGCGGTGTGTGGAAATTGAATCCGAAGCCCAGCGTGCCTACATACCATCGCACCCGCTCGCCTCGTTTCATCTTCATCATCGGCATGTTGGCGTACAGATAGCCGTTGATGGCCGACTTGAAGTTGGAGGCGCCAAAGCCCATCCCAATAATCGAATACCTGCCTTCAAGGTCCCGCGAGGCGAATTCGGCCTTCTTGACGCCTTTGGGATCGCTACAGTAGGTGCTGATGTTGTGGTCGAGATACCAGCTTTGGTTTTCATCGAACATCAGATACATCGAGAAGAATTCACGGTCCACGTCCTTGGGCCTGCCGTCCGGCCGCGCCATGCCGCGCCGGGTGATGACGATGAATCCCACCAGGCCGCTGTTCGTGTCGGGCATTTCCTTCACGTGCGAGTGATACTGCCATCCCAGAGAACTGGGATCGTTCGGGCCCGGCCCGGCGCGCTCTGGAACCGGCCAGGTGTAAACATGCGTCTTGCCCGGCGGCACGGCAGCGCCCGGCTTTTCCGCCATGGGCACGCCGTCGTTGTACGGGGCGCCTTCGGAATCCTTGTCGTAGAAGACGCCGTGCGGGTGCATGCTGAACGGCCGTGACGCGTTGTTCTTGAAGACCACGCGAATCGTGTCGCCCACTTCAGCATAGAGTGACGGTCCCACAATGCCCATGTAGGCGTCCTCGGCCGGACGCTGCTTGAGCTTCGTGAATGTCTCGTCGGTATATTCGCGATAACTGACTTTGCGATAGACCTTGCCGATCCGGTGCGGCCCGTTCTCGACCATGGTCTTGGCCATGCCTTCGAACGGCTTGCCCGTGTACTGATTGATTCCGCTCGGGCAATAGTCCCAGTCGATTTCATCCGCAGCCACGTAATAGGTCCGAACCTTTCCTCCGCCCGCCGAGCCCTGGGCCAGCGCCAAACCGGATTTCGCCATGGCTCCCAATGCCGCTACTGACCCCAGGAAAAACCTTCGGCCGATATTTTTCGTTGGTGCTTGCATTGATACGTTCCTCCTCAGAGAAATGATTTCCCCCACGGGCGAGACTCCTCCGCGAAGGTCAGGCCCTGTCCAAAATTCCCGGCTCACATGAAGCTTACTTTTCTGTAAGGAAAATAGTGGTGAAACACCCCACGACCGCGGCATATTAATATGCGAACGGCATGAAGTTCAACTTCAAAATGGAAGGAATAGGAAGCTCTGCTACTATTGAGGAAAGGTTGCAGCAGGCTCAACTCCCGGCGGCTTTCAGATACTTTGCCAGATGCTCTTTGAGTTTCCGGTCTTTCGGCTCGATCGCCACGGCCTTTTTTTGTGTCGCCACGGCCTGCTGATACTTGCCGTTCACGTAGTAGGCTTCGGCCAGCGTATCGATGATATTGGCCTGCTTCCAATGGCTCAGCTCAACGGCCTTGATTGCGTGCGCTAGAGCCTGGGCGGGATCGCGGTCCTTGGGATTGGCCGCGGTCGCCAGCAGCCAGGCCAGATTATTCTGGGCTTCGACCAGATTGGGATTTTTCGCAACCGCCAGCTGGTAATGTTGGATCGCTTCAGGATAAAGCTTTTGCGCGAGGCATAAATCGCCCAGTTCCGCCTGCGCGGCGGCGGAAACCGCATTCTTGCCCACCGCCGCTTCCAGCCACTTTGTCGCCTTCGCCTCATCGCCCAGCCGCCCGAAAGCTGCGGCCAGTCCCAGTTGTGCTTCGGGTAGATCCGGGTTCAAACGAAGCGCTACCTGGTATTCGCGGATGGCATCGTCCAGCCGGTTTTCGCTGAGGTCGAGCGAGCCCAGCGCCAAGTGAGGCCGCTCGTCGTGCGGATCGAGCGCCTCGGCATTACGGAACAGCGCCGCCGCGCGGTTGTCGTGGCCATTCTGGCGAAGGGCCTGGCCTTCCCGGAGCAGCCGCGTCACATTCTTTGAGGTCACGTAATGGCTTGCCGTCGCGCCCATTGCCAGCGCGATAATCGCCGCCGGCACAATCGCCATCCATTGCGACCGTTGTTTCCCGCCCCCGGCGAAAACATGCTCCCGGCCCGGAGGCGGAATCACCAGGGCCAGCAGCGCTCCTGCGGCAAGCCCGCCCGCATGTCCCCAGTTGTCCAGGACGCGAGGCAGCACGAGCCCACTGGCCAGAGTTAACAGAATCAAGACAATCATCCAGTTTCCAAAGGCGGGCTTCCAGCGCAGCGGCACCACCTCGTTGTGCAGCCAGCCTGTTATGACCATCGCCGCCGCCACTCCGCAGATCGCTCCCGAGGCGCCCGCGGCGACATCGCGGGAAAACATCATGGTGACGAACGAGCTGGCGATGCCCGAGCCGACGTAAATCACCGAAAATCGCCCGTAGCCGTAAACTCGCTCGAGCATCGGCCCGATCACGATCAGCGACAGCATGTTCAGCGTGATGTGCAGCCAGCCGATGTGCAGGAACATCGGCATCACCAGCCGCCAGTATTCACCGGCGCGCAGGTAGGGACGGTAGGAAGCGCCGAATTCCAGCAGCACTTCCACGCTTTTTGAGCCGCCGGGCGCCAGGTCTTCCAGAATGTAAACGATGATGCAAAGCGCCGTGAGGACCAGCGTCGCCACCGGCCAGTAGCGCCGGTGCACGACCGTCCCGCTCGGCTGCGGTTCTAGGGTTGGAGTTGAAATCCCCGACATGATTGAATGAAAAAGTCCACGGCAGGCCGCGGCCCGCCTCGCCCGGAAAGCTCAGCTTGTCCGATTCCGGTCCCTTGCAAATTATATCATTCCCGGCCCCGGACCCCTCTCCCGCACGGCCCGCAGCGCTCCGTGGTACGATGATGAGGGGGTGAAACGTGACCTTTAACCAATGGATGCAATCAGGGCGGGGAAAAGCCGCGGCTTCGTTCGCAATTTTTTGCCTGGCGTTGGGCCTGGCAATGGCGCTGCACGCGCAATCCTCCGGCCCGTGGGCTGCAAAGGACGTGCTTGAGCCGGCGACGCTCGCCAAAATGCTCAAGAATCCGGCGGCAAAGCCCATGATCCTGCAAGTAGGTTTTCAAAAGCTTTACCAGCAGGGCCACATTCCGGACTCGCCTTACTGCGGCCCGGCCTCGAACCAGGACGGAATCGAGCGCCTGAAGGGCTGCCTGGACAAGGTGCCGAAAACCGCGGAAATCATCCTCTACTGCGGCTGTTGCCCGTGGCAGGAGTGCCCGAACATCCGTCCGGCGTATAAGGCGCTGCATCAAATGGGCTACAAAAACGTCAAGGTTCTTCACATCGCCCACAACTTCGGCCGCGACTGGGCCGCGCACGGCTACCCGACCACGCGCTAATCCGCCGGAACACGTTCGCCGGATTGCGCATCTAATAGTAGTCAGGGTCGGGCACAGGAGTTCGAAGCCATGTGGAACAATTTGAAGACCACGATGCTGCTGGCGGTGCTGACCGGCTTTTTTTTGCTGGTCGGCGATGTTATGGGCGGCGAACAGGGAATGATCTTCGCCCTCGTTTTGGCCGCCGTGATGAATCTGGGCTCTTACTTCTTTTCTGACAAAATCGCCCTGAAGTCGAGCGGCGCGCAGCCCATCGCCCGCGAGGACGATCCGCGCATTTATCAAATTGTCGATCGGCTGGCTGCCAAGGCGAATATCCCTGCGCCCAAGATTTACATGATCCCCACCGATTCTCCCAACGCCTTCGCCACCGGCCGCAATCCGCAACACGCATCGGTCGCGGTGACACGAGGCATCCTGGATTTGTGCAACGACGAGGAAATCGAGGGTGTGCTGGCGCACGAGCTGGGGCACGTGCGAAATCGCGACATCCTTATCAGCGCCGTCGTGGCCACCATCGCGGGCGCCATCAGCATGATCGCCAATATGGTGATGTGGGCGGAAATGTTCGGCGGCTTCGGCGGTGGCGGCAACGATCGAGAAGGTGGCGTGTTCTCTGCGCTGGCCATGATGATTGTCGCTCCGTTTGTCGCCATGCTCATTCAGCTGGCCATTTCGCGCTCGCGTGAATATGAAGCTGATGAAACCGGAGCGCACATCACCGGCAATCCCCAGGCGCTCGCCAGCGCGCTGCAGAAGATCGATCAGTGGTCCAAGCGCGTGCCCATGCGAGCTTCACCTTCCATGGCGCACATGTATATCTGCCAGCCCCTGACCGGGCGCCAGATGTTCTCCAACCTGTTTTCGACTCATCCGCCCATTCAGAAACGCATCGAGCGCCTCATCGGCCGCGACTTCGTGTAAAGAGCAGTCGAGAGTTGAAAGTCGAAAGCCCGCTGCCGAAAACGGGAATCGAGTTTTCAACTCTAAACCCTTGACTCTCGACTCTCGACAGCCGGCGACCGCGGTATAATACGGAATTGAACATTTTCCGAGGACAACAATGAAACTGGGCATTGATTTTGGCACGACGCGAATTGTAGTGGCGGCGGTGGACCGCGGCAATTATCCGGTCATCACTTTTGAAGCGCCCGATTCGAGCGCGCAGGAATGGTTTCCGCCTCTGGTGGCAGCGCGCGACGCCGAACGGCTTTACGGCTGGCAGGCCTGGGCGGCGCAATCGGAGCCGGGATGGACTTTTCTGCGCTCGCTCAAGCGCGGGCTTGAGGGCGCGGGGCCGGAAACGCAGGTTGAAATCGGCCAGGCCGTCGTCCCCGTGCTCGACCTGCTGCGCGAGATGGCGCTGGCGCTCAAGTCAAGCCTGATTGAAAACTCCAGCCTTTCGATTTCCGCTTCCGAACCGCTTGAAGTCGTGCTCGGCGTTCCCGCCAACGCCGGCTCGAACCAGCGATTCCTCACCGCGGAAGCCTTCCGCCAGGCGGGCCTTCGCGTCCTGGGAATCCTGAACGAACCTTCCGCCGCGAGCATCGAATTCGGCCATCGACAACGAACCGCTCATCACAAGAAGGAGCCTTCGCGCATTCTGGTTTACGACCTGGGCGGCGGCACGTTTGACGCTTCGCTCGTCGAAGTGGACGGCAACGAGCATTCCGTGATCGCCTCGGAAGGCATCGGCACGCTGGGCGGCGATGATTTCGATGAGATTCTGGCCGACCTTGCGCTCGATGCCGCGGACGTTAAGGAAGAAGTCCGCAACGGCCTTTCGCAGGCGGAAACTTTCCGCCTTCATGAAGAGTGCCGCGAGAAAAAGGAATCCATTCATCCCAACACGCGCCGGCTGGAAGCGGATTTGAGTTGCGCGCGGCCCGAGTGGGGAACTGTTTCGCTGGCCGTTTCCGATTTCTATGATCGCTGCCGCCCGCTGATTGAGGAAACTTTGATTGCCACGGAAGATCTGCTGGCCGGTCACGGCAGCAGCGACACCGCTCTGGGCGCGGACGTTCTCTATGTCACCGGCGGCGGCTCGGAACTTCCTCTCGTCGCCCGCCTGCTGCGCGAGCGTTTCGGCGCGCGCGTAAAACGCTCGGCTTACACGCGCTCGGCCACGGCCATCGGTCTCGCCATCCGCGCCGACGACAAAATTGATTACAAAGTTCGTGACCGCTTCACGCGCTACTTCGGCGTCTGGCGAGAAGCCGACGGCGGCCGCACAGCCAGTTTCGATCCGCTTTTTGCCAAAGGCACGCCGCTGCCTTCGCCCGACGGTCCGCCCGTCGCGGCGGTTCGCCGTTACGCGCCCGTTCACAACGTCGGCCACTTCCGCTTTCTCGAATGCAGCCGCCTGGGCGAGGACGGCCGTCCCGCGGGCGACATCACGGTTTGGGAAGACATTCGATTTCCGTTCGACCCCGCACTGCGCACTGAACTCGATTTGAACGCCGTTCCCGTCCACCGGCTCGACCCTGCTCCCGCCGGCCAGGCCGAGGAAGATTACAGTTGCGACGCGCGCGGCATTCTGCAAGTCACCATCTCCAGCCCCGCCGACGCCTTCAGCCGGCAGTACCGCCTGGGCAGCCACGCTCCCGCCCCGCGGCGGGCCGCTTCCAGAGGCAGAAGGGCACGCCGCAATTAGCCGGCCCGTTCGGCTAGATTGATTTTGAGGTTTTTGATTTACAATTGCCGCCCGCGCTCACTTTACTGCGAGTGCGAGTGAATAATGCACGTGGACCAGCCGCCAGCCGTTGGCGGTCCTGCGGTAAATTTGAGTTTCCATTCCTTTGGAATTGTCCAGCTTGCCGTTTGACCTGTATTTAGCCGCAAAGTCCCAATTGAATTCCGACCAGGCCGAGTTTCCGTTCACATGAATGCGGATGTGATGGACGTTCAAATGACGCTCGGCAAACGTTTCGCCCATTTCTTTCTGATAGAAATCGCTCTTGATCGCCGGCCAGCCCTGGAACCGTCCCGCGGGATTGACCACTGATACCTCGTCCGATTGCTCCCACACCTCGCCGGCGAGATTCGGGTCCGCCGTATCCGCCGCATGAACATATTTGCCGATCAGGCTCCTGACCTGCGCTTCGTCGCTCGGGTGAGACTTCTGCGCAGCCGCCGGTGCCACCAGCGCCATCGTCATCGCCAGAATTCCCCAGACGGGCCGCGCCGGCATTGGCAGCCGACGCGACCCGCGACCAGCTCTTTCAGTGTTCAACATCGTGCGTCCTCGCGCCCGCCGCCGCGCGGTCGGACGCAAAACAGCCGCGTCAATATATCCCGATTGGGAGTGTTTTTGAAAACGAAAAATTCACGCGCGTCCGCCGCTATTCGTATCGCAGCGCGACCATGGGATCGACTTTGGCGGCGCGGCGGGCCGGAACGTACGTGGCGAGCAGCGCGACCGCGACCAGAATCGCGGAAACCACAGTGAACGTCAGGGGGTCCGTCGGCTTCACTCCGAAGAGCACGGAGGACATGAACCGCGAAAGCGCCAGCGCGCCCGCGACGCCTGCCGCGACTCCGACCAGCGTCAATCGCAGTCCCTGTCTCACCACCAGCCGCAGCACGTCTTTCTTTTCCGCGCCCAGCGCCATGCGGATTCCGATTTCGTGCGTGCGCCGGCTGACGGAATAGGATATGACGCCGTAAATGCCGACGGCGGCCAGCGTCAGCGCCAGCGCGGCGAAGATAATCATCAGCAACATCGTGAAGTGCTGCGCCGCCACCGACGAACTCACCAGTTCGCTCATCGTCTGCACGTTGACCACGGCCACGTCCGGATCGATCGAATGGACCACGCGCTTCACCGCAGTCAGAAGTCCCTGCGGCGCCGTCGCCGTGCGCACCACGATGGTGGCGTTGAACACGCCGATGGCTTTGTAGAACTGGTCGGGGATCTGCGCCGCCGGCATGTAGAAGGCCTGATTCACTTTCCACTCGCTGGTCTGCCCCGGACCCATGTGTTTGATGTGACGCACGATGCCCACAATCTCGCGCGGCACCTCGACGCCGGGAAAGGGAATAATGATGTGCTGGCCGATAGGATTCTGATGCGGAAACATGGCGTGAGCCAGGTTGTCGTCAATCAGCACCACGGGCTGGCCGCTCAGGTTGTCGTGCTCGGTAAATGACCGCCCGCGCAGCAGGCTGATGCCCATGGCGCGTAGATATCCGGGGCTCGTCAGGTAGAACATAGCTTGCGGCATGTTCTGCTGGATAGGTTTGGGCTGCTCCTCGATATAGAACATGACTTCGCTGTCGCCCCGCATGGGCATATCGTCGGTCAGACCTGCGGCCTGGACGCCGGGCAGCGCGCGCAACTTCTCCAGAAACGTCCTGTAGAATTCCCGATTGTTCTTCCCGATGGAGTAGCGTGTCGCCGGCAGTGAAACGTTGAAAATCAGCGAACCGCTCGTGTTGTATCCCGTGTTGACGTGGCTCAGCCGGACGATGCTTTCCACCATCAGCCCCGCGCCCACAAGCAGCACCATTGCCAGCCCCATCTCCGCCACCACCAGGCCGTCTTGCAACCGATGGCCCGAACCGGTCGAGCCGCGAATGCCTTCCTTCAGCGTATCGTTCAGGTTCGGCCGGGCCGAGCGCAGCGCCGGCGCCAGTCCGAAGATCACCCCCGTAAGCGCCGAAACCCCCACGGCAAAAAGCAGAACCCGCAGGTCCAGTCCCACGTTCTGGGCGCGCGGAAGGTTTCCCGGAACGTAGGCCATCAGCAGCCGGGTTCCGGCAAACGCCATCAGCAGTCCCAGCCCGCCCCCGAAAACCGAAAGCAGCACGCTCTCCGTCAGAAGTTGTCGCACCACGCGGCTCCAGGCTGCGCCCAGGGCGGACCGCACGGCGATTTCCTTTTCGCGCGCCGCCGACCGGCTCATCAACAGGTTCGCCACGTTCACGCAGGCGATCAGCAGCACAAAGCACACCGCGCCCAGCAGCAGATAGAGCGTCGTGCGGACGTTCTCCACAAGATAGCTGAGGGCAGGCGTGACGTTGATGCCGTGGTTGGCGTCCGCCTTGGGATATTCCTGCGCCAGACGGCCCGCGATGCCGGTCATGTCCGCCTGCGCCTGGGCCGGCGTGACGCCCGCCTTCAGCCGTCCCACCACGCGCATGCCGGGATGCGAATCGCGATGGTTTGTCCACAGCCGGTCATAAATCCCTATCGGCACGTAAACGTCGCGGTGGTCGAAAAACCAGAAGTTTTTGGGAAGCACGCCGATCACGGTGTAAGTCTGGTCGTTCATGGTCAGCGCACGGCCAATTGCGTTCGCCTTTCCCCCGAACTGCCGCTGCCAGAATTTGTAACTGAGGACGACCGTGGGCGCGGCGCCCGGATGGTCATCCGCGGACGTAAACGCGCGGCCCATCTTGGGCGGCACACCCAGCGTCTTGAAGAAGTCGGCTGAAACCATGTGCGCGGTAATTTGTTCCGCGCCGCCGGAGGCGGAATAATTGAACTCATCCTGCCGGAAGCAGGCCATGCTTTCAAAAGTCCGGTTTCGCCGCTGCCAATCGAGAAAATTCGGATAGGAAACGGACATGCTCGAGAATTCGCGCGTCCTTTCGGAGAGAATCATCACCCGCCCCGGGTCGGGATAGGGCAGCGGGTTCAGCAGGACGCCGTTCACCACGCTAAAGATGGCGGTCGTGGCGCCGATCCCCAGCCCCAGCGTCAGCACCGCAATCGCCGCGAATCCGCGGTTTTTGGCCAGCATGCGCAGGCCGAATCTGATGTCCTGAACGAGCTTGCCCATCCGTATCCTCCCCTGGCGAAGCCGGCCGCTTGAACCAAGTCCGCAGAGCTCTGCCTCGACGCGCCGTGGAAAGCCGTCTCACTTCCTTCGCCTTCATGTATTGATACGTGGCCCGGTGGCGGGGAGTTCACATTTTGATTCGGACTTCGGCCGACGGTTCATCTGCGGCCGCCCGCAGTTCCGCGCAGAGCCGGAAGACAAAGGCTGGCAGATAAATGAATGGAAGTGATGGGTTGCAGTCGCGACCGGAGGACCGGCTCCCGGCTTCGGTGCGCTGGCGGCCGTTTGCGGCTTGCCTCGTCGCGCGGGGTTCTATGCCTTTCTTTTCGGCAGCCAGGGCAGCAGCATTGAGGTGCGATTCCGGTAATCCCGGTATTCGTCGCCGTGGAAATGAATCAGGTCGCGCTCTTCCAGTTGAATCGCCACCAGGATAAAGCCCGTGCACATCACCGCAAAGAAAAGATGGCCTGCCGTCATGCGCGGCGTGCTCCAGAACGCGATCAGGAACGCCAGGTAGATGGGATGCCGGACGTATTTGTAGAGCGCGGGCGTCCGGAAGTGCGGAGGCTCATAAGGCAGCCCCTTCCAGTACCGCCAGACCTGTTTCAGCCCGAACAAATCGAAGTGATCGACAAAGAAGGTGCAGATCACCAGCAGGCCCCATCCCGCCCAGAACAGAATTTCCAGGACCAGTTGGCCGGCGCTCGATTGCACGTTCCAGACGAGGCGCGGCACCGGCTGCCAGAAATAGACCACGGCCAGCAGCGCCAGGTCCGCCGCCAGCACGTAGGTGCTGCGTTCCACCGGCCGCGGCACGATTCTGGTCCAGACGCGCTTGAATCCCTGCCGCGCCATCACGCTGTGTTGCACGGCGAACAGCGCCAGCAATCCGGCGTCAATCAGCAGCGCCCGCAGCGGCGAGCCACCCGCCTGTGCCCGATCCATGGTCCAGATGAACCAGATGGCATAAAGCAGCACGCCCAGAAAGAGGAAGTAGCAAAACAGGCCGTAAATCAAGGCTAAGAATCGTCCCATAAGGAAGACTCCTTCCGACAGAGGATTCGGATTTAGCTCGCGTGTATACCCGGCCTAACCGTGGTGCCACACTAACAAAGGAGATTGCCCACGTCAAGGCGCCCAGCCGATTTAGTTTCTCGCGGCTCGCGGCGGAGGTTTTGGGGAACGCGTTTCACCGTGCGGTTTTTGGAGCCTGAGCCGGCGGCGCTGCAAGCTGCGCGCGCGCGGCGGTGGTCCACTGGCAAAGCGTTTTAACATCGTCCTTGGAGAGCCGGGCGTTCGGGTGCATGGGCAGATAGAACCACAGCGGCATGTCGCCGGTCGTCACCTCGTGGCAGATGTGTTCCAGCAGATGGTCGGAGCGCTTGACGTTCGAACTCGGCCAGTCGGAAAAATTCATGTGGCGGCGGCCGTCGTTCACGTCGCGACTCACCAGCCACATCACGGGCGCCACGTTGTTGTACCACGGCCAGCGCGTCGCGTTCGAGTGGCAATCGCCGCAGGAACGCTTCAGGATGGCGTCGGCCGCGGGCGGAACCTTCACGCTTGCCTCGATTGTCCGGCTCGCCACGATGGGCGGATTGGTCCTTGCCGGCCGGATCAGTTGCGCCAGTCCGAATATCACGACCGCGCCAATCACAATCGCCTTACCGTGTCCCTTGAATGGGTTTCCCATTTCGTCTCCCGTTTTCCCGTTTTTCGATCCGTCCCCGCCGGCCTGCGCCCGCGGCGAATTGTTATCTTACTCCTGTTTGCCGGTGAGCTTCGCTACATCCTGCATGTACGCCCGGCTGTCGAACTTCCTCGATGTGCTCGGATAGGACATGTAGCGGATTTTTCCGTAAACCGGCCGCTCCGGCCCCCGGGCGCGGTCGTGCTTGCCTCCGATGGCCCACGCGATTCCGGCGTAGCCGTTGGGATCGCGCCCGTCCAGTTCGTAACGGTCGTTCAGCCGCACGGCGACTGCAAAGGCTTCTTCCGCCGAGCGCGTCCATTCCAGAATCTTTTTCGCCCAGTACATTCGCAGATAGCCGTGCATCCATCCGCCCGCAACCATCTGCCGCTGCGCCGCGTTCCACAGCGGATCGTGCGTCTCCGCGTTTTCCAGTTGCCGCTCGGAATAGACGTGCTCGCGCTCGTCGCGCCGATGTTCGGCCAGCGTCCGCCGCGCCCACGGCTCGGCGCTTGCGAGACTGTCGTATTTCGGATTGAAGCGGACAAAGTTCACCGCCAGTTCGCGCCGGATGATCAGTTGTTCGAGAAAAGCTTCGCGATGCACGCGCGGCGCGGCGGCGTTTTTCACCGCCAGCGCCACGGTGTGCGGCCCGATGTGCCCGAAATGCAGATAAGGTGATAGGCGGCTGGTGCCGTCCTGCTCCGGCCGGTTGCGGCGTTGCGAGTATCCCGCGAGATTGTTGCGGATAAATCGCGCCAGCGCTCGCCGCGCTTCATCGCTTCCGCCGCGAAAGGTCGCGACGGGTCCCGCACCCGCCGCAGCCGGAAAGCCCGCGAGCAAATCGCCGTCCGGCGCAAGCGAAGTCACCTGCTTCGGCCGTTTCCACGCCACGGCCGCTTTGGGGTTCGCGGGCGCCACTAGAAATTCGCCCAGTAATGCGCGCAATCGCGGACGAATCGTGCGCGCCCCGTACTGTTCCTTTTCCAGCAGTCTGCACGGCACGATGACGTCCGCCTCAACCGTCCACAGCGGCACGCGCAACTGCCGGGCAGCCGTCTGCCGCCAGCGTTCCGTTTCGCGCAGCGGATTCTCATCGCCCACCACCAGCGCCGCGCGAACCTCGTCGCAGAAAGCCGCCAGATGATGCTCCGGATACCGCCGCAGCACAAAACCGATTCGCCGTTTTTCAAGGCCGCGCCCCAGGCAGGGAATCGCCTGCGCAAGAAAAGTGTAGTGGCGCAGATTGGCGTTGGGATAAAAAGGCACCAGGCCGAAAAAAACCACCAGCGGCTTGTGCAGCGCGTTCGCCGCCTCAACCGCCGCATCGAGCGCGGGATTGTCCACGGCCCGCTGCGCCCGCTGCATCCAGTAAACCACGCACCGGCCGTCCGGGTCGGGAGGTCCGCCGCGCCGCACCGTCACCCGCGGGTCGCGGCAAATTTCGTCGAGTGTTCTGGCGCGCATTTTGTCCCTTCGCCCGATTGCAGGGCGCAGGTTCACCAGTGTGGCAGGGAATTGCGATGGCGCGCAACATCGCCGAAGGGACCACGACAGCGGAGCGCTTCGGACTCTAAAGTCGCCGCCTCACCTCATGTGCCGGGTGAGCAGGCCCAGCACGGGCAGCGCCATGGCAATAAAGAAGATGATGCCCAGCGTCCAGTTCAGCCATCTTTTGGCGGGATGATTCACCCAGTAGCAGACCAGCGCCGAGAGCAGCAGCGCCTGCGGCACCACTTCCAGGTAACCTTTCAGTTGTGACAGCGCGGGCGTGGGAGTGTAAATCAGGCCCTCGAGCGAGCCGGCAGCCGGCCCGAACGTTCCCAGAATGCCCAGCCCCACCAGCATCCAGCCCATCACCAGCCAGCCGTTCTTTTTGCCGAACAGAACTTCGCGCAGGGGATAGAAGACCGCCGCGAACAGCAGCCCGCGAATCGGCTGGAACAGCGGGCCCGCCATCACCCACGCGCTGTTAAAGGGGCGCATGCCGGAGTTCGGCTGCGACATCAGCGCCGCATAGTTGAAAAAGTAAGCGGCCAGCGCTCCCATCAGGAAGTAAGTCAACGTGTGGCTGACCATCGTTTTGGCCGCCAGGCCCGGGAAGCGAACTTGAGTTTGCTGCATGGTGCGAATTCCTTTCCTACTGATTCTTCTGTGAAAGCTCGATGTGGCGGAAAATCCGGAATGGGCGAGCCTCCGCACAATTTGAGAGCGCGCGGTCGCGGCAATCTCTTTCTTTGCCTTCGACCAGATTGTCCATGGTCGCAGACAGGATTTTTCCGTCCGCTAGGCTGACCTCGATTCGGACGTCAAAGGTTTCTTTGCCGGCTCCCGCAGCAAATCCGCCGTCCCGGTTTACCACCTGAACCCAGTTCGATGGCGAGGTTCCGGCCGGTTCCTGCATCCACGGTGCGGGGAGTTGCACTCGAGGTTCGACGGGCGGCACGTGGCGCACCTGAAGCGTGGTGGTGTTCGCCGCCCGATCGGTGTTCAGAACGGTGAACTCAAAATTGACCGCGCTCTGCCCGGTCAGGACGCGCTTGCCGTCCGCCCAGGAGCCGGGGATGCCAATGTTGAAATCGGCATGGTCTCCGGCACGCGCCAGCTTGCTGCCCAGTTTGGCGGCGAGCCACAGGTCGACATAAAAAGTGCCAAGGTCCGTGATGGGACCGATCAGCATGGGAGGAGCCGCGGCCAGGTTCGGCATTAGAGGCGGCTTGTCCGGATCGAGCGATAACACCTCGTGAAATTCCCCGCCCGGCGAGGGAAGGTCTACGGCGGCGCCGTTCGATACCAGATGGGACCAGGTGAATTCCTCAACCAGATTTCCGTTCGAATCCTTTCTCACAGTTCCCGAGGCCTCGACCTCGTATTTCCAGTCTTCGTTGACTCCTTTCATCTGGTAAGTCATCCGTTCCCCCGGTTTTTGGCGTGCCGCAAAGAGACTCGCGTCCGTTTGCGCTCGCGACGTGCCGGCCGCCAGCCCGATTGCGGCCAAAATCAGAAAGCATCTAGCGATCATTGGGCGCCTCCAGTCCTTTCGAAAACAATTGCATCTGCCGCCGGACCGCTTTCTCGGTTTCCTTGAAGGGCGGGCCTTCAATCACCCAAAACGCTGTCAGGCCAAGGTGGATGGTTTTGAAATCAATGATGAGGTCCGGAAGGCTTACGTCGGGCCGGATCGCACCGCGCTTCTGGAGGCTGCGGAATAGCTCTTCCAGCGGCGGATCGACCACCTTCTGCAGTTCCACCATGGTGGGGAAAAATTGCTCGCGGTGCAGGAACATGTGCGCAAGAAAGACCCGGGCAAATTCGTGGTCGGACGCCTTCTGGCGCAACTGAGAGAGCAGAAAGTCAGACAGAATGGAATGAAGCGGCGCCCGCGACCTTGCGAATCGCCGCAGCTTCGCCTGCACCCGGCGCTCGACGTTGACCATGTGCGCGACGACGATGTCTTCCTTGGTCTGGAAATAGTTGTAGATCGTCCCCTTGCCGATGTCGGCGGCTTCCGCAATCTGTTCCACGGTTACGCCGGCGATGCCGTGTCGGGAAAAGAGCCGGATGCCTTCGGTGATGATGCGGTCGCGGATGGCGGCCTTTTTACGCTCGCGCCGGGAGTCCTGTTTATTTGTGACTGAGGTCATATATGACTATAGTCATATATGTTAGGGGCTTGTCAAGTCTTTTTCCGGATTGGGCGGTTTTTAGCTCTGGGCGGAGCCTTTGCGGCGCTACAATGTGGCCGTGCTGACAAAATCAATTTCTGATTCCGGCGATGCGCGGGCCAAGATCTTTCTGATTCAGGGCGCGGTGATTGTGGCGCTGATCGTCGGGCTCAGGTTTTATTGGCCGTATCTCAGGCGGGAGCGGGCGGCGCACCGGGCGGCCGTGCGGGAGCAGAAAATTGAAACGGCTTTTGGCGCGCTGGTCGAACCAGCGGCTTCGGGCGAAAGCGGGCCGGATGCCGGGCAATCGCAAGAGCTTCGCCGCGCGGCGACGGTGGATGAAGTCCAGCAGACGCTGGGCGCGCCCCAAATCTCCATGACCGACTACGCCGGCGGCCAGCACCTGACCTGGATCGGCACGAATCACAAACTGGAAGCCGCTTTCAATAAGGGCCGGCTCTACGCTCTGACTCTGACCAACCTGAAAACGGGCCACGGCGAAATGGTTTTTGCCATAGCCCGCGAATCGCATTCGTTCTGAAACCCGCCCCGGACTTCTGATTTACGGCCCCCATTTTTCCTCTTGACTTTCGCTTTTTGTTCGCCTATCTTGGGCAGGTCTCAGGTAAGTGATTGTGCAAAATTGTCACACTTTATTGTTCCGGAGTTTTTATGCAAAGCTCACATTCAGAATATGTTAATGAAAATCAGAATCCTGCTTCCCATCGCTGGACGTTGCCCGCGCAGGGCCTGTCGGTTTTTCACGGGCATGTCAATTCAGCACGGCTCAGCCATTACTTTTTGCCGGGCCTTTTGATGAGCGGCAAACGCGTCCTGTTTCTCGATGGCGCAAACTCGGCCGACCCGCGTCTGCTGGAGCGTCTGGCTCGCGAGCGCGGCGTTGACTTTCGCGAATTCAGCCGGCGCATGCAGATTGCCCGCGCCTTCACCTGCTTTCAGCTTACGGAACTCATCGCGCGCGTGCCTCGCTTCCTCGCGGTGTTTCCCGCCGAAGTGCTGATCGTGACCGCGCTGCCCGATCTCTACTTTGACGAAGACGTGCGCGATGCCGACGCGCGCCTGGCGCTAGCGCGGGCGCTGGCGCATCTCAAGCGTGCGCAGGCCGCAGGTGCGGCGCCGCTCTCGATGGCGCTGTTTTCATCGGCGGAAACTTTTGCGCCCTTGCCTGCGCGCCGGGCCTTCTTCTCCATGACCTGCGCCGCCGCGGCGGAAATCTGGAAGTTCGACGCCGCTGAAAACGGCCGGCCCAGGCTGATCTGCGAGCGCCGGCATTCTATCCTTCAGGACGAGCGGACTGCAGGATCGAATGCGCCGCCGCTCGCCGGCCGCGCGGCAGGAGGTGATGCGTGGGCCGCACGCTCGCGACTTTCCGCGATGTGATCGAGCAGGAACTGCAGAATTGGGAGCGCGTTTTCGGCCGAGCTCTGCGCCGCGAGGAGCGCGCGCACTTTGAAGCGATGTTCAACCGCGTGCGGCTCTACATTCAGGCCTGCACGCACGAGTATCCCGTGCACGCCATGGACGCCATCAACGTGGCCATCGGGCTCGACCATGAAATCCGCCTGCGCGCGCTCGAAGCGCGATGGGGTGTGAGCCTTGAGACTCAGTGGATGGATTCTCGACCTCTATCCGTCGCCCGAGGGCATGACGCTGTGGCTGATCCCGCAGAGCGGAAACCCGAAACGCCTCCGTCTGATTGACCGTTCTTTCCACCCGAGTTTCTACGTGCGCGGGCCGGAGCCGTTGCAGCGCCACCTGGCGCAGGAACTGGCTCGCCGTGCCCGCGCCGTCTGCCGCCTGACCGAAAAAGAAGACATCTGGGACGGTCCGGTGCGCGTGCTTGAAATCAGCGTCCGTCCCGCGCAGTTTGCGCCGCTCGTGCGTTTTGTGCAGCGCGTGGGCGAAGCGTTCCGGCTCTACAACTCCGACCTGATGCTCGCCTCGCTTTATTGCTGGGAGAAGAATGTTTTTCCGCTGGCCAAAGTGGAAGCGGAAGTGCGCGGCGGTTCCATCGCTAATCCTGAAATTCTCGCGCTCGAATCGCGCGACGATGAATGGGCGGTGGATTACGAACTGCCGCCGTTGCGCACCATGCAATTGCGGCTGGAAGGGCTTTCGCGCGTGGACCCGCAGCACGGCCGTCGCGGCGCCGTGGAAGCTGAATGCGACGGCAAGCTTGAAATCCTCGACGATGCGGAAGAGCCCGTGGCCTCGGGTTTCGAGCGCCTGCTGCGCGCTTTGGATCCCGATCTGATTCTGACCGAGTGGGGAGATGCCACGCTTCTGCCGGCGCTCGAGCGCCAGGCGCGGCGGCGTGGTTTTTCACTTTCGCTCAACCGGCCGGAAGAATTAAAACGTGGCGGGCCCGTGCGCAGCCGCGAGCGCAGTTACACCAGCTACGGCCGTGTGCTTTTCAAAGGCAGCGCCACCACGCTTTTCGGCCGGCTGCACGTGGATACGCGCAATTCCTTTATCGCGCATCGCTGCGAGCTCGACGGTTTGTGGGAGCTGGCGCGCGTGACCAAGCTGCCCGTGCAATACTGCGCGCGCACCACGACCGGAACGGGAATCTCCTACATGCAGATGGAGCTCGCCTGGCGTGACGGCACGCTGATTCCCGCGCAGAAGGCCGAGCCGGAAAGCCCCAAGCATCCCGACGAGTTGCTGCTGGCTGACCGCGGAGGGCTGGTGTTTCCGCCGCGCCTGGGATTTTTTGAAAATGCCGCCGAGCTCGATTTTGTGAGCGAGTTTCCCAGCATCATGGCGCGCTTCAATATCTCGCCTGAGACGGTCAACTGCCGCTGCTGTCCCGATGCCCCGCGCGTGCCCGAACTCGGCTACCGCATCTGCCGCAAGCGGCGCGGCATCACCAGCCGCGTCGTCGAGCGGCTGATCGCGAAGCGGCAGGAATTCAAAAAACGGTTGAGAGTTGAGAGTCAGGAGTCGAGAGCCGAGTGCCCACCTTCCAATTCCTATTCTCTGCGCCGCTCGGCGCTGAAGTGGCTGCTGGTTTGCTGCTTCGGTTACACGGGTTACAAGAACGCGCGTTTTGGAAAGATCGAAGCGCACGAAGCCATCAACGCCGTGGCGCGCGAGAAATTGCTGGTCGCCAAGGACGCGGCGGAAGAGCGCGGCTACCGCGTGCTGCACGCGCTGGTGGATTCGCTTTACGTTATGAAGGCGGGCGCAACGAACGAGGACTACGCACGCCTGGCGCGGGAAATCGAGCGGTTGACGAATCTGCCGCTGGCGCTTGAAGCCGTTTATCGCTACGTGGTTTTTCTACCGTCCAAGCAGAACGCGGAAATTCCCGTGCCCAACCGTTTTTTCGCCGTGGCGCAAAGCGGCGAAGTCAAAATTCGCGGGCTCGAATGCCGCCGCCACGACACGCCGCCCATCGTCGTCCGGATGCAGCATGAGGCGCTCGAGATTCTGGCCCAGGCGCGCGATTTTGAATCGTATTGCCGCAGGCTGGAAGAAGCGCGCCAGTTGCTGGCGAATTATCTGGCGCGGATTGAAAACGGCAGCGCGCCCATCGAAGAGCTGGTTATCAGCCGGCGGATTTCCCGCCCGCCCGCCGACTACAAACAGGCCAGCGCCACGGCCGTCGCCGCCCGGCAGCTTGAGCGCTCCGGCGTCCATCTGCGCCCCGGCGAGAACATCGAGTACGTCATTACCGACGCCAGCGCCAGGCTCGCAAACGACCGCGTCCGCGCCTTCACGCTCTGGGAAGGCTGGCACGGCTACGACGTCGCCGCCTACCGCGCCGCGCTGCTCGACGCCTTCCGGCCCTTCGAGCAGTTTGCAGCGTAGCAAATGAACCGGGAGCGAATCGTGCATTGCCTTCGTGTCTGGGGGGCGACACTCAAGCTTAGTTAACGGAGTGGACGTCGTTGGGACTCATCAGAACAAAGGCGCAGGTAGAGAGATACTTGCTGCAGGAAAGGATGCCGCGGCGGAGGATTCTGATGGGAGTGTCGTCAGGGAACATCTGATTGAATTTGACGGCGCCGATCGCTTTCTCCGCCACGCGGAGCGAATCGTCGCCGCTCACGAACTTCACGCCTTCGGCCTTGCCTCCCGGCCCAATGAGGACGAAAAACTCCGCCATGCCGGGCTTCAAGCCGGTCTTGCTGACCTCGTAAGTGCGCATGGCGGAGAGTTCGTCTTGCGCCTTCTTCACAGCGGCGTCCGCGCGACTGGTGCTGCCGACCAGGTTCTCCAGCCGGGCACGAGCATCGGGGTCGCCAAAAGAGGGTTGGGCGGAGGTGGCAAAGTACAGGCCGACATACCCTGGGGGGGCGGACGGCCCTGGGCTGGCTGCAGCCAGCGCATAGTCGTGAACCGCCATTGCGTGGTGACCAAGCTCCCGGTCGATCCGGCCCAGGTGGTCGGCGACCACGGCATGCTGCCCAAGCTGCCAACTTGCAGCCACGTATTTTCTCGCCGCTGCCGCCTTCCCCTCGCGGAAAAGGACCCACCCAAGCGTGTCCCAAAAGTGGTCGAGGTTATCCATCGCCAGCAGGTCCTCGTCCCGAAGGTCGCTCAGGTTTATGTTGGCGCTCTTGGCTTCGGCTCCTTGCACGGCTTTCGAGGCAAAGTCCTCGGCCTCCGCCAACTTCAAATGGTGCTCCGCCATCATGTAGGCAACATTGTTGTAATTTACGGGAGTCGGACTGAGCTTCACGCCTTCTTCGAGGGGCGCGACGGCCTCGGCCGCTTTCCCCGCGAGAAGGTCCGTCTGGCCCAGTGCCAGCTCGTATTTCGGGTTCTCAGGGTATGCCTTCACTAGCGTCGCATACTGGACGGCCGCCTCTCTGTACTTCTGCTCGTTGAAGAGGCTGGCAGCCAGACCCCAGTGGCCCGTCTCGTCGTTGGGATGTTTCTGGAGAAGCTCACGATAAACGGTGATGGCCTCGTCGATTCGCCCCAGTTTCCAGTAAAGAATGGCGAGAGAATCGTAGGCGTACCGGTCCCCTGGATGCACCTCGATATCTTCCTTATAGGTGTGAATTGCGTCGTCAGTGTCACCGAGGGCTGCGTAGGCCTTGCCGAGGTTATTGTAGGCGTATTGATCTTAAGGGTTTACCTCGATCTGCTTCTTGTATGCGTGAATTGCGTCATCCGTATTACCAAGCGACTCGTAAGCTCGACCGAGGTTGTTCCAGGCCCACTTGCTCTCCGGGTCCGCTTTCGTGGCCTTCAGCAGGAGGTCGCGGGCCTTCGACGCGTCCCCTCCATTATTAAGGATCTGCAGCGCAGTCGAGTTCAGTTGGTCAGAAGACAACTCGCCGGCGTTGGCGCCTGTTCCGCCGTTCAACGTGATTTGGTTTTCGATGTCGCTCTCCATCGCCTTCTGGAATTTGCGATAGGCATCCAGCTCGTCAACGGCGACTTCGTCGGCTTTGACGATCATTCGCTTCTCGGCGGTCAGGACGCCGTCCTTGAAGGAGTAGGAGGAGTGGTAATCGGCGAACGAAGTGCTGAGATCCAGCGGCTTGGGCAGCGTGGCTGTCAACCCCTTGGGCACCTTGATGCTGGCGTGATAGTCGACTTCGCCCGGCTCGCCCAGGATGAAGGGCTGCGGAGTTTTGTCGTCCGTGTGAGGCAGGGGCGGAACCCCTATAGGAGGAAAAGGCGGACCGATTTGGTGCGGTGATTGCTTCGACCATTCATAATAATCTTTGCGGACGTAATCGTAGGACAGCGTAAACGGTTTGCTGGTATCTTCCGGCGACGAAACTTCAGCGTTACTGACGGTTCCTCCGAACCCCATCCCCTCGGCGATGCTTTGCGTTGCCTTCTCCCAGTCGGATTGGGCGATGTTGTTGAAGACCAGGCGCAACAGAAGCGCTTTGTCGCCATCAACCGTTTCCTTCATCTTGCCGGTAAAGGTTCCGTCGTCGGACAGCGCTCCATCGGCCTCGAAGGTCACACGATCCGGAACGGGCGCTTCGGCAGGCGTCATCGCCAGATAAGCCGGCTGGGCTTCGGGGACGACCAGGGCGTGCTTGTTCCGCAAACTGAAGACCAGCAGGCCCATCGGCGCCAGCTCCGAAGTGGTGTCCATCCAATCGAGCTTCTGGCCTTCCGGAACCACCGTGATGACGTGATCGAACTGAGCGGGTGAAGGCACGTCGGGGTCGATCTTTCGCGAGGAATTGATCAACGCCGGATAGGCCTTAATGCCCGCGGCCTGGAGCAGCGACGCCAGCAGAGTGTGCTTGTCCTTGCAGTCGCCGTATCCGTTGGAAAGCACCTGATCCGCGGCGTGCGGCTTGTAGCGGCCGATGCCGAAGGAAACGCCGATGTAGCGGAACTGTTCGGCCACGTAAGAATAGATTGCCTGGAGCTTTTGGTCCGGAGTCGTCAAACCTTTGGTGAGTTCGGCGGCCTTGGCACGAATGGCCGCGGTCGGAGCTTCCTGCGGGCCTTCGAGTGAAGCCCACCACTTTCCCAATTGCCCCCAGCTCTGAAACGTACTGAGAAGAACATCGGGCGGCGGCTGCTGGCCGGCGGGATGCGGCGTCGGCGTGACGTCCTTGAGGCAACTGCTCTTCCAGAGATAAATCTTGCGGTCGCCCTGCTCGGTGACTTTCGGCTGGATGTCGGAACTCTTCAGTTTGATTGCCCGATCCTTGGGCACATTCACTTCAAGCTGTTCGTCCAGAATGATGGAATCCTTTGTAAAGTCGTAGCCGAGCCAGAATTGCCCGGGTATCAGCGGAGAGAATTCCGTGAAAACGATGTGGTACTCAATCTCGCTTCCGGGCGTCAGGCCTTTGACGGCCACGTGCTTCTGCCTGAGATCGCTGTATTCCGGCGCGGCAATGGTGATCTGCGGCGTGACGTCCTGAATGCTCGATGAAGGGGTGACAATCACGGTGCCGTCGGGCTGGCGGACGCGGACGTAATCGATGTCGACATGAGAGGTGGCGCTGGGGTAACTGAAAACCAGCACGCCGTATTGCTGAACCCCCGCTTCCGATTGCACCTTGATTCGCGTCGTGACATTTTGCACCGTGGTTCCATCGTCCTGGAAGGTGTACGTGGTATGGTAGCTCTCAATAATGGCGGCTTCTTTGGAGAGATCCGGCGTGCTTTTGGTCGCAGGCGATTGCGCGGCGGCGGATATTCCGGCCGCGATCAAAGCCAGCGCTATGACGTAATGGGCCCGAGCTGCTACCATCGCTTGGAATTACGTCATACAGTATCCGCTTTGTGAAGTCAAGGGAAGGTTACGGTTGATGGGAGTCCGTTCGGACCGGCCCACGCCTTCTTCGCTTTGACAGGCTGAGGCTGGTTCGAGTACTTTCACTGAAGGAGGTCACAACCTATGCGTGGGGTAGTCGCGGGAGTCATTCTGTCGGCAGTCATACTGGCAGGTTGCCAGAAGGGCGGCATCGATACCAAGGCGGCGGTGCTTCAGGCGGTGGAAGCGCACCTGAAAGGAAACTCTCAACTCGAGCTCAGCAATTTTACGACGTCGGTCGAGAGCGTGAAGTTCAACGGCGATACCGCGGAAGCGCTGGTGAAGTTCCAGGGCAAAGTTTCACCGGACGCGAAAGTGTTGGTTCGCTACCAGCTTAAGAAGGCCGGCGACCATTGGGAAGTCACTTCCAGCGCTCCGGCCGGAGGCCAGGGCATGCACGGTCAGACGGCGATGCCTCAATCACCGGCTCCCGCCAATCCAGGTGCGAATCAGGGCCAGGTCGCGCCCCAGGCAAGCCACTGATAATGTTGACGGCATAAGCCGGAAAGGATTGCGCGCGACGATTCTTTCCGAATCCATTCATTGCGCCTTGATTTCCGTCCAATAGCGATCGTAGAGCTTCACGGCCGGGCCGATTTCGCGCATGAATTCGCAATGCCCGAGCGAGGCGGGGTCGGGAAAGACGGCCTGATTCCGCAATAGCCATTTATCCACGTAGCGCGGCGCGAGCATGTTCGGAGTATTGAAGCCGCAATCGTTGATGAACTCCGCCGCCACTTCCGGCCGGTGGAAATAATTGATAAATTCCAGCGCCAGTTTCGTGTGCACGGCGTCGCGCGGAATGCAGGCGCAATCCACGGAAATCGTGCAGCCTTCCTTCGGAATCACATAGCGGATGCTCGGCTCGTCGCGCATAGCGAAAGTCAGATTGCCGTTGTAGGCTTGCGCGATCCATGCATCGCCCGCCACAAGATCCTGCTCGAAATTGGAGCTGTTATACCCCCGCACCAGCGGTTTTTCTTTCATCAGCAGATCGCGCGCCTGGCGGATCTGTTCGGGGTCGGTTGAATTCAGCGAGTAGCCGAGCTTCTTCAGCGCCATTCCAAACACTTCGCGCATATCGTCGAGCAGCAGGATGTGCCCGGCGTAGCGCGGGTTGAACATCACGTCCCAACTGTCAACTTTTGCCTTGACCAGATCGGAGCGATAAGCGAGGCCCGTCGTTCCCCAGGCGTAAGGAACCGAATAATCGTTGTGGGGATCGAAGGGCAGCCCGAGGAATCGCGGATCGACATTCTTCCAGATGTTGGGCAGTTTCGATTTGTCGAGCGGCGCAAGCAATCCCTGCTGAATCAGAATCTGCACCATGTAATCGCTCGGCACGACGAGGTCATAACCGCTGTTGCCGGCCTGGAGCTTGGCGAGCAGCGCTTCATTCGAATCGTAGTAGTCGTAATTGACGTGGCAATGGCATTCGCGCTCGAAGCCGTTGATGAGGCGCGGCGAAAGGTAATCCGACCAGATGTAGATGTTGAGCTGGGGCAGATTGGATCGCGCGGGCCAGGTTCTGGCGATCAGCGGCACGGCCATCAGCAGGCAAACCGCGGAAAGCCCGGCCAGCGCGCTGCGCAGGCGCATCCTGCCGCGCTCCAGCCGCTGGGCGATAAAGACCAGAGGAATCGTGGCGGCCAGAATCGCCGTGGAGATGGCGTTGATTTCCGGAGTGACGCCGCGCTTCAGCATGGAATAAATTTGCAGCGGCAGCGTGGTGGACCCGACACCCGCGACGAAGGATGTGATCAGATAATCGTCAAAGGACGTAGTGAAAACCAGCAGCGCGGCGGAGAGAATGGCGGGCGCGGCAAGCGGCAGCGTCACGCGGAAAAACGTGGTCCATTCGTTTGCGCCCAAATCGAGCGCGGCTTCCTCCATGGAGGGATCCGATTCGGCAAGCCGCGCTCCGACAATGATGATGACGAACGAAACGCAGAACGTGACGTGCGCCAGAATGATAGTCTCCAGGCTCAGTTGCAGGCGGACCAGGCTGAAAAAGATCACCATGGCGACGGCCAGAACGATTTCCGGAATAATCAGCGGAAAATAAACCAGGCCGTCGAACGCCATTCGCCAGCGGCGGGAAATTCGCGGCATGGCCAGCGCCGCCATCGTTCCCAGAACGACGCAGATCAGAGTCACGGACGCGGCGGTAACCAGACTGTTCACCAGCGACTGGAAAATCCGCTGGTCGCGCCACAGCGTGGTGTACCATTCGCCGGTGAATCCCATCCAGCGGGCGGCCAGGCGGGATTTGTTGAAGGAGAAGATCACGAGAACCGCGATGGGCGCGTAGAGAAAAAGATAGACCGCGCCTGTGGCCGTGGCGAGTCCCGGACTGTTGCCTGTAGCGCGCTTCATCGCAGAATCTCCCGCGTGGCGCGCTGTGAATTCCGCAGGCTTGCGAGCAGCAGCACCAGCACGACGAACGTCAGCAGAAAGGCCACGGCCGAGCCGAAGGGCTGGTCGCGCGCCACGGCAAACTGGTTTTGAATCAGGTTGCCGATCATCATGCTGCGCGCGCCGCCCAGCAAATCCGGAGTGATGAAGGCTCCGATGGAGGAAATAAAGACCAGCACGCAGCCCGCCGCCAGGCCGTTGCGCGAAAGCGGCAGCGTTACGCGGCGGAAAGTTTGCCAGCGGCCCGCGCCCAGATCTTTCGCCGCCTCAATCAGCGCGGGATCGAGTTTCTGCAGCACGGAGTAAAGCGGAAGAATCATGAAGGGGAGATTTCCGTAAACCAGTCCCAGGAAAACGGCGAACGACGTGTAAAGCAGGCGAAGCGGCGTATGAATCAGGTGTAGCGCGAGCAGCGAATTGTTGACCAGGCCCTCCGTCCGCAGAATCAGCATCCAGGCGTACGTGCGGATCAGAAAACTGGTCCAGAAGGGAATGACGACCAGAATCAGCAGCACGGAGCGCCACGCCCCGGAAACCCGCAGCGCGATGGTGTAGGCGACGACGTAACCCAGAAGCAGGCAGAAAAGCGTGGTGAGCGCGGCAATCCAGAGCGAGCGCCAGTAAATTCCGAGATAGAGCGGCTGAAAAGCCGTCCAGTAATTGGAAAATCGAAACGTCCAGCGAATCGTACCGTAGGAGGATCGCGCTGCGAAGCTCACCACAAAAAGGTAAATGAGCGGAACCACCAGCAAGCCGACCAGGAAGATGAGGCTGCCCGAGAGCAGCAGGGCCGAACGAGTGCCGGGCCGCCGCCGGAAGAATTGAAGGACGTTGTTCATAGCCAGCCGGGATTCCCGAGCCGCGGCGCAATCATACTGCAGGCCCTCAAAAGGACCTTGGAAAATTAAACCGGCGCGGCGCGGCAGTCAACCCGGTGCATTATATTCGACGCTCGTCTTGGGTGTATCCTAGTGGGTGAGGGAGCAGAGTCGGGGGAAAATCCGTGCGCCGCATATCGTTCGCCTTCATCGTTTGCCTGGCCGTCTTCACGCTTGGCTTGTCAGTTTGCGCAGCTCAGAAGCCGCCTGAAAAAGCTAATGATTACCTGAGGCATGGCGACTCGCTGGCCCGCCAGGGGAAATGGACGGAGGCGGAGGAATCCTACCGTCAGGCCCTTGCCTTGTCTCCCGGCTCCGCTCAGGCGCACGAGGACTTGGCCAACGCTCTTGCCGCTCTGCATCAACATGAGGAAGCGATTCTGGAATTCCGCAAGGCGCTGAAGCTCAACCCGAATTTGCCGAATGCCCATCGTGATCTCGGAATCGTGCTGGGACTTCAGGGCAGGCTCGACGAAGCGCTTCAGGAACTCCAGGCTCAGGTCAGACTCAATCCGCAGGATGCTGCGGCCCACGCCGATCTTGCCCAGGTGCTGGCTGCCGGCGGGAAATATCCGGCGGCGGTGGCGGAGCTTCGGAAGGCGCTGAAGCTGGACCCCGGCAACGCCGGCTTTGTGGTTTCGCTTGCCACAACGCTTCTGCAACAGGATCAAACGGCGCAGGCCGTCAGCGAGTACCAGACCTTCCTGGCGCGTAATCCCGGCAATGCCGCGCTTCACGCCGGGCTGGCGTCAGCCCTGATGCAATCCGGCAAGACCGGCGAAGCCATCGAAGAATTCCGCAAGGCTGCGAAGCTCGATCCCAAAGATCCGGATCTGCATTGGCGACTGGCCAGCGCGCTCCAGACGGGCGGCCATGTGATCGCGGCCATCGGGGAGTTTCGCCGCGCCGTGGTTCTGGCGCCCGGGCAGACGGATTACCAATATTCCCTGGGTCTGGCCTACCGCGCGGCGGGCGATTATGCGGACGCCGAAAAATCCTTCAAAGCGGTGATCCGCGACCGCCCGACTGATGTGGCCGCCCATTCGGAGCTCGCGGCCACGTATCTCTCCATCGGTGACCATTCGGCGGCCATTGCGCAGTACCGGGAGGCGGTCCATCTGAAACCTGATGACGCATCCCTGCACGAACATCTTGGCCTCGTGCTGCGGAGAACCGGCGCTTTGGATGATGCCGTCGAAGAGTTGCGCCGGGCCACCAAGCTCGATCCGGATAATGCCGCCTATCATCGCAATCTGGGCGAATCTCTGGCCGCCGCCGGCGACATGAAAGGGCTTGTCAAGGAATACTCCGAGGAAGTCCGCCTGCATCCTGATGACGCCGATGCCCATCTCCGGCTGGCCAACGCCTACAACTCGGACGGAGATTTGAAGAAGGCCGTTTCGGAGTATCGTGTTGCCATCGGGCTTCGGCCGCAAAATCCGCAGTTTCATTACCGGCTGGCCCTGGCGCTCAAGGCCGAAGGCGATTCCAAAAGCGCGCTGGCAGAGTTGAATCGCGCCGTGAAGATTCAGCCCGACGATCCCGAAGCTCTTTCGGCCCTCGGCGATCTGCTGGTGGAGCAGAATAATTACGCTCTCGCCATTCCCACCTATCGCGACGCTATCCGCGGCCGGCCCGAGGATCCGACTCTCCACACGCGGCTGGCCAAGGCTCTGGAGAAGAACGGCGACCCGCAGGGTGCTGTCGCCGAATTGCGCATCGCCGCCGGCCTTCAGCCGAAGGATGCGGGCGATCAGACGGCGTTGGGCGCGGCGCTTCTGAAGCGGGGCGATTTCCAGGGCGCGATTTCCGCTTACCGCACGGCGCTCGCCTCAAGCCCGCAGGACGTTCTCGCGCTTTCCGGTCTGGCGCAAGCGCTTAAAGGCGCGGGCGATTTGTCCGGAGCCCAAACAACTCTGGAGGAGGCGGTCAAGGCGAAACCCGATTCGGCTGACCTGCACCTCGCGCTGGCCGCTCTTCAGATGAAGGCGAACGATCCGGCCGGCGCCGAAGCCGAGGCCGAAGCGGCGCTCAAGATCACGCCCAATTCCGCGCAAGGACATTATCTGCTCGGCACGGCGCGAATCAGCCTGGGAAAGACCGCGAGCGGCATCAGCGAATTTCGCGAGGCGCTGCGCGATAACGCCAACTTCAGCGACGCGCGCCTGGGCCTGGCGAATGCGCTGCGCCGGCAGGGCCAGCTTTACGAAGCGATCGGACACTACAAGGAATATCTTCGCCTGCGTCCTCAGGATGTTGACGCCCGGATGAATCTGGTCAAGGCGCTCGAGGGGCGAAAGGATTTTGCCGACGCAACCTCACAGTGTGAAGATCTGCTGAAGATCGATCCCCAAAACGCGGCGGCGCACAAGGAGCTGGCGAGCCTGCTGGAGCAGGCCGGGCAGGACGGCCGGGCGCGCGCCGAGTACGAGCGTTATCTTGAACTCGCTCCCAACGCCTCCGACGCGGCGGAAGTCCGGGCGCGGCTGGCAAAACTTAAAAAGAGGTAGTAGAAATTCTCAGGCCGGGGAAGCAGGAACTAGGGCTTGACGGCCGGAGTGCGCGCGGGCGGGTTCTGCGGCTGGACGACGGCGGAGCTTTGAAGTCCCTGGGGCGTGCCGATCCAGTCGCGAGTGTGGTTGTCCACATTGGTGAGCACGATCAAAAGCGTGAGCCAGGCGATGGCCACGACGGCCACCGTCTTCATGGTGCCGGTCCCCCACTTCAGGTGCATGAAAAAGAGAACGACCAGCGAAGCTTTGCAGAAGGCGATCGCCATCGCCACCACGGTGTTCCAGGCGCCGAGATCAACGTAGGCGGCGCCGGTGGTGAGCGCCGTCAGGCAGAGCAGGGCGAAGAAGACGCCGAAATAGAGCTTGCGCGAAGCGATGTGCTCGGTGCTCATAAGTGGTAGCGCCCTCCGATCAGATAAAGCAGGGGAAACAGAAAGATCCAGACGATGTCCACGAAGTGCCAGTAAAGTCCGGCGATCTCGACGGGATTGTACCGTTTCTCATTGTACTTGTGGCGCGCCGCGCCGATCAGCAGCGAGAGCAGTATGCCTTCCCCGACGATCATGTGCGTGGCGTGGATGCCCGTCAGGATGAAATAAAAAATAAAGAACATTTCCACCCAGTGGGCGTAGGGGCCGGTGTAGGTAAAGTGCAGTCCCGGCGCGAAACCGTGGGCGTAATCCTCGCTCCATTCCAGGATGAACTTGATATAGAGAAACACGCCGCCGAGGATCATCGTCAGGCTGAGGTAAGTCATCAGCGCCGTGCGCTTGCCCGTTTGGGCGGCGTGGACGGCCAGGGCCATGGTCAGACTGCTGCAGATCAGGACGGCCGTGTTGATGGCTCCGGTAATCGCGCTGATGTGGCGGCTGCCGATTTCGAATCCCGGCAGGTGCTGCGAGCGATAAAGAGCGTAAGCGCAGAAGACTCCGCCGAAGAACATGACTTCCGTAGCCAGGAAAAGCCACATTCCAAATCCCGCCGATTCATGCTGCTGATCGCGGTCGTCGAACTGCTCGTAAATGATGACGGGTTGGGCAGCCGTATCAGCCAACGTGAGCCTCCTGCTCGCCGTACGCGTAAGCTTCTTGCGTGATGATGGGCGTCGTCTCGAAATTGTGCGGCGAAGGCGGCGAGGCCGTCTGCCACTCGAGACTCGGGGATTTCCAGGGATTCGGTCCGGCTTCCTTCCCGTATTTCAGAGACCAGATCAAATAGATCAGGGGGATGACGTATCCCACGCCCAGAATCGTGGCGCCCGCCGTGGACAGCACGTTCAAGTCCTGGAACTGCACCGGATAGGTGGCGTAGCGCCGCGGCATTCCGTAATAGCCCAGAATGAATTGCGGTCCGAAAGTCAGCAGAAATCCGATGAACACCGTGAAGGCCGCAAGCCGGGCCCAACGGTCCGGATAGAGCCGGCCGGTGATCTTGGGCCACCAGTAGTGGATGCCGCCCAGGTATCCCATGATCGCGCCACCCACCATGATGAAGTGGAAGTGAGCGACGACGAAGTAGGTGTCGTGCATATACATGTCGGTGGAAAGCGTGGCCAGAAACAGCCCCGTCAGCCCGCCGATGGTGAACAATCCGATAAAGCCCAGCGCGTAAAGCATGGGCGCTTCGAAAGAAATGGATCCCTTATATAAGGTCGCCGTCCAATTGAACACTTTGATGGCGGAGGGTATCGCCACGGCAAAGCTCAGGGCGGAAAACACTACGCCTGAGTACACGGACATGCCGCTGACGAACATGTGGTGGCCCCACACCAGAAATCCGATGACGGCGATGGCGATGCTGGAAAACGCCACGAAATGGTAGCCGAAAATCCGCTTGCGCGAGAATGCGGCGATCAACTCGCTGACCACGCCGAGCGACGGCAGAATCATGATGTACACGGCGGGATGGGAATAGAACCAGAAAAGATGCTGGAACAGGATTGGATCGCCGCCCAGCGATGGATCAAAGATGCCGACGTGGAAGATTCGCTCGATTCCAACCAGGGCCAGCGTGATGGCGATGACCGGCGTTCCCAGGATGAAGATGACGCTGGTCGCGTACATGGACCAGATGAACAGCGGCAATCGGAACCACGTCATGCCCGGAGCGCGCATCTTGTGGATGGTCACGATGAAATTCAGGCCGGTGAGAATCGACGAGAATCCCGCGATAAACACTCCGGCGGCGGCCGCCAGAACGTGGCTGGTCAGATATGTTGTGCTCAGCGGCGTGTAGAAGGTCCAGCCGGTGTCCACTCCGCCCGCCATGAGGACGTACATTTCAATCGCGCAGCCGGTGACGAAGACGTACCAGCTCAGCAGGTTCAGGCGGGGGAAGGCGACGTCGCGCGCCCCGATCATCATGGGAATCAGGAAATTCCCTAATGTGGCGGGAATCGATGGGACCAGGAAGAAAAACACCATGATGATCCCGTGCTCGCTGAAAAGCTTGTTGTAAGTGGCGGGCTCGAACAGGCCGTTGGGGAAGAGCAGGTTCGCGCGGACCAGAGCCGCTGCCGTTCCGCCGATGGCGAACATCACCGTGATGACAAGCAGGTAGAGGATGCCGATGCGCTTGTGATCGGTGGTGAACAGCCACGATTTAAGGCTGTAATCGACGTTCAGGTAATTGACGCCGGTATCGACGTGCGCTTCAGCCGCTGCGCTTGCCATTATGGTTGCCCCCTTCCATTGGTCTTAGAACCCAGCGACTTGATATAAGCGATGAGGTCCAGAATTTCTTCCTCGCTGACCTGGCCTTTGAAAATCGGCATGATGTCCGGATAGCCGGAGACAAGCTGGGCCGAGGGCGAGATGATCGATTCGCGCAGATACGCGTCATTGGCGACGACGGTTTGTCCGCTTGCCAGCGTGACCTGCTTGTCGTAAATTCCCACGAACGGCGGGCCTTTTCCGGTCCCGTGGCAGGTGACGCAGCCCAGCGAGTTGTAGAGCTTGGCGCCGGTCTCAGCCATGGTCGGCTCGTGCTCACCCCGGGATTTCAGCCAGGTTTCATATTCATCCTGAGGCATCACGTAAAGCATGCCCCGCATGTGCGAATGCCCCATGCCGCAATACTGATCGCAGAAGAACGGGAAATCGCCCACTTCCGTGGCCTTGAACCACAGCGTGGTGTAGGTTTCCGGCAGCACGTCGGTCTTGACGCGGAACGCCGGGACGGCGAAGTCGTGAATCACGTCCTGCGAAGTCAGCGTCAGCTTGATAGGCGTATCCACGGGCACGTGGAGAGAATTGATCTCCTGCGTGCCGTTCAGGTGCTGGATTCTCCACATCCACTGCTTGCCCACCACAAACACCTGGTCGGCGGAGGGAGGCGTCCGCGCCTCACGCAGAAAGATGGCCGTCCCCCAAAGGAACATCACGATCACGATCATGCCCGGAATCACGGTCCATAGCAGTTCCAGGCCGAGGTGTCCCTCGATCTGCGGTGGGATTTCGTCTTCCGAGCGCCGGCGGTACCGGATGGCGAAATAGAAGATCAGGCCGAAAATCAGCAGGGAAAAGAACACGGTCACGGCCACTTCAAACCAGAAAAGGGCGTCCACCTTTCCGGCTACTGAAGAGGCTTCCGGTAATAATGGCAGGAACACGTACAAAGCACTTTCTCCTTTTTCCCGACAGGTCCTGCCGGATCAGAGCCTTTGCTTCCGGCCCACCGGCGCGGAACCAGCTCCGTCCGGCACTACGCCTGCGCTTTCTTCTTTTTTCTTCCGCCCCAGAACAGCATCATGAACAGCGTTCCCAGACTCAGAATGGTCACCGCTCCCGCCAGCGCAATCACGTGCAGGATGACCACCGAATAGCGTCCCGTGGCGACGTTGTACTGGCAGCAATACAACAGAATTGCGTCCACCGGAGATCCGATCTTGTGGTCGGACGCCTGAACCAGAGCCAGGCGAACGTCTCCCGGAGGATAGTGAATGCCGTAAAAGTAGCGCGAAAGTTTTCCTTCCGGCGTCAGGACCATGATTCCCGTCGCATGGTAATACTGGCCGGTCTTGGGGTCGTAGTTGTAATGGAAACCCACGGCCTGCGTCAGCTTCGTAATGGAATCCTGGTCGCCGGTCAGGAAATGCCAGCCCTTCGCCGCTCCCGGCCGGTTGTACATGCCCAGATAAAGGGCCTTCTGCTTGGCCGCTTCCTGCACGGTATCCCGGGGGTCAAAACTCACGGTCAGTACGTCGTACTGGTCTCCGACGGTGAAGCGAACCTGGTGAAGCGTGCTTTCCAGGTCGTGCTCGACGATGCCGCAGAGCATCGGGCAGGTGAAATAAACCAGGTCCAGCACCACCGGCTTCTTTCCGAAGTAGTCGGAAAGGTGGACGGTCTTTCCGGTTTCGTCGTGGAAAACCAGGTTCAGGGGAATCTGATGGTTCAATCTCTGGTCGATGCCCACATTGCGCAGAATTTTGGGCAGTGTCGTGGTGCGCTTGCTGTGTTGCGCATTGGCAACCAGCGGGCACAGGATCACCGCCGCGGCCACCACGGCCACGGTTTGCAGCAGGGAAGCGGATTTGCGCTCGCTCGCCCTCGCCGTCATTTTTGTAAACGTCTTCCCGTTCATCGGTTCTTTACTCATTCAACAGGGCCCTCACCGGCTCCCGGTCCATCACTGGGGAGGCTGTGCTTGTGGCGTATAGCCCTCGGGAACCGTGTACTGCGGAACTTCCCCGGGCTTGAGCGGCGGCTGGTTCTTCAACTCCTCACTGCTTCTGACCGGCAGCCCTTTCTGCAAAGTCAGCTGGATTGCCCGGTCCACGGGAATGTGAACGATTCCCTGAGCGCGATCGACCCAGCCGTAGTCATTCAACTCCTTCTTCGTTTCCGTCAAATATTTTTCCAGCAGCACGTGCGGAACGGGTTCGAGTTCCGGCGAAGGCGGCAGCGTCCGCGCGTTATGGAACGTGTAAGCGGGAGTCTCGGCCTGCTGGTGCATGAAGTAATAGAACAGGCCTTTGCTCACCCACATCGTCAACGCCACGGTAACGGCAATGACGGCGATAAAGATCAACACGTATCGCGTCTCGGCGTCATGCGTTTCATGACGGTGAACGCCCGGAACTTCCGGATGATTCGCCTCACTCATGGACAACGACTCCTGCAAACCTCGGATCGCGCTGCGGGAAAAGCGGCCGTGATTTCAATTGCCGCACGAACATCGCCAGCCAGAATCCGCCCACGGCCAGCGTCGGCGCCAGGTCCATCCAGCTCGGCGCGGGGCCCATGGGAGAAAACGTGGGCATCAGGATCCAGTACATATCCACCCAGCTCATCACGAACAGCAGCGCGGCCACCGCCGAAAGCCGGCGGTTATTCTTCTTGATGGACCGTTGAAGCAGCAGGAAGAACGGCACGGCGAAGTGCAGCAGAACGATGATCAGCGCCACCGGCGCCCATCCGTTCTCCGCGCGCCTGACATACCACGGAATTTCATCCACCAGGTTCCCGGCCCAGATAATCAGGAACTGCGAGAAGGAAAGATAAGCCCACAGCATCACGAACGTGAACAGCAGGCTGCCGTGATCGTGGAAGTGGCTGGGCGTGATCACATCGGAAACGGGCTTGTGGCGCGACAGGACGGTCATCGTCAGGATGACAAAAGCCATGGTCGCGAGCGCCGGCATCACGATGAAGATCATCCCGAAAATCGTGGAAAAGAAGCCGTGCTCCAGCGCCATCACCCAGTCCACGGAAGCAAACGTAATCGTAAAGCCGTAAAGAACCAGCCCGGGCGCGCTCAAGGCCTGCATGCGCTTCAGGTCGGACCAGCCGCCCGTGGCATCCTGCTTCCTCGACCACTTGGTCAGGAGAAACGCGAAAACGATCCAGATCAGGAAGTAGAAAACCGCGCGCGCGTAGAAGAACGGGGTGCGCAGATAGGCCGCGTCGAAGGAGTGCGCCGCGTAGGGCTGATGGTAAAGGCTGGCGTGGCCGATCACCAGGGGAATGAACAGGACCGCCATCAGCGGCAGCGTGCCCGCCGCGGCCTCCAGCGGCCGGCGGATCACGTAGCCCCATCGCCCGCCGATCATGATGTGCAGCATCAGGATGGCGAATCCCCCAACGGCGAGCTCCAGCCAGAACAGATAGCCCAGCAGATAAGATTGATAGAACCGGGTCGGCTGCGTGAGCACGCCCAGCAGGCAAAGCGCGGTTCCGATCACGCCGATGACGATTCCGATTCTTTGCGCGCGGGTCAGCAGGGCCTGCACGTTTTCATTTCCGTTCATTTGCCCGTTCCCTGGTTCGAGGCTTCAAGTTTCTTCAGTTCGCTCGCCGGCACGTCGCCGGTCGTGGCGTGCTGGCTCAGCTGCAAAACCCTGATATAAGCTGCAATGCACCAGCGGTCGTGGACCGAAACGCGGTCGGCGTAGCTGTACATGGTTCCGAATCCGTTGGTCATCACGGAAAAGAAATGCCCCACCGGCGCCTTCAGCAGCTTCTCGCTCATGTAAGAAGGCGGCGTCGGGAAGCCGCGCTGCACCACCATGCCATTGGCATTGCCTGAAAAACCGTGGCACGGCGTGCAATAGATGTCGAACCGCTGCTGGCCGCGCTCAATGTCCGCCTTGGTGATGGGGAAAGGAAACACATTGGCTTCCACCCCATTGATTTTTCCCGTGTACATCAGTTCGTCGGTGCGCAGTTCGCCGCGCGCCACCGTGCCCGGAACCACGGGACGCTCCGAGCGGCCGTCGCGGAAGAAGCTGCTCGGCCGGTAGGCGCGATATTTGGGCTGGATGTGCATATCCAGCCGGCAGCCGCCGGAAACAATCACCACGCTCAGCAGGCTGAGCCACACCCAAAGCAATCGCCGCGGCTTTCGAATCTCCGATTTTTTCAAACCCTGATGCATGGAATCAACTCGCAACTTCCGAAACCTCAAGCGGCTCCAGCGTAAGCAGAAAATCCTTGGTCCCTGCCACTTCAAACTTGGGGTCCTGCGCCATAATGCACAGGAAAAACCGGTCCCGCGTGGCGCGCTCGAAGCTGGGCAGATTGAAAACGGGATGGTAAGGCGAAGGAAACCCGTTCAGCGCCAGCATTCCAAAAGCGGCGGAAAGCGCGGCAAAAAGAATCGTCAGCTCGAAAGTAATCGGGATAAAGGCCGGCCAGCTGTCATAAGGCTTGCCGCCGATATCCAGCGGATATCCAATCACATTCGGCCAGTACTGGAGAAAGAAGCCGGTCGCGCAGCCCAGCAGTCCGCCAATCAGCGTGATCAGCGGAACAATCGTTTTGTGCGAACCCATGGCTTCCGCCAGGCCTTCAATCGGGAACGGCGAATAGGCGTCGATTTGGGAATAGCCCGCTTCGTGCGCCTCGCGCGCCGCTTCCAGCAGCTTGTCCGAGTCCGTAAACTCGGCCATCAGCCCGAACATCTTTTGTCTTTCAGCGTGCATGACAATCTCTCAACGGTTTCGAGTCTCCCCGAGTCCGGGGCGTCCGCTCAAGCGGGCGCGCGATCCTCCTCCTTGATCTGGTGCACCACGCCCCGGACCTCAAAGATGGAGATCATGGGCAGGAAGCGGATAAACAGATAGAAGAGGAAGAAGAACAAACCGATTGTGCCGAGGAAAACCAGCCAGTCGGTCGTGGTCGGATAGAACATGCCCCAGGCCGACGGCACAAAGTCGCGGTGCAGGCTGGTCACGATAATCACAAACCGCTCCAGCCACATTCCTGTCTGGATCACCAGCGACACCACGAACAGCATCAGCGGGCTTCGCCTCACCCTGCGCAGCCACAGTACCTGGGGAATGATCAGGTTGGAACTGATCAGCACCCAGTAAACCGGCGCGTATGGCCCGAACATGCGGTTCATGATCATGTAGCGGTCAAAAATGTTCCCGCCGTAGAACGCCATGAACGTTTCCATGCAGTACGAATAGAGGACGATCCATCCGGTGGCCAGCATGATCTTGGCCATGTTGTCCAGGTGGCGGGCGGTAACCAGTTCCTCCAGGTGATAGTACTTGCGCAGCGGAATAGCCAGCGTCAGGACCATCGCAAAGCCGGAATAGATGGCGCCGGCAACGAAGTACGGAGGAAAGATCGTGCTGTGCCAGCCGGGGACGATGGCAATCGTGAAGTCGAAGCTCACCACCGTGTGCACGGAAACGACCAGCGGCGTGGCCAGGCCCGCCAGCAGCAGGGAAGCTATTTCATACCGCTGCCAGTGCCTTGCCGAACCGCGCCAGCCGAGCGAGAAAAAGCCATAAGCGAGTTTCTTGAATTTGGTGGCCGCTTTGTCGCGGATCGAGGCAAGATCCGGAATCAGGCCGACGTACCAGAAAACCAGGGAGACGGTGAAGTAAGTTGAAACCGCGAACACGTCCCACACCAGCGGGCTGCGGAACTGCGGCCACACGCCCATCGTGTCCGGGTAGGGCAGCAGATAGTAGAAGAGCCACGGCCGGCCCATGTGCACCAGAGGAAACATGCCCGCGCACATGACGGCAAAAATCGTCATGGCTTCCGCAAAGCGGTTCACCGACTGGCGCCAGCGCTGGCGCATCAGCAGCAGGAAGGCGGAAATCAGCGTTCCTGCGTGGCCGATTCCGATCCACCACACGAAGTTGGTGATGGCGTAGCCCCAGCCGACCGGAATGTTGATCCCGAACTCTCCCACGCCGATGGAAAACACCAGCGTCAGGCCGTAATTCAGGCCGAGCAGCAGCAGAATCGCGATGGCCACGCCGAGCTTGTATTTCTTCCCGGTGCCGCGGGTCAGGACGATGGCGCTGATCTTGTCCGTGACCGTGCCGTAATCGTGCTTCGCTTCGCGAAGCGGTATCGCGATTTCTTCCAGCGGATTTTGAACTTCCGGTTCAACCGGTGGTGCCATCCGTTAACTCTCAGCCTTCCCGGAGCCTGCCTCCGGAGGTTCGATTTCAGGATTGGGATTCCGAATCTTGGCCAGATACGTGGTCCGGGGCCGTACGTTCAATTCGCGCAGCAGGCCGAATTCGCGGCTCTGCGCCTTCAATTGGGTGACCTTGCTCTTTTTGTCGTTGATGTTGCCGAACACAATCGCCTGCGTCGGGCAAACCTGCTGGCAGGCCGTCCGCACTTCCAGGTCGCGAATCTCGCGATTTTCGATCTGGGTTTTGATCTTCGCTTCCTCGATGCGCTGGATGCAGTACGTGCACTTTTCCATCACGCCGCGGCTTCGGACGGTCACATCGGGATTGCGCACTCCGTAAAGGCTTGCCGTGGTCCAGTCGGACCAGAGGTCAAAATTGAACCGGCGAACTTTATAGGGGCAGTTGTTGGAGCAATAGCGCGTGCCCACGCAGCGGTTGTAAATCATCAGATTCAGCCCGTCCGGACTGTGCATCGTGGCGCCCACCGGGCAAACGTATTCGCACGGCGCGTTTTCGCACATCTGGCAGGGCAGCACTTCGTGGTACATCTCGGGATTGTCGATATCCCCGCGATAGTACGAATCCACGCGAATCCACTGCATGTCGCGGCCGTTATCCACCTGCTCCTTGCCGACCACGGCCACGTTGTTTTCCGAGTAGCAGGCGACGATGCAGGCGTTGCAGCCGATGCACGAATTCAAATCAATCGACATCCCCCACTGATAGCCCTTGCTGTAATCGTAGGGAGGATAGAGCGACGGTTCGTTGGAAGTAATTTCCGGCGGGTCCGCCGCAAAATGGGGATGCTTGCGGAACTCATCAATCGTGGCAATCCGAATCAGGCCGCGCTGGTTGGCGTTGACGCTTTCTTCCTCAACCCACTTGCCCTTTTCACTGTCCAGCAAAGCGCGCTGAGCGGGATTCGCCGCCGCCTCTTCCGCCAGCATGTCGCTGTCTTTGATCAGATGGTGAACCTGCGTGTCCACGAGATGATATTTGCGGCCCGTCTTCGTGAGGCTTTGATCAAGTGGTCCGAACCACTGCGCGTCCGAAGCCCGCAGAACGTAGGCGTTGAATCCATGCCCGTCGCCCACGTGGCCGGCGCGTTTTCTGCCGTAACCCAGATGGAGCGTCGCCGCGCCGTCGGCATGGCCGGGCTGAATCAGAACCGGCGCCTCCAGATGGCGGCCTTTGAATGAAATTTTGACAACGTCTTCCCGCGCCAGGCCCAGCTTATGAGCGGTCGTCACGGAAATCATCAGCGCGTTGTCCCAGGTCATCTTGTTCAGCGGCTTGGGCAATTCCTGCAGCCAGGCGTTGTTCGCAAACCGTCCGTCGCCGATCGTGGGATCGGGCAGGAAAGCGATTTCGATCGCCCCGGCGGAAGCCGGCGTCGCGGCTTGAGCAAAATTTGCGGGCGGCTTCAGCGTAACTTTCTTCGCCTCGAAAGCCGTTCCTGCAATGGTGCCTTTTTCCAGAGAAGTTTCCCAGAAGGCTTCGAAATTGGCGTTCTTCGAATTCTGCGCGGCCCAATATCCGCGCACCCATTCGTGCGGAGTCTTGCCGGGTTCGCCCAGCATCGCGCCCAGAACTTCGTGCGCCGTCCTTCCCGCATAGAGCGGAGCAATCAGCGGCTGAACGACGCAGGCCGTGCCGTCATAAGCGCGGCTGTCGCTCCAGGATTCAAGATAGTGCGCGGCGGGAATTTGCCAGTGGCACATCACCGCCGTCTCATCGGGGTGTAGTGACAGGCTGACGCGGGTTTTGACTTTCGGCAGAATGCCGGCAAAGTCGAGGTCGGCGGGAGCGTTATAGGCCAGGTTCCCGTCCAGCATCACCAGCGTTTCCACTTTTCCCGCGCCGATTTCCGACGCCAGCTCCCGCAGCGAATCCGTCTGGTTTGTCGGCTGCACTTCCAGCGGGTCCGTATAAACGACGGTCTGCCCCACATTGCCCAGCGCCTGATTCATCGCGTGCGCCAGAGCATGAACGATGGGCGGCTGCTGGTCGCCCGCAATCACGATGCTTGTGCCGCGATGCGCCTGCAAATCCTTGACCAGAGCGGCCAGCCACGTCGCCGGAACCTGTGACGGCGCGCCTGGACTCGCAACCTGCACTCCCAGGGCCGTGGCGGCGGCTCGCGCAAACGCTTCCACGTCGCTCGGCCGCAACGGAATTCGATGGTCGGCCATCGAACCCGTCACCGAGGGCATGGTCTCGACCACGTAAAGCCGGTTCATCGTGCTGCGAGTGTCCACCACCCGGCGGCGATTGGAAAAGTCCCACGCATACCGCACGCTGCCGCCGTTTCCACCCGCCAGAAAGTCGGCGTCGAGCGCCAGAACCGTATCGGCCTTCTCAAAGTGATAAACCGTGTTCACCGCTTCGCCGAAAGCCAGCCGCGCGCCCTCATAGGCATTGTCGCCGTTGACCGGCTCGTATTGATACCATTTCGCGGAAGGGAACTGCTTCAGCAGCGCGGCCATCTGGTCGCCGAGCGTCGGGGATACGATTGTTTCCGAGATGAAGTAAAGTCCTGCTCCCTTGTTCGCCAGGTATTTCGTCCGCAGGTCCTGCGCCTCTTCCAGAAAATCGCTCCAGCTCGAGGGAAGGCCGTCCTGCCTGACCACTTGCAGGCGGTCCGGGTCGTACATATTAAGGATTGACGCCTGGGAGAAGATGTCCGTCGCGCCCATGCTGGCCGGGTGGTCGGGATTGCCTTCAATCTTTGTCGGCCGGCCCATGTGGCTTTCGACCAGCAGGCCGATCGCGCCCGTTCGAGTGGGAAAAGAAGTGGCGTAAAACAGCGGTTTTCCCGGTTCAAACTCTTCCGGCGGATTCACATACGGAACGATTCGCTCCACCGGCATCCTGGTGCATGCGGTCAAGCCTGCCAGCCCGGCGGAAGCAGCCATCAGCTTCAGCATGTCGCGGCGGCTGACGGACGAGGTCTCGGATTCGGCCTCGGCGACGGGCTTAAGAAATTCGCACTCCAGCGATTCCCGATACTTATCGGTCTTCGCCAGCTCGTCGAGTCCTCGCCAGAACTTTTTGCCTTCCGCTTTTTCGGCTCCGGCTCGGAGCCCGGCCAGATCCAGCGGCGGCTTGAAGTTATCAGGCATCAGCTATCCTCAAATCCCCTTAACGGTGACAGGTTTCGCAATTCGTCAAACTCTGAATCTTGTATTTCTTCACCAGCTTGCGCCCCATCGCGATCTGCTCCGCCATCGGCGGAGGCTTATAGACCGCGTCGAACACCTGCGAGCGTGGACGCACGTATCTTTCCGGATGCTTGTGGCAATTGACGCACCAGCGCATGTAAAGCGTATTCTGGCGGTACGTAATCGGCATCGTTCCGATCTGCCCGTGGCACGTGGTGCAGCCGATTCCCTTGTGGATGTGAATCGCGTGGTTGAAGTAAACGAAATCCGGCAGGATGTTGACCGCTTTCCAGGCGATGGATTTGCCCGTCCGGTAACTATCCCGCACCGGCTCCAGAATCGGACTGGTCACGAAAAGCTGCGAGTGGCACGTCATGCAGGTATGCGTCGTCGGCATGCCGGCGTACCAGGAATTCTCCACGGTATTATGGCAATAGCGGCAGTCAATGCCGTCATCCATCGTGTGATGCTTGTGGCTGAAGGGAACCGGCTGGTCCAGCGGCTCTTTCAGATAAACGTTGTAGGAATTGTTGACTTCCCACGCCGCAAATCCGGCTCCAGCAATCAAAATGATGGCGGCGGCGATGCTCGCCTTGGCGATAGTATTCGTGCTGCGATGGAAGATCTGCGACATGAAGACGCCTTCAACCCTCCAGTGGGAACGGAGTTATTAACATGTGTCCAGACAAGGCGCGCCCCGAGCTGCACCTCAGCTCTCACGCGCCCTAGTTAGCGACCAGGATAAGAAGGCCACCCGACATTAAACGTGAGAATGTATACGAAAAAACCGCGATTGTAAATAAGAAATTTGCGTAAGTTGATACTGTTCGGACAGAATTTTGGAAAGATTCTATTTTTCCCCGGCTGCCGCAAGCCCTTCAGGTCTGCGGGGCTGGCGCTACAACTGCACTTCGTAGGGGCGCACGGCCGTGCGCCCCTGCTTCAAAATTCTCTGGGCCCTCTGCGCCGGCTCTCCGCGTCCTCTGTGTTGGAGCTTTTTGAAAAGCGGCCACTCCCGCGTTGACGTTCTTCAGCCCCGAAGGGGCGAACCAGCAAAGCCCGGGCCAACGGCTTGGGTTGACTCTCACGGCTCCCGTACGAGTGACCAGATCCAGCCAAGGAAAGCCAGGATCATGAACAGGTAGCCGAGCGCCGGCAGCGGCACCGAGGTTGGCAGAACGTTCACGCCACACAGAATTTCCGCGAAGGTGATGGCGAACGCGAGGGCGGCGATCACGCTCACCACTCGCACCCAGGCCGCAAACCTGCGGGGAATGCCCGTCAACAGCAGAGCGGCCGCCCATAATGCCGCGCCCGCTCCAAACGTAGGGACCATGGCTTCCAGCGGCCGGGACGTTCCGCCCAGCATCACGCTCTCGCCGATCGAGTAAATCAGGAAGCCGGCCGCAACCGCGTCGTGGCCGGCGCGAAAATTCTTCAGGCTCAAAATTGCAGTCGCCACAACCAATCCAAGGCCGTCGATGGCCCAGAAGACTGCGCGCAGCTTTGGATCGGCGACAAACATTCCCGCCATTCCAAAAATGCCACCCAGCAACAACCCGGCAATAACCAGAACTTTCAGCGGTTTTTTCAAGCGTCCTCCTCAGGCCTGCTGGCGCAGAGGGCTGTCTTTTGCGCTCTGCGAATCGCGCAGCGGCTTTTTGGAATTCATCCAAAGGCGCGTGGCCCACGCTTTGTCATCTTCCTCCGTACCTTGGCGATAATACCATCAGCAGGGGTCGGCGCTACTGCGGCAGTTCGTAGGGGCGCATGGCCGTGCGCCCTGCGTCGCCGGCAATCTGAAATCTGCAATTTGAAATTTTGAATCACGCCGATCCCGGCGCGGAGGCCTGGGTCAATCTCCGGCAATCTGAAATCTGCAATTTGAAATCTTAAATCGCGCCGCCCCCGGCGCGGAGGGCCTGGGTCGGCTTCGGCCTCCGAAAAATGGCGGGTGGCGTCAGGGCACGGCTTCAGCCGTGCCGCCACCGCGCCCGCCCTTTATTCCTTAGCCCTCGTCCCGCGCTGCGGGAAGAGGGTGGCCCGCATCGCGGGCCGGGTGAGGGCTCTGTCCCGCACGCGACGCGCCGCCATTCTAAACCCTGTCCCGCTGCGCGCGACCGCAGACATTAAAAATCAAATGTCTGCGCCACCCGCCCACGGCAGTCGCGCTACGGGTGTCCAGCCTGAGCTACTTGCTCTTGACTCCGCCGCCCCCTTCATAGATGCGCCAGCCGGCGAGGGACTTACTGGCGGCCTCCGTCCAAGCGCTGGCGAGCCTTCACTACGGTCAGATACCCCCAGCTAATGGCGACCGCCACGCCTGATCCGACAAAGAGCCAGACCGGAAAGGTCTGCTTTGCCCCGTGAGCGAAGTCGAGGTACATCAACATGTAGGAAACGCCCGCAGCCACCAGCGACACTGCCAGGAGAAATCGCGCTAAACGTGCAGACTGCCCGCCACCCTTTGGGCTCTGGGGGCCCGAAATAGCCTTTGCGCGCAGCCCCGGCGGGCGGATGAGTCGCAAGCTAACGAGGATCGCCAGCGGGCCCAGGCACCAGATGCCAAAGTAAGCCGGTGGTACGAAATACATGATCGCGATCGCAGCCGCGATGAGGGCGAGCGCCAGCGCACGCCGGGGGCTCCAACCCTTCCACTTGTGCCCGGCGGCGCTCATTTGCACACCTCCGCAACCGCGCCGAGCAGCCCGATCCCGCGCAGCGGGAGGGCTGCCGCCAGCTCATGGCATTCGATCCATGGCGATGATGGAATCATCTTCGAGAAAATAAAACCTCCAGCTTGATCCCGCAGGGCGGGACCAATCGCCCGGCTTTTTGGCCAGCCGGCGCTGCACGGGATTATTATGCATGTAATCGAGCTTTTCCGAAATCTTCTTATCGCTCCAGACGTTCATGTCGTAAAAGCGCCGCTGCCAGACGCGGCAGTGCGCCTCATCGTGAACCGTCGCCGGCAGAGTGAACCGCGCCAGCATTTTGGCGCACCAGGCGTGGCGCTGATTCTTCCGCAGGGCTTTCAGGATAAAGCGCGCCGTGCGGCCCTCCAGCTTCTGCATGATCTGCGAAGGGTTGGCCGTCTCGGAAGGCCGGAGCAGCAGATGAAAATGCTCCGGCATCAGAACGTAGCCCGGAATCCGGAAGCCCAGCTCTTGCCGAAGCTCCGCCAGCGTCGCGACAAACTGCCGCTTGAATCGCTCTGAGTCGAAAATCCGCGCCCGATGATACGTGCTGGTCGTCAGGAAGTGAAGATCATTCTCGTCGAAATAGCGCCAGGGGTGCGACACGCCGCCATTCTAAACCCTGTCCCGCTTCGCGGGATCGCAGACATTAAAAATCAAATGTCTGCGCCACCCGCCCGCGCCGCTGGCCGAGCTACCGCTTCCCTTGGAACTTTGGGAGGTGCAGCAAGCGCCTGTAGCGGATATCGACCAATCTCTTGGCCTCCTCGTCCGCGTCCCACAGAAGTGACCAGAGAGCACGCAAGTCAACCGACGGGGGCATCTTCGCTGCCGCCTCAAGTTCAGACATCGTACAGGTGAAGAACATCAGCGCCTCCAAAGTGACGTTGCTCTCTAGTAGCCCAGGGTCCCAATGAGTGTCCGGGTTGTGCGCGAAGAGAGCCATTCTCGCGGCAGCGCATCTCTGGTGCGAGAAAGTGGAGAGCTGCGAATACCAGAATCTGTAGACCTCGACAAACAGCTTGGCGCGGTTGCCGCTTAGAAGCACAGGGAGAGGCGACTTCCTCCCCTTCACTTTTCTAGGCCGCGTTAGCCAGTAAGGGGACGGCCACTCAGGGATCGTCTTACTCGGGTTTCGACGGCGGCGCTTGCCCAGACCGATGCTCAGCGCGTCAATGTCTAGTGTTAGTTGCACGTCGGAAAGCCATTGCTCCCATTCTGGGCCGCCCCCGAAAATGGCCCGCTGCGTCCGAAGATATTCGAACTGGCGTCGGTAGCCGTCCGCGAGAAACCACTTCATGCTGGTGGGCCGCGAGGTCAGCGCCATGACGTTTCCCAGATTTTCGAGGAGACTTCTTACGAGAATCGCGCCTTGCAACGGCAACGTCTTGGGCCGATTCCGTTCGGCAACAAGCAGGGCTATCGCGTCATGCGTCTGCCTCGCGCTGAGCGCGAGGCCATATATATGCGTCCACGAAATTGCGGGCTGAAGGAGTCTTGTTCGCAGTCCCCGGTCCAGATGCACGTCGATATGTCGCCAAACGTCCTCCACCATGTTTAGTACCCTGCGATGCGGAACCGCAAAACGCCGGGACGACGGCCGAGACGGACGAGCAGCGCCCGCGGCAGTGACCCTGCGGCGATCAACTATTCTGACGGTGTCCGGCATAACGGATCGCTCCTAAGCGGGTGGCCCATCCCCGCCTGCTTGTATCGTCGCCCGTCCCAGCGATGATATCACCAGCGATGCTCAGGCGCATCGGGAGGACGCGGGCTCAGGATTGGCCGGCGGCGCAGACACTCGTTGTGGAGTGCCTGCGGTCTTGTCGGCAATTCAACCGGAAAATTCAGGCGAGGGAAAACTTTTCAGACGGAACTGTGGAAAGATTCGAGCTTTTCCGCTACGGAATGGACCAGAACGAGGGGAAGAGTAACGTGAACCCGCGCGTCAGGGGAATCCACGTCAACAATCAGCGAATCCCCCCTCTTCACGACTTCGACAAACTGCGAGCGGCTGCGGACTTCCACCAGGCGGGCGTCCGGGCATTGCGCCAGGGCTTTGGAAGCGGCGTCCACGGCCGGAAGCCACTGCTGCGCTTCGGCCGATGCGCGTTGCAGCTTATCCTGCGGCGCCAGGTCCAATCCGATCGGAACCAGCACCGCCGGAACGGCCACCACAATGTGATGTCCGCCCGCGTTTTTCTGCTGCACACTGACCCACACCGTTCCGGCGGCGTAAGCAGCGGTGATCAGAAGCGCGAACAGCGCGAACGTCACCAGAAACAGGAATCCGACCGTTTTCAGGAACCTGATCATGGCCGCCTTCAATCCGAATCGTTGCTGGAATCAACCCAGATGTGCACGTTATTGTCATGGTCATGCACGGTAACCAGATTCCGGCTGCCCTGCGTGTTTTCCAGAGCGCGCACGGCCGCCAGCACGTTCAGCTCGTTTTTCCCCGAGGAGAACAGAGCGTCCGCCACGGCCATCGGCACGCGGACGTCAACGTTCGCTCCCTCCGTGTTGCTTCCGCGAACCCGGATCACCAGCTCGTCGCCGTCCTTCGCCACGCGAACGTTCTGATCCTTCGACTTCACGTTGACGAATTCGTTGTTTCCGGCGGAACGAACCGCCTGCAGAATGGCCGGAACGTCAATGCCGTTCAGCTTGCCCTGGATTTTGACTTTCCCGTCTTTCAGATTGCCGGCGTTGATGGACGGCAGAACCTTTTCCGCCAGATTCAGCGGCAGATTGACGTTGACCGTCTCGCCGTCTTTCCCCTGGTTCATCACGCGCACGTGAATCCAGCGATCCGCCGCGGCGAGCGACAGGCTCGAGCACAGAATAAGAATCGCGGCCCCGGTTAATGATAATTTCTTCATGGCTTTTTCCTCCTCCGTGAACTTCTGCTCTAACAAACGAGAAATGCGGCGCGAAAGTTCAATTATTTTGCCGGGAGCGGCGGGGAAGTGTCATTTGTGAGGCTCATTCGGGCCGGATTTAAGCCGGTCGCAGCCTGATTTTCCCGTTTTGGGATTAGGAGGCTGGGTTGGAGGTCGCAGGGGCGAGAAAATGCAGCGAAATGCGAAAAATGGCTGGCGGCGATGCTATTAGATTGATTAATAAAGACTTATGTTGTTTTTGAGGCTGAATTTGGAGCGTTCTTCGCGCCGCAAAAGCTTGCGGGGAAGGCCTTTTGCCAGCCCGTGGCGGGCGGTCGAAGGCTTGAGAGTGCCGGTTTTTCCCGAATTGGGACCATTCCCGCTGCTGACTAGCCATCCTTCCCGTTCTGGAACCCGGAACCTTCGTCTCAGGCTGTTTGTACAGTGCGGAACATGGCCCGGACCGGGCCCCTTCTACCATTTTTTGTAGACCCTGAAAAATCAAATAAAACATTTATTTACATAATGTTATGTGGTTCTTGGTTTTAATGTCCCGCCCCCGTCAAGCCCCCTCAACGCCCACCCAATAAAGATTGGCATGCCTTCTGCATAAAGTACCCGTGACGAATGAGGAGATGAAATTATGACTTCACTGGCCAATCCAATTTCCAGTTCCGCCAATCGCATTTCGAGATCACCTTTATTTTTTCAGCCTCTCTCTCGCAAGCCCGCAAGCTTTCCATGCTCCAACTCAAAACCGGTACGTTCGCTTTCCCCCCGCGTCAATACTGATCGAAATCATCTGGTCACATATTTTCCGCTGGTCAAGCAGGTGGCCTTTGAAATCCGGCGCAACCTGCCTGCGCACGTTGAGCCGGAGGATTTGATCGGCGATGGAATGATTGGATTAGTGGAAGCCGCAGCCAAGTTCGACTCGGCCAAACAAGTGAGCTTTAAAATCTACGCGCGACATCGCATCCGCGGCGCGATTCTTGATGGGCTGAGGAAGGAAGATCGCGCCTCAAGAAGCCTGCGCCGGAAGATCAGGAAGATGGAAAGTGCCGGTCAGGCTCTGGCGGCGCGATTGGGGCGGCCCGCGACAGGCTCTGAAATGGCGTTGGAGCTTGGAATGAGTCTCAATCAGTGGTACAAGGCGGCGGCGGAAGTTCAAGCGGCCACACTCGCTCCGGCTCCGCTGCCTGAGGCCGGCGAAGAAAGACACCGCGGGCTGGAATCGACCGCGTTCGGAGATGATCCTTTTGCCGTCTGTTGCCGGAATGAGCAGAGAAGCATTCTGGCGAGTGCGCTTCATTGTCTGGAAGAACGGGAGCGGGAAATGATCCGGCTCTACTACCTTCAGTCTCAGACCATGAAGCAGATTGGCGCTGCTCTTGGCGTGGACGAATCGAGAATTTCTCAATTGCACTCGAGGGCCATCGAGCGCCTGCGGGAATGCGTACAGATGATGCTGAAGCGTCGCGAAGCTTCCCACGCTTCGGCCCCGCTGTCAAATCAAGCAATTCCAGCATAAAATAAGTTGAGATTCGGGCAAGACGCTGAAACGTAAGGTGCATTGCAAGCTCGGGCGGGGCATGTTACGCTCGGGACGAAATCTCTCATGTTTGCCCCTCGGGAAGCCGATGAATGTAGGCAGGGGGCGGGCCTCCCACCGGGCGTACTGGGTCCATACTTCCACACTGTAAGCCGGGATAGAGGAATGACGCGCTACGAGAATCAGACGCTTGAGAATGTACACGTGGTCCTGGACGAGGGTGTTTTTGTGAACTGCGTCTTCAAGAACTGCAGTCTGGAGTATTCGGGAGGCGATGTTTACGTCCAGAACTGCCGGGGTGAGAATTGCCAGCTCGTATGGCGGGACGCGGCGCAGCGAACGGTTTTTCTGCTTCAGGGACTCGGATTGCTGGCCCCCGCGCCCGCGACGTCGCTTTCCGCCCCCGAAGGCCCGCCGCGCGTGCAGTGAATCTCAGTTCTGCACGGTCAGCTATGCCGAGCCTAAGGCAGGCTGTCCCTTTTCAAATGCCCCAGCCACGTCGGCCAAAGTCTGCGGCGAGACATTGCGCAAGCCGGTCCGAACTCGATCAGAGTTTATAGCCGATTTTCCGAAGGAATTCTTTTCGCACCTTGATATCCGCTTCGGATTCGATGCCTTTGGCTTTCACGCCGTCAATGACGCCGAGAATGCCGCGGCCTTGTTCGGTTTCAGCCACGACAACTTCCACGGGATTGGCCGTAGCGCAGAAAATTCGGCAGACCTCCTGAACATTCTTGATCGTATTCAGGATGTTGATAGGGAATCCGTCCTCCATGAAGATAATGAAGGAATGTCCGCAAGAGAGCGCCATCGCATTCTTCTTGGCGAGATCGGTCAGTTTCGGCTCATTGCCTGCCCAGCGGACGAGCGCCGGGCCCGAGGATTCGCAGAATCCGATTCCGAATTTCATCCCGGGAACGGTCTGGACGATGGCTTCGTAAAGGTCCTCGACCGTCTTGATGAAGTGCGACTGTCCGAGGATAAAGTTCATGTCGGTGGGTTTCTCAATCGTCACAATTCTTGTTTCCATCTGAATTTCTCCGTGACTTGGTATGAAATCAGTTCAAAGCCGGGTTTGATTCTCCAGGCGCACTGGGTTGATCAGCGGGTGCAGGCCGAGGGAATTTGACTTCGGGAAACATCCGATCGACCAGCAGGAACAGGAGACCGAGGACGACAAACACAAATACGCTCGCTTCCGGACCGACCGAGCCTCCGGTCAACCAGACCGGCGCGCCAGGCGCGAAAGAGGAATTGAGCAGGTGGCCGCGGACCATCGTGGCGCTATCAGGAACGGAATAGATGAAGCTCTCGCCGTAATCCCAGCTAGCATGCAATCCGATGGCGAACCACAGGCTTCCGGAACGGCGAAGGCTGAAGCAGAACAGCAATCCAACCGTTGCAGCGCCCAGAGCCCCGACGAGGTCCTCGCCCGTTTTGGGCAGATGAATTGCGCCGAAAGCCACGGAAAGCAAGATCGCCGCGGGCCAGAACCCGATGCCTTCCGCGAGCGTGGCCAGGGCGTAACCCCGAAACAGGAACTCCTCCGCGAGCGCCACCAGAATGAAAGCAACCGCCCAGAGGATTCCGAAATAGAAGATCCCTCGCGCGCCAAGCGCCGGATGACCGAAATAGAATCCGCCCCCCAAGCGTATTGCGATCAGGAGGACAGTCAAGGCGAGCAGGCCTATCGCTCCGCCCGCCCAGAATCTCCGTCCAAAGGCGCCACGACCCGGGAGACCGTAATCGCCAAGGCCTTTGTGTTCCAGGCGAGACATAACCCAGGCGGCGAACAGGGGGCATAGGAACGCGAATGCCTGGTCAGCAATCATCAGGGAGGGCGTGATGGGGTGACTGAGATTCTCTTCCCGGCTGGCGACTAGCACATCGATGGCCAGAAAAGGAATGACGGCGAGAAAAAGGAAAGTCAGCAGGCGCCAGCCGGAGCGCACACCATGGGGACCCGTGATAAAGGAATCGGTCATCGGCAAACTCAGCGCGGGAGAGAAGAGGAATTCTATTCGTGAACGCGCAGCACGGCAAGGAAAGCTTCCTGGGGAATGTCCACCTTGCCCACGCGCTTCATCCGCCGCTTGCCCTCCTTCTGTTTTTCGAGCAGCTTGCGCTTGCGCGTGATGTCGCCACCGTAACATTTGGCCAGGACGTTCTTCCGAATGGCGGCGACGTTCTCGCGCGCGATGATTTTCGAGCCGATGGACGCCTGGATGGCGACTTCAAAAAGCTGGCGGGGGATGAGTTTGCGCATGCGTTCGCAGAGAGCGCGGGCCCGCGCATAAGCCTGGTCGCGGTGGCAGACGAAGCTAAGTGCGTCAACAGGATCGCCTGCGACCAGCAGGTCCACTTTGACCAGGTCCGATTGCCAGTAACCGGAAAAATGGTAGTCGAGCGAGGCGTAGCCGCGCGAAACGGATTTCAGCCGGTCGTAGAAATCCAAGACGATTTCGTTGAGCGGCAACTCGTAAGTAAGCAGGACGCGATGTTCCGAAACGAATTCAAATCCCTTCTGGACGCCGCGCTTTTCCTCGAGCAGCGCCAGGATGCCGCCCAGGTAGGCGTCCTGGGTCATAATCAGCGCGGTGATGACCGGTTCTTCGATCACTTCCACTTCCGCCGCGACAGGGAACCTGGCCGGATTGTCCACTTCGAGGGTCTGGCCTGCCTTGTCGGTGACGCGATAGCGCACGCCGGGCGCGGTGGTGATCAGATTGAGGTTGAATTCGCGCTCCAGCCGCTCCTGGATGATCTCCATGTGCAGCAGACCGAGAAACCCGCAGCGGAACCCGAATCCGAGCGCGGTGGAGTTTTCCGGCTCGAAGAAGAACGAGGCATCATTCAGCCGGAGCTTCTCCAAAGCGTCGCGAAGACCTTCATACTCGCTCGCTTCCACCGGGTAGAGCCCCGCAAAAACCATCGGTTTGATTTCCACAAAACCGGGAAGAGGTTCGGCGGCGGGCCGGTCTTCGTCCGTAATCGTGTCGCCGATGCGCGTATCGGCCACACGCTTGATGTTGGCGATAATAAACCCGACTTCGCCCGCGTGGAGCGTGTCGATTGCGACCGGCTTGGGCGTCAGAACGCCGAGGTTCTCAATCGTATAAACCTGGTTGTTTGACCACAGCCGAATTCTCATGCCGGCGGCCGCTGTTCCATCCATGATGCGGACCAGGACGATCACGCCGCGGTAGCTGTCAAACCAGGAATCGAAAATGAGCGCCCGCAGCGGAGATTCGGGCGAGCCGGAGGGCGGCGGGATGCGCCGGACGAGCGCCTCAAGAACATCTCCGACCCCGGCGCCCTGCTTGGCGCTGATCAGGACTGACTCGCTTGCGTCCAGGGCGAGGGCGTGCTCGATTTGTCGCCGCGTGGCTTCGACGTCCGCGCCGGGCAAATCAATCTTGTTGATCACGGGAATGATGGCAAGGTTGTTGTTCAGCGCCAACTGGGCGTTCGCGAGCGTTTGCGCCTCGACGCCCTGCGAGGCGTCAATCACCAGCAATGCGCCCTCACAGGCCGAAAGGCTGCGCGAGACTTCATAGGAAAAATCCACGTGGCCGGGGGTGTCGATCAGATTCAACTGGTACTCGTTTCCGTCCTTCGCGTGGTAGAGCAGCCGCACGGAATGCGCTTTAATGGTGATGCCACGCTCGCGCTCGAGGTCCATCGAATCGAGTACCTGGGCGGACATCTCGCGCTTCGAGAGCGCGCCCGTCATCTCGAGCAGCCGGTCGGCAAGGGTCGATTTGCCGTGGTCAATGTGGGCCACAATGGAGAAATTACGGATAAATCGTCCTTCAGTCATGGCGCGATCGGTTTCCCTTTTTCAGGTAGGAATCGAGCGGAGACTTTCGAGTGGCAGTCGCGGTGGGGGCAAGCCCTTCGGCGTCTTGTCGTCGCCTCCAAATCCTTTGAAAATCTAACAAAAGGACGGTATCCTGTCAAACTAGCTAAAAGCAGTTTAAAGGGAAACTGGCGGCCTGCACGGATATGGCGAACACTGAGAAGCTGCTCGAAAGAGCGGAAAAGTTCCTGCTCAAGCAGAAATTTGAGAATGCATTCGATGCTTTTGTCGAGGTCTATCGCCTCGAACCGCACGACGAGAACATTCTGCTCCAGCTGAGCGATCTGGCGCTCAAGCTCAATCGAGGGCCCGATGCGTTGCGTTACGGGACCGAGCTTGCAGACGTTTATATCAAGCGGAATGATTTGTCGCGAGCGGTGGCGGCCTGCAGGAAAGCTCTTAAGAGCTCACCTCGGGATGTCAACGTTCTGTCCAGGCTCGCGCCCCTGCTTGAGAAGGCTCAGAAAAACAGTGAAGCTCTCGACGCCTACCGTGAGCTTCTGAACATCTATTCGCACGCGGGTCAGAATTCGCAAACCCTCGATTGCCTACAGCATATTGTCAAGCTCGATCCCAACAACATCCAGCCAAACCTGCAACTAGCGGAGATGGCGAGCCAGGCGGGCCTGCCCAAGGTCGCATGTCCCGCATGCCTCCGCGCGGCGCAGCTTGCCCGGAATGAGGGCCAGGAGGAACGTTGGGCGGAACTTGTCGAACGCGCGCACTCGCTGGATCCGGACGATGAAGAGGCCTCGCTTTCAGTGGCCCGATTGCTTCTTTCAAGAGGCAAAGCTGCTGAGGCTGCGGCCCTGGCTGAGGCGGTTGCCGGAAAACGTCCGGAGGATCTGGAGGTCACGGATCTGCTCGCCCGCGCTTACATCCAGACGGAGGATTGGGACAAGGCGGAGCCAATTTGCCTCAAGCTTTACAAGACCAAGCCGGAAGAAATTCTTCTGCTCGAGAAGTTGGCGGTGGGTCTACTGCAAACGGGACAAACGCCACGCGCCATGGCGCTGATCGAACAGCTTCGGGCCCAGTTGAAGCAAGAGGGCAAGGGCAAGGAATTTCTTGCGCTGCTCGAGCGCGTTTTCCAGAACGACGAGTCGAACATTGAAATTCTCGAGCTCCTGACCGTGCTTTACAACGAAATGAACCGGGAGGAGGGATTGCGCCGGTCGCTGGCGCGTCTGTTCAGCCTTCATCTGGCTTCGGAGAATTACAACAAAGCGGCCGATACGCTGGAGCGGATTGTGGATGTGGATCCTTACGGGGCGGGGCACGCCGACCGCCTGCTTAACCTGGAAGGGCATATTGATGCGATCTGGTATCGCGCCATCGGCGCGCGGCTCCAGGTTCCTTCCAGCACTGGGGGAAGCGCGAAGACGGCGGAAGGCGGCGGCTCCGGAGCAGCCAGGAGCGAATCGCTGGAGAACCTTCTGATCGAAGGTGAAATGTACCTTCAATATCAGCTGACCAGCAAGCTGAACGAGACTCTGGAAAAGATCGACAAGCTCTTTCCTGGTGCTCAGGAAAAGAACAACCGTTTGCGAGAGCTGTATGAAACGACCGGCTTCCGCCCGACGGTTGTGGCGAAGAAGACGGAGCCGGTTGCGGCGGCCGCCCCCGTGCCGCCCGCGCCCGTACCGGCACTTCAGTCACTCGACAACCTGCGCAAAATCTCAGAGATCACCGCCAACATTTATCGTGAAAGCACGCTGCAGGGCGTGATGCAAACCGCCGTCGACCAGCTCGGGAAGGCGCTGAATGCCAGCCGCTGCTGGGCGGGGCTTGGACCCGGGGACCGCGCACCGGAAACCACCGCGGAGTTTTGTAATCTTGGTGTTCAGCCGTCCGAACCGGCGCAAACGAGCAGGATTTATGCAACGCTGATGAGGCAGGCCGGAGGCCGCGGCGACGTTTGGGCGCATCAGAACGTCTCCAAGGCGCCGGAGTTAAGCACGATCACCGCGGAGTTCGAACAGCTCGGGGTGAAGTCTCTCCTGGCGCTTGCGCTGGTTGACAAAGATCAGCCTGCGGGCCTGCTGTTGGCGGAAGAATGCACGGCGCTGCGGAGCTGGAATCCGGAAGACAGCATCCTACTCAAATCCGTCGGTCCGCAGATTATCATTGCGGCCAACAATACAAGGCTGCGGCGACTGGTCCGCTCGCTGGCGGGAACCGATCCGGAGACGGGACTTTTGCCGCGGGGATCCTATATTGACTGCCTGCTGGCGGAAGCGCGCCGCGCGAAGGAGCAAACCCGGCCGATGTCGGTTTGCGTTCTTGAACCGCAGAATCCTGCCGCGCTGCTGAAGTCCATCGGCGACGCCAGAATGCAGGCATTCATGCAGCAAGTCAGCAAAGCTGTCACTTCTCACCTGCGCCAGAACGATATCGCCGTGCGTTACAGCCCTTGTTCGATCGCCATCGTTTTCCCGGATACCGCGCTTCCCCAGGGCGGACTTGCAGTTGAGAAGCTTCGCCGCGTCCTTGGACAGATCAAGCCGGGCGATCAGGAGGGTTCCGAATTCTGCGCCGCAATCTGCGATGTCCCGCTGGGTTCCGGGTTCGATCCGGTCGATGGGGTGACGGAAGTGATCAATCGGCTTGAGACTTCTCTGGAGAAGGCGCAGAAGGATAGCGGACGCCAGGTTCTTCTGTCGCACTTTGAGGCTTAGCGTAAAGCGCGTCCTGTGGGGTCGCGTTCGTCCGGACCCAGACAACTTCAATCCTGGAGAGTTTGTTCCCGTCGCAGACTCCTTTGGAGGCCCTCAAATGGAAATTCGCAAAGTGGGCGTCGCTGGCTGCGGTTTGATGGGATCCGGCATCGCCCAGGTCTCGGCGATGAGCGGCTTCGAGACAATTGTTCGCGAAGTCTCGCAGGAATTGCTTGATAAGGGCCTCGCTTCAACTGAGAAATCCCTCGCGCGGCTGGTCGAGAAGAACACGCTTTCCGAAGATCAAAGGCGGCAGACAATCGCCCGGCTGAAGCCGACGCTGCGCCTCGATGACTTCGCGGATTGCGATCTGGTGATCGAGGCGATTGTCGAGAAACGCGATTCCAAGCGGGAGCTTTTATCAGAGCTCGACCGGATCGTTCGGCCCGAGGCGATATTCGCAACCAACACGTCATCCCTTTCAGTCACAGAACTGATGACCTCGACACGCCGCGCACCGCAGTTTCTCGGCCTCCATTTTTTCAATCCTGTCCCGTTGATGAAGCTTGTCGAAGTCGTGAAGACGATCGTCACCGAGGCCTCGGTGGTGGAAGCAGCGCTCGCCTTTTCCCGGCGGCTTGGAAAGACGCCCATCCTGACGACGGACCGTGCGGGATTTATCGTCAACCGCCTTCTGGTTCCCTATCTGCTGGATGCCGTTCGCATGGCGGAAGAAGGATTCGGTTCCGTGGAAGACATCGATCAGGGGATGAAACTCGGCTGCAACTATCCGATGGGCCCGCTGACGCTGCTCGATTTCGTGGGCATCGACACGACTCTTTATATCGCTGAAATACTATTCAATGAATATCGGGAGAAGCGGTTCGCGCCGCCGCCGCTGCTGAAGCGGATGGTCTTAGCTGGCATGTTCGGGCGCAAAACGGGCAGGGGATTCTACAACTACGCGGATCCGAAAAATCCACAGCCCAACCCGTTGGTTTAGCCGCGGCTTGGGCGACCCCGGCAGGACGCAGGCTTAGGTGAAGCAGGATTCCGGATGGGAGCTGAATCATGGCCTATGAAACATTGGTCTTCGATGAACGTGATGGAATCGCGTTCATCACGATCAGCCGTCCGGAGAAACTGAACGCTTTGAACCGGCGGGTGATCGAGGAATTGAGCGAATGCTTCCGCGAGGTCGCCGACAGTGAGAGTTTGAAGGTCGTGATTCTGACCGGGGCAGGAGAGAAATCATTTGTCGCGGGCGCCGATATCGGTGAACTCGCGCAGCAAACGCCGGTTGAAGGGCAGGAAACGGCGGCGCGCGGCCAGAGCCTTTTCAACTTTATCGAAAATCTGGGCAAGCCCGTCATTGCGGCCGTCAATGGTTATGCTTTAGGAGGAGGGTGCGAGCTGGCGATGGCCTGCACGCTCCGCATCGCTTCGGAAAATGCGCGCTTCGGCCAGCCGGAAGTGAAGCTCGGGATCATACCCGGATACGCCGGTACGCAGCGTCTGCCGCGGCTGGTGGGTAAGGGGCGCGCTCTCGAAATGATCCTGACGGGCGAACCCGTCACCGCCCAGGAGGCCTATCGCATCGGCCTGGTCAATCAGGTGGTTCCTCAAAAGGACTTGCTGGCTGTTGCCAAAGCCACCGCGCGCAAGATTATAGCGAACGCCCCGCTCGCCGTAAAATTCGCTTTGCAGGCGGTTCATCACGGGCTGGAAGCCACAAAGCGCGAGGGTGAGTTTCTGGAAGCGACGCTCTTCGGGCTCTGCTGCGCCACGGAAGACATGAAGGAAGGCACGCGCGCGTTCCTTGAGAAGCGAGCGGCAAAGTTTGACGGGAAGTAGCTCGCTGCCTCCGGCAATCAACTGAGAGGCCGGCGTTCGTCGCAAGCTGCAAGCCGAGATCTGAAGTTTCATGGGCTCAAGACGAAAATCTCGCGAACTCGCACTCCAGATGCTCTTTCAATGGGAGGTCGGAGGGCACACGCCCGAATACGTGGAGCGCACTTTTCTGAAAGGCCGCCGTCTGGCTTCCGACGTCGAAGAATTTTGCCGCTACCTGTTTGAAGGCGCGGCGGGAGAATCGGCGTCGATTGATGCGCTCATCGCCGGCAGCTCGAAGAACTGGCGAGTTGAGCGCATGGCCGCTGTGGATCGCAACATTCTTCGCCTTGCCATCTACGAACTGATGCACCAGCCCGATACCTCCCCCGCCATCGTGATTGATGAAGCGCTGGAAATCGCCCGCCGCTACTCGGGGGCGGACTCCGTGGAATTCATTAACGGCGTCCTGGATGCCGTGCGAAAATCTATCGCGACGGCCGATACCCAGTCTTGACCCGCGCCCGGTGCTTTCGACTCTAACCCCAGAGAGAGAATTCAGGAACCGAACCTCATAAGCCAATTCCTTTAGGCTCGCCATCACTTTTTCCAATTCGCGGCAAAGGCGACGCGTTCTTCAATGGATGGATGGCTGTGAAACAGAAATTCGATCCAGCGTGCCGGGCGGCGCTCCGCGAGGTTCAGTTCCGCAAGTTTCTCCATGCCGGAGATGAAAGATGAGCGGTCCGGGATGGATTCGAGCGCATAGGCGTCCGCCTGGCGTTCCATTCGGCGCGAATAGCCGTTCATCAGCGGCAGGAGAATCAGCGAGAGCGCCATCGTGACCAGGACCAGCAGCGGAAGGTTTGCGAAATCGGCGAGACCGCGAAATCCAAAACGCGGCCCCCATGCGCGCAAGGCCGCATCCACCAGATAAAAGCCCAGGAATGACCCGAACGACTGAAGAGCGATTCCGCGAGTGATGTGGCCGCGCGCATGATGCCCGAACTCGTGCGCCAGCACGGCTTCGACTTCCTCCGGGCGGAAATTTTCCATCAGAGTGTCAGACAGAATGATTCGTTGTGTATTGCCCAGGCCGACGAGCGCCGCATTAGCCTTCTTGGTCTTTTCACTAAGTTTCCACTCGTAAACACCTTTCACCTGTTTCCCCGCGCGGCGGGAGAATTCGAGCAGCCGCTCGGTGAGGGGAGAATCCTCCACGCGCTTGAACTTGAAGAAAATCGGAAACAGAAGGATGGGCGCGAGATTGGCCATCAGAACAAAGAAACCGATGAACGCCATGCTGCAGAGAATCCACCACTCGGCGGGCCATCGCCGCATGGTCCAATAGACAAATTCCAGAGCCAGCGCCGACAAGCCGGCTCCCACCGCGATGCCTTTGAGGCGGTCTTTCAGCCATTGCACGCGGGTCAGGTTCGAGAGCCCGTAGCGATGTTCCAGCCAATAGCCGCTCACATACCCGAGCGGCCAATCGGGCGCCTCCAGGATGAGCCCGACGAGGGCGAGATAGATGAGTAAAGCGAGGGCTGGCCACGCCGCGAAGTTCTCTGCGAAATTGCGGAGAGCGACGGACCATCCTGCGAAAAGCAGTGCCAGCAGCAGGCCCAGGCTTACCAGATAATCGGCCACGCTCAGGATGCGATGCGCGCGGTGGTAACTCTTGACCCGTTGGGAATCATTTGTTTGGCGTTGAGGAGACGCAACTTCGCCCATGACCATATCTTAATCTTAAGCCGAACGGCGAGCGTAGGCTGCCATTTCCTCGAGAAGATTGCGGACCTGCTCTGTCGTCGGTGCCTCGGCGTAAAGGCGCAACAAGTTTTCGGTGCCGGAGGCTCGCACCAGCAGCCAGCCGGTTTCACCGAGCAACAGTTTGACGCCGTCAAGGTCATCCATTCCGGTCACTTTGAGTCCGGCGATCCTTTTGATTTTTCCCTCTGCCACTTGCTCAACAATGCGATGTGCCGACTCTTTGTCAATTTCAAGATCCGTCCGCTCATAATGGTGAGGACCAAATTCCGCTTCCAGCTCCACGACGAGTTCGCCCAGACTCTTATTTCTTGTGGCCATGACTTCGGCGAGAAATAGAGAATTCAGAATGCCGTCGCGTTCCGGCAGGTGCCCGCGCACTGCGATTCCGCCACTTTCTTCGCCGCCAATAAGGATGTCGCGCTCGAGCATCATGCTGCACACGTACTTGAAACCGATGGGCATGACGTGCAGCGGCAGGCCGTACTTCCGCGCCAGCTTATCGATCATGCGTGTGGTGGAGAATGTCTTCACCACTTCGCCTTTCAGGCCGCGATTCTCGGCCAGATGCTTCAGCAGAATTGAAAAGATCTTGTGAGAATCAATGAAGTCGCCCGTGCGATCGATGGCGCCCACTCGATCTGCGTCGCCGTCGGTTGCAAAGCCGGCGTCAAAGGCGCCAGTCAAGACGGCACTCCGCAAGCCTTCAACGTGAGGCTCGATGGGTTCGGGATTCAAACCTGGAAAGATCGGATTGCGTTCCCCGTGAATCTCACGGAATTCGATGCCGGATTCTTCAAACACCCTTGCCAGACAGCCTGCCGCGGCCCCGTACATCGGGTCTATGGCAAACCGTCTGCCGCTGGCCCGAATTCGCTTGAGATCGGCCAGGTTCTTCAGCCGATTGAGATAGGGCCCGACGAGGTCCGTCTTTTCGATTCTTGCCGTCTTGTGCTTGTGCGGCCTGGTCTTTGTGCGATCCAGCTTTCTCAGATGCTGCTCGATGCGCCGGACTATTTCAGGTGATGCTGAGCCTCCATAGGCCGCTTTGAATTTGACTCCATTCCAGCGGCTTGGGTTGTGGCTTGCCGTAATCATGATGCCGCCCGCGGCATCATGCTCGACAACGGCAAAGCTGACGGCAGGCGTAGGCGAGATACGGTCGGAGAGAAAAACCGGAATGCCCGCTGCGGCCACGACTCCAGCCGCGGCTTCCGCGCTCTCGGGGGAAAGGAAGCGGGCGTCATAGCCGATGACCACGCCCCGCTTCGGATCGTCTTCCGAACGGACATATTCCGCCGCCGCCGCTGCTACTCTGCGCACGTTCGCGAGACTGAAGTCTTCGCCAATCAGCCCCCGCCAGCCGTCCGTTCCAAACCGAATCGCATCCATTGTGGATGTTTGTGCCAAATTGCGGCTCCGTCCGCGCTGCTAAATCAGGATGGTCAGCCCTTTCCGTTCCAGCTCCTGCACAGCCTTGCCGACCTGTTGCGAATGCTCCAGTGCGCAAATCAGCAGCGCGTCTTGCGTTTCTACGATTACAAGGTCTTGCGTCCCCACGGTCACGACAAATTTGTGTGGAGAGACCACCAGGTTTCCGCGGGATGACAAAGCCATGCTGTTTCGCGGCATGGCGTTGCCTTCCGCATCTTTCCGGCTCAGACCGTACACCACGGCCCAGCTTCCCACGTCGCTCCAACCGATGTCTGCGGCGATCGCGTAAACCTGAGGGATCTTTTCCATTAGTGCGTAATCAATGGAAATCTTTTCGAAGCGCGGGAAAAGTCTGCCCAGCGCTCTCCGGTTCCGCGCACCTCCGGCAGCGGAAATCTTTGCCGCCTGGCGTGCCATCGCGGGCTGAAATCGTTCAAGGTTTCGAAGCAACGTGGAAGCACGCCAGATGAACATTCCGGCGTTCCACAAGTAACCGCCCGAGGCGGCATACTTCCGGGCCGTGCGGAGATCGGGTTTTTCAGTGAATTTCTCAACTTGATATACCCTGCGGCCGGCGGCGCGTCCCGAAATCCTGCCCATCTTGAGATAGCCGTAACCAGTTTCCGGGCGGTCCGGTTTGATTCCCAGCACAACCGATCGGCCCTCCGTCGCGGCCCATTCGCACCCTGCCTTGATGGTATTCATGAATTCCGCCGGCTTGGCGACGACATGGTCCGAAGGAAGAATGACCATGATTCCTTCGGGGTCACGCCGCAATATTTCGGCAGCGGCAAGCGCGATGGTGGGCGCTGTGTTGCGCGAGGCGGGTTCGGCCACGATTTGCCGGCGGGGAATCGAGGGCAACTTCTGGATCACTTGGGTGCGAATCAGACTGCTGGTAAAGACGAAAATGCGCTGAGGAGGGATGACTCGCCGGATTCGCGCCACGGTTTGCTCAAGCAGCGATTCCCGGCCGAAGAAGTCCAGCAATTGCTTGGGCCGCCGTCGCCGGCTCAGCGGCCAGAATCTGGTTCCGCTGCCACCCGCCATAATCACCGCGTAGGCGTGGGCAAAAGCCGATTTCTGCGCCGATCGCTTGAGGGTCATGCCATTTCAGTCGAAAACAACTTTTTGAAATTCAGACTTCTTTACACGTTTCCTCGCCAGCGGTTCGCGGAAATCCTTATCGACGTTCGGGAAGTAGCACTTCAGAATGCGCGTCGTTCCGCGAGGCACAATCCGGTAAGGCCCCGCGCCCGGGGGAATCAGCCAGGTGTCTCCGGGGAAGTATCCCATCCAACCCTTGAACGTGTCCACTCGGCCGCTACCGCTTGCGACAGATAGAATTTCCACACGCTCGCGGCGACTTTCGAATGATCCCGTTTTACTCAGCGTCAATTCCTCCAGTGCAAAGTACGGACAGGCGACGATGTACCTTTTCCAGCCGAACTTCTCACGAAAACTCAATCTCGGCAGATTGCGGTGTGGCCTGCTTTCAACGCGGGCAACTTCCATGCCTTTTTCGAGATGCAGTGGCCGGAGCTTGCCGTCCTGACCCTTTCTTCCAAAATCGTCCAAGCGATAGGTCAGATCCGAATTCTGCTCGACTTCAAATAACGCCATGTCGGGCCCGAGCGCATGGACCGTTCCCGGCGGAACGAAAACCGCCTCGCCCGCGCGCGGCCGGAAGCGGTTCAGCAGATTTCTGCTCATCCCCCTCTCGCAGGTTCTCCGCAAAGCTTCAACTGTGGTGCCTGGCTTTGCGCCCAGCAGAAATTCAGCTCGCCCACCGCCTTGCATGATGTACCACATCTCGCATTTGCCGAGATTGCCTGGGTCGAGTCGCCTCGCCTCCGCATCATTCGGATGCACCTGCACGGAGAGCCAATCGCTTGTAAAGATATACTTGGCGAGGATAGGGAAGCTTTTATTCCGCCACGCGGAACCATGAAGTAGGGTCGGATGTTCGGAGGAAACTTGGCCCAAAGTCAGTCCAGCCACCGGACCGTTCATGAATACGGAATTCCTGTCGGTAATCCAGGCTTCGCCGACGCGTTCCATCTCCGCCGGCGGAGTCCAGACGCGGCCGTACGTTCCCGGGTCCTTAGTGCGGGCGGCGACTTTTCCGAAGAGGGGCGAGAGATTTTTTCTTCCCCAGATTTTCGGCTTGAAGATGGGTGAGAGCAGCAGCGGGGTCTCAAGCTTCAGCATAGGCCCTTCAGAGCCGGCAGGACTTCAATTGCCAAGATAGAGCTTCACCCGGCAAAGCGGGACGCATCAACCATCCTCATCAAGGAAGCCGGGGCAGACCCCGCTCATGACAACTTGTGCGTCAAAGCCGTTGCGGAAGGCCGCCGCAAGACTAGTGCTGCGAGAAAAACTCTTTGAGTCGCCGCAGGCCTTCGTCGATCAACTCCTGTGAAGTGGCGTAGGAGATGCGCAAGTGGTCTTCAGTCCCGAAGGCCGGTCCGGGAACCATTGCCACGTGAGCCTGTTCGAGAAGCTGGTCCACGAGAGCCGTCACGTCACCCGTCCCGTTCTTTTTCAAATAGGCGCTCACGTTGGGATAAACGTAAAATGCACCCGCAGGCATTGAGCATCGCACGCCGGGAATAGCGCGCAAGCCGGCGACAATTCGGTTCCGCCGGCGCTCGAACTCATCGCGCATAGTGCGCACCGAATCCTGCGGCCCGCACATTGCGGCGACCGCGGCCTTTTGCGCGAACGACGTCGGATTCGAGGTCGAGTGGCTCTGCAGTTTAAGCATGCTGGAAAGCAGCTTCTGCGGCCCGAGCGCGAAGCCGACTCGCCATCCCGTCATCGAATAAGTCTTGGAGAGCGAACCGACCACAATCAAGTGTTCGCGTTCGCCCGAGGCTCCCAGGGAAAACGGTTTGCGACCGTCATAGAGAAAATGGCAGTAACACTCGTCGGTCATCAACATCACACCGTGGCGCCGCGCCACGTCCAGCAGCTTTTCCATTTCCTCGATCGGCGCCGCCGAACCGGTCGGATTGTTCGGCGAGTTAATGATGATCAGGCGCGTCTTGGGCGTCACGAGCTTCTCTACCGCTTCGGCGTGAACCGCAAAATCCTCTTCTTCGCGCGTTTCAAGAAATACCGCTTTCCCGCCCGCGTAATGGATGATGTCGAGAAATGAAACCCAGTAAGGGACGGGCAAAATCACTTCGTCACCGTGATTGATGGTCGCGGCCACGGCTTCAAAGATCGCCTGCTTGCCGCCCACCGTCACCAGGCATTCCTCGGGCTTGTAGTTTGAGCCGAAATCCCTGGCGTGGCGCTCAACGATAGCTCCTTTCAGGTCGGCTGTACCGCCTGTCGGAGTGTACTTGGTGAAGTTCTTTTCCAGCGCCTCGACGGCCGCCTTCTTGATGTGCTCCGGCGTGGGAAAGTCCGGCTCGCCCGCGCCGAAATCAACCAGGCTCACACCGCTGGCCTTCAGCTTTGCGGCTTTTTGCACAACGGCCGTTGTAGATGAAACTGAAATCCGGGATATCCGTTCCGACAGTTGCATGGGATTTACGCCCTTTCCGCCTTCTGGAATACTTTTCGCCGGAGGAAGTTTTCGACCAGGGGCGGCACCAGGCCTTTCACCGAGCCTCCGTTGCGAAAGATTTCTTTCACCAGCCGAGAGCTGACGTAGGCATAGTTTTCGGCCGGCATCAGGAAAATCGTTTCAAGCTGCGGCTGGAGCTTGCGGTTCATCAGCGCCATCTGGATTTCGTATTCGTAATCTGAAAAAGCGCGGATACCCCGCACGATGGCCTGGGCCTTCACTTGAATCGCGTAATCCACCAGAAGTCCGCTAAAGGTGTCCACATTGACGTTGGGCATTCCGCGGGTCCCCTCGCGGAGCATTTCCACGCGCTCCTCCACGCTGAACATCGGCTGCTTTTCGGCGTTCGTCAGCAGCGCTACGGTCAGCCGGCCGAAGATCCGTCGGCTGCGCTCGATGATGTCTAGGTGGCCGTTCGTGATGGGATCGAAAGACCCTGGGTAGATTGCAAGAATGTCGGCCATGCGTATTTTCACTCGCGTGCTTGCTTGCCGCAGGCTCGCTTCAATATTTTACCGGTGGGCTCGAATCCTTGTAAACGGGAAACTGGAAGCATCCTTTGGACGCCGGAGAAACGGAACGTTCCCTTAGTTCGACGCGGGAGTCAGAGCGCCACCGCAGCTCGATCCGCGACCGGCCGTGCAGCCAAAACAGTGCGCACCGGTCAAAATCCTGCGACGCGCCAGCGCGAAAGCGTCAAATTCGCGGATGTGCTGCGGCAGCCCGCTGTTGATCGGCATGGCGAGCATCTGGTTGAAGTCACAATCGTAAAGGGTCCCGTCCCACCCCACGCTTACCAGCGTACGGCACATCACGCCGTCAATCGCCGCGGGGTTGAATTTTTCGACCAGGAGTTCCATGTAACGATCGTGATGGCCGTGCCGGACCAGGTCGGTCAGAAAGCGGTTGATGGGCATGTTCGTGATCGTGTAAAGGCGGTTGAATGCAATTCCGAGACGCTCGCCGAGCTGGCGTTTGTAGTCGTTCTCGAGGCTCGCTTGCTCGGGCGGAAGCGCCGGGCCGAGCGGGTTATAAACCAGGTTCAGCAGCAGGCCGGTTTCCGGTTGCCCATAGCCGACCTCGTTCAGTCGTCGCAGCGCCTCAATGCTTTTCCCATAAACCCCTTTGCCGCGCTGGAAATCCACATTCTCTTCAAGGTAGCAAGGCATTGAAGCGATAATCTCGACTTCGTGATCGCGCAGGAACTCCGGCAGGTGCGCCTTGCCTTCGGTGAAGAACACCGTGAGATTGCAGCGGTCGATCACGTGCCGGCCCATGGCGCGTGCTTCTCGAACCAGAAATTCGAAATTGGGATTAAGTTCCGGAGCGCCGCCCGTGATATCAACGTTGGGAATTTCATGCCTGCACAGAACGCCAACGACCAGTTCAGCCGTTTCGCGCGTCATAATTTCTTTGCGAGTGGGTCCGGCGTCCACATGGCAGTGGCGGCAGGTCTGATTGCAGAGCTTTCCGACGTTAACCTGAAGGGTCTCAATCCCGGCCGCGACCAGAGGCCCGTGGCCGGATTCCGAAAGCTTTTGTTCGAATGTAATCATTCCGTCCCGTTTAGCGTGCTTCCATTAACTATCATAGCTCAGAAGCGAGGCAAGCAGGAATCTCGCATACCGGACTGCCTCAGCCCAAATGAAAATGAAACAGGATTGCCAGCGTTAGCGCGCCGGCGAAAGTGGTCCCGGCCAGATTCACCGCGCCGTTGGTCAGAAGGCCGCGTCGTTCGAGCGTCGCGCCCAGCAGGCTATCAAGGACGTTTCCAGCCGCCGCCGCCACGAGCGCGATGGCCGCGAATTCCATCCGGCACAATCCGAGCGCCAGTCCCAGGGCGGCAATTGCTGCCGAGGCTGCGAGCCCGGCCGCGCTGCCCGCCATTGAAACGCCGCCGTTTTCGCCCACGGTGACCGGCTTCCAGTCGGTAATCATGTATGCGCGAGCGCTCAGCCATTGGCCGATTTCGCTCGATACGGTGTCGCCTGCCGCCTCCGCAAACGCAGCGACAAACGCCGCCAGAAATGCCGCTTCATGGTGTGTGGTGATCACCAGAATTGAAAAGAACGCACCAGCCAATGCATTGGCAATCGCCTCCCGCCAGCTTCGCGCCCCGCCGCGCACTTCGGCGATTCCTTGCCGGGTTTTATTTCTGAAGCCCGCCTTGGTCGCCACTGTTCCAAGCACAAAGAAAGCCGCGGCTACACAAAAGCTCTTCCATCCATAACCCATATATATTGCGAGGCCGAGAAGGAACCCTGCGAAAGCCCCCGAGCCGTCCACGGCGCGAATCGCGAGTGCAAGGAGGGAAAACACCGCGCTCACAGTGACGGCAATTGCAAATCGAACTGGGAGGTAAGTCATGTTGCTTTGAAGTGCCGAGGATTCCACGAGAAATGCGCAGAAGAGGAAGCCCCCAACTGCCAGCGGCACTGTAAGGTTATCGTTCAGTCGGATGGGCGCGCTTTCCGCAAGCGCGCCGACAATTGAACCCGCCAACACAATTATGAACGTCTTATCTACGGGCAAGTGAGGGTTGACCCAGCGTGCCAGCATGTATGCGCCGAGGGTTCCGGCAGCTACAAAAACTGCAAATCCCGTCCAAGTCTTCCTTTCGTTCCACGGAATTCGCGGGCCGCCCAACCCACGGCTCGCTATGCCTGCCGTGCTATCGCCCAGCGCCAGAATCGCCCATGATGCCGCCACAACTTCAATGTGGTGGCGAAAGACCAGGATCAGCGCCAGGATGGAAATAGGATAAAGAATCATTCCGGAGCCGCTGGATTCCGGAGCCGCAGTGTCCTTCTCTGCAGGCGAACCCGCGTCCGTCGCGATCTGCGGGAAGACCACGGTATTGAAAATCAGGGCGAGCAATACACATGCCACGGCCTGCCACCACGTGAAGAACGGCAGCAGGAAAGCGAAACCAATCATCGCCATCAGAACCATCTGCCGGGTTGTAATGAGAGGACTTCTCACGGCATCCATTGCATTTGTATTATCCAACGCGAACTCCGGAATCCGTCAGTTTTTTCAAACGGGTGACCAGGTTGGAGGCGTTCAGAGATTGCCGCGCTTCATTTCGGCCATGAGGTTGTCGCAGGAGCGCACGCAAAGCGCCATTATCGTGAGCGTGGGATTCTGGCACCCCATGGAGACGAAGCACGAGCCGTCCAGGACAAACAAGTTCTTGATGTCATGCGTTTGCTGAAAGGGATTCAGCACGGAAGTCTTCGGGTCCTTGCCCATGCGGGCGGTTCCAACTTCGTGCATGGCCCACCGCGGTGCAGAGGGATGATGATAGGTCCGGACATTCTTTGCGCCTGCCGCCTCCAGCATTTCCCCTGCTGATTCGGCGATGTCTTTGGCCATCGCGACTTCGTTCGATCCGTCCGACATATGAATTTTGACAACAGGAATGCCCCACGCGTCCACAACGCTTCGATCGATTTCCACAAAGTTTTCCCAACGCGGCAGCATTTCTCCAAAGCCGGTCATCGAGGCGCCGGCTTGCGGTTCGGTGATTGCCTTCTTGTAGTCCGAGCCAAAGCCTCGCGCACCCCAGTTGAATCGCACGCCCGCGTCGCCCTGGTAGCCGTAGCCGCGCAAGAACCTCTTGCTGCGCGATTGCCTTGTATTGCGAAATCTCACGATATAAAAACCATCCGGCCGGTTCGGTCCGTTGATATTGGGTTTTCCGCCGAGCACCGGAAGTTCGCCGGCCGCGCCGGCGTTGCGGATGTGCGCAGTTAAATAACGTCCGAGCACGCCGCTCGAATTCGCGAGGCCGTTTGGATATTGCCGAGTCGCGGAATTGAACAGAATCCGCGCTGTCTCGTACGATTGCGCGCAGAGCAGTACCGTGCGGCCGTAAATCTCCTTAACCTGGCGAGTGTTCCGGTCAATGTAAAGAAACCCGCGGGCGCGATTGTTCTCCGGGTCCATGAGAACCTGATAGACCATGGCGTTTGAGATCAGTTTGCAGCGGCCGGTCGCGAGCGCGTCCGCAACCGTGGTGAAAGAAGAATTGAAATATGAATGGGTGACGCACCCGCGCTCGCAGGGACCGCAATAATGGCAAGGCGCCCGGCCATGAACTGATCTGGTCAGGTTGGCGTTGCGTCCGATGGTCATCGTGCGTCCCATCTTTTGCTTGATGCGATCGCGAAGAAGAATTTCCTGGCAGGTCAATGTCATGGGAGGCAGGAATTTGCCGTCGGGCAGAATATCAAGATGCTCGGGCCGTCCCGTAATGCCGACGTAATCCTCAACAAGATCGTAGTAATGCTCGAGGTCCTTGTAAGCGATCGGCCAGTCTTCCCCATAACCGTCGAAGCTGGCCGCTTTGAAATCGAGATCGCTGTAGCGCAGGCAAAGCCGTCCCCAGATATTCGTGCGCCCGCCGGTCATGCGGACCCGACCGATCCAGTTGTAGGGCTTATCGGCGGGTGCGGCGTAAGGTTCCTCGAGATCGTTCACAAACCAATCGGCGATGTATTCGCTGCAGGCTGCGAGCGTGGCTTGAATGGGCCGCGTTTTCAGAAGCAGATTGCGAGCTTTGTTATGATACTTCAGGTCGAAGGCCGGCTCGTGCTCGCGGAAATTCTGGTCATGCTGCGGGCGGCCGGCTTCAAGAATCGCCACTTTAAGCCCTGCCTCCGCCAGCCGCTTCGCCGCCCAGCCGCCGGACGCGCCTGAGCCGACAATCACCGCATCGTAAATGGTTTTTCTCTCCGGCAAGCTTCTTCCTTCCCTAAATGGCGAGGAGGTGACTTTCAATCAGAAACTCACGCCGACTTTGTAGCGCTTGCGATGTTCGCGGACATAGAGACCGTTCACGACAGGTTCGGATTCGCATTCGGCCGCAATCACGCTCACCGGATCGTCGGGCGCAGCCGAGGGCAATCCGGTGAATTGCACCGAAATGTCGTCCTGCCGGAAGTCTACTTCCTTGCCCGAAACGTAGAGCTTGGCTGATTTTACCTTCGTTCTCAGCCCGCCGATTGCCACCACGGTCTGCGGCCGGAAGAATTCCAGCCACTCGGCCGCCGGCGTGCTATCCGGCCAGAAATGGACGTGGATATAAAGTGTGTTTCCCTTGCGAGTAAAATTCGCCATGGGAGTCGTTTGGCCTTTCATCGGCTCGGACATGTAAATGGTTGGCCCGTTCTTGTCCATCCATTTTCCAACAGCTTCGAGCGTCTTCACTTCTTCCTTCGGCACAGAGCCATTCCGTTCGGGCCCGATATTCAGCAGATAGTTTCCACCGCCGTTCGCGCAGGTCACCAGGTTGCGGACAATCGTTCTGGGCGATTTGAAATCGTCGTCCGCTTTCTGGTATCCCCAGCTATCGTTCATCGTCATGCAGGTTTCCCATGCGCGACCGTTCTTTGCAGCCTGGATGTGCTGCTCGGGCGTGGAGAAATCCCCCGGCAGGCCGTTCCGGTTGTTGACGATGATATCCGGCTGGAGCTTGAAAACCATTTCGTTCATTTCCTTCGATTTCCACTCCTCCGCCGTGAGCGGCCAATCCACGTCGTACCAGAGAACGTCCACTTTGCCGTAATTCGTCATCAACTCGCGAATCAAACCGTGCGTGTATTCCACAAAGCGCTCACGCGCCGCCGGATCCGTGCGGCACAGGGCGCCGTCCGGATGGTGCCAGTCCATCAGGGAGTAATAGAAGCCCACGCGCAGCCCCTCGGCGTGCGCCGCGTCCACGAATTCAGCCACCAGGTCGCGGCCCGGTCCCTGCTTCGGCGCGCAATAATCGGTCAACTTGGTTTCAAAGTTGCAGAAACCTTCGTGATGCTTGGTGGTCATGACCATATATTTCTGGCCGGCCTGCCTGGCCAGCTTTGCCCAGGTGCGCGCGATGTGCGGAACGGGCCTGAAATGCCTGGCCAGCAATTCGTATTGTGGAATCGGAATGCCCTCCTTTTCCATCGCCCATTCGTGCTGGCCGATCACGCTGTAGAGTCCCCAGTGAATGAACATTCCGAACTTCGCCGCGTGCCACCATTTCATTCGCCGCTCGCGGTCGGCGATCTCCGCCGGACTTTCCTGCGCTTCCGATGTATTGACCGGCGCCGCCGGTTTTGGGGCCGGCATTGAGCAGCTCGCGCCAAACCCCGCTGCTCCGGCTGCGGCGCCTGCTCCCATCAATTTCAAATAATCCCGTCTGGATAAAAAGCGTGGATCGGCCGATCCACCTGTTATCCGTTTCGCCATGCAAAACACCTCCGGCGCAGAATAAAACGCCCGGCCATCATACACCCTTCGCCTGCTTTCCGTTTATTCGCAGGCATGCTCAAGGGTTGGCCTCAACGGCCATTAGGAGCAAGTTTTCGCCGAATGTCTGAAGGGTGCCACAGTTTCCGATGACGGAACGGGCCTGCCTTTCAAAAACTGTCCTATTCCAGTTTCGTACTGGCTCATGCAGGTTATAATGGCGGTTGCGCTTCGCGATTGAGCGGGGTTGCATTCTGAGGAGGCTGATGTTTAAGAGTCGAGAGCTGCTCTATGCAGAATTGGCAGGCGTTCTTGTTCTTGCGTTCGTTATCCTGCTTGCATTTCATCATCCCGGGCAGGCTGCGCCTTCGCGAATACCGCCTGCGGCCCATGGGTCCACGACTCTTAAGCCTTCGGAAATTCAGACCGTCCGCAACCTTGGCAAGGCCTACTACGAGCAGGGGAAGTATCCCGAAGCAACGGCGGAATTTCAAAAGGTCATCGCCACAAAAAAAGCGGTGGGCACAGATTATCTCGATTTAGGGCTCGCCCTCATGCAGTCCAATAAATTGGACCAGGCGTTCGGGGCGCTCACGACCGCCAAACAAATGGTTCCCAAGCTGACGGCGGTGGATTACAACCTGGGAATTCTTTACAAGCGCGAGCTGCGATATCCGGAATCGGAAGCGGCGCTCAAGCGAGTGACGGAAGCGGACCCCGGCGATCCGGCGGCGTGGTTCAACCTGGGCGAAGTCTATTTCGCCCAGCATCAGTTTGAGCCGGCGCTCAACGCAAACATGCGCGTGATTCGGATGGGCTTCGGTCGTGCCCAGAACTTTTACGTTGCCGCGCTTTTCCATGCTTTCACGATTCTGGTGCGGCAGGGCCATCGTGAAGAAGCGCAGAAGTATCTCAGCCTGCACCAGAAGTTTCATGACAAGGTTCCCGGAGTTTCAGTTCAAACCACGGCGCTGGAGGGTGGAAAATACGGCGCGATTCTGGTGCCTGCATCTCCACTGACTTTGGCAGGCGGGATGAATTCCGCCCAGCCCATCTCATTTGAGAACATTTCTGCGGATTTAGGGATTTCGCTTGCACAGACTCCGGCCCCGGCCGAGCTTCCCATCACGCTTTCTTCAAACGGATATTCTCTCCAGGAGGCGGGACCGAAGATTGCTGCGGCTTTCGGTCCATCGGTCGCCGTGGGAGATTACGACGGCGACGGGCACCCTGACCTTTACGTCGTGAATCCCCGCGGCCGGAATCATTTGCTTCACAATGACGGAAATGGCAAGTTCACCGACGTCACCGAAAAGGCCGGCGTGGCCGGACCCCGCGATTCCATTTCCGCTACGTTTGCGGACTATGACAATAGCGGACATCCCAGCCTGTTTGTAGCCGGCCTGCACGGCGTGCGGCTTTACCGCAACAAGGGCGACGGAACTTTCGAAGATGTGACGGCCAAGGCCGGGCTCAAGTCCGATCCGGGCGAACTTGACACGCGCGCCCTTCTGTTTGATGCCTCGGACGACGGTTTTCTCGACCTGCTGACAGTCAGCTACACGAACCTTTCCAAGCCTCCGCGCGAGGGCTCGTTTAGCTTTCCCGACGATTTTTCCGGCGGCGTCGTCCACTTCTACCACAACAACGGCGATGGGACCTTTACGGATGAAACGGCGCACGTCGGGCTCAGTAGCTTGCGCGGGCGTTTCTGCGGTGCTCTCTTCAGCGACTTCAACAACGACGGCTACCTGGACCTGCTTTTCACGCGCGACGGCGGGCCTGCGCTGCTTTATCTCAACCAGGACGGGAGCAAGTTCGTTGACCGATCGAGCCAGGCAGGGCCGGCGCTCGAAGCGGTCTCTACTTTGAACGCCGCCGCCGCAGACTTCAACCACGACGGAAATTTTGATTTGGCGCTGTGGAGTAGGGAAGGCCTAACCGTGCTTAAGAACAACGGGAAGGCCCGGTTCTCGCGCCTCGCGCACTTGCAGTTTCCTGCTCCCATGGGCCTTTTTGCATTTCGCGGCCTTGCGGCGGATGTGAATGGCGATGGCTCTACCGATCTCCTCGCCACGGATAAGGACGGCAACCTTCGTCTTTTTGCCGATCGCGGCGGAAGTTTTGTGCCGGAGCATTTGACTGTTTCGCAGGAAGCGAAAGAACGGCCGGCCGCGCTTGCGGCCACCTGGCTTGCGGCGCCCGGCCAATTCGATGTCGTGGGTGTCAGCACGCAAGGCTCGCTGGTCGCTTGGAAAAAGCAAGGTCCGTCCGGACACTGGCTCGAAGTCAAGATGGACGGCTACAAGAGCAACAAGGGCGGCGTCGGTTCGATTGTGGAACTCAAGGCCGGAAACTATTACCGGAAGCTGATGGTCACCGGCGGCCCTCTGCGGATTTACACTGGCGCCCTCACGCATTTGGATGTGGTGCGTGCGACCTGGCCGAATGCCATCGTGCAGAATCACGTCGAGGTAGCCACTGACACGTCAGTTCCGATGCGAGAGTCGGAGCGCATGGCCAGTTCGTGCCCGCTGCTATACGCGTGGAACGGCGGGAAGTTCGAGTTCGTCACTGACATTCTTGGCGCCGCGCCGCTGGGTGAGCTGGCGCCGGACGGCAGCCTGATCCATCCTTATTCGCATGACCTTATCCGCCTGCCGCAATCGGTGCGCGCGCGGAAAGGGTTCTACGACTTTCGTCTGACGGATGAAATGCGCGAAGTGGATTACGTTGACAGCCTGCGGCTCATCGTCGTGGACCATCCGGCCAATGAGCAAATTTATTCCAATGAGATTTATTCTCCCGCCGCCGCGTCGCCGCAGCTTTTTGCGATTCACAACGCTCGTTCTCCCGTTTCCGCTGTGGATGGCCGGGGGCGCAACGTCCTGCCGCTCCTGCTTAAAGTCGACGGCCGCTATCCGTCGGATTTCCGGCAGGGACCAATCCTCGGCTTGACTGAGCCGCATACTCTGCCGCTCGATTTGGGGTCTTTCTCCTCGTCGAGCCACGTGGCGCTCTGGCTGACGGGCTGGGTTTACTGGAGCGATTCGAACGGCGCACGGGCCATCGAGGGCAGTCAACGGCTCCGCATGACCGACCCTTACCTGCAGGTTCACAATGCGCGCGGCAAGTGGGTGACCGTCATTCCCGACATCGGCTTGCCGAGCGGGACCAACCGTACCATGCGCATTGATCTGACGGGCAAGTTCCTGACTTCGGATCATCATGTCCGGATCAAGACGGACCTGGCCGTTTTCTGGGATCGTGCATTCTTTACGACGGATGAAACATCTGCGTCCGTAACGGCGAACGTGCCGCTTGAATTCGCGAATCTGCACTTCCGCGGTTTTTCGCTTCCCGCGAGCGATCCCGCGCACCGAAGGCCGGACTTCAACTACTATAACGTGTCGAGTGAGGCGCCCTGGAATCCTATGGTCGGCCCCTATACTCGTTATGGTGACGTGAAGCCGCTGGTTGCCGGTTCGGATGACCGCCTGGTTGTGATGGCAACGGGTGATGAGATGAACTTGCGGTTTAGCACTGAAGGCCTGCCACCGCTCAAAGCCGGCTGGAAGCGCTCATTGTTCCTCGAAGCCACCGGTTACGCCAAAGACGGCGAGCCCAATACGACCTTTTCAAGAAGCTCGGAGCCTTTGCCGTTTCGTGACATGGCGAATTATCCGCCCGCTTCGTCCGACCGGCGCCCCGAAAGCGCCGAGTACCGCCAATACCTAAAAGAATATGAGACGCGTCCCGGCTATTCGTTGATTCCTCCACTTGCACCGCCGCAGTGAACACTTGGCATATTGCCGGGAGGGCTGGAATTGCGGTCTGGATGTGAAGCGCGCTTTATTGCTGGGGCTCTTTGTCGCGAACCGTTGCAGCAAGAGTTCCGCGCGCGAGGCGGATGGAAAGTTCGCTTCCCAGGCTGACCTGATCCGAATCCCGAACAACTCGGCCCCGGGAGTCGCGCGTAATCGAATAACCGCGCGAGAGAATCGTCAGCGGGCTGCGCTCCGTGAGCAGGGACTCAAGCTGCGCCAGACGAGTCTGCCGCGCGCTGAGCAGGTTGCGAACTTCCACTGAGAATCTGGCCAACCGCTCGTCAAGGGCTGCCCGCTTCAATTGCAAGAGAAGGCGAAAGTCAAAGCGCAGAATGCCGGCGGAAGCGGCGTTCCAGGTCTGGCGGTTTTCGTGCAGCGTTTGCCGCATCAGGCGGCCCAGGTCGGCCGCTGCTTCATCCACGCGCTGGGCGCGGGCCGCCAGCCGCATTGGAACGTCCTGGAAAACGTAATGGACACGCAGGGTAGTCAGCTGTTCACGAGCGTCGGAAATGCGCAGCCGCATCAACTGGCCTGCCTGGCGTTCCCGATTTCCGAGGTCGGCTACCAGGTCTTCCTTCTGTTGCACTACAATTTCCGCTGCCGCGGAGGGAGTCGGGGCGCGCAGATCGGCGACGAAATCAGCGATGGTGAAGTCGGTTTCGTGCCCGACCGCGGAAATGACCGGAATATTCGAGCCGGCGATCGCGCGCGCGACCTTCTCCTCATTGAAGGGCCACAGATCTTCCAGCGATCCCCCGCCGCGCCCGACGATCAGAACGTCCGCAATTGCGTGCCGGCTGAAATATTGGATGCCCGCGACGATTTCCGCCGCTGCCTCTTCGCCCTGCACGCGCGCCGGATAAATGAAAACGTCCATGTTGCGGAAGCGCCGCCGCAGCACACGCAGAATGTCACGAATCGCCGCGCCGTCGGGCGAAGTCACCACGCCGATGGCGCGGGGCAGCACGGGCAGGGCGCGCTTGCGTTCCGCGGCGAACAAGCCTTCGGCCGCCAGTTTCTGCTTCAGTTGCTCGAAGGCGAGTTGCAGCGCCCCCAGCCCGGCCGGCTCCAGGAATTCGACGTAAAGCTGATATTCGCCGCGCGCCTCATACACGCTCAGCCGGCCGCGGGCGATCACAGAAATTCCATCCTGCGGCTTGAACTTCAAATACCGCGCCTGATTGCGGAAGCAGACGGCCCGCAACTGCGCGCTGGCATCCTTCAGCGTAAAGTAGAGATGTCCCGAGCCGGCTCCGCGCAGGTTTGAAATTTCGCCCGCCACCCAAACGTCCGGGAATTTTGATTCCAGCGTTCCTTTAATGGCAGAACTGAGTTCGGAAACGCTGTAGATCTTTCGTTCAGGAACGAGTTGGAGAGGGATTTGGCTCATGGGTACCGACCGGCCGGTCTCACGCGACCGGGACCGCCTTTTCGCGATGGCGGAGTGCTGTCATCTCTTTGTCAGCAAAGAAATCAGCCAAAGCACCAGGGTCAGCACAGCGCTCAAGATGATGCAACTGACGATCGGAAAATAAAACGACCCGTGTTTACTCTTGTATGCGATGTCGCCGGGCAGACGGCCAAAGTGGAAAAAGGGAATCCGCGCTCCCCACATGAGCAGAAGCCCAAGACCAACGATAACGACGCCCAGGACAACCAGAACTTTTCCAAGCTGAAATCCCATTCTTATCTGCGCCGTCAAAAATTTTCCGCTTCCACGCCGGCCGGCAGAAAAAGGCTGGCGGCGCCGAAGACGCCTACGTTCTTCTCCAGCTTTGTGGGCAGCAGCGGCATGCTGCGCGCAAACCTCCGGTTGATCGTATATTGCGGGATCGTTTCCCGAATTTTCCTGAACAGCGGCCTTCCGATTCGCGCCACGCCGCCACCAATCACGATGGCGTCGGGATCGAGCAAAGTAATCATGCCCGCCAGCCATACACCCACAAAGAAGCCCGTCTCATCCAGGATTGTCTTGGCAATGGCATCGCCTGCCTTGGCGCACTGTTCGATCAATTCGGGTGTAATTCGTTTCGGATTGTTGCCCGTGCGGTCGCGAAGCAGGCTGGGACGGCTGTGTTCCTGTTCCAGGCGGACCCGCGCCCGCCGCACCATCGCCGGTCCCGCTGCCAGAGCTTCGATGCAGCCTAGAGTTCCGCATCCGCACCGATAGTGGCTCTTGTAATCAATGCTGACGTGGCCGCCTTCGCCCGCCACACCATTCTTCCCGTGATAAATCTTCTTGTTGATGACGATTCCCGTGCCGATGCCGGTTGAGATGGTTACGTAGAACACGTGCCGATGGCCTTTGGCTGCGCCGAACAGCACTTCCGCCAGGCCGGCGGCGTTGGCGTCGTTTTCCACCTTCGCCGGCACGTGGAATCGCCTTTCAACAATCTGGCCCAGATTGACGTTCTTCCAGCCCGGCAGATTCGGCGGGTTGATGACGAGACCGGTGTGCGGGTTAAGAGGACCGGGCGCGACCAGCCCAATCCCGGCGATTTTCTCGCGGCCGCCCCCCTGATCGCAAAGCCTCTGAATGACGGCGAGGATCTGCCCAAGGCTTGCTTTCTTACCTTCGGAGGCGCGGGTGGGCAGCGTGACCGATTCGACCAGACGGCCTTTCATCGTCACCAGTCCGCCGGCGATCTTCGTTCCTCCAATGTCAATTCCAATGATTGCCTTGCGCATCGATTCCCGCCTTGGTGGAATGTGATCCAGTTCCCACAGGAACTGTAGGAATTAAGGTGAACGCCCATTCTAACCTAAGCGCCCCCTGGGCACGCAATTTCGTTGTGGAGTCTTGAGCCTGTTGCACCAGCTATCGCGCCGGACGGCGTTTCAGGCTTGGCTTGACGCTCCCGCTCCGCTTCTCTAAGATGCTCAAAGGCCCTGTGGGTGAATGTCCATGGCCAGAGGTTCCAAGACGCGCTCAAGCCCGCAAAATCCGAATAAAGGCGCTTCCGTTGCCGTTCCCGACAAGCTCTACTTCCGGATCGGAGAAGTCAGCGACCTGGCGGACACCAAACCTTATGTGCTTCGCTACTGGGAAACCGAGTTTCCCATGCTGAAGCCGGTGAAGAGCCCCACCGGGCACCGCCTCTACCGCCGCCAAGACGTTGAGATGGTCCTTCGCATCAAGCAACTCCTTTATGAGGAGGGATTCACCATCGAGGGGGCCCGAAAGCACCTCAGCGGAGTCTCAGACCAGCCGGGAGAAAAGCAGTCGTCCTCGACGCCCGCGCGGCTCAATGGCGCCCCGCTCAAAGCCATTGAGCGTGAACTGCAGGCAATCTTGACAATGCTTTCGCGCAAATGCTAGCGTGAAAGCGTTGCCCTTTCGAGTGATTCGTGAACACCCCAGAGCAGCCGGCCCGCACCGGCTCGGCGCGGACACACGCGAAAGGTCTCTTGCCGGGACGTAGCGCAGCCTGGTAGCGCACTTGCTTGGGGTGCAAGTGGTCGCCAGTTCAAATCTGGCCGTCCCGACCAGTACGGCAGTGACGAGTGGCCGGTGACAGTGCGAGGTCCAAAGCCGCAGTCGCTCGTCACTCAACTTTTGTCAGCGATTTTGCCGGGGCGTGGCGTAGCCTGGTAGCGCGCTTGGTTCGGGACCAAGAGGTCCCCAGTTCAAATCTGGGCGCCCCGACCATTCTTTTCAATAATTCCCACATCCGCCGAAGCTGCTGGAAGTGCATTTGTGACGTGGTTTGTGACGTAACCCCTGCGGACTGCCCGGTTTTGAAACTCGTGAGGGTTTCCACGGCTAGCCGCTTGGCAGCCAGTCTTGGGTGCGAGTAGATTCGCATCATCTGAGGGTCAACATGGCCGGCGAGCTCACGAATTACTGCCTCAGGAACGCCCGCCTCGCACAATTCTGTGACGAACTGATGGCGCAGATCATAAAACCGAAGGTTTTTGGGCAAGCCGCTTGCCCCGTTCCGAGTCGGGAGATGGGAACCAGACCCACTTCTGCTTTGAGCAGCAAATCCGACCTGGCGGCATTTACAGCCCGCGCAGTTCGTCTTCACTCAGCCCAAAATAGTGCCCCACCTCGTGCAGCAGCGTCTCGCGGATCTGCTGGCGCACCTCGGCATCGCTCGAGCAGATAGCCTCGATGTTTCGCTGGTAAAGAAAAATTTGATCCGGCAGGCTGGCCGCAAAGACGGTCTTCTCAGTGCGTGGAATTCCGTGAAACAAGCCGAGCAATAATCCTTTGCCCTGCCAGTCATCTGGAGGTAAGTCTTCCACGATAATCGCCACATTTGTGAGCTTTTCGCGAAATGAAAGGGGCAGCCCTTTGAGGGCTTGACCAACGAGAGCCTCGAACCGACTTCGCTCCATGTCGTTTCAAATCCTGGGATACAGCATGAGATCGGATGCCGACAAAGGCGCGCCAGCATTCCATGAGAAACACCTTACGCCAGCTCCCGTCCATCTGCCACATCTACTCACTCGTGCCCAAGAATCAGAATCCGGCCTTCTTGACCAATTCGATATTCCCTGTGTTCTCCGGATAGATGCCAGCTTGCAACGTCCAGATGTCTTCAAGCTTGGATGCTCGAATCAGCAGCGATAGGAACGCGAAGCCAATTCCTTTGCGCCGAGCCCACGCTGCAGCATAAACGCTGTCATTCTCTACTCCGGTGTAAACACGCCTGCCAAGAGTGCGGTTTGGCTGTTTATCGGCAGAGTGGGGCTCGGCTGCCACCCTCGGTAAGTAAATACTGGCCGACCAGGCAGGAGTCATCTTGCCTAAACTGGTTTTGGAACTGAACGCTCACGTCCCAGCATAGCCAACTAATCGACAACCGGAGAACTCAGGTTTCAACTGTTCCAGTTTTCGTGGAGCACCTCAAAGGTATCGCGTCGTAATCGAAATGGATGAGTGATCCGTGAGTTTGCGCAGAGTTTTGAAGTCCACTTCTGCCATTGCCGACCGTGGACCGAAGGTGCGTCGAAGATCATAGAGCCGGAAAGTTGGATTAACTGTCGCATCCTTCAACGCCTTTGCGTGAGCTTTTCTTGCGCGATGAAGAGGCTTGTTCGGATCGTGGCGCGCTGCGCATCTGGAGTCATGTCGCAGCGTGACGGCAGATGGATTAACGGCTCATTCCGACTCAGGACAGGTTAAGAAGTTTATAAATTATTTGGGTTTTAAACTTGAAAAATCTGTGATAGATTCCACTCACTTGCTTTCGGCGGGTAGCGCCGAAGTTGCGACGTCAGCCTGCGTAAGAAAATCTACTGCGGTTATCGGTAATAGGCCACCGGGCCCGGCTCCAATTTGTCAGACCCACCTGACCGCCGATGACGAGCATGGGGTGATCGTGGCGGAATTCATCCAGATTTCTAGTGGCCCCGAACTGTGCCCGGCGGCTGCAGACCGCAGTAGCCAAAGGCACGCGGTCAGAAAAACGCTGACGTTGGCGAGCCTGGTCATTCCTATCTTCCTTTTTCTTGCCCTGCCCGCCCGCGCGCAGACTACCTAAACGGTTAACGTCACGACGGACTCGACTTCCACTCCGTACGCGGGCGGAAGCGGCAGCGGAACGACCGGCGATTTGCGCTTTGCGATTACGCAGTCGAACGCAAATCCTGCTCCCTCCGGCCAGCACAACACGATCAACATCACCGCCAGCGGAACGATCACACTGGGTAACGATCTTCCGGCCATCCAGGCGCCCGTCATCATCAACAATACCAGCGGCGGAACGGTCACCATCAGCGGCGGGACCACGCCCACTTACCGCTGCTTCTTCATCGGGAACTTCGCGGGGGGAAGTTTGCTGGTGGCGACAACCGTCACCATTGAGAACCTGAATTTCAGCGGCTGCAAGGCGCAAGGCGGCGCGGGAGGCGCGGGCGCCTATACGGGCGGCGGCGGCGCGGGACTGGGCGGAGCGATCTTTGTGGCCAATCAGGCCACGGTCACGCTTTCGAACGACAGTTTTTCCTCAAACGGCGCCACGGGCGGCGCAGGCGGCACGGCGACCGTTGCCACGGACGGCTTCACGGGCGGCGGGGGCATGGGCGGCAATGGCGGCGCGGCGCCCAACGGCGGTTCGGGCGGCGGGGGTGGATTGGGAGTTGGAGCGAATGGCGGGGATGACTCTCCCACGCCCGGCGCGGCCGGGGTTGCCACGGGCGCGGCACCCGGCGGTAACGCCGCGACGGGACCCTGCATTGCCGCGGCTTCCGGCGGAGCTAGCGGCGGCGGTGGTGGCGGGTGTCTCGGACCAGCTGTTGGTGCTGGCGGCGGCGGCGTAGGCGGAACCACCGGGACCTCCTTCGCAGGCGGTAACGGTGGCTTTGGCGGCGGCGGCGCCGGCACCATTGTGATGCCCGGCTCCGGTGGCTTTGGCGGCGGAGGCGGCGGCGGCGGCCCAGTCAACGCTGGCTTTGGTGGCGGGGGTGGCGGCGGCGGCGGAGTGGGGGGCTTTGGCGGCGGCGCGTCCGGCAGCAGCGGCAGCACTGAGGCAGGCGGCGGTGGGCTGGGTGCGGGCGGCGCGGTTCTTGTACAGGAAGGTGGCGTACTAACCTTTGACGGAACCCTTTCCGTTAGCGGCGGCGCGGTCACTGGGGGCGCTGCGGGCGGCAGCGGCGGCGGCGCAGGCTCAGCCTTTGGCAGCGGCATCTTTATCCAGGGCAACACTACCATTACTTTTTCGCCCGCCTCGGGCAAGACTCAGACCGTCAACGACGTGATTGCCGACGAGCACGGCTCTATCAGTGCGTACGGGAAGTCGGGCTCGCTCACCATGTCCGGCGCGGGGACGCTGAAGCTTTGCGGCGCCAACAGTTATTCCGGCGCAACCACGGTCAGCGCGGGAACTTTGGAGATTTGCAACGGCGGTTCGATCAAGAGCAACGTCACCGTCCAGAGCGGCGCAACCTTGCAGGTGGACTCGGGCGCAACAGTCACCGGGACCGTCGCGGTGAATGCCGGAGGCACGCTCGACAATGACGGCACAATTACCGGCGCAATCACCACCAGCGGCACAGGAACCGCACTGGTCTCGAGCGGCGCGGCGCTTGACGGTGCCATCACAGGCGGCGCAACCAACATTACTCTCGAAAATGACATCGCGCTGACGGCGGATACGCCGGCGTTTCTGCCGAACACGACAGTGACCATCAACGGCGCGGGCTACTCGATTGACGGCGGCAGCCAGTATCGTTGTTTCTTTATCGGCGCGTGGGACGCAGGCAGCACCACGCAAGCGCCGGTGAGCGTGACGATTGAGAATTTGACTTTCCATAACTGCAAGGCGCAGGGTGGCGCGGGCGGGGCGAGCCTGGCGGGCGGCGGCGGCGGCGCAGGGTTAGGCGGAGCAATCTTCGTGGCGAATCTCGCCACGGTTACGCTCTCGAATGACAGCTTCTCCTCGAACAACGCCACAGGCGGCGGGGGCGGAACGAGCGGCGTCGGCGACGCCGGCGGCGGGGGCGGTATGGGCGGCAACGGTGGGCCAACCAGCTTCGGCGGGGCGGGCGGCGGTGGTGGTCTGGGCGTTGGAGCGAATGGCGGGAATGACAGTGGTACCAGTACCAGCAACGGTTTGGCGGGGATTGCCACGGGTGCGGCGGCCGGTGGGGCGGGGCTTGCGGCCTGCAACCCTGGCGGCAGCTCTGGCAGCACGGGCGGGGCAAATGGCGGCGGAGGCGGCGGGAACCTCGGCCCAAACTGCAACGCAGGCGGGGGCGGAGTGGGCGGCGCCCCTGGGGACCTCCTGGGCGGCAACGGCGGCTTTGGCGGCGGAGGCGGCGGGACCGATAGTGGCACCGGCGGCGTGGGTGGCTTTGGCGGCGGCGGCGGCGGTGGCGGCGGCTTTGGCGGCGGCGGCGGCTTTGGTGGCGGTGGTGGCGCATCCCATCTATCCACTGCCGGCACTGGCGGGTTTGGCGGCGGCAAAGGCAGCTCCTCGGGTCTTGGCGGTGGAGGGCTGGGAGCAGGGGGCGCGATCTTTGTCCAAGGCTGCGGCTCGCTCAGCTTTACCGGCACGCTCACCATCGGCGGCAATTCGGTCAATCCGGGCCTGGCGGGCGGAACGGGCGCAACCAACGGCTCAGCCTTCGGCAACGGCATCTTCATTCAGGGCAATTGCACCATCACTTTCTCGCCCGTTACAGGCACAACTGAAACTGTTTCCGACACGATTGCGGACCAGACCGGTTCGGGCGGCACTGGCGCGAATGCAGGCGCGGGCGGCGTGACCATGAGCGGCGCGGGAACGCTGGTGCTCACCGGCACGAACACTTATACGGGAGCGACCTCGGTCGCGAGCGGCAACCTGCAGGTGGACGGCTCGCTTGCCGCGGGGACGACGGTCACGGTGGATAGCGGCGCAACGCTGGGCGGCACGGGGGTGATCAACGGCAACGTGACGCTCCAGGTGGGCGCCACGCTCGACACTTCGAGCGGCCTGACCATCAACGGAACGGTCACACAGCCGCCGGGAACGGCTTCGCTTGCGCCGACAAACTGGAACTTCGGCAGCCAGACGGTGGGCGTGCCGACAGCGGCCAAGACGTTTACGCTTTCCAACACGGCGGCGCCGGCCACCGGCGGGCCCTTTACGATTGCGAGCATCGCCATGAGCGGTGCGAACGCGGCGGACTTCACCCAGGTGAACGATTGCGACGGCAGCGTTGCGGCAGGCGCGAACTGCACGATCAGCGTGACGTTCACGCCATCGGTGAGCGCGGCGGAATCGGCCACGCTGACGGTGACGGACAATTCGGGCGGTGTTGCGAACTCAACGCAGACGGCGGCGCTCTCGGGCACTGGTTCGGGCACAACTCTGTCGCTCTCCGCCACAAGTCTGCCCGATTTCGGGTCGGTCGTCGTGGGAAGCACAGGCGTCGATGAGACGTTGACGGTGACCAACACGGGCAACACCAGCTTGTCGTTCAGCGGCATCAACATCAGCAGTAATTTTGTGATTGATGCGGCGGCAACGACCTGCTCGACGGCGGTTGCCGTGCCGCCGACCACAGGCAACACCTGCGTCATCGCGATCAAGTTCGCGCCAACCACGACGGGCGCGCTGGCCGGTTCGCTGGTGCTTTCCGACAACACCACCAGCAGTCCGCAATCGGTGTCGCTCTCGGGAACGGGCGTTGCGCCCGCGATCTCAACGGGCGGCGTCACATCGCTGGGGTTTGGCAGCGTGGTGGTGGGCCAGACCAGCGCGGCCGAGCACGTGACTGTTTCGAACACCGGCACGAGCAACCTGGGCGTCACCGGCTTTTCGGCGAGCGGCGATTTTGCCATCGCTTCGGGGACAACCTGCACCGCGTCAACGGTGCTGGCGGTTTCGGGCTCAGGCACCAGCAGCTGCGAAATCTATGTGGCGTTCACGCCGACGGCGACGGGGACGCGCAGCGGCACACTCAGCGTCCAAACGAGCAACGCGGGCTCGAGTGCCGTGGCGCTCTCAGGTACCGGGACAGCGCCGGGCGTGTCGCTGAATCCTTCTTCGCTGACCTTTGGCTCGACGGTAGTCGGCCAGACGGCGGGGGCGCAGCAGGTGACGCTGACCAACACGGGCACGAGCGCTTTGACGATTTCGGCCATCGGCGTGAGCGGAGATTATGCGCTCGACCCGACGGGCACCACGTGTCCGGCGAGCGGGACGGTGGCGGCTTCTCCATCGCCCGACACGTGCGTGATCGCCGTGACCTTTACACCGGCGGCGACGGGCACTCGGACAGGAACGGTGACCGTTACCGACAATGCCTCGGGCGGCCTGCAGACCGTCGCGCTTTCGGGGACGGGCGTTGCGCCTTCGGTGAGCTTTACCAGTGGCAGTTCGCTCGCCTTCGGCAGCCAAGTGGTGGGAACGACGAGCGCGGCCGAGACGGTGACGATTGAAAACAGCGGCAGCAGCAGTTTGAGTTTCACCAGCTTCACGGCGACGGGCGACTTTGCCGTGGATGCGGCCACGACGACCTGCCCGACGACGACGGCGCTCGCTGCACTGAACAGTTGCGCCATCGGGGTGACGTTCACGCCGACCGCGACGGGGACGCGGACGGGCAGCCTGTCGATCGTGAGCGTGGCGGGCACGAGCGTAGTGACGCTGAGCGGCACGGGGACGGCGCCGGGAGTGGCGCTAGCGCCTTCGAGCCTGACGTTCGGCTCGACGGTGGTGGGCACGATGAGCCCGGCGCAATCGGTGACACTGACCAACACGGGCGCGAGCAACCTGTCGATTTCAAGCCTGGCCGTGACGGGCGATTTTGCGCTGGACGCGGCCGGGACAACCTGCTCAACGGCAACGCCGGTGGCAGGCTCGGGGACGTGCACGATTGCCGTGACCTTTACGCCCACGGCAACGGGCACACGGAACGGAGCGGTCAGCATCACGGACGACGCGAACGGCGTGGCCGGCTCGACGCAGACCGTGGCGCTTTCGGGCACGGGAACCGCGGCGGGCGTATCGCTCGCGCCCTCCAGCCTGACCTACGGCTCGACGGAAGTGGGCACGACGAGCGCGGCCGAATCGGTGAAGCTGACCAACACCGGGACGAGCACCCTGACCCTGACCGGCATTGCCTCCAGCGGTGATTTCGCGATTGACGCAGCGGGCACGACGTGCTCGATTTCGAGCCCGGTCGCTGCTAACGGGTCTTGCGTGATTGCCGTGGTCTTCAAGCCCACGGCCACCGGGACGCGAAACGGCACGGTGACGATTTCCGACGACGCAAGCGGCGGAGAGCAGACCGTGGCGGTGACCGGAACGGGAACGGCGGCGGGCATCTCGCTGCTGCCTTCGTCGCTGACTTTCGGGAGCACGGCGGTGGGACAAACGAGCGCCGCGCAATCGGTGACGCTGTCCAATACCGGGACGAGTGCGCTGACGCTGACCAGCATCGTTGCGAGCGGTGATTTCGCGCTGGCTTCGACGGGCACAACCTGCGCGGCTTCGCTGGTCGTTAATCCGGGCGGGAGTTGCCTGATGGCGGTGACCTTTGCGCCCACGGCCTCAGGCGCGCGGAGCGGCACGGTGACGATCAGTGACAGTGCGGGGGTTCAGGTCGTGGCGCTGGCGGGAACGGGCACTGCGTCGGGTCAAGCCGAAGTTTCACCCGCAAGCCTCAACTTTGGCGGCGTGGTGATGGGCCAAACGAGCGCGGCCGAGACCATCACGCTCACCAACAACGGCAATCAGACGCTTATCCTCAGCGGCATTGCGGCTTCCGGGGATTTTGCCGAGACCAATAACTGCCCGCCACTGCTGGCTTCGACCGGCAATTGCGCGATCCAGGTGACGTTCTCACCCACGGCGGCGGGGACACAGACAGGCATGCTCTCGATCACCGACGACGCCGCGTCGAGCCCGCAGACCGTGCCACTTTCCGGATCGGGAGAAGACTTTTCACTGGGGACTTTCACCACCACACGCACGGTCACTCCGGGGACAACGGCAGAATTCGAGTTGCAGCTTTCGCCGGAAGGCGGATTCAACGGCTCTGTGAATTTTTCCTGCTCGGGCGCACCCTCGAACTCGACCTGCACGGTAACGCCTTCGTCGGTCATGGTGAGTGGCTCAGGCCCTTCAAATATTTCGCTCACCGTCGCAACGACCAAGCCCTCGACGGCGCTCCCGCTTGCACCCGTTCCGCCTGCCATCCCGCCCGCGGCGCTGTGGCTGGTGCTCGCGGGACTCATGGGATTGTTCGCCATTGGCATTCGCCGCTGGCCTGGAAAGGCGATTCATGAATCGCCTCTGATGAGGGCGCGTGCCACGAAACTTGTGCCGCTGGCCGCGGTGCTGATGCTGGCTGCGCTGTGGGCATCCTGCGGCGGCGGCGGCACTGCAACGTCCACGCAAAATAAGTTAAGCGGTGGCACGCCCTCCGGAACCTACACGCTGACCGTGACCGGAACCTCCGGCAACTTGAACCACTCGACCAAGGTCACGCTGACCGTGCAGTGACCTAGTTCTCAAAGGCTACTGCTTGCACTTCCGAAGGGTTGAAATCCAATCCTTCCCCGATTGCTTGTGCCTGTCGTTCAAGACTGAATCGCGTCCCGGTAGTGTGGGTGGAGTCGAGTGGAATTCGAAACCAATCAACGTGGTCGGATAACGGCCTACACACAGAGTTGCCACATGGCCCGCGCCTTCGCTGTGGAGGGACTCGTTTGGTGCGACTGACTCACGATTAACGGCGTAGAGACGACTTGGCATCCGACAATGGCGAGCCGTCAGCATAACTCATGACTCGCCACTTGCCGACAAGGCAGGAGTCATCTCGCTTAAGGTCGTCTTGCGCTGTGTCTATGGATGGCTTGGATTCCGGTTCGCATGCGCTTGAATTTTGGGCTCGTCCGCGGCGACCTTTTTCACCAGTTTCGCAACGGCCTTCTGCAGGGCTTTGCCCAGAGGGTTGTTGTCCATACTCCAATCCGTGCTGTTAATATCGCCCAAACGCGTCCAGGCGTTCGGTCCCACCTTCTTCTCGGTGTCTGTGGCCGTGACGCGAAAGCTGTCAACTTTTGCCCCTGTTGCGACATTAAACAGGTCTCCCTGGAATGTGACCGTCGCTTTCTTTGTGTGAACGTCTCCCCCAATCAATTGACCGAAGACACTTGCGGCTGCCCCGTGCGTCGTATCGCTTGTGTCGGCTTCAAGAACGGTTCCAAGAATTACCGCAGCGACGTGGTGCGCACTCGCAATCTCGACCGCCTTTTGCTGATCAAGGTCCTCCTGCTTTACATTTCCCAGATCAAGCGCGTAAGCCATCACATTCGTCGAATGAGTAAGCTCGGCCTGGACCATGCGACTCAGCGCAACTCCGACTTGGCTGCCGCCTGTGCCCGTGGCGTCCGTGAACGGAAGGACCCCAATTTTCATTTGGGTTTGTGCTGCGGTTTGCGCGGAGCCACTTTGTTGGTTCTTGTCTGCTTTCCTTCCTGATTGCGTACGACTTTGGCCGGCCAGCAAAGGAACGACCATAAACAAAGTGATCAGCGAAGCGCTTATCGTTCTTTTCAGATTCATAGTTCCTCCTTGGACGCTCTCACTCGTGTTTCGTGAAATGCATGCCTCGGGAAGTCCGAATCCTTTATCGCTGAAGGCTTGCATCCCATTCCGGCGGCAGCGAGTTTTGCGAGCCTCTCACCGTTCGGCGTCATCGTTGGTAGCGGGAGGCCATGAAAGTGTAGAACATGTAGCCAAACCGGTTGTACCAGTCGGGATCGTTGAATTGCTTGGCCTCACATTGACTGATATCCATGAGGGCCTGCTTCAACCTTCCCAGCAGTTCGGTGTACTTATTGTCATAAGCTTTATTGAGGGTGCCGACTGACCCCTCAATTCTTCGGCGCTGCACAGTCCATTCGAGCCCGCCGACACCGACGGATCCGGCAATGGAGTCGCCGAAAGCAATTTCCGCCTTGACCCAGCTCATGGTTGAACCGTACAACACTCGCAACTGCTCAAAATTGACGCGGACCTTGTTGAGACGTTGGTAGGCGTCCGTATAACACTCGCTGCACCCCTTTTTGCCCTCGCAGCTCACAGGAACTTGCGGCATTCCAGGCGGCGTGTAGTTCGGGTCGAAGGCGCCATCCTGTGGCGTCAAACCCTTGTAATCCTTCTGAAGCTTCACGTACTTGCTGTCGAGGTCGCCAACGCTGTATATGTCTTCGCCGAGCGACGACCCATTGCCCAACGGGCCGCTTCCGACGTTCAGCACGTCTTTGAGCGACATTGGCTTTTGCGCAATCGCCGGCATAGCCACCAGAAGTGCCACGAACACCAAACCAGCTTTGCCAATTGTTCTCACGCTTGCCTCCTTTTCAACACCAGGACGGCGAGAAAGCCGCAGATAATGATCAGTGTCCCGGCGATCACCCAGAGAACGAGTCCGCCAAAGCCATCCTTGCCGCCCGACCCCGGATGCTGCTTCAAGTAGGTGCTCATCGGCACAAAGGCTGAGGGCACGGGCGGATTTACTTTGTTACCCGCCCAAACAAAAAGCTCATACGGACGCGGGCCTCCTGGCGACCTCACCTTGATCTGCAAGTCGCCTTCCGTGCGGAACTTATATGTTACGAACCCAGTCCCTTTCGTCGAGCCGGACTCTGCCACATCACTGCCAAGTTCAAGCTTCGAAAGCGCCAGGCGGAGGTCGTCGTTCTTATTCGTCGCAAGCAAAGTCACCTGAACCGGCTGAAGGACGCTCAGGTCGCCAACTTCCAGTTCCTGCCCTTTTGCGTCCGCCGTCCCTTGAACGGCGGCGAATTTCCCGTATTTCAGTTGGGGGTCACTTTTGAGCTCCAATGGGTACACCCCACTGGATCCGGGCAGCGAGGCCTTCTGTGCGACGAGGAAACCGTTGCACGCGAAGAGCGTGACGATGACGATGAAGCAAAGATTTCGCAACACACGCATAATGGATACCTCCGTGATAGCCGCGAGAAACGCCGGGCTTCAGCGCCGGCCCAGATTCCTGACTACAAAGCCTTTCGGCCTGCGCGACGGCTGGTTACCAGCCAGGCGAGCAGCGTGGCATTGCGTTCGACTTGTCGGATTGATGCGTTTGCGCATCACCTTCCTCAGGACAGCCGCGGTCAGTTAGGCAACTCGATGGAAATCGGCTCGTTAAATTTCGAGTAATCGATCGTCGTCGTCTTTTTCTTGTTCTTGACGACCGCCTTGACGGGAAGCCAGTCGGCGCCAACGTAGATCGTCACGTTGCCGTGCGACACGAACGAGTATACGTGCACGCTCTGGCCGTCGAGCGTTTGAGTGCCGAGATCGCGGGCGGTCTTTTGAGCGTCTTTGTTCACCGAGAACTCCATGTGCTTAACCATCCTGCGCACCATACCGCCGCCGAAGGGCAGCTTGTTCACCTTGCCTTTGTGCACCATATAAATGTCCTTTCCAATCACCAGCTCGGTGAGGGTCGGAGAGGGCTCGATGCGCCAGCGGTCCGGTGCCGAATACTCCAGGGTCGTTGTCCTGCCATTCGATAAGTGTTCTTCCGCACGGAACGACTTCGCGTTTCGAAACGCGACCTGAACTTTCATTAGGTCGCTATACGCCCCGGCAAACGTCGCTTTCGGCGCCAACAGCGCCACAGCCGCCAGCGTCGCCAGCCCAATTCCTGCAACTGCCATTCGAACTCGCTGCATCACATTCATTCGTTTCCTCCATGGACCTCCAGGGATTCCCAATCTGACCTCTTGAGTCTTCATGCATCACAAACTCCATGCCCCCGGGCGGGACAGTGAAGGCAGCAGGTATCTTCATAGAGCAGGATTCGCAACGGCAGGAGTGATTCCGCCACTGCCGAAAAGCGCTGCGTCGGTCGCGTGGTTCGAGCTTGGATCGATCCGGGCGAGCAGCCCCTGCTGTCCGTGCAAAACTCATAAAGCTCCGCGACTCGCTGCAAGATCCCGAATCGGGGCGTTCATCAACAGCCCGATAAGAGTGAGACTTCATCGGCTTCCTGGAGCCTCGATGAGGATGGCGCTACCCCCGTTCGCATTGCCCTCTTCCCGCCGTTTCTGTGATCCGGCAAGCGAGCTTGCTTCCCCCACCCGGTTGAGCAGTGTCGGACTCTTACGGCACCGGCACGATGAGTGGTTGGGCCTGAGTCAGGGGATCTAAGCCTTCTGCTCGCACGGCCTAGGAGTGCCAAGGATCTTGCATGGTTGCTGTTTACGCCTTAAGGCGCACCAAAGCAATAGCCTGAAGGTCGGGGGAAAAGCCTGCCGCGGGGTAGAGGGAAACCTGAACTCGGAGTACTTGACAACCTATCCGGGGTGGGCTAGGTTAGCGTTATTATAAGCGCTTTAGCGGGAAGAAACGCGGCCTTTCTACACATTCAGGATTGTCCGCAGGGAGTCGATGTCCACATACGGAGCGGGCCGGACGCAACCCGCACCACTTGTGGAACAGAGAAGATACACCATCACTTATGTCCCGCAGCGGCCAAAACTCGCTCCTTTCCGTTTGCCTGATTGGGCAGAACCCGCTCGGGCTGGAATTTCTTTTGAGCCTGTTGCGGAAGGATTCCTCCCTCCAGGTGGTTCGAACCGAGGATCTTGTCGGCCGGAATAACAATGGAGCAGCGAAATGGCTTTTCGTCATTGATAATTGCGGCCTGCCCCTGCCGCTCAGCGAGTGCTTGCGAAGGTTGCGCAGCCAGATCCCTTCCTCCAAAGTTCTGATTTTGGACCACGAGCTGCCCCGGGAAGCTCTGTTGCGGCTCCTTAGGATCAAGATCCATGGTTTTCTGCCCTACGGTGAAGTGTCGCGGTCTCTTCTGATGGCCCTTCACTCCATTGCAGAGGGCAACATTTGGGTCTCCCGTGAAGTGCTGAGTGAGTTCGTGCAGCGGGGGAGAGGGCTTCATCAGAAGGATGGCGCAGGTAGGGAAGGAATGACCCCAAGGGAGAATCAGATCATCGAGTTGGTCAAACGCCGCCTCTCTAACAAGGAGATCGCAGATATTCTGCGCATCCGCGAGAGCACGGTGAAATTCCACCTTTCGAATATCTTTTCAAAGCTCCAGGTCGGAAATCGCCGCGCCTTGATCGGAAATCAGACCGAGCCTTCGCACTTTGGATTCCCCCCTCAGTTCCTCCTCCGATCCGGATTTCGTGCCTGAAGTCTTGCACGCCTGAACCCCGAAAGATTATGTGGGAAGTGGCAACGTCGCGCGGCGGACACAAGTGCCATTTCCAGTCCTTGAGTTAGTCCCGCGGCTTGGCGCTCAGAATTTTGCCCGTCGAAGTATCGGAAATTATCATGGCATAAACAAAAATGAATAGCCACTTGGGAATTAGCCCTGTGGGCTCTCTCGGGTATCGAATTTCTAGTCCCCGCTGACCCGCGATTAACGGCGTAGCGTTTACTTAGACCGGCCCCGCCAAAGATGGCTGGAGCTAGTTCCCCTTACAATAAGGGAGTCAGAATCGAAGCTTTTCACACACGTAATCCGCACGCGGATTTTCAACTCGTCTTCACGTCCGCGGTACCCTCTGATCGCAACACTGGCTCTTCCAGAAGCGTTGCCTGACTGGTTGCTCGTGGTAAGGATTGTTCCCAACCTTCTGAAGTCCTTCTACTTGTCACAGCAAGGCTGAGTCCGGTCTACTTCCTTCTTCACGGCGTCCCGTTCGAGGCTGGACACGCTCCGTGCCCGATTCGGCACAGAAATTAGTCCTGGCACAAAGGGCCGTCACAATGATTTCTGTATTTGCAGATGGCTCCAGGATCACGGATTAAAGCCGTAAGGAGCCGTAATGTCACCCAGGATGGTTCCAATCGGCTGGGCGTAAGTAGGCGTGAGGCCGGACTTCAGGAAAGTATAGCCTTCATTCTCG
>JBJKPU010000064.1:0-72087 GCA_046706005.1 Terriglobia bacterium | reverse complement strand
GTCCTGGCTATGGTCGAGTTCATCGTCCCTGAAAACATGAAATAGCCGCGAGCCGGCGGAAGCTGATCGCGCGCCGCCGGTTCATCGGACGGGCCGGATCTGCCTTATTAGCGCAAGGAAATCGTTTGACCTGTCCGTCCATCCGATATAGTCCGCAAACCACGTACCGCGAAAGAGTGTGCAGTTGATGGTCATGAATCCGGCGTATTGACGGTTCGTCTGCGAAAAGCACCAGGAACTATCTCCAGTCTGCCCTACGCGCCACGGCCCCACGACCCGGTCCCCGTCAGCCCGGGCCATCTGGGCCATCTTACTGATTGCGGTGAGTGGTTTTATCGCGGATGACCTCGGGGACGTCTCCCGGGAGAAAGACATTTCGGACATCCGGAAGGGTGGAAGTAGATTTTCCGGCCAGTGCATAAAGGTAATCTCAATACCGCTCCATGCCCCTCCGTTCCCAACGTGCGCCCAGCCGCTTGGGACGGGGAATATCCTGTCCGAGCAGCGGATAGCCGACGGGTGCGTCAAACGCAGTGCTTGCATGTAAATCCAGGGTGAATAAACGATGAGGCCGAGAACCACGCCGCCAATCGTGACGCTCTTTCTTGCGGCCACCCCTTTTAGGATGGCGACGGCTGAAAGCGAATAGCTGCGCAGCCAACCTTTACGGCCGGGCGAGGGGGATTCCGGGTTGGCAGGGCTTGGGAGTTCCATCACCGTCGCTTAGGTCTTTGCTTCCCTACGGCTCGTCCAGTAGCCGCCTGCTTAGATGAACGGATATTTGGCTTGCCTCAGGTGAAGCAGCCTGCTCAGCCTCTTTTTCAATATCCCAAAAGCCTGTTGCGGCGTGTCGGCGAAGGTAAGCGACCGCACTTCCTCTTCGCTTACGGTTCCCGCCTCAGCCAGCCAGTTGAAATTGATCGCTCTCTTCCAGAACTTCGATCCGTAAAACAGGATGGAGGCGCGGTGGCCGATCTTGTGCGTTTGAATGAGGGTGAGAAATTCCCATAATTCGTCCATCGTCCCAAATCCGCCGGGAAAGACCACCAACGCTCTGGACGGCTGGGCGAACCACAGCTTGCGCATGAAGAAATACCGGAACATGAAGTTGAGTTCAGGTGTGATGTAGGGGTTCGGCTCCTGCTCGGTCGGCAGCTTGATGTTCAAGCCGATGGAAAGCCCGCCCGCCTCGGAAGCTCCGCGGTTTGCTGCCTCCATGATTCCCGGGCCGCCGCCCGAGCAGACCACCAGGAAATGCTTGTCGTCATTGAGCGAAAGCGACCACCTGGTAACCAGACTGGCAAGCTCGCGGGCGTCCTCGTAATAGCGGGACATTTCCACGGCCATCCGCGCCGATCGGATCTCAGCAGCATGTTCCGCCGCCCGCCCGGAAGCCGTTCGCTTTTGAATGTCTGCCAGATTTCTCACTGCCACGTCGCGCGGCAACGTTCGCGCCGAGCCGAAGAAGACGACGGTGTTTTTGACCCCCGCCCGCCGCATGCGCGCCTGAGGCTCGAGATACTCCGCGGCGATGCGCAGCGTGCGCGCGTCCTGGCTTTCCATGAATTGGCGGTTCTCGTACGAAATACGCGGGACGCGGCTGTGATTGGTGGTGGATTTCATAGGGCGGGTTGCTCCTCTCTCTGCGCAGATTGCCGCGCAGCCTTCAGAGCATATCAGACCGCCCATACATTGAGAACGTGACGAGAGTCACAGCCGCGCGGCCGCCGGATCTGCTTTGGAGCCGTTCACGCACGTGCTTTCGCCCGTGCTTGCGGAACCGGCGTTCTTTGGATGGCCTTCACGCGAATCCCGTGTTTGGGCCGCAGAGTAATGAGCGGTTGCAATTCGATCCGCTGGCGGGGCATGAGTTCAAATCGCCATTTCTGAGCCAGCGTGGCAAGCAGCAGAACGCCTTCCATCCACGCAAACGGTTCGCCAATGCACCGGCGGGGTCCGGCGCCAAAAGGGAAGTAGCAGAATTTCGGCCGCGCCGCCACGGCCTCAGGCGTCCAGCGATCCGGATCGAATTTCAGCGGATTTTCCCAGAAGCGCGGGTCGCGGTGCAGCACCCACTGGCTTACAAAGACGATTGACCCGGCCGGAATGTGGTAGCCACCTGCCTCGAAATCCTTCAGAACCTTGCGCCCCATGATCCAGGCGGGAGGGTAAAGCCGCATCGCTTCCGAAAAAACCTGCGTTGCGAAAGGCAGGCGTGGCAAATCGTCCGCCGCGGGCCGTCGGCCTTCGAGCACCGTGTCCAGTTCCTGATGCAGGCGGGCTTCGGCCTCGGGATTCTGCGCAAGCAGATACCATGTCCAGCTCAGTGCGTTTGAGGTGGTCTCGTGGCCCGCCAGAAACAATGTCATCAGTTCGTCACGCAATTGCACGTCGGTCATGCGGCCGCCGTCGCCTTCGCTATCATGCGCTTCGAGCAGCATGGAAAGCAGGTCCGCCCGCTCGCGGGGATCGGCGCGCCGAGCTTCGATGATGCGGTAGATCGTCTTGTCCAGCCGGGCCAGCGCCTGCCGGAATTCGCGATGAATAGGAAGCGGCAGCTTCAGGATCAAATCGGAATAAGGCATCATCAGCCGCCGGAACATCCTCAAGCTGACGGTCAGCGCCTCGCGGATTTCGCGCGCTTCCGAATCCACGTCGGCGTCGAACAGCGCTTTGGCGACAATCGCCATCGTCAGGCGCATCATTTCTTCCGTGATATTGAGGGCCTGCCCGTCGTGCCATCCGTCGCTTGCGCGCACTGCATAGGAACTCATGATCTCCCCGTAGGAACCGACGCGCTGCCGGTGAAAAGCCGGCTGCGAAAGCCGCCGCTGGCGCAAGTGGAACTCGCCTTCGCTGGTCAGCAATCCTTCGCCCAGCACCGCCTTAGCGCGTTGCAGCGCCAGGCTCTTCATGGTTTGCGCGGCGTGCGTCACCAGAAGCTCGCGCACAAGATCGGGATGATTCAGCAGGTAGGCGGACTGCTTGAAAAGGCTGAAGCGAACCACGTCGCCGTACTCGCGCGCAACGCTTTCAAGATAGCCAAGCGGGTCGCGCCGGAATTTATAAAGGCTTTCGCCCGGCACTCGATTCTTCGGGCCCGGCGGCTGTTTTGCGGAAGGCATAATGGTCATCCGGCCACAATAGAAACGATATCGAATTTCAAATTTTAGTCGGAAGTGGTGCGGCAGGCAATTCGCACTCCGCAGTTAGAGCGAAGGAGGCTGAAATCCGCCCTGTGCCTTTTCAAGATGCCCGGCAACGGCCAGCGCCACATCTTCCCGCCATGGCCGGGCGGCAATCTGCACGCCCACCGGCATGCCGTCCGGAGTTATTCCGGCGCGAACCACCGCCGCCGGCCAGCCCGTCAGATTGAAGCTCATCGTGTAGCTGAATGACTCAAGTCGATCGTAGGTCGAGCCATGTTCCATTTTGACGATGCTGGTCACCGGGCAAACTATCGCGTCGAACTTTTCCATAAGACCCAGCATGGCTGACCGGAAAGCGTCCCATCGCGCCACCAGCGCTCCGAAGCCCGCCATGTCCACGCCATTCTCGCGCTGCAGCCGGAGCACGCGGTTCATCAGCGGGTGGAACTTTTTCGTTCCCGCCGATTCGAGCAGAGATTCCAGCCCCGCGCCGCCGTCGGCGCAGAAGAGCGCCTTGAAGATTTCGTAAGTTTCTTCGATTCTCGCAGGCCGCGCCTCTTCCACTTTTGCGCCGGCTTCGGAAAGTGCACTCGCCGCCCTGCGCACAGCTTGAGCGATTACGGATTCCGGTGCCGCAATTCCGTTTTCCGTATAAACTGCAACGCGAAGCTTCTTCAAAGCAATCGCTGAGGATTCGCCCAAAGGCATGGGGACAATCGCGGAATCGCGCCAGTCCGGACCCGAAATAATGCGCAGCACGAGTTCCAGATCTTCCACGCTGCGCGCCAGCGGGCCAATCTGCCAGAAAGTGTCGAGCGTGCCGCCCGGCCCGGGAAAGTGCCCTGTGCGCGGGACGCGGCCGGAGGTCGGCTTGACGCTTGCAATTCCCGTGCAGTGGGCAGGGAAGCGGACGCTGCCGCCGGCATCGCTGCCCAGGCCGAAAGGCGAGCCGCACGCAGCGATGATTGCCGATTCGCCGCCGCTCGATCCGCCGGGCGATAGAACCATGTTGTAAGGATTGTTCGTTCGGCCGTAAATCAGGTTGTCGCTTTCCCACGCCCAGCCCAGCTCGGGGCAATTCGTCTTGCCCAGCAAAATCGCGCCCGCCGCCCGCAGCCGCTTGACGACCGTCGCATCTTCCGCCGGCACGAATTTCGCCCGTCCCTCTGTTCCGCCCGTGGAAATGATTCCCGCTGTTTCAATCGCATCCTTCAGCGTAAAAGGCACGCCGTGCAACGGTCCTTTAGTATCTCCGCGCGCCGTGGCTGCATCCGACGCGCGCGCTTCCGCTCTTGCACGCTCCGCGGCAAGCTGAACGACGGCATTCAATTTGGGATTTACCTGCTCGATGCGCGCAAGGTGGGCGTCAATCAATTCCAGGGAGGAAATCTTCCCGGCGCGAATCATACGCGCCATTTCCGTAGCAGATTTTCCAGTGATTTCGGTTGCGGATGGAGTTGTCACTTCGTTCCGCCACCTGAACAGGGTTTGAATTGATCTTGGGTTTTGCGCGGTCTACTGGCCACGAACCACTCGTCACTGATCACTTTTTTTATGAGCCGGCTGGGACTCGAACCCAGAACCCCTGCCTTAAAAGGGCAGTGCTCTACCATTGAGCTACCGGCCCGCCTTCTCAACTAAGTTACACTAGGCGTCCGATTCTCGCAAATTCCAGCCATTTCGCGCGGTGGACCTGGATGTAATAGCCGATCCCGGAGAAAAGGGTTTGTGCTTATTTGTCTTAGACCGCACGTGATCCAATACAGAGCCACCGAAAGGATACTTCCCGGGCCAGATCATTCCGCCGGCTGCGGAATAGCTTCGCCGTCCTTGCGAGGATCGGACGCGCCGTAGTTCACGCCGGTGGCCGAATCGTGCAGCACAGCCTGGCCTCCGCCCACGTATTCCGCGTATGGTCCGACGACGCGCAACGCATATCCGAGCTGCGACAGCCCGGTCAAGGTAGTTTTCGGGACTCGGCTTTCGATTAAATACGAGCAACCGCCGCGTCCCATGTGGTTGAACCTCGGCGCTTCCAGCGCCTGCTGAATGTTCATTTTGTAATCCACGATATTGGAAACGAATTGCGCCTGCGCCATCGGCTGATTGCCTCCGCGCATGATTCCAAATCCGATGTGCATTGGACCATGTTCCATGAAAGCGGGAATGATAGTGTGGAAAGGCCGCTTGTGGGGCGCAAGCACGTCCGGGCTTCCCGGTCTTGTCGTAAATCCCGTGGCGCGATTCTGCAGAATAATCCCGTAATCTTCCACGGCCACTCCTGAGCCGAATGCGCCAGCCAGGCTTTGAATCAGGGAAACGATATTTCCGTCGCGATCCACAGCGGTGAGGAAGCTCGTGTCCGTTCCCGGATGAGGAGTGGCTTCGGTCGTGTCCGGGTCCGTTCCGGGCGGCGTGCCGGGCTGGTAATCGCAATTCGCCTTGTCGAGGTCAATCAGCCTTGCGCGCTGCCTGGCGTAGGCCATCGAAAGCATTCCGCTCACCGGCACTTTGACAAACCGCGGATCGCCCACGTACCGGTGCAGATCCGCATAAGCCAGTTGCTGAGCCTGCATCTGGATGTGAAATTTTTCCGCGCTCTCCGCCCCATAGGTCGAAAGCGGAAACTGCTCCATGATATTCAGCATTTCGAGCGCGGCAATGCCCTGCGAATTCGGCGGGATTTCGAACACCTTCCAGCCGCGATAGTCGGTTTCAATCGGTTCCACCCACTCCGCTTTGTAATCGCTCAAGTCTTCGGCGCTGATGACGCCTCCGAGATCTTTGGACGTTTTCACAATCGCCGCGGCGATGCTGCCGGCGTAAAAAGCTCGTTCGCCTTGGTCGGCCACAAGCTCCAGCGCCTTCGCGTACGCAGGATTGCGAAACACCTGCCCCAGTTTGGGCGCTTCGCCATCGGGAATGTAGATCCGGCTTGCCTCGGGATTCGCCCTGAGCACGTTGTCGTAAGCCGGCCAGTACATGCTGTCCCACTGCGGAACCGGAAAGCCGTGCGAGGCGTAATAAATGGCCGGCTTGAAAAGATCCTTCCATGGAAGTTTTCCAAAGCGCTGATGCAGATCCCACCAGCCCATCACGCAGCCCGGAACGGTGACGGACAAAATTCCGGTGTCGGGGATGTTGTGAAGTCCCTTTGCATGAAGATAGGAAAGCGTCAGCCTCTTCGGCGCCCATCCGCTGGCATTCAGTCCGCTCACTTTTCCGGTTTTGGCATTCCACTCGACGGCGAAAAGGTCTCCGCCCATTCCGTTCATCATGGGCTGCATCACGCCCATCACGGCGCTTGCCGCGATCGCCGCGTCGGCGGCGGATCCTCCCTGCGCAAGAATCGTGGCGCCGGCCTGCGAGGCAAGAGGCTGTTCCGCGGCGACGATGCCCAGCCGCGAAAACACCATGGAGCGTCCCTGCGACCACTTCATCAGTTTTTCGGACCGCGATCTGGGAACGGCGACGCATGCCAGAATGATCAATCCCAAAATGGCGAAAAAGTATTTCCTCACTTGACCCTCCCGGACTGGCCTTCGGCTATTCCTGCCTGACTTCGCAGTCTATCTTATGCCAAACAGCAGGCGCGCCGCAGATTTCCTCCTGCTGAGCCAAACGCGGTGCAAGCGGTGAAAATCGCTGCGGCGCCAGGCAACAGCGTGGGCGCAGTTTTGCTGCGCCCCTGCGCCCCCCGTTCATTGACAATATTTCCGCGCGCAGCATAGTATCAAGATTAGCGTTATTCGAAATTGACACGGAGTTTCCGCGGCCCCGCAGACGGAATCCGACGGCAACTTTATGAGAATTGCTTACCTCGACTGCGCATCCGGCATCAGCGGCGACATGTTTCTGGGCGCGTTGATTGAAGCCGGGCTCGAACCGCGCGAACTGCTGGAGGAGCTGAAGAAACTTCCGCTTGGATTTTATCGCTTCAAGCGGACTCGCGCCATGCGCGGGGGCCTGGTCGGCGCACGCGTTGAAATTGAAGTTCCTGCCGGCCAACCGCATCGCCATCTGGGTGATATCGAAGTCATGATCACGCAGGCGAAGCTGGCCGAAAGCACGGAGCTGAAGGCGCTGGCCGTTTTTCGCCGCCTGGCGGAAGCGGAAGGCAAACTCCACAACCGGCCGCCCGACCAGATTCACTTTCACGAAGTGGGCGCGGTGGACGCCATCATTGACATTGTCGGCGCCTGCATCGGGCTCGACCGTCTGGAGATCGGCAGCCTGATTTGCTCGCCGCTCAACGTCGGCGCCGGAAGCGTTGAAGCGGCGCATGGCACGCTGCCCGTTCCCGCTCCCGCCACGATGGAATTGCTGAAAGGCGTTCCGGTTTATTCCACGGGTGTTCAGGGTGAATTGGTCACGCCCACTGGCGCGGCGCTGGTTGCGACGCTCGCCACCAGTTTCGGCGCCATGCCTGCCATGACCGTGGAGCGCATCGGATACGGCGCGGGCTCGAAGGATTATCCAAGCCATCCCAACATCGCGCGCATTTTTGTCGGGCCGGCCGGTGAAGCCGTTCCCGCCGTGGCCGGCAAGCCGGGCGATGAAGTGGTTTCCGTCATTGAGGCGAATCTCGACGACATGACGCCGCAACTTTATGGCTATCTGTCGGAGCAGGCGCTGGCCGCGGGTGCGCTCGACGTCACCTGCACGCCCGTTCAGATGAAGAAGAACCGGCCGGGCTTTCTGATCAGCATCCTGTGCGCGCCCGCCGACAGCGATAAGCTGGCGCAAATGCTCTTCCAGCAGACCACGACCATCGGTCTGCGGATTTACGAGGCGCGGCGCAAAGTGCTCCAGCGCCAGGCCGTTCTGGTGGACACTTCCTATGGGCCCGTGAACGTCAAGGTGGCGTGGCTCGACGGCAAAGTGGTGAATGCCGCTCCGGAATATGAAGACTGCCATCGCATCGCCACGGAGAAAAATGTTCCGCTCAAGGAAGTGATGCTGGCGGCACAGATGGCCTACCACGCGAAGCCGATTGATCCATTGCCCCAATGATTCATTGAAGAAATGACGCAATGAGAAAGTTTTTCATCACCACACCGATTTATTACCCCAACGCGCGCCCGCATGTGGGCTCGGCGTACACAACCATCGTGTGCGACGCCATGGCTCGCTACAAGCGCATGTGCGGCTACGACGTGGCCTTTCTGACCGGCACCGACGAGCACGGCGAGAAACTGCGCCGCGCCGCGGAAGAAGCGGCAAAATCGCCCGCGGATTTCGTGGCGGAAAAGCGCAAGCTGTTTACGGAATTGTGGGGCAAGCTGGGCATTCCTCAACACAGCGCGGAAAATCCCGCCGGCTATCGCTTTGTCCACACTTCGCAGAATCCGGACCACGTGAAGTCCGTCCACTGGATGATTCGCCAGGCGCAAAAGGCCGGCTACATCGAGCCGAAAAAATACGAAGGCCGCTATTGCATTTACGATGAGCGCTACGTTTCCGATTCCACCGAGCCCGCCGACTGCGACATCTGCGGCCGCCCGGCGGAATTGATCAGCGAAGAAAATTATTTCTTCAAGCTTTCGGCTTTCCAGGACCGGCTGCTGCGGCTTTACGACGAGCGCCCGGATTTTGTGCGGCCCGATTTCCGCATGAATGAGGTGAAGAGCTTCGTCAAAAGCGGCCTGCGCGACATTTCCATCAGCCGCAAGCGCTTGAAGTGGGGCGTGCCCTGGCCCGACGATCCTGAGCAGGTGGTTTATGTCTGGTACGACGCGCTCACCAGTTACCTGACGGGAATCGGCTTTCGCGGGCTCGATGAAACCGGCAGCGACACCGATTTCTACAGATACTGGATGGACCCGCAAGCCGAGCGCGTGCACATGATCGGCAAGGACATCATTCGCTTCCACGCCGTCTATTGGCCGGCCTTCCTGATGGCCGCAAATGAGGCGCTGCCGGAAGAAAAACACTTGCCGCTGCCTTCAACCATTTTCGCCCACGGCTGGATTTATTACGAGAAGGATAAGATGTCGAAGTCGAAGGGCAACGTGGTCTATCCCGAGCCCATCGTCGAGGCGCTCAATTCCTTCGGCGCCCCCGGCAACGATGCGCTGCGGTATTACCTGCTGCGGGATACGACGTTCGGTCTGGACGCGAGCTTCTCGTATGATGGGTTGATTCAGAGGTACAACTCCGATTTGGCAAATGGCCTGGGCAATCTAGCCAGCAGAACTCTGACGATGTTGCAACAGTTCAGAGGAGGAGTCGTGCCTGAGGGCCCGGTCATCGCGGACAAGCAGGATCTATTTCCGCTGGGCAATTTGATTCGGGGCAGCCAGGATGCCTTTGATTATTGGAACATATCCGGAGCGCTCGCCAACTCGTGGGATTTCCTGGCACAGGCGGACAAATCGATTGTCGAGTGGAAGCCTTGGGAACTAGGAAAGTCGGACTTCCCGGGGGATAAAGCGAAATTTGACTTATTGCTTTACAGCGTCGTTCATCTTCTGCGCACTGCCAGCATTTTGCTTTCTCCGAGCCTGCACGAAGCAACTCAGAAGGTCTGGACACAACTCGGAGAGGAAGGGAAGTCCGCGGACGAGTTGCTTACGAGTGCGGACGCGCCACCGCGAGTGGGTGCGACGCTCCGCAAGCCCGAACCCATTTTCCCACGCCTCGACAAAGAGGTGACCATCAAAAGGCTCGAGGAAATTGCCGAGAAAGACCGCGGCGCAATCACATTGACGAAGAAAGGAACCACTGTGGAACAACAACCAGAACAGAAACCTGCGCCGGAGGCTGCGGCCGGGAGCACCCCATCTCAGCCGGCGGCGCAGCAGGCGCCTGCCGCGGCGGACACAAAGATCGGCATTGAAGATTTCGCCAAAGTCGAGTTGCGCGTGGGCGAGATTCTGGCGGCGGAGCGCATTCCCAAAGCCGACCGCCTGCTGAAGCTGCAGGTGGACATCGGCACCGAAGTGCGCCAGGTGTGCGCCGGTATTGCGCAATATTACGAGCCGGAAAAGCTGATTGGCATGAAAGTCGTCGTGGTCACGAACCTCGCTCCGCGCAAGCTGCGTGGCGTTGAGTCGAACGGCATGATTGTCGCCGCCTCGGTGGGCGAAGAAGGCCGCCCTGTGCTCGCGACCTTCGCCGAGGATGTGCCCAAGGGGACGAAGCTGAAATAATTTAGTCGTTGAATCATCCGCTCATTTGAAGTTGGTCGCCCGGGCTTAACCCTTGAACCAATCCATCGCACAATCCTTCGTCGATTCCCATGTCCATCTCGATGGTCCGGAATTTGACGCTGACCGTGAAAAAGTCATCGAGCGGGCGCGGACCGCGGGCCTCGGCTGCATGATGGCGATCGGCGGCGGCAACGGGCCGGATGAGCTTGCAGTCAGCCTGCCCATCGCCGAAGCTCATGACTGGATTTACGCGGCGGTGGGGATTCATCCTCATGAAGCGGTGAAGGCCGAGGAGCGCCATTTCGACCTGCTTCGCCAATCGGCCGCGCACAGGAAAGTTCTGGCCATCGGCGAAATCGGGCTTGATTATCATTACGATCATTCGCCGCGAGAAATCCAGAAACAGGTTTTCATTCGCCAGCTTGAGATTGCAAAGGAAGTGAAATTGCCGATCGTGATTCACAGCCGCGAAGCCTGGGCGGACCTGCACGCAATCATTCAGCAGCACTGGCGCTCGAGCGGTCTGGGCGGCATTCTTCACTGTTTTTCCGGCACGGCGGAGGACGCAAAAGCATTTCTCGATTGGGGCTTTATGATTTCCTACGCGGGCAGCGTGACGTTCAAAAACGCCGAGGCGTTGCGCAGGACCGTCAGTGAAATTCCTCGCGACCGTCTGCTGACGGAGACGGACTGTCCTTACCTTGCTCCCGTCCCTCATCGCGGCAAGCGCAACGAGCCGGCCTTCGTCATCGAAGTGGCGCGTGAACTTGGCAGGCTGCTGAATCTTTCGACGGAGGAAGCGGGCGCGCTGGCGCTCGCGAATTTCCGCAGTTTCTTCCGCCTTCCGGTGTCGTAAGCGAAACGTGCTGCGGCGGCCATACTTCACTTTGTCGCCGATTTGTGGGATTATGAACGGGCCGGGCGCCTTACGGCACTTCTCAGACTTTTACCTATTTTAGCCTGGACCAACCAGGGGGCGAGGGAGAACCGAGCTTTGGCCACAGTCCGGAATCTGACGGCGCGCGAAGTTTTCGATCTGGTCCGCTCCGACCTGCAAAAGGTGGAAGTGGAAATCGGGCATCAGATTGAAACCAGCGTCGAGCCCGTCACGGAAATGGGGCAATACCTGCAGGTGAGCGGCGGCAAGCGTCTCCGGCCCGCACTGCTGCTTCTTTCCTCCAAATTCTGCGGTTACGAAGGACCTTCGGCCATTCGCCTGGGCGCGGTCGTGGAGCTGATTCACACAGCCACCCTGATTCACGACGACATCATTGACGATGCAAAGATCCGGCGCGGCCGCGCATCGGCCAACACGCGCTGGGGCAATCATACCAGCGTGCTGGCGGGCGACTGGTTCTACATGCAGGGTTTCAATATTGCGCTGACCGAAAGAAAGTTCAAGATTCTCGACCTTTTGATCGGTCTGACGCAGATTATGGTGGAAGGCGAACTGCTCCAGCTCGGCTGCCAGGGGAAAATCGGGACTTCCGAGGATGAATACCTGGAGATGACTTACCGCAAGACAGCCAGCCTGTTCTCGACGTGCATGCGCATGGGCGCGACGCTCGGCGAATGCACGGACGAAGAGGAAAGCCAGCTCGGATCTTACGGCATCAACCTGGGCCTGGCCTTCCAGATCATTGACGATATTCTGGACTTCACTTCTTCGGAAGAGAAGCTTGGCAAGCCCGTCGGCAACGACATGCGTGAGGGCAAAGTGACGCTTCCGCTGATTTATCTGCTGCGGCATTGCGCGCCCGAGGAAGCCAAGAAAATCGAAAAGGTCTTTGAAGAGGGCAAATTCGATTCCGTCCCCTTTTCTGAAATCATGGAATTGCAGCAGCGGTACGGCGGGCTTGCAGCGGCGCGCGAGAAGGCGCGGCAGTTTGCTGAAAAGGCGAAAAGCTGCCTGACGATGTTCCGCGAATCGACGTACAAGGATGCGTTGCTTTCCCTCCCTGACTTCATCGTGGATCGCGATTCGTAGGCTGTGATTCCGGAGTTTCCCACGTGCAGCCTTCCCTTGAAACTGAAGTCAAACTGCGGGTTCGCGATCTCCGGCCGCTCCGTCGGCGGTTGCTGCAGGCTGGATTGGCCGTTGCCACAAGGCGGAGGTTTGAAAGGAATGTCCTGTTTGATACGCGTGATTCGCGCCTGCGCAAGGCCGGCTGTCTTCTCCGGCTGCGGTCAGAGGGAACACGTCACCGGCTGACGTTCAAGGGTCCGCCGCGGCCGACCATGCGCTATAAGGTGCGGCCCGAATGGGAAGCTGAAATCTCAAAGCCCGAATCGCTGAAGGCCACTTTCGAATCGCTCGGCCTGCGCGAGGTTTTTCGGTACGAGAAGTATCGGACAACGTACAAGGCAAAGCGCTGCGTCAGGGGAACGGCGAGCGGGCTGGCCGAGCTTGATGAAACGCCGGTCGGGAATTACCTGGAGCTCGAAGGGCCCGCGCGGTGGATTGATGACGTAGCCTCGCGGCTCGGCTATCGATCCGGCGACTACGTCACGGCAACCTACGCAGCGCTCTACATGCAGGATTGCAAGGAGCGGGGATTGCGGCCCGGGAACATGGTTTTCCGACGGCGAAAAACTTGACTGTGCGCCGGGAACGGTTTGCGCTATAATCTGATTGAGGGAGCGTGTCGTCTGCGTTGCCTGGGAGGTTGATGCTATGGATGGGTTGTTTCAGCCGATTCACCTTGTGTTCATCTTTATCATCGTCCTGATTATCTTCGGTCCCGGCAAGCTGCCGGAACTGGGAAAAGGACTTGGTAAGGGGATTCGCGAGTTCAAAGAATCAATGCGCGGCGGTATGGAAAAACCCGCCGCCGACTCCAACAGCAGCAAGGAAGAACAGAAAAAGGCCTGAGACGCACGCTCGCGAGCCGCACTTACCTTCTCTCGCGTTCCTCAAGTCCTGTATCCCGTCAACGTGAATCCTGCCAGATTGAGGCAAAGCTTATAGCGTGCCCTCCGGGCGCGGAGGACGCGGGCCGGGCTTGGTTTGACGGGAAAATCGCGGCTGTGCTATAGATTCAGTTCGAGCGCTTTCTTCCGCACGACATACTCCTCGGTAGCTCAATGGTAGAGCGTTCGGCTGTTAACCGAAGGGTTGCAGGTTCGAATCCTGCCCGAGGAGCCAACCTTTTCACTGAGTTAGCGTGACGGCCTTTTCCCCTGCTGGAATTTGGTTACCGTTTTGGTGCACACCCTGCGGGAAATTAGGGGGTATTGCGGTGACGGATTCCAAAGCCTTGACCGCCTCCACCTGAGCGGCCTGCCCGATGTGTCCATAGCGGAGAGACATCCTCACCGTGGTAGACGGACTCCACCCCATGATAGCGGCCACCACTGAAAGCGGCGTGCCTGATTCCAGCATTCGGGTACAGGCCGTGTGCCGCAGATCGTGGAAGCGGCAGGAAACCCCGGCGCGCTTGCGGGCGGCTTCCCATGCTTCCTTCCAATCCCCAATCGGTTTGGTGGGGTCTGTGGCATAGACGCAAGGCGCGAACTTGTCTCCGGCGGCTCCGCACTTCTCAGCCGGGAAAACGTATTGCCCTGGCTGGCGATTCGGGAACGCCTCAGCACACATGCTCATAACCTGATAGGCCCGCTCATTCAAGGGAATCGGCCTGCCCTCGCCGTACTCCGTCTTGCTGGCCCCAACCCATACCCGCCTGCCCATGAAGTCAATCTGCTTCCACTTCAGGAGCCTGATTTCCGAGTACCGCATCGCGGTTGACAAGGCCAGCGTGACGGCGGGGTAGAGCGACCGTGACCGGCTCTTGTTGCACTCTTCCAAAAGCCGGGATTCTTGCTCATGGCTGATGGCCTGTCCTACGTCATCCCGCGTGGGAAGCATCTTCACCTCAACCTGGAGGTTCGCCCACAGTTTGTAGCGCCGCAGAATGGCGCGTGCCGTGCCTATTTCGAGGTTCACCGTCTTGGGCGAAGCGCCTTCGGCAAGCCGGGCCTGCTGGTACTTCGCAACACTGGCGGCGGTCATGTCAGTAATCAGCAAGCTCCCAAAGGCGGGCAAAAGGTGCTTCAGATTGGCCTCTTCGATTTGCACGCTGCGCGGGGCAAGATGCGGGCGCTTGATATTAAGCCAATCGTCAGAGGCTTTCTGGAACGTCGGCGGCAGGCTCCGCTTGGTGATCTGATTCCAGTTTTCTTCAAGCTGGCGGCGGCGCTGCCTTTCCGCCTCTCGCGCCACTTCCTTGCTGGCGGACTTGCTCGACTCGTGAATGATTCGCCCGCCGAACCGGAAGCGATACCACCACACCCGCTCCCGCCGTTCCTTGCCGTTCTTCTGATGGATGGTCTTACCCTTGCCGCGTTGATAGAGCATGTCTTTCCTCTTTCCGGGCCTGAATCATCTTGGCCCTTGGATTCGCCCGCCAGTGGCGCATCTTCTCGCGCGCTTTCTTGCGCCCCTCTTCGGTTTTTTGTTCTTTGGCCTCGAAATGCTTTTGACAATCCCGGCTGCAAAACCGGTTTCGCTTAGAGTACGCCGCAAACCACTTTCCGCAGGGGCATTGGCGAACCTGTGCCAGCTCACCACTGGCGCTGAGTGTAGCGACCAGATGCCGGACGTGCCGCCATACCGGCCCCGTTTGCCCGGCCCGCCAGCCAAGAATCCGCTTTCCCTCGGGATCGGCGCGCGGGACGAGCGTCCATTTGCGAATGTCGAGTAGGCGGAGCAAGTGCTTCGCCTGGTCGAACTGCTGCCGCGTGGGGGCGACTCTACCGGAGTCGGCGAGCGTGTGAAGCAAGGATATCAGGCGCACCGCTTTCCGGTACTCTAGTCGCCGTGAAATCCGTTCCACTTCACTCGCCTGCGGACTGTCTTTCGCCAACGCGTTAAGCCGATCAGTAAGCTCGGCAGCGTTACGGTGGAACTTCGCGTTTTTGCCTGGAAACCTTGTTACGTCCAATGTCTTGACTTCCCCGTAACAACGGTAGCAGAATCTAGCTGAAAGTCAAGGGATTTTTGGGGAGGTATGATGGCCCTCGAAAAACAGTACCGTCTGCGTGATGCAGCGGAATTTCTAAGCTTGCGCGAGTCCACGCTCCGCAAGTGGGTTTTGCTTAGGCGCGTCCGCGTCAACAAGATTGGCGGCGCAGTTCGGATTCCTGAGTCCGAGCTTGCGCGGCTCATCGGCCAGAATGTTGTTCCTGCCCGCCCGGAGCGTCCAGAATGACCGCGCACACACCGGAGGGACAAGCCCGATACCGAAGAGAATTGCTCGCCGATCCCCGCCTTGTTGACGCGGTGCTTGGGGATGACGGGAATGCAAAGCGGCCGAAGCGCGAGCCGTTGCGCGTCGTGGACGTTCATTCCTTTCTGGCGATGGAAATTCCGCCCCGCGAAATGATGCTTGAACCGTGGCTTCCGTGTCAGGGCCTTGCGATGGTTTACGCGAAGCGGGGAACAGGAAAAACCTACCTTGCACTGACAATTGCCTATGCCGTGGCGAGCGGCGGGGCGATCCTGGGATGGAAAGCCCGCAAAGCACGCAAAGTTTTCTACCTTGACGGCGAGATGCTGGCAGCGCCGTTGCAGGAACGGCTCGCGGCGATTGCACGAGGTTCCGAAATCGAGCCAGCGCCCGGGATGCTGCACATCCTGACGCCTGACCTGCAACCTGGCTTTATGCCCGACCTTGCTACTGTAGGCGGACAGGCGGCGCTCAACGAAGTGATTCCGCCTGACACAAAGTTGATCGTCGTGGATTCCATTTCCAGTTTAGTCCGTGGCGAAGGCCGGGAAAACGATGCGGAATCCTGGCTCCCCGTTGCAACGTGGGCGCTGTCTCAGAGAGTGGCCGGGCGCTCGGTTCTCTTCCTGCATCATGCCGGAAAAGGTGGGGCGCAAAGGGGTACGAGCAAGCGCGAAGATTTACTTGATACCGTCCTGGCCCTCCGCCCGCCAGCAGATTACGAACCCCAAAAGGCAGCGCGATTTGAAATTCAGGTCGAAAAGAGTCGGGGACTTTGCGCGGATTTTACTCCAATCGAGGCAGAGCTGACCGGCGTAGGGGACGGCGGCGTAAAATGGACATACCGGCCAGTCGAGGAAACGCTCGCCCAGCGCATCGCGAAGATGGCAGAGGACGGCATGAGCAAGAAAGAGATTGCCGAGGAACTGAAGGTGAATCGCTCCACGGTTTACCGGGCGCTGGCCCGTACTAGAGGTGAAACCGAATAAGTGTTGCACGTTTCGCGCCCATAGGCGTGCAACGGTGCAACAAAGGCCAGAAGCGATGCAACACAAGAATGCAACACCAGCGCAGCACGATAGCCTCAAAAGCCTTGCCGTCAAGGTCTTAGAGCGCAACACGACGGCGCGACAGACTTGCAACACGGCCATGGAAAACGTGCTGCACCGTGGTCCAAGGCAGGATGCCCCGATGCAACACTTTCCTGGGCGAGCGGAGCCGACGCCGGAACCTTTTGAGCGTGGCCCACAATGCCCCGGCCCGGAAGTTTGCGCAGGCTGCTATTCGGTTGGCGTGCTGGACGGCGCGGAGCGATTTCTTCACCCGCCGAAGATATCGGCAGACTGGCAGGCGTGGCTCAAAAAGTGGGAGCCGAAAGGAAAGATTCAGTGACCGTGACGGCCCAACCCGGCGTCGTGGAATTACTCGAACAAGCTGGCGCTCATCCACGCGGCAACCGGCACGATTGCCCGAAGTGCGGCGGGTTTCGGACGGTTGCTCACAGCGAAGAGGCTTTCTACTGCCACAAATGCCAGTGGAAAGGGAACGCGGTCACGCTCCAAAAAGAGCTTGGCATCTACCAGCGGCTTCCTTCGGCGGAGTACCGGGAGCTTTCCCGCAAGCGCGAACGAGCGCATGAGGCGGCACTGAGGCTCTATCGGGCCGCCCATGCTCACCAGCTTGAATTGCGGGAAGAGTTGCGATCACTTGGCCGCGCTGAGCTGGTCGCGCACGAAGCAGGACCGGATGACCCGTCCGCGTGGGATATTCTCGGCGCGGTCTATCAAGCGAGGCCGGAAATTGAGAGAAAACTTGATTTACTCGAAACCGGAACTGTGGAGCAAATCATTTCGGAGCTTGGGCGCGGTGCTGTCGCGGCTGGCGGCGTCGTTCTCCCGGTGCGCAAAAGCGAGCAGGAAATCGGAATCCATTAATCGACGTTTATCAAAGCGCAGTAAGTAATTGCAAATCAATACGTTGCGACAAAAGGGAACCGTTTTGCGCGGGAGTTTGCGCGAAAATAGTTACTCGCCAGTGTCAGACAGTTCCCCTGGCGTCTGACCCCTTTTCGCCCCTACCGGCCTTCCGGTCATTTCGCGGCCTTAAGGACACTGGCGAGCCTCTCCCCAGCCCATAGTTGTTGGTCGGTTGGCCCGTTGTAACTCACCAAGCCCGCACAAACGTCGCCTGCCAATTTTGCGACTGGCAAAACGGGGGCCGCATTGAGGGGTTGAGGGGCTTTCCAGTCTTCCCGCTTAAGGGCTGAATCTCATTCACCTCAGTCCCAACTGTAAGCTTGCAATTGGTCTCAGGAGTGGTGTGAACGCTCCATTCCGAGCCGTCAGCTAAATCCACCAAGTCGAGATCGGACCCCGCCAAGGGAGTAACCCTCACCACAGCCATTCCTACTCTGGCCCCGCCTTTCGGATTATCGAACAACTCGTGCCTTCCTGAAACACCAAGCTCCACCCCTGCTGCAATAAGCAACCCAGCCTGAGTAAGGTCGTGCCCCGCTGCGCGCGCTTCCTCATAACGATACTCAATATCTCTGAGCGAAAGCATTCTAAAGACGCGGAAATCTTTAATCCAAGGCGACCTGAAGATAACCCGCCCGTCGAACGCAGTGTAATCGAAGGCCCCGCCGAACGCCTCGGCCAGCCCACCATAGTCAGCAGTGTTGAGGGCCTCAAGCACGCTCGGAAAATCTATCACTATAAACACACTGGAATCCGTCGCCAGCATCACGGAACAGGTCGGGGGAGATACGTTTCCGGATGGCCCGCCGCCTCGCGCGTAGGCCGGGTCCTCACTGAGCCCCTCCACATATTGATCGCATGCCTGCCGCGCAAGAATCTCCGCTTCGGCCTTAGTCTCCGCAGACCTGCTGCTTTTCCATCCCTCGAACATGCGCCACCAAGCTTCATAGACAGACTGTGACGTGGGATCGCCATCCAACCCCACGAACCTGGCGCGTTTCTCGGTCATTGACCAGACCTTATAGTACAGGCCAGCCCGCGATAGGCTGGAGTCCGAGAGGCGCAACTCACAGCCGAGATCCCTGTCACAAACCCCATTCAGCGCGCCGTCAATCAGCGCCTGCACCGCCTGGATAAAAACCGTCGCCCACGCCCGCCGCAACTTTCCTTCCAGCACGTCCGTGGGGGAAAACACGCTCACGATGAGGGCGCTCGGAAGCGCATACTGGTCGCCCGCCGCTTCAGTGACCGGCGCGCAAAGCGTCGGCACTTGCGGAAGTGCAGACTGCATTTTTCCGGTGATGAACGAGCAGAGGGCTTCCGCGTTCACAGGGGGCACTGTGCCTGAATTCGGCTTTGCTTGCGCCCCGCTAAGACCTGCCGGGCAGAGGCTTGAGAGAACGACCATCGCAACGGAAAATAGCCTGACTCGCCCGTCGCCAGTGTCCAACAACCTTGCCAGCCGAATCATGGCCGCCCTTCCGCGATGGTCTGTCCTGCGAGAACTGAGCAAAGTGTATCACGTGGGCAGCGAAGCGGCTCACCTTTTGTCAAACACCGGCGCAAATGGAACGGGACTGCGGAGGCTCCCCGCCGGTGGGCTTGCCCGCGCCGAAAGGTACTACTTTGCACCATTTTGGGGCAGGAAATTTGGTGCACATTTTGGTGCACACCTAGAGGAAAGTCAGTAGCAGATGGTCACAACCGAAGCAGCGGCCCAGACCCTCACCAGACCCGCATGAATAGCGGGGGAATCGCATTTCATAGCCCTCTGTCACAAACCGTCGCTAAGTCCAATAAATTGGCTTTCTCGCATCTGTTAACCGAAGGGTTGCAGGTTCGAATCCTGCCCGAGGAGCCAAGTTTCCGTTCACCCCACCGCAATTTCCGCTTCCGGCATGCGTGGCACACGAGGTCACGGGTGCCAGAACGTCACGACCATTGCGCCCATGGTAGCTCAGATGGAAAAAGAAGGCCGGGACTATTCGCCGGCACAGGCGAGGTAGTTTTTACAGGCACTCCGGTAAGCCTTGCCATTGTTGATTCTTGCTGTGGAAACCGCATCCTGTTGCCAACAGAAGACATAAACGAGCCATAAGAATGGACGCCAAATTGCCTCTTTCCACCAATGGGTGCGGGACACAATTCCGCGCCCCCGTTCGTTTTCTTATGGAGGTGAATAAAGATGGAACTGAGCAAATTGAGACGAAGAATTATCTCTCCGGCAGTTGCTCTTGGGTTAGCGTGCGTTGCGACGGTTTTTGCCGCGCCGCGCCCCCAATCGAAGGCGTTGGCAGGTTCCTCGGACAGCGCCGCAACTTCGACCGAAGGCGCGGCATCCGCCGCGAAAGGTATGCAAAGCCTGCGCGAGGGAACAAAGATTTCAACCAAGCTCGAATCAGCGCTCGACGCCCGGACGACCAAGCCGGGACAGGAAGTCAAAGCTCGAGTCACGAAGAACGTCAAGGAGCATGGCCGGACGGTCATTCATAAGGGCGACATGCTCATCGGGCATGTGACCAAGGTGCAGTCGAGCGCGTCAGGAAAGGCCGGCTCGGCGATTGGCGTGGCCTTCGACCGGTTGCAGAGCCGTGGGGGCGCCACGACACAGTTGAACACGGTCGTCACTTCAGTATTTTCAGCGCCGGGCCAGGGTGGATTGTCGCCGGCCCCGATGAGGATGCCGGAAGCGGCGCCGGTACCAATGTCATCTGGCGGCGGAGGCGGCGGATTGCTGGGCGGAGTCGGCTCCACGGCAGGCGCAGGGCTGGGCGCGACGGCAGGAGTGGTTGGTCCAACAGCCGGGAGTCTTGGCGCGACGGCCAGATCGGCTGCTGGCGCCACCCTGGGCGGAAGTGCCAATGCAGGCCTTGCGACGCCGGTTCGCGACATCCATCTGAATAGCCAGGCCGGCGCGGATTCCTCCGTCGGGCAGAATTCCATGCTGAGCACTCGGCGTGGAGACCTTCGTCTTGACTACGGAACCCAAATGCAGTTCCGAGTGGCCGGAAATGCTCAGGCAGGAAAGGGCAGCAGACAGAAGTAGACCCTCAGGTTCGGAATTTGCTCTGTATGGGCCGGCCGAAGTTAAAGCCGGCCCTCTTGATTTTGGAGCAGTAAATCATTCCGATTTCTTGAGCCCGAAACAATAGACCCGTGAATCGTGGTCAACCGCGAAGACGCGCCCGTTGGCCAAGGCGAGTCCGCTGAAATGGACCCAGCCGGGAATAGCGTCTCCGCTGCTGAACAGAATTTTCCCCGTCCTGGCGTCCAGCGCATACAGAATGGCGTGGCGGGTGTGCTCGGCTCTTTCCTGATCCGTCAGGATGCGTTTGCCGAAGTGGCCGGTAACCGTAACGACCTCCGTCCCCACGTTTTGCCTGGCGTTTTCGCCGGTCGAAAGCGCGAACAACACGCCATTGGCGATGACGGGCGGGTCGGGCCGGTTGAAGTCATTGGAAATCCAGACCGGGTCGAGTTGCGGTTTTCCCGTCATGTGATTCGAGCCCACTTTGAAAGCCATGATTGATCCGTCCGGTGTCGAACCGTGGGTCGCCGGGAAACTTGGAGCTTCTTTCGAAACCGGTCCCCAGACGGGAACATAAAGCCAGGCGTTTCCTGTTCCGTCGGTCCAGGAAGCAAAAGAACCCCAGATGCCGTTTTCTTCAAATTGCTTTTGGTCATTCCCAAGGCGCAAAACCTGAAGAGGCGTTTCGTGATCTTTCCCTCCCAGAAGGTCCGCATTGAGAAAATAGAGAGTGCCGCCTTTCCCGCCCGCGGCCAGCAGGTGATAATCGCCGTGCGCGAACCATGCGGGACTGGTCGCTCCCAGATCAAGGTCAAGCCGGGTCAGGTCCCGGAAATCGGCGGGCGAATACCGGTCAACAATTTTCAACGAAGGCACGGATGCCGCAATGACCGAACTCCCGAATTGGCCGCTCGCCGGATTCATCGGCCCGTCTCCGGTCGCGGCGAAAATCCGGTGATCTTCTCCCGCCGTTACTCCGCCTCTGCCCCAGATGCCCGCGCTGCCTCCATGTGAAACCAGGACTTCTCGAATCACGGGATGCATGGGCTTGCGCACATCCATCGAATAAATTCCGGACTGCGCTCCGCCGCAACCCTGCGAAATCGACGTGTAGATGATTCCGTCAACCAGATTCAAGCTCCAGTCTTTCGCGTAAGGCGGAACAAACTGGACCGGGCCGAATCGAGTCTTTCCTGTTCCCAGGTCGAGCCCGTAGAGTCGGCCGTCGCTGGCCAGAACGTAAAGCAGTCCAGCCTGCTTATCGATCACCGGTGTGGCATTGAGATTGTTGGGGCACAGCCACATGCCCTGGTCTTTTGGCGCTACGTGGTTTTTGATATCCACCTTCCACACAGGCTTGCCCGTGGATGCATCGAGGGCGAAAACGTTGTTCGAGCTTCCGGCAACGAAAACCAGAGTTTTGACGCCTTCGACCGTTGTGACTCCGTTTGCCACCAGAGGCGCCGTCAGCGCGGTCAGCGACAGGGGCTTGTTATCGAGCTGCGTTTTCCACTTCAGTTCGAGATTCGCGGCGTTCTGCGTTGAGATTGTATCTTCGTCAAAAGCCCATCCACTGCGCTGAGGATCGTGGCCGAATGTCAGCCAGTCACCGCCAAAGATTGGCGCGATAAGCGCCAGGGACAGAAGCAAAATCCAAAACGGCAAAATCAGTTTTTTGAGCATGGCAAAACTTTTCTCCCCTGGAACGATGCGAATGTCCGATGAAACACGCCATCTTACGCGACACGCGGCCCGGCGTCCAGTTGCAGGCCACGTCGCAATTTCTCCAAGCGCGGGCCGTCGGGATTCAGTATATTGGGTGGCATGATTTCAGATGTTCCCACCGCGCTGGTCACGGGCGCCTCGCGAGGCATTGGGCGCGGCATCGCCGTGGAGTTTGCGCGCGCCGGATTCAGCGTCGTGATCAACTATGCTGCGAATCGCGAAGCGGCGGAGGAATGCAAAAAGCTTTGCGAGGCAGCGCGGCCGTCCGGGTCGGCGGCCCGCTTTGAGCTGTTTCAGGCGGACGTCGCCGGCGCGGAAGATCGCGAACGGCTGGTGGCTTTTGTTTCTGAAAAGTTCGGTTGGCTGGATTTGCTGGTGAACAATGCCGGCGTTGCGCCCACAGCGCGCACCGATCTGCTCGAAGCCGGCGAGGAAAGTTTTGACCGCCTGATTGCCATCAATCTCAAAGGTCCTTATTTCCTCACGCAATCTGTTGCCAACTTCTGGATTTCGAAACTGCGCGATGTTCCACCCGCTCGACCGAAGCCGAAAGTCGTGAATATTTCTTCCGTTTCAGCCTACGCCGTGAGCACCAACCGCGGAGACTATTGCGTCAGCAAGGCGGGCCTTTCCATGGCGACGCGCCTGTTCGCTGTGCGCCTGGCCGAATACGGAATCAACGTGTATGAAGTACGCCCAGGCGTTGTTCAAACCGACATGACGGCGGTGGTGCGGGAAAAATACGAGCGTATGATTCGCGACGGCATGACTCCTATCGCTCGCTGGGGAACGCCTGAAGATGTCGGCCGCGCCGTCGCCGCCATTGCTCTCGACAAGCTGCCGTTTTCAACCGGAGAAGTGATCAACGTGGACGGCGGCTTTCACCTGCACCGCCTCTGAGGATTCGCAGGCCGGCGAGCATCCAGAAGTCTTCCGCGCCTTTATCGTCCTCTGGCGCGCCTTGTTTCCCCGAGCAGTCCATACATTTCCGGGCGTCGCGCCGCCATCCGGTCGAACTCATATTCACCCGGGATCCGGACCACGCGGTTGTCGTCAGCGGCCATAGGGTCGATCTCGGCGTAAAGAATCGTCTCCTCGGTTTCGCCGCCCTCGGCCATGACTTCGCCGGTGAAGGAGATGATCTGCGAGTGGCCGGCAAACCGGAATCCGCGTTCTTCGCCCACCCGGTCGGCCGCGAGAACGTAATAATGATTTTCGGAGGCCCGGACCTTCGGCGTGTGCTGCCAGGAATCCGATCCCACCGGCCAGTTCGTAGGCAGGGCGAGGAGTTGCGCGCCTTTGAGCTTGGCCATGCGGCCGGATTCGGGAAAGCTGCAATCGAAGCAGATATTGATGCCGACTTTGGCGTAAGGAGTCTTAAAGACTGGAAACGGCTTGTCGCCGGGATCGTCGAAGCGATCGATACCCAGGCAGAGCAGGTGGACTTTGCGGAATGTCCCCAGTGTGCCTTCGGGAGTGACCACGGCAGCCGCGTTGTAGAGCCGGTCGCCGAATCTTTCGAGCATGCCTACGATGGCCGTCGCATCAAGTTTCTTGGCCGCGGCCCGAATCTTTTCCGTGGACGGCCCCGGGACGGTCTCAGCCACTTCCATGGCTTCTCCGCGGCTGGTGAAGCAGTATCCGCTGAGCGCGCACTCCGGGAAGATCACCAGTCTGGCCCCGGCCTGTGCGGCTTCCTTGAACCTGGACAAAATGGCCGATAAGTTGTGTTCCTTTTCGAGGATTTTCACGTCCATCTGGACTACGGCGGCTTTCATAGTAATCCTCCGTGCGAGCTTCGACTTTGGCGCTCCCGGCTCCGGGTCTTTTCCGGCCGGGACCCCTCCTGAGCCTTGAATGCTCAGGCACTGGATGATATTCTTTTATGTTTCATTTGAGTGCAGGAACCACATCTGTGCGTGCGGCCGTCGCTTGGACGACCTGCCAATCGGCGCATGAGATTTAACTGCATGGAATCGAGAGGACCTTCCAAACATGACACCCTATAACGGTATCCCTGTGCCCGCCGAGGGTCAAGTGATCACCTATTCCGGCGGAAGTTTTACGGTGCCCGAACGTCCCATCATTCCCTTCATCGAAGGCGATGGGACCGGGCGCGACATCTGGAAAGCGTCGCGGCGCATTTTTGACGCCGCCGTCGAAAAAGTATTCGCCGGCAAACGCCGCATCATCTGGTACGAAGTCTTCGCGGGCGAAAAGGCATTCGCGAAATTCGGCGAATGGCTGCCGCAGGGAACTTTGGATGCAATCCACGAGTTCCGCATTGCGATCAAAGGTCCGCTGACCACGCCCGTGGGCGGCGGCATTCGCAGCCTGAACGTTGCGCTGCGGCAATTGCTTAATCTCTACGCCTGCTGGCGCCCGGTAAAGTACATTCCCGGCGTCCCGTCTCCCGTGCGGCGGCCGGAAAATATGAACATCGTCATCTTCCGCGAGAATACCGAGGATGTTTACGCCGGAATCGAATGGCGCGAGGGCACACCGCAGGCCAAGCGGCTCATCGAGTTCGTCAACACGCTCCTGCGCGAGGACGGAATCAAGAAGCAGGTTCGTCTGGATTCGGGCGTCGGCATCAAGCCGATTTCCGTTACAGGAACCAAGAAGTTAGTGCGGCGCGGCATTCAATACGCGCTCGACCACGAATTGAAAACCGTCACCCTGGTTCACAAGGGCAACATCATGAAATTCACCGAAGGCTCGTTCCGCGATTGGGGTTACGACCTGGCGCGGGAAGAGTTCCGGGCGCAGATCGTCACCGAGCGTGAAAGCTGGATTCTGGGCAACAAGGAAAAAACACCCGGTCTTTCAATCGAACAGAACGCCGCGATGGTTGAGCCCGGCCTGGAAATGGCGAATGACGCCTTCAAGAAGCAGATTTATCAGGAAGTCAAAACCTGTCTCGACTCCATCGGTTCGACGCACGGCAACGGACAGTGGAAGAAGAAAGTTCTGGTGAACGACCGCATCGCCGACTCGATGCTTCAGCAGATCCAGACTCGCGCCGATGAGTATCAGTTGGTCTGCACGCCGAATCTGAACGGTGATTATCTTTCCGATGCCTGCGCGGCCCAGATTGGCGGCCTGGGGCTCGCTCCCGGAGCGAATATCGGCGACGGCTACGGTGTCTTCGAGGCCACGCACGGCACGGCGCCGAAATATGCTGACCGGGACGTGATTAATCCCGCGGCGGTGGTCCGAAGCGGCTGCCTGATGTTCGAATTTATCGGCTGGCATGAAGTGGGGGACCTGATTGAACGGGCGCTCGCCTCCACCATCGCTCAGCGCCGCGTGACGTACGACCTGGAACGCCTGATGAAGATGGAAGGCGCAGCGAACGTCCAGAAGCTTGGCACCACGGCTTTTGCCGAAGCCGTCGTGGAGAACATGTCCGCTGCCCATGTGCAAACCGCGTCATGACCCCCTGAACACCGGGGAATGAAGCTGGGTCGCCCGGTCGTCCTCAAAGCTGCGCTGGGTTCCTGGAGCGAATTTCCAAAGGGTCAGCGTCGCCCGCCTGACTACTTCTAATTTCCGGAGGTTGTGATGCGTAAAAAAGTGACTGTTGTTGGTGCGGGAAACGTCGGGGCGACTGTTGCTCACCGGCTTGTGGACAAGCAGTTGGCCGACGTAATCCTGATTGACATTCTGGAAGGCGTGCCGCAAGGCAAGGCGCTGGACCTTTTCGAGGCCGGGCCCATCGAGGGCTGCGACGTGCGCGTGAAGGGTACCAATGATTATGCGGATACGGCCAATTCCGATCTGGTGGTGATGACGGCGGGATTTCCCCGCAAGCCCGGCATGAGCCGTGACGATCTGCTCAAGGCCAATTATGAGGTGGTCAAGGCGACGATCGAAAAGATCGCCAAGTATTCGCCCGAGGCTTTTCTCATTATCGTCACCAATCCGCTGGATGCCATGGCGCAGACTGCCTACAAGGTGAGCGGATTTCCCAGGAACCGCGTGATGGGAATGGCCGGCGTTCTTGACACGGCGCGCTACCGGACGTTCCTCGCCGAGGCGCTGAACGTTTCCGTCCAGAACGTTCAGGGCTTTGTGCTCGGCGGCCATGGAGACACCATGGTTCCAGTCCCGCGCTATACGACGGTTGCCGGAATTCCCGTCGCGGAACTGATGCCCAAGGACACGCTCGATAAAATCATCACCCGCACGCGCAAGGGCGGAGCGGAAATTGTGAATTACCTGAAGACCGGCAGCGCGTTTTATGCGCCCTCGGCGGCCGTGGTCGAGATGGCCGACGCCATCTTCAACGACCGGAAGAAAATTCTCCCCTGCGCGGCGCTTCTCGAAGGCGAGTACGGAATCAATGGATTGTTCGTCGGAGTGCCCGTGAAACTGGGCGCCAACGGGATCGAGCAGATCATTGAAATCAAGCTCTCCGCCGAGGAGCAGGCCGCGCTGAAAAAATCAGCCGACTCGGTTGAAGAGCTGGTGAAGGTTATCGGCGTTTAGTCCGGCGGGACTTGTGCGACGAAGCGCGCGAACCCAGCTTCAGGCGCATCTCGGAAGTCGGCTTGAAGCCCATGGATTCGTAGAGGCTGCGGCCGGCGGAACTGGCGTGAAGGGTGACGACGCCGAACCCCTGCTCGCGGCACCACTCGATCATGATCTTCATCAATCGGCGGGCAAGACCCTGGCGGCGGAAGCGCGGCTCAACGTACACGTTAAAGACGGTAGCGCGCTGCGTGCGGACACTGTGAGGGTTTGGCGGCCAATCCGTGATGCCCACGCCGCCTCCGCCGATGATCTTTCCTTCGCGCGTCTCAGCCAGCCAGCCGTGATACAGGCCTTTCCTTAGCCAGCTTTCGAGTAACTTCCTGCTGTTGCGGGCAATCGCGCTGAGCATTCGCGGGTTTGAAAATCCCATTTCCGCGAACATCCGCCTTCGGTGCCGCACGATGACGGCCAGATCGCGCCGGCCGGCTTTGCGAATAAGGATTTCGGCGCTCACGACCTAGGCCTTAACTTCGGTGATCGTCAGGCTGTTGATAACCACCGGCGTTTTCGGTTTGTCCTGAGGTCCGCGCGTCGCGCGCGAGATTTTTTCGACCACGTCCTGGCCTTCCACAACCTCGCCGAAAATCGTGTGATGATCGTTCAGCCAGCCCGTGGGCGCAACCGTGATGAAGAACTGGCTGCCGTTGGTGTTGGGACCGGAATTGGCCATGGCCAGTTTGCCGGGCTTGTCGAACCGGAGGTCCTTCGAGAATTCGTCTTCAAACTGATAGCCCGGCCCGCCGGTTCCCGTGGAAAGCGGACACCCGCCCTGAATCATGAAATTCGGAATCACGCGGTGGAAGATCAGGTTGTTGTAAAACGGCCGCTTTGCCGGCTTGCGAGTTTGCGCGTCCGTGAATTCCTTCTCGCCGCGCGCGAGTCCCACAAAATTCTCAACCGTCTTGGGCGCTTGTTGGGCAAACAGGGCGCACTTGAATTGGCCTTCTGTCGTATCGAAGACTGCGTAAAGATCGGGCTTCTTGCTTTCCATTGTTTCTCCTTTTCATTGCTAGCGAAAAATTGCCGCGGGCCGCGCTATTGTGCGCCCTTGGCAGGCAGAATCACGGCCGACTTGATGCTGTCGAGTTTGGGAAAGTCCGCCGCCAAATAGGATTGCCCCTGTTGCTCGATCAGGTGCTGGTCGGGTCCGTGTCCCATCGGCGGGCCGTCGCCATAACCACCGTAAAGGCTTTGGACCACGTTCATCCCCTCCACCACCTTGCCGAAGGGCGAAAAGCCCATTCCGTCGAGTTTGGTATTGTCCGCGAGATTGATGAACACCTGCGTGGTGCGGGTGTTCGGTCCCGCGGTAGCGAACGTGACCATCCCGAGCGTGTTGCTCTGTGTGACCGGATCGTCCTCGATGTCGGCGTTCTTCCAGGCGGCGGTGATGCTCGGGTTGGGATTGATGCCGAACTGCACGACGAAACCGGGAAGCATCCGGAAAAAGCTGTTGCCGTCGAAATACCCGAAGCGCACCAGATTGTAAAATCGGTCGGCGCCTATGGGAGCCCAATCGCGGTGGACTTCGATCGTGAAGTCGCCCTGGGTCGTGGTGAATTTCGCCTGGTAAACCGGGGGCGCGGTCAGGTTGAGCGATGCGGGATTCTCCAGCGAGCGCCCGATTTTCTTCGTTCGATGGCTGAAATAGAAGACCGCGAACGCCGCCAACCCGCACACCAGCACCAGCAGAATCACATACTTTGCTTTCATTCAACTCCTCCGTCCTGCGGCGGCACGCGCCGGCCCACAGGATGCGCCTGCCAAACTTCGTTAAGCACCGGGTCGTAACTGATGCGCACAAATTCTCCCACAGATCAAAGTTCTGTAAACTGACCCATTCGCAATGATCAACGGAAAGCTGTGGGAGCGTCAAGTCCCGACTGCGCATTTCCGGTTGATCAATGAACGGGCGCGCCGCGTCCTTTGACTTGCGGTTTTTTCATCAGGAAAATAAACGGCCACATGAAGAGGAAGATAATCGCCAGCGTCCAGAAGGTGGCATTGTAGGCGAGCATGGCGCTCTGCTGCTCCACCATGCGGAACAGGAGCAGGTGGCCCCGCTGCGTGGCCGTGGCCATCCCCGAGCCGTTCATGTAGAACATGTGCTTCAAGCCTTCCAGCATCATCTGAGACCCGGGATTGTAGCGATTGATGTGACGGCCCAGCAGGTCTGTGTAGAACTGGGAGCGGCGGGCCACCAGTGTGGTGGAAATGGCGATGCCCGTGCTTCCGCCCAGGTTTCTCATCAGATTGAAAACGCTGGTGGCGTTGCCCATGCGCTCGTTGGGAATCGGGTCCATGGTGACGGTCGTCAGCGGCACGAAGAGCAGGCCGAGGGAAATGCCCTGCAGGAATTGCGGCCAGAAAACGCTCCAATACCCGATCTGGAGATTCAGCATTCCCAGCATCATCAGGGTGATGGAAACCAGAATCACTCCGAAACCCAGCATCTTGCGCGCGTCGTACCGGACCATCAGAATGCCCACCACCGGCATTGCCAGGAAGGAGCCGAAGCCGCGGGGGAACAGGGCAATTCCGGCCTGCAGCGCCGGATATCCCAGGATCGTCTGCAGCATGAGGGGAAGAATCACCAGGCTGCCGTACAGGCCGAACCCCAGAAACGTCATCAGAAGAACGCCCGTCGAGTAAGTGCGGTCCTTGAAGACGCGCAAATCAACCACGGGATGCTCCGTCCGCAATTCGCGGATGACGAACAGAGTGAGGCCGGCGAAAGCGATAATCATCAGTGTCACGATAAAGTGCGAGCCGAACCAGTCATCCTCCTGGCCTTTATCGAGAACAATCTGCAGAGCCGCGACGCCCACGGCCAGCATGCCGATTCCCCAATAATCAATGCTGCTCCGCAGGCGTTTGAGATAAGGCGGATCGAAAATATAAAGCTGGGTCATGATCAGTGCCAGAATTCCGACCGGCACATTGATATAAAAAACCCAGCGCCAGCTGTAGCTGTCCGTCAGCCATCCGCCGAGCACCGGGCCGAGCATGGGCGCCACAACGATCCCCAGGCCCCAGAAGCCCATCGCCTTGCCGCGCTCGTGGGGAGGGAAAGTTTCAAGCAGCACCGCCTGGGAAATCGGCTGGAGACCGCCGCCGCAGGCTCCCTGAATGACGCGGAAAAAGACCAGCAGGGAGAGTGTGGGAGCGAATCCGCATAGAAACGAAGCCACCGTAAAGCCCGTGACGCACATCATCAGCAGCCGCTTGCGTCCCAGGCGGGTGGCCAGCCATCCCGTCATCGGCAGGATGATGGCGTTGGCGACAAGGTAGGAGGTCAGAGTCCAGGTGGCTTCATCCGGGGTCGCGGAAAGGCTGCCGGCGATGTGCGGCAACGACACGTTGACCACGGTGGTGTCCAGCACTTCCATGAAAGTGCTGAGCATGACCGCAGTTGCGACAATCCAGCGGTTGACCGAAGAATGTTGATCAGTGTCAGCCATGATTTTCAGAATTGAATCCCGGCGTTCCTATGGCGGCCGGCGCAGGTGATCATGACGAGCTCCGCGGCGCCAGTCCCGCCGCGCATAGAATCGTGTCAGCCACTCGCTCCAGGCCCAGGCCCGAGGAAATGATCAGGTGATAGAGCCGGCGGTCTTTCCAGTGCACGTCGAAATAGCGATCGACGTATTGGAAGCGGCGGCGATCCATTTCGTCCATCAGCTTCTCGATTTCGGTTTCCTCGGCAACCCGCTCGCGCAGGCGGCAGATCTTCTCCGCGCGCGGACCGAATACCGACACGTGAAAAGCGTCCTGCCGATGGCGGAGCAGGCACTGGCTGCCGCGTCCCACAATCACGCAATCGCCCAGTTCGGCCGCCTCCAGAATGACTTCTCCGCCCACCTTGGCCATGGCCTCGGAATCGAAAGCCTCCTTTTCGATCGTGCTGGCAACGCCTTCGTATCCTCCGCGCCAGAGCGCCTTGACCAGCCGATAGAACCACGGGTCAACCGATTCGTCGCATCGCGCGGCCACATCCTCATGGATTTTGGACCGCTTGGCGACTTCGGTCACCAGCCAGTTGTCAACCAGCTTCCAGCCCAGCCGCTCGGCCAGGATCTGGGCGATTTTTCCACCGCCGCTTCCATACTCTCGGCTGACCGTGATGATGCGATAGGCCATGATTTTTCTCCGCTCTCAAACCACAAATTTGGGGCCGCCTTTGCTTTCTGATTTTCTCTTGAATCCAAACTCTTCCGCCGCCCGCCGAAGATCAAGCTTCCCGGCTTGTCACCGCGGCAGCCGGGCTACTTTGTTATCACCGTCGGTTCAACGGACATTCCGATGCGAAGCAAATGGCCGGAATCTTCTCCGGGTTCGAACAGAATTTTTACCGGAATTCGCTGCACCACCTTGACGTAATTTCCCGTGGCGTTCTCCGGCGGCAGAAGGCTGAAGCGTTCGCCGGTTGCTCCGGCAACACTCAGCACATGGCCTTTATAGTCCCGGTCGTAGGCGTCCACGTGAATGGTCGCGGAATCCCCGGGCCGCATGTTTCGGAGCTGCGTTTCCTTAAAGTTTGCGGTTACATAAAGACCTGAAACCGGCACCACCGCCATCAAGGCCTGGCCGGCGGAAATGTTCTCGCCGGCTTCGATGGACTTCTTGCCGACAATGCCGTCCGCCGGCGCGCGAATCGTCGTGTAATCCAGATTAAGCTGTGCCTGCTGGAGATTGGCTTTAGCCTCCTTGACGGCTGCCGCGGCTGCCGCGGCTTGGGCCCGGCTCACCCTCACGCGCTGCGGTCCGGTGCGCGACGAACGAAGATCCGCCTGGGCCTGGTCAACACGGCCGCGCGCCGCCGCCACATTCTGCTCCGAGGCCTGCGCCGCCGCCTTCGCCGCCGCGACGGCCGCCGCATCCGCGTGCGCCGTTTGCAGCGCGTGTTCATATTGCTGGCGCGAGACTTCATCCTTCTTCACCAGTTCGCCATACCGCTCCACATCGGATTGCGATTTGGCGTAATCGGCCTGCGCCTGCTTCACCCTTGCCTCGGCGGCCTGGTATTCCCGCTGGGCAGCCGCCACGGAAGCTCGCGCCAGCTCCACGCCCGCCTGGGCGGATGAAATCTGGCTCGAAGTTCCTACCGATGTAATTGGAATCCCGGTTTTCGAGGCTTCAGCCCGCGCCTCTGCATCCGCTTCCACGGCTTGCGCCCGGTCGAGCGCCACCTGGTAATCCGTGGGATCGAGCCGCGCCAGCACCTGACCCTTTTTCACAAACTGGTTGTTTTCCACCTCAACCGCGACGATGTGCCCGCTCACGCGCGCGCTGATCGCATAAACGTCGCCGTCAATCTGCGCGTCGTCCGTTGATTCGTGCGTCGAGTAGTATCGCCAGATGTAGATGCCGCCCGCCACCAGAAGAATTAAAGCCACCAGAAATACCCAGCGCGTCCGCCGCCGGGACATGATTCCGCCCTCGGCGGAATTGCGGCTCGTGATGGGCTCCGCGCCGGAGGCCTGATTTTCCGGACGTTTGCCGCCGCCTTTTTCCGACGGTGTGCCGACTTCAGTTTCGTGGTCCATCTCTCAATTTCCTCCCAAATACTTCAGTGCCGACGATTCCGCCACGCCCAGAGCGTGCGCCAGCGTTGCTTTCGCAAGGTTATATTCGTAAAGGCTCTCGATGTAGGATTCGTTGGCTTTCGCAACCGCCTCCTGGGCCTGCACCACCTCAAGATTGTCCACAACGCCTGCGGAAAACCGGTCCTCGGCCTGGTCGAGTGTTTCCTTCGCGAGTTTTTGCGAACTGGTCGCCACCTGGACCTGACTCGATGAGGTTTCTAAATCCAGCAGCGCGGTCCGCACTTCCTGTTCGATGTTGCCCCGCAGATTGGCCAGTTCCGCCTGCCTCTCCCGAAGTTGAGAGTCGGCCTGCAGCAGGTCACCCTGGACTTTGCCGCCCTGAAAAATCGGAATCTTCAGCGTTCCGGCAACGGTAAATGTCCCGTGCGAAATTCCCGGCGCAATTCCGATGTCACCGTAATTCGAATTGAAATCAAGCGTCGGCCATCGCTCCCGCGTCGCGGCCTTCCGGGCTTCCTCGGCCTGATGAGTCAGGGCCAGGGCACTTTGATAATCCGCGCGGTGGGCGAGCGCCGTCTGCAGGGCTGCATCCAGCGGAAGGGGCGAAAGAGACGCGTACGGCGTCTTGGTCGTCAGTGAAAACGACTGGTCCATGGGCAGTCCGATCGTGCGCGCCAGGACAAGCTTCGCCGTGGCCAGACCGTTTTTTGCGGCCAGCAGTTGCTGCTGGCGGGTTTTCAACTCCACCTGCGCCCGCAGGTCGTCAATGCTGGGAACCAGACCGGCCGTGTGCATGTCGCGCGCCTTCTTGTACAGCGACTCAGCCGTGTTGACCTGCACTTGAGCCGCATTCACGCGCGCCTGGCCGGCAATGACCTGCAGATAGGTGCTCGCCACAGCCAGCACAACCAGGTCCTGCGCGTTCTTAAAAGAATATCGAGCTGCCTTGACATTGGCGTCGGCGGCTTTCAGCCGCGACATCGCCTCAAAGTCAAGAACCGGCTGGCTGACGTAGCCGCGAACGTCGAACACACTGAACGGTCCGACGATGGGCCGGACCCCGGGTATTCCGGGAAAACCAAACGCCTGCAGATTGATCTGCTGAATGGATTCTGACGTTTGGGCCGTCACGTCGGGAAGCAGCGAACTCAGCGCCTTCCACCTTGCCCCGCGGGCCGCGCGCGTCTGCTGCTCGCCCACCAGAATCGCCAGGTTAAATTTCAGTCCGCGCTCGATCGCGTCCTTGAGCGACAAATCCATTACGCCCGGAGTGGCTTTGCCGGTTGCCGCGCTTCCGAAATACAGGCCTTGAGCCTGTGACGAGCCCGCAGCCTGCGAAGCCATGCTCATGGACTGAGAGGTGTATTGCGCCTTCGAGCTTGACGACAGAACCAGCACCGCCAGCACGACCAACAACGTCCGCCCGGCCCACACTCGCCCGGCGCAAATTCTCCGATTGCCCGGAATCGAAGGCGATCTCAAATCAGATTGTCTCCGCGGCAGGCCTCTTCCTTCAGAACCAGGGGACAGTCTCGGGCTTTGTCTTGGTTTGTTTGTCAACTTCTACCTACCTTTCCGTCTTTCCCGAGGCTCGTAAGGCATTTCCGGGCTGGCCCGCTTGATGCGTTCCACCAGGTCGGCGCACATGCAGCCGCTGCCTTTCAACGTCGCCCCTTGCTGCCACATCCATTGCAGCAGTTTGCAGGCTTCGGCATCGGCAAAACTTATTTCCGAGATATCGATAACAATTTGCGCTGGCGGCGCCGTAGCCGCCAGGCGATGCCAGGCGCGTTCGAGTTCGTCCACCCAGGGGCCGCCAAGTCGCCCTTCAAGCTTCAGCGTCGTCGTAGTCCCGATTTGGTCCGTGGAAATCCTGAGCATCCCAGACTTGAGTGTAAGCAAGGGAGTGCCCGAAACCGGCACTCCTACATTTGCTGATGCTAAATGACTTAGTGTGATTATAGCGAGTGTTTGAGGTGTTTTAGACGTGTCGATGTGCCGCTATTTCGGCATATGCCGACATATCGGCATATAATTAGCTGCGTGAAATCCCTAGTTTTAGCATCCGTGATTGCAGGGTTGAGCGTTTCATGCCCAGGCGCGCCGCCGCTCCGGCCCTTCCTGAGATGACCCAGTTCGTATCGGCAAGCGTGCGCAGAATGTGCTGCCGTTCCATTTCCGCCAGGGTTGGAGCGGCGCTTTCGGCGGGCAGGCGGGCGGGCTGCTTGAGCTCGCCTAATGGAACAAGCAAGGTCGTGCCGGGAGAAAGGATGACGGCGCGTTCGATCAGATTCTCGAGTTCCCTGATATTGCCCGGCCAGGGGTACTGAATAAGCGCTCTCATGGTTTCAGAAGGAATGGTATCGATCTTCCGATTCATTTGCCGCGCGAATCCCTGGGCAAAATAGCGAACCAGCAGGGGAATATCCTGCGTGCGGTCTCGAAGCGGGGGAACGGTCATGGGAAAAACGCTCAGACGATAGTACAGGTCGCTGCGGAACAGGCCTTCGCGAACCATTCCCCCCAGGTCGCGGTTCGTGGCGGCCACCAGCCTGACATCGGCGTGGATTGTGCGGGTTCCGCCCAGGCGCTCGAACTCCTGTTCTTGCAGAACTCGCAGCAGCTTCGGCTGTAACTCCAGGGGAATATCGCCCACCTCGTCCAGAAATAGCGTGCCTCCGTTAGCGAGCTCAAAACGCCCGATCTTCTGACCGATGGCGCCGGTAAATGCGCCTCGCTCGTGGCCGAAAAGTTCACTCTCCAACAATCCGGTGGGGATCGCCGCGCAATTCAGCTTTACGAATGTGTTTCGGCCTCTTCCGCTGAGGTTGTGAATGGCGCGCGCGATCAATTCTTTGCCGGTGCCGGTCTCTCCAAAGATCAGCACGGTCGAAAGCGTCGGCGCCACGGTTTCCGCGTCTTTCAGGACCCGTTTCAGAGCCTGGCTTTCGCCCACGATTTCTTCAAAATTGTGCCCGGTCTGGATTTCGTCTTCAAGATAAAGTTTTTCTTCGGCCAGCCGCTCTTTGAGGCTGGCGATCTCGTGGTATTGAAGGGCGTTTTCCATGGCGATAGAGATCTGCCCCGCAGCCTGCGCCAGAAAATCAACGTCCAGCTTTCTGAACGTGCCGCGGGCGCGCGCCAGAATCAGAACGCCCAGCGCCCTGTGCCGCCCGATCAGTGGCAGCAGGCATGCGCTGGAGAGCGCCCGGGCTGCTTCTCCAAAAAGGTTCTCCGGATTTTCGGCCGACTCCCTGGGATCGAAAAGAACCGGCTGGCGGTTGCGAATGGCCTCCCCCAGAGGCGCGTCCGAGATTGAAACCGAGGCGGGCAGCGGAGGCCGTTCCGCCTCGCCGGGCTCCCGCAACGCATAAATCTCGAGTGATCGATTCTTATCTTTCGCGACGCCGATGGCGGCGTAATCGGATTCGACAACCCGGTGGAGACATCTCCCCAGCGCCGCGCGAAGCTCATCCAGGTCCAGATTGGACATCACGGCGTTGGTGATGTCCAGCAAGGTGCGCAGGCGGTCGCGTTCTTCGGCGAGCTGCCACTGGTAGGATTCCAGGCTTCTCACATTCAAGGCGTTATCAACGGCCACGGCCACCTGGTTGGCGACTTGCGACAGGAACTTGAGATCCGCTTTTGCGTACGCCGCTTCGCGCGAGCTGCCGAATCCCAGCGCGCCGATCCTCCGTTGTGCCGTGGTAAGCGGCAGGGAACAGATGGATCGCACGCCGTGCTCGCGCAAAATCCCGAGAACAGCAGCGAATCGTTCCTCCTTTTCGATATCGTCAATGATCAGCGGCTCCTGCCTTCGCCAGGCCCAGCCCGCCGGAGTTTCGTCCATCGGGAATTCCATGCCGGCGGAGACTGTTGCAGGTACGGAACTCTCCAGCACGTGAAGGCGAATCACATTCCGGGTGGAGTCGTGAAGCAGGAGGCTTAGAACCTCGAAGCTCACCACGCGATGCAGCCGGCCGGCAAGATCGTGAAACAATTCCGCCAGATCGCGGTGCGCGGCGATGGATTCAGAAACCTCAAGCAGGGCGCGGTAATGGCTTGCCGGCTGAATGTGCTCCCCGCCCGAATGCTGCGGCTCGATCTGGAATTCGCCCCGGCCCAATTTGCGCCCGGAATCCCTGCCCTGCATTGCGCCGGTTCGCTTGCCCCGCTGCTTCCTGCCGCGGCTGATTGCGCGCCCATCGGCCCCTTTGCGCTTGGCCATGCCTTCCAGATTAGCATTTGGCCGTCCGGGGGTCGAGCAGGGCGACCGCAGGCAGGAGTTTGATCGCCGGAACGAAATCTCAGGAACTTCCGGCCCGGCATTGGTGTCTATGAAGGCAGAAGAAGTCGAGAAAACGGCCGCTGACAGTTTGTTATTCATCCAGGGCGCGAGCCCCGCCAGGCGAAACCTTTGCCGGGCCTCGGTCGCGCAAAGCCGGAGGTGTGCCATGTTCGACGAGACGTTGCTTGAATCGGCCTTGGGGAATGAGAACCGTACAACTTGCCTGGCGGTATCGGTCAGAGTATCTTAAAGGCCATGGCGGAGCGTCCCAAGGCGTGGCTTTCATGGTCAAGCGGCAAAGATTCGGCATGGTCGCTTGAGTTGGCGCGCCGGCAGGGAGCCTTTGATGTGGTCGCGCTGGTTACGACCGTGAACAGCGAGTACGGGCGCGTCGCCATGCACGCCGTGCGGGAGACTCTCGTTCAGGCGCAGGCTGAAAGCGCCGGACTTCCGCTTATCACTGTCCCCATTCCTTATCCGTGTCCCAATGGCGCTTATGAGGCCGCAATGGCCAAGGCCATGGACCGGGCAAAGTCGGATGGGATTCGGCACGTCGTTTTTGGCGATCTCTTTCTTGAGGACATTCGACGCTACCGGAAAGAAAAAATCGCGGCCTGCGGCATGACGCCGCTTTTTCCCGTCTGGGGACTCGACACCACGGCGCTGGCACAAGAAATGATCGCGAGCGGCCTTTCCGCCATTCTTACCTGTGTTGACCCGCGAAAATTGCCCGCAAGCTTTGCCGGCAGGCGATTCAATGCCGAACTGCTTGCCGGGCTTCCTCCCGGAGTTGATCCCTGCGGCGAAAATGGAGAGTTCCACACTTTCGCGTGCGCCGGGCCAATGTTCAAAAAGCCCATTGCCGTCGCGAATGGAGACGTAGTTGAACGCGATGGCTTCGTTTTCGCGGACGTCCTGCCGGCCTGATTGAATGTCCAGCAGTTGCCGGCAACATTCTCAGCGTCAGGATTACATTCAACCGGTAAGAATTTCATCCCCCGATTTAATCCTCTCGCATTCTTTTCAGCAGGATAACAATGGCATTCAATTTGCAACGACTCGGAGATGTAGGCATTTTGAACTTGGTTCGGTCCCGGCTCTTACAGAAAGCGGGCCAAGGTTGGCCGGGATTCGGACTGCAAGGAACCCGAGCCGGGCTATAGTCCCCTCCCTCGCGCTCGGGAATCGGCCCGGGCCACTAAAATGGCCCGGGCTGACCTATTTTGTGGGTGTTCCTAACTTACTGCCCTGCCTGCACTTGTGGCAAGGACGCTCTCTCGGGGCGCAATTACCGTCAACCGGTCCGGAATCAGGCTGATCTCCATGGGCAGCCGGCCGAGCGGCTCGCCATCGATTTCAATCTTGGTGATTCCATCGGCCTCAGCTTTCACGCTGCGGGCTCGCAAATGGTGAACTTTGGGATGACGATAGACATCGTCGGAGTAGAGATAATGGATATCGCGGATGAGTTCTAATTTCCCCAGCCGGTCAATCACCGTGACTTCGAATATTCCATCGTTGAGGAGTGCGGTGGGGCAGGGATGCATTCCGCCCCCGTGGAAGCGTCCGTTGCCCACGGCGATGTTGGTCACCGTCCAGCTTTGCTCAACCCCGTCGCAGGTGAGCCGAACCTTTCTTCCGTTGTATTTCACCATCGTGGAGAGCGTTGCCCAGAAGAAAGCCGTGCGGCCTCCGAGCGCCCGCAGAGCATTTTTTGCCCGCGCTGCGACTTCGCCTCCCATTCCGAAACTGACCAGGTTGGCAAAGTAGCGGACCGCCGGCCGGCCGTCATGCGTAATGTATGCTGCCTTGCCGATATCGATCGGCGACGGGATGCCTGTGGCCAGCGTTTCCACCGCTTCGTCAATGTTTTTGGAAATTCCCAGGCTGTGCCGGAAATCTCCTCCGGTGCCCATGGGAAGAAGGCCCAGGATTGCATCAGGGTTGCGGTTGCGGCCGTTTTCGATGAATCCGTTCACGACCTCGTTGGCGGTGCCGTCGCCCCCGACAGCGATCAGAAAATCAAATCCATCCGCCAGAAGCGCGCGCGCGATTTCAACTCCTGCGCCCGGTGAGTCCGTAAACCGCGCTGTCACCGGGCCAAGTCGCCGTTCGAACCTGGCCGCGATTGATTCCCATTGGCGGCGGGTTTTTCCGCCCGCCGAATGCGGATTGACGACTGCCGCAATTTTTCGCTTGGAGGTCATTTTTGGATTCCGCCCGGAGCGCAAGACGGATTTTAGATTCAGGCTTTGTTATCCTTCAGCCGGCGCCGCAGGTCGTCCACGGTTTCCTTCAGGGTTTCCATGGGATCCCGGGTTTGATATCCGAGTTCGGCGCGGGCTTTCGAGGAATCACAATACCAGAAGTGGGCGGACATTCGAATCGAATCATCGTCAAGGTCGAACGATTTTCCCCCGAGCCGCCATAGAACTCGCAAACACGCGGTGGCCTTGAGAGAGAAGTTCACAGACGGCTGCATCTTCGGCGCGCGGCGTCCTGAAATTTGCGCGACCCTTTCGATCAATTCACGGAACGTCCAGTTGAATCCTCCCAGCAGATAGCGTTCGCCCGGCCGGCCGGCGCGCATGGCGGCAATCGTGCCCGCGGCCGCGTCGCGCACGTCCACAAAATTCAGTCCGCCGCGAGGAATGGCCAGAATCTGGCCGCGCAGGAACAGGGCCACGTCCCGCGTGGAGGAATTCCGCTCGTCGCCCGGCCCAAGCAGCAGGCTGGGATTCACCACAACAACCGGCAGCCGACTGCGCGCGAAATAATCGAGGGCAAGCTTTTCCTCAAAGATTTTGCTCAGGTAGTACGGCCAGGCGCTGGCGGTTTCGATCTTGTAGGAAGACCTTTCATCGTGAACGGTCGGGTCGCGGCTGACGGCGATGGTCCCGGATGACGACGTGATGAGGACTTTCTGCGCGCGGTGCCGAATCGCGGCTTCGCAGATGTTGCGCGTTCCCTCGATATGAGTCTGGTAGAGCCGGTCGGAATCCCTGGGATCGCGGGAAACGAATCCGGCCAGATGATAGATTTCTGCGGCGCCCTCGGAGGCCTTCAGCACATCCTGGCGCACCAGAACATCGCCGCGATGAATCTCAAGCCGGGTGCTTTCCCGCCAGGGCACAGGGCCGCGGCAAAGCAGACGGAGTTTCGCTTCCGGCTCGCTCGAGCCGAGTTGCTGAACCAGATGGCGTCCCAGGAATCCGGTCGCGCCGGTGACAAGGATGAGCTTCATTAGCGATCAGAGGGCTTCCGGTTTCCCGGCAACGTCGGCCATAAGGATGGGAGCGAAGTGCATCAGCGTAATGCTGGGTTTGTGTCCCACGTGCGATTGCGCCATTTCCAATGCCTGGTTCATGTTGGGCGCCGTTTCCCATCCCATGATCTCAGCCGAGCGTTTCGATTCCGCTCCGACGGCAATCACCTTGCCGGTATGCGCGCGTCCGTTCTCGCCCCAGTACCACATGTAAAACGGATGAACGCCGTGGTAGGCGTTGCCGGTTCTGTACATCCGGATGTAATCCGGGTTGCGGGCAAACTCGCCTTCGTATTTGCGTTGCAGCTCCATGGAATCGCGCGTCTCGGGCAGAATGCGATGGAAGAATTCGATGTAGGAAGGATGATGCCGCGGGTCGAATTCATCATTGAGCGGATGAGTGATGATCAGCACGCCGTTCTTTTTCACCACCGGCATTCCGCGATACATGTTGTGAAAATATCCGAGCGCCATCGTCTGCACCAGCAGGGGATTGAGCGCCGAGTTCACATTGTAGGGCGTGATGAAGGGGATTCCGTAAACGACGACGTCGGATTGCCCTTCGAGCGGACAGCAATACTGCGCATAGCAGTAGGCGAGCGTCTTTTCATGCACTGGTCCGGTGGCGCCGGCATGGATGGCGATGGGTTCATAGGCGGCCGGAACGGCAAAAAGGGCCTTGCGCTTCACCGGCCGCGACATTCTCGCCAGCGACCAGCGCGTGGAATTGAACATGGTGCGATCGAGAACGTTCCAGCGGTCTTCGTTCTTCGTGAAGAACGCCATCCGCGGATCGAACATCTGATTATTCAGCACCGTTTCAATGTGAAAAACTTTCAGTTTCTGATTGACGATCTTCCCGATGCGGCTGCAGGAGCGATGCATCTCCGAGCGCGTGTGGTCGAAGTAGGAGTCGCACTTCAGGATGGTCTGCGGCGTGTGGTGCGCCTGAAGGGTCGGATAATCGCACAGGCCGACGCCCACCGACTTGTCGCCGCCGTCCATGGGCACCAGGTTGATGTTGACGTAGATGACCAGGTCGGATTCCGCCGCGCGGCGATTGATGCGAACTCGCTCGCCATGTTCTGTTGTGCCCAGCTCCGTCATGCCGCCGGGCGCTTCGCCGTCGTGATTGTAGAGGCGGTCGGGATAATACTTTCGGAAAATTGTCGAACCCACCGCCCATTTGATTTCAAACGGTTCCATCCGCCGGTGGAAAGACGTGGCGATGATGATGTGGACGTCCTCCACTCCCTTCGCCGCCAGTGTTTCCAGCACGATTTTGAGCACCGATTCCCGAATGTCCGGTCTCCACATCTTGGGAAGCGGCAGAGAAATATCATCAATGGCGATGGTGACTTTCATTCCCGGCTTGAGCAAAGTGTCGAGCGGGTCCATGCCTTCGGGATGGGCCAGCGTGTAGCGAATGGCGTGGTCGCGGTCGGGCAGGCCGCGAATCGTGGGGTTGGGATACATCACGCGCGTCCCGGCCGGAAATCGCACGGAAAGCAAATCTTCGCCCGACCACATCAATCGGGGCGCGGATTTATTGTCCAGTTCAACGACGCATCCCTCATGTGAAACCACGGCCCTCCGGCCGACGGCGTTCGGCATGGGAGCGCTGGCTTCGAGCGGCAGCCCCGCTTCAACGGCGCTAATCTTTTCCGTGGGCATTTTCGTTTCTCAAATCGAGAATCGGCCAGCCGCGCTCGCGGGCCAGCCGTCGCAGCCGCCGGTCCGGATTCACCGCGGTGGGGAAGCCGACCGCCTCGAGCATCGGAACGTCCGAAAAACTGTCCGAATACGCCTTCGATGCGGCCATGTCGCCGCCGTGCTCCGCGCAGTAACGGGTCATGGCCTGGACTTTTGCTTTCTCTGCAATCAGCGGCTGCGCCACTTCTCCCGTGGCGATGCCGTTCTCATAGAGCAGAGAATTGCAGAGAACGCCCTCAAAGCGGAAGTAGCGTAGCACGTGGTCCAGAGCAAAGTCGAGTTCACCTGAAACCAGAACGGGCCGAATTCCCGCGGCGCGATCCCGTTCAATCAGGCCGGCCGCGCCCGAGTAAAGACTGGGTTTTACTTCCTGTTCAAAAAGCGCCGCGCCTTGATTCCACAGCCATTCCTTTTTGAATCCGCGGTACTCGCGAAAGAAAACTTCGTTAAAGAGCTGCCTTGAATAAAGATCCAGGCTGATCCAGAGCGGCACGCAGATCAGCGCCAGAATTGTTTTCAGCCAGGCGCGTATACGGGAGGGATGTCTCCAGGCCAGAAAGAAATATCGCCGGACCACGTTCCCGCGCGTCAAAGTGCCGTCGAAGTCGTAAAAGGCGAAGCCCGGTTTATCACTCATCAGTTCAAGTCAATCGGTGCGAATCTTTCCCGCGCCTCTGATTATCACGATTTGGCGGGAGAGAAAAGCTTTTGCAGATTGGTTTTGTGCCGCCAGGCGAGGAATAACGTCATCAGCCCGGCGTAAAGCGCGTCCAGCGGGGCGGCAAAGATCAAAAGGACCATTGAAAACAAAATCCACGTGCTCAGTGAGGCGGTGGCGCCCGCCTGGCGCCTTTTGAGTTTTCCCAAAATGACGCGTGAGACCGCAAAGTAAAGCAAAGCGAAAGCCGCCAGCAACGGATAGAGCACCAGCATCACTCCGCCGGATGTCGCGATGCCTTTGCCTCCATTGAATCCAAGGAACGGCGAGTAACAATGGCCGAGGATGGCCGCAAATCCGAAAATCCAGCCCATCGTCACGGGATCGAAGATGGGATGCGCGGCAGGCCACACGCGAAGGAAAAGCCAGACGCCGGCAAATCCCTTGCCCATATCGCCCACGAGGGTCAGGACGGCTCTCGGCTTGTTCACGCGCAAAACGTTGTTGAACCCTGGATTGCCCGAGCCTACTTTGCGGATATCAACCCCCGTGCCTATCATGCTCAACACGGCAAACGGAATCGAGCCCAGCAAAAAGCAGGCTGCGATTCGAACCACCGTGGGAATGATCGTTCCAACCATGAGCTTATTCAGATTCTGAACTTGATTCGCGGTCCTCACGCTACCAGAACGGAGATCGCCTGCCGGACCTGCTCGCGAAGCGGCACGAGTTCGCGCGGCTCGTTCGCCGCCATGGCTATCGCCTGGCCGACGGAAATCGCCGCCTGCGCGCGCATGGATGACGGCTCATGCGCCGTCAGAATGTGTCCGGTGCCGCGAATTCCCACCGGAATAACCCGTGCCGAAGTCAGCGCGGCGGCATGCAAGCCGTCCAGCCGGTAACGGCTCAGATGAGGCGCCGCGGCCGTGGGCCCATCGGGAAAGACCAGCACCGCGTGGCCCTTCTCGAATTGCGCATGAATGCGCTGGCGAATCGTTCCGCCGCGTGGCTGCGTACCATTTGTCGCAGGCACGACGAGCGCTCCCAGCAGAAATCGTGCGCCGGCTGAAAGCGCGCTCAAAGCGTCGCCGTCGGCGATGAAAAACGGTCTGGGAAGGATTGCCGCCAGCACCAGCGGGTCGAAAGTTCCGGCCCGATTTGCCATCAGCAGCGCCGCGCCGCTTCCGCCGGCCTGTTCCACGCCCTGTTGTGTGATTGCGTGGCCGGTCAGCGCCAGGATAGCGCGCGATGCGATCCGGACAACGGATGATGCGGCGCCGGGCTTGGGCAGCAGGCGAGCCATCAATCCGCCCGCGATCCCGGCCAAAGCAACCACCGTTGCTGCGTAGGCTCGTCGCACGGATTCGGCTGCGCGATGAAATTCCTGGTCGAACCACGCGCCCAGATTTCCCATCCAAAGTCTGACAATCTGAACCCACGGCGCCCGCCGCGTGACTTTCAGTTGATTCTGCTCAAACAGCGACCGCGTGGCATTCCGCCGGATTTTTCCGCTGGAGGTTTTCGGAATCGTGTTCGGCGCGATCAATTCAACGCGGTCGGGAGGAATGCCCAGCGCGCCGGTCACGCGTTCGATGACGTCGGCTTCCATCCGGCGCAGTTCATCCTCGCCGGTGGCGCGCGTTTCCGCCACCACCACCAGCCGCTCCGTCCCCGATTCCGGGTCGGGTGAGCCGAACGCCGCCACGCAGCCGCGGCGCATGCCCGGCGTTTCCGCCGCCGCCGCTTCCACTTCCTGGGGAATAATGTTGCGGCCCGATTTGATAATCAGGTCTTTCCTGCGGCCGGTGACGTAGATTTCGCCGCTTGCCCAATACGCCAGGTCACCCGAATCCATCCAGCCGTCTTCGGTCATGATGGCCGCGGTGGCGTCCGGATTGCGATAATACCCGGCGGTCCGCGAAGGCCCGCGGAAGAGGACACGCCCCTGCACGCGTTCTCCGAGCTGGTTGCCGGCTTCATCCACGATTTTGATTTCGTGGTCCGGCAGCGCGCGGCCGTTCGCCACAAAACGGAATGTGTTTTTTTCAGAGGCGCCGGCGGGCACGGCCTTGCCCTCGGCTTCAAAATCGTCGCGGCGAATCCGGTCAATCACCGGCGCGCGATCAATGGGCGGAAAAGCCAGGGCTACCGATGACTCCGCCATGCCGTAGCAGGGGACGAAACTTTCGGCGTGGAATCCGTGCGGGCCAAACCGCTTGTGAAATCGCTCCAGCGTTTCCGGCAGCACGGCCTCGCCGGCGTTGATGGCGATCCGCCATGCCGAAAGGTCGAGGCCTTCGATGGCTTCATCGGGAATCTTGCGCGTGCAAAGCTCGTAGGAAAAATTCGGCGCGGGGCACAGCGTGCCTCCCGAATCGTGCAGCGCCCACAGCCAGCGCTGCGGCCGGCTGAGGAAAGCGAGCGGCGAAAACACGGTGATGGGCAGCGCGTAATAAACGCTGAAGAGCCACGAGCCGATGAGTCCCATATCGTGATAAAGCGGCAGCCAGCTCACCACGATATCCGTGGGCTTCACCTTGACCGCCCAGCCGATGCCGCGAATGTTGGCCAGAATGTTCGAGTGGCTCAGCACGACGCCTTTCGGATCGCCGGTGCTTCCCGAAGTGTACTGGATGAAAGCTGTGTCGGAAGGCTGCGCCGCAATCGCGGGTTCGTCTTTTCCGATCCGTTCGAGCGCCTCGACGCTGGTCACGGCTGTAAGCGATGGCAGACTTACCTTCATAATGTCCGCGACGGCCTTGACCTGGTCAAAGCTGATCAGGAATCGCACGCCCGCGTTTTTCAGGATGGTCACCTGGCGGCGAACATATTCTTCGATTTTGTCCGGGCGGGCCGGCGGGTAAATGGGCACGGCGATGCCGCCCGAAAGCATGACGCCGAAAAAGGCGTAGAAGAAATCCGCGCAGGTGGGCAGCATGATGGCGACGGTTTCATCGCGGCGAAGTCCCAGCGCGGCAAGTCCCGCGGCCACTTTTGACGCCGTTTCGATCAGCCGCCGATAAGAAATGTCCTGGCCGGCGTCGCCTTCCAGCAGATGGGCCTGGACGCGTCCGGGATCCACTTCAGCGTGGCCGCGCAGAACTTCGACCATGCTTCGAGCTGAGTCGGGCGCAGGCGGCGGCAGGCGTGAGGGCTGCTCAATGCGGTAGCGCGCCGCGGGCGCTCTGGTCTCCGCCCCGGCGGCGACCGCTTCCGCCCACTGGCGGGGAGTATCCGCTTTCGACGCGACTTCATCGGGCAGGCGAATGCCGAAAGCCGTCTCGCAGCGGACCAGCATCTCCACTCGCTCCAGGCTGCCCAGGCCCAGATCGTGATCGAGCGAAGAGTCGAGCGTAGCTGTTTCCGCGGCGCGAATCGAGCCGAGTTCCCTCAGCATGTCCCGCACGATCTCAAGGACGCGGGTTTCGGCCGTGGCGGCGCCGGTTGGATGTGTCACAGACGGCATGAAATTTGAAATCCCGGCTTGGCGGCGAGCGTCCGTCCGGGCCCGGCGGGCATTACCCGCTCAAAGGCGGCCGCTCGCTCTCGGCTGCTCGATTATATCCTGAATGACCACTCCCGGACGGCTTCCGGTTGCACCCAGCGCTCGATTCCCCTGATCTGGTGCTCGATCCAGTACTTTTTCCAGTCGATTTGTTCCGGGTCCCAGGGAATCAGCCGGCGGTCGTGCGGTGAAATTTTCGCATAGGCGGAGCGGATGTTTTCACACTCAAAAATGTAACGGTTGTGGAGAACGAAGGGCAGATACTGATCGAACGTCTGCTCGCGGAATTTTGCCTGTAGTTCCAGCGCGCGAAGTTTTTGCGTCCAGGCGGCGAGCGATTGCCTTCCCGGCAGCCGCACCGCTCCGGCGACCCGGTGCATTCCCTTGAGGAGCGCCTGGATTCTTTGAATCCTTTTCTCGAGCCGCATCCTGCGGCGCCGCACCTGTTCAATGGAAACGATTCGCGCGCCGGCCGAAGGCGCGCTCATTGAAAACGGCAGACCGCCGCGGCCGTTCTCCCGGTTGAGCTTTCGGGATTCTTTCACCAGCAGTTCAACCAAAGGTCCAAGCTTGATGGGATGCACTTCCGCCGTTCCCAGTTGATAGACGCGGTCATGCTGCCCGTTCAGCAGCAGCGCGGTCGCGGCAATCATCGCCCCGGCAATCAAATCCACCGGGACCACTTCCAGCGGCATATCGCGGCGAACCGGCCAGTGCTTCATGCCGCCGAGCGCCATCAGAACCAGCGGCGCCGCCGTCCGGCCGCCTTCAATCCATCCGGGGAAGGGAAACCGCAGCGCGCTTTCGACAATCGCCGGCCGCACAATCGTCCAATCCACGTCCTCCTGCGCCGCAATGAGTTGCTCGCCCAGGCTCTTCGAGTAAGTGTAGGTATTGACCCAGCCCCATTGTTCCGCGCGCCGCCGGCCCAGCGCCGTGAGCCGCTCATCGCGTTCCCGCTTCCGCCCCGGTCCGGTTCCCGTCGTCTCGTGGATGTGGCGGATCTGCTGGCGGCAGTAGTCCAATTCATGCGTGTGGTCAAAGCTTTTGTCCCGCGGACCTTTTCGCCGTGGATAGAACCCGAGAATGGGCTCCGATTCCTCGACCAGACCGTCCGTTTCACCGGAGACGAAACAGGTGGAAACATGCAGAAGTTTGGCGCCGAGTTTCTTCGCCAGTTCCAGAACGTGCTCCACGCCGTCCACGTTCGACGCGAAGGATTCGTCCACGGGAGGGAAAAAATCCACTTTCCCCGCGCAATTCACAATCACGCTGACGCGGCCTCGCATGGCGGAAATGTCCTGCTCGCGCAATCCGCAATTCGGCCGGCTGACGTCGCCGGAGTGGACGGTCAGGCGGTCGGCCACGAATTTCTCAAGCGACGCGGCGGGAAGTTCCGCAAGCGCGGGAGAAGCAAGAATGTCCTTTTTGAATCGTTCCCGGGCTGAGAGATGTCCGCCCGGCCGCAGAAGCAGATGCACGTGCCGGGTTCCCGGATAGCGGTCAATCAACAGGCCCAGAAAGACTTTGCCCAGAAAGCCGTTGCCTCCGGTGAGCAGGATTTCATTTTGCTGGAAGATTTGGCTGACGTCGGTCAATGATGACTCTCACCTGATTACGTTTCGTATGCTAATGGCGCGAAAATTTCATGTCAAGACACCCGCGGGTTCGCGGCCCGCAGGCAGCGCCCGCTCCGAAGCGCGGGCGGGCAGATTCTGCTTGACTATGTTAACTTATGTGGTAATATACTTTTATATGATGGATGGCTGGCCGGCAACGGCTTGGATCGAGGCTGAGGCGGATAAATCATGCCGGAAATGCGCCATCTGCGCACCCCCCAAAACGCGGCAAACCCGCATGAATAGAGGCTCCAAGGCATGTGGCAAGGCAGAAAACACGCAAAATTAAACAATCTTTTTTTACGAACGAAGCCGATAAGTCTTGTATTATCAACAAAAGTGCCCCAAACGAAGCCGAACGAACCCGATTTGCGCGGCTAAGCCCGCAGGCCCCTTGGCCGCCCGCCACTCAGCTTGACTATCGCTGCACCTCCGCCCCGCAGCCAAGGAATTGAACTTTCAGAGTGTGATACGCTTAGTGGCGAACTTATGGCAATCCTCGTTCCAGGCGGCGCTGGCTACATCGGCTCTCACACGGTGAAGGCCCTGGCCCGGGCCGGCTACAAACCCGTCATCTATGACCACGCGCCCGCGGAGCGCCGGCAGGGCGCAAAGTGGGGCTCGGACATCACTGCTGACCTTGCCGATAGTGCGCGCCTTGGCGCGGTTATTCGCGAGCATTCGATTGACGCGGTGGTTCATTTTGCCGCTTTTTGCCTGGTCGGTGAATCCGTCAGCTTCCCTGAAAAATATTACTGGAACAATGTCGTCAATTCTCTCCGACTGCTCGATGCCATGGTTGCCGCGGGCGTGAAGCGCATCATTTTCTCTTCCTCCGCCGCGGTTTACGGCGATCCGGAAAAAGTTCCGATTCCGGAAGATCATCGCAAGCTGCCGGTCAATCCATACGGTGAGTCGAAGCTGGCGGTGGAGCGGGCGCTCCATTGGTACGGCAACGCGCATGGCGTGAAGTCGGTTGCCTTGCGTTATTTCAACGCGGCAGGTTCGGACGGCGAACTCGGTGAGGGCCACGACCCCGAAACTCATCTGATTCCGCTGGTCATCCAGGCGGCTCTCGGGCAGCGCCGCGAGGTTGAAGTCTTCGGGACGGATTACGCGACGCCGGACGGCACCGCTGTCCGCGACTACATCCACGTGACGGATCTCGCGCAGGCTCACGTTCTGGCGCTCAAGTACCTTGAGGCAGGCGGCGAAAGCACCGCGCTCAATCTCGGGACGGGCAAGGGAAATTCGGTTCGCGAGGTGATTTCGAGCGTCGGGAAGCTTAGCGGGAACCGGGTGCCCCATCGCGAATCTCCCAGACGGGCGGGCGATCCTCCGATTCTTGTGGCCGATCCCTCCCGCGCCAGACAAGTATTGAAGTGGACGCCCGAACATTCCAGCTTGGACGAGATCGTTCAGTCGGCCTGGAATTGGCATTCCCGCAAACCGGTTTCAAAGTAGAAAGAGCAGTTGAGGGGAACCGGGAACTTGCGGTTCTGCATAGCGCTCGAAAGTCAAAAGTCAAATTCTGTAAGAACGGTAGCAAGTTCACTATCGAGTCGGTCAAATGATACCCTGAGCTATAATGGCCGATGCGCGAAGTGAAGTTGATCTGGTCGAGCGACGGATGTATTGGGGGTGTGGCCGCAAGCTTTCTGCCGGCCGACTGATGGCGCGTACGAAAACTCGCACACAGGATTGACGAGGTTCTGAATGGGGACGATTGCGGAAGAGAAGGCGAACTCAGCGACGAAGTATGAAGCCGTAATCGGCCTGGAAGTGCACGTCCAGCTCCTGACGCTCTCCAAGATTTTCTGTTCATGCTCCACCCGCTTCGGCGACCCGCCCAATTCGAACACTTGTCCAGTCTGCCTTGGTTTGCCCGGCGCGCTGCCGGTTTTGAATCGTGAGGCCGTGACCATGGCCGTGAAGGCGGCGCTGGCGCTCAACTGCACCATCAACTCGCGCTCGCGCTTTGCGCGCAAGAACTATTTTTATCCTGACCTGCCCAAGGGTTATCAGATTTCTCAGTACGAAGAGCCGCTGGCCGAGCACGGCTGGATCAATATTGAATCCGAAGGCGCGCCGAAGCGCATTGGCATCACGCGCCTGCATCTGGAAGAAGACGCGGGAAAATCTCTGCACGAGGGATTCCCGGATTCCGCCTCGCGCTCCTACATTGACCTGAACCGTTCCGGAGTGCCGCTGGCTGAAATCGTGAGCGAGCCGGACCTGCGCGCACCGGAAGAAGCGCACGATTACCTGACGCGCCTCAAGACGCTGATGCTTTACCTCGGCGTTTCCGACTGCAACATGGAAGAAGGCAGCCTGCGCTGCGATGCCAATGTCAGCCTGCGTCCGCGGGGGACGACCGCGCTGGGAACCAAGACGGAAGTCAAGAATCTGAATTCTTTTCGATTTCTTCAAAAGGCTTTGGCGTATGAAATCGATCGCCAGGCGGACATTCTGGAAAGCGGCGGCGAGATTCATCAGGAAACCCGGCTTTGGGACAGCAAGGAGCAGAAGACGATCGGCATGCGCTCCAAGGAATTCGCGCACGATTACCGGTATTTTCCCGAGCCCGATCTCATGCCGCTCGCGATTTCCGAGGCGTGGAAGAGCGAGGTTCTCAATTCCCTCCCGGAATTGCCGGATGCGAAAGAAAAGCGTTTTCTGGATCAATATGGATTGCCCAAGCAGGATGCGGCTCTGCTCGCGCAATCGCGGATCGTCGCCGACTATTTTGAAGAGGTCGCAAAGCTGACCGGTGAGTCAAAACTTTCGGCGAACTGGGTGCTGAACGATCTGACTTATTTCCTGCAGGAGCACAAGGAAAGTTTTGAATCCTCCCCCGTATCCCCGGCGCGGCTCGCGGAACTGTTACGTATGGTGATGGACGGCAAGGTATCGGGCAAGATGGCCAAGGACATTCTTTCCCAAATGGTGGCGACGCAAAAGACCGCGGGTGAAATTGTTGCGGCTCAGGGACTGGAGCAGATTGGCGATCCGGAAAAGATTGCCTCCATCATTCGGGGAATCATGGAAGCGAATCCTCGCCAGGTCGAACAATATCGCAGCGGCAAGACGGCCACGCTCGGCTGGTTTGTCGGACAGGTGATGAAGTCCACGAAGGGCCAGGCGAATCCCCAGGTTGTGCAGGAGATTCTAAAGAAAGAGTTGGCCTGAGATTTCGAAAAGTATTCCCGCTTTGGACATATTTTATTTCCGTCAGTTGCGCGGCTTCGAGAAGCGGACCATCGGCAGGAGGTCCGGCATGAAGTCGCGCGCCTGGCTGCGAGCCGCTTTTCGGCTGGCCGTCATCATGGGGCTGTGCCTTCCTGCGACGGCGCTTCAATGCGCCGCCCGCCCGCCTCAGCGGCGAAGCACCCGTCCTCATCGGGCATCCTCCACCACCCGCAAATCCGCGGCGAAAGGCGCGAAAACGCAGAGTGAAGCTCAGCGCCTGCTTACGCTGGGGGAAAAACTTCAGAAGGAAGGGAAGTTGCGCGAGGCGGCGGAGGCGTTCCGGCGCGTGCTCAAGATCAATCCCAACTGGGCTGAGGCGCACAATGATTTGGGCAGTGTGCTCGACGAGCAGGGCAATGAGGCGGGCGCGCTTGCGGAATACCAGCGCGCGCTGCGGCTGGATCCGGTGAGCGTGAACGCGCACATCAATCTGGGGACTTTGCTGCGCCGCCAGGGGAACATCGATGGAGCCCTGAAGGAATTTTCGAAGGCGGTGAATCTGGATTCGCAGGACGCGATTGCCCATAACGAGCTCGGGTTGGCGCTGGCTCTGAACGGGAATCTGGACACTGCCGTCCAGCAATTCCAAGTGGCGCTGATGCTCCGGCCGGACTGGGCGGCGGGGCACAATAATCTGGCGAACGCTCTTGCCATGCGCGGCGACACTCAGGGCGCGATTCAGCAGTACCGGAAGGTCATTCATCTGAAACCGCAATGGGCCGATCCACACAACAACCTCGGCAACGCTTTGAGGGACTCGGGCAAAATGGAAGCTGCCATCGAGCAATATCAGGAAGCCCTGAAGCTCAATCCAAAGTATGCTGCCGCGCACAACAACCTTGGTTTAACGCTGAAGTCGCGCGGTGACCTTGATGGCGCCATCCGCCAGTACCGGGAAGCGATTCGGCTGAATCCAAAATACACTGCCGCGCACAGCAACCTGGCCGCCGCTTATTACGAGAAGCGGGACTGGAATCACGCAATCGATGAATACCGCGTGGTGATCAGGCTGGAACCCAAAATGGCGAGCGCTCATTTCAGTCTCGGGATGGGCCTGGAAGCGGCGGGCGAGCGCGCGGCGGCGATGCGGGAGTACGCCGATGCGGCGCGCCTTGCTCCGGGCAATTCCATGTATCGCGACGCCGAGCAACGGCTGGAGAAGCGATTGGGAGCGAAGGGCTCGCGGCACCCTTCTCGAAAGGAGCAGTGAGATGCTTAAAGTGGGCGGCAAAGCGCCGGATTTCAAGCTTGAGTCTGACGCCGGCAAGCCGATCGGCTTGAAGGAATTTGAGGGTAAAAGACTGGTTTTGTACTTTTTCCCCAAAGCGAATACATCGGGTTGAACGCGGGAAGCGACCGAGTTTCGGGACGCGAAAAGACAATTCGATAAACTGGGCGCTCGAATCCTGGGCGTCAGCGGCGACTCCACCGCGGAATTGCAGAAATTCCGCGACCGCTACGAACTCAACTTTCCCCTGGCGGGCGATCCCGGCCACGCCATGCTCAGACGTTACGGCGCCTGGCAGCGAAAATCTCTCTATGGGAAAACATACATGGGGGTCGTGCGCTCCACTTTGATCATTGGCGCGGACGGCCGGATTCAGCACGTTTTTCCCAAGGCAAAAGCCGAGGGCCACGCGGCGGAGGTCCTGGAAGCGCTCAAGAAGTGAGGGCGCCGGGGCGCGCGTTCATTCTTCCAGGTGCGCGGCGATAGAGGGGCTTCGGTCATAGCCGAAGGTAGGATGATGGCAGTAGAAGACTCGAATGTTCCGCTCGCCCAAGAATGAAATCTTCGCGCGCTCTTCGGCCCAGCCTCGCGTCCCCACCAGTTTGCCGAAAGGTACGATCTGCTCGTCGTTGCGGCCGAGCAGGAATCGCTGGACATCCACACATGCGTCATCGCCGATCGCGACCAGAGATTCCAGGCTCGGGAAAAGTTCGAGTTCTGCCTTCAAGTGGCGCGCGCAATTGCGCATGGCCTTTTCCGGAAGGTGCGGGCCCGAATAATGACAGCGCAGGCAGTCCGTCAGGACAAAGCGGCTCTTGAAATCGGCGTAGCTCTTGACCCCCAGTAAATCGAACAAACTCTCCACAAAGCGATTTTCGGCGCCCTGACTGCGATAAAGAAAATTGTCGGGCTGAATGGGTGAGCCCCGCCCGATTACCGCCACTCGGACCACATTGAGGTCCGGATAATCTCGCTTGATGTATTTCACCAGAAACTCGCGCGGCGGAAGCATGACGGAAGTCAGAGCGGCGCACTCGCGGCAGTTTTCGATGCGCAGTTTCAGGGTTTCGGTCTCGATTCCGGGAATGCGCGCCTCGCGGCTTGCCACCAGGGGTCCGCTGAGGGCGAGCTGGAGAAGCAGGTCGGGAGTCGTGCCCGGCGGACCGAAAATGACGTTGTCGATGAGATGAACTTTGTTCACGCGGCCGGCCGCGAGCGCCACACACCCTGCCGTGATGTGTTCGACGGGGGCGAGCGTCGCCGGATCGACGATGGCAAGATAATCGAGGTTGAAAGCCGGCTCCGACTTCAGCCCATTCCGAATCTGATCGAGAACGATCCGCGAGCTGGCTTCGCCCTGGCCGACCTTTTCCTCGCCGCAGCGGAGGCTTCTGGAAAGCGCCAATGCCGCCTTCCGTTCACCGGCGGTCAGGTAGGCATTCCTGGAACTGAGGGCCAGGCCGTCCGCGTCCCGCCGGATGGGGCACATGACCAGCCGAACGGCGAGATCGAGATCTTCCACCATTCGCCGGATCACAATGAACTGCTGAAAATCCTTTTGCCCGAAGTAGGCCACGTCGGGACAGACGATATTGAAAAGCTTCAGGACGACCGTGGTCACGCCGCGGAAGTGCCCCGGCCGCAGGCGTCCTTCCCACGCTTCGGCCAGAGGTCCGGGCTCGATGGAAGTTTGAAAGCGCTTTCCGTACATTTCATCCGCCGAAGGAACGAAGGCCGCATCCACGTTGTAGGTATTGAGCAGGTCCAAATCGCGGTTCAGATTGCGGGGATAATGGTCGAAGTCCTCCTGCGGGCCGAATTGCTTCGGGTTCAGAAAAATCGAAACCACGCTGACATCGCATTGCCGCTTGGCCTGGCGAATCAGGCCGAGGTGGCCGTCGTGGAGCGCGCCCATCGTCGGCACCAGGCCGATAGACCGGCCAAGGCTGCGCACTTCATTCCGGAAGCTTTTCATTTCCTCAATCGTCTGGATAAGCCGCATGATTTCCTTAAAAAAGGCTTAACGGTCAGGGCTCCAGAGCCTGGAGCGATGGTTCGGGCGGGCCGGGAATGAAACTGAAGCGTTCATGCACCACCTATGTTTTGCGCTGCGCCTCCTTCTCAAAATCATCTTTCATCGCCGGACTCCAATGATACGATTCTTCGTCGGCCGGATAGCGTCCTTCGGTCACATCGGAGCGGTACCGCGAAAGGGCTTCGCTCAAATTCTCCTTGACGGCGCCGTAGCGGCGTACAAATTTCGGGGGCGTTCGGAAGCTGAGCCCCGCCATGTCGTGCAGGACAAGAATTTGGCCGTCACAATCCGGCCCCGCGCCAATCCCGATCGTCGGAATTCGAAGCCGGCCGGTAATCACGCGCGCCAGCTCGCGCGGAATCGCTTCCAGAACGACAGCGAAAGCGCCGGCGTCTTCCACGGCCTGTGCGTCGAGCAGCAACTGGTTGGCTGATTCGACCGTCTTTCCCTGAACGCCATATCCTCCGAAATGATGAACGGATTGAGGCGTCAGCCCGATGTGTCCCATGACGGGAATTTCGGCTTCCACCAGCCGCCGGATCAACTCGGCGCGTTTTCGCCCGCCTTCCAGCTTGACTGCTTCCGCGCCGCCTTCTTTGATGAATCGAATCGCGGCGGCCAGCCCCTGCGTCTCGCCCTCATGGTACGAGCCGTAGGGAAGATCGGCCACGAGCAGCGCTCTTTGCATCCCGCGCCGCGCGGCGCGCACATGGTGGACCATTTCGTCCACGGTGACCGGCACGGTCGAATCGTAACCGAGCACGACTTCGGCCAGTGTATCACCAACTAATATCAAATCAATGCCCGCTTCATCCGCGAGCCGCGCCGTCGGGTAATCGTAGGCGGTCAGGCAGGCGATCTTACGGCCCTGAAGTTTGCATTCCAGAATCTGCGGAACAGTGACTTTGCTCACGGCCTTCAACGGGTCCATGGCGGTCCTCCCGACTCAGTTTGTTCCCGCTCTTTTCGAGAGCGGGCGTTCTGCTTTCCCCGCCGCGCGTTTCAGACTGCGGCAGGAAAGGTTCTTCTGGTTTTCCGCGGAGAGGATAGACGGAAGGCGACCGAAGTTACTTCGGTGACGAGGTTCGAGCCCGGTCGCCGCCACCTTCAGCCGTCCTAGTCCGCGGAAGCAGATCCAAGCGGCAGAAAGTACTGCGTTCCTTTCACCGGCTGGCTCAGCCGGTCGAGCAGTTGGCGAAGATCCTCGTTCCGGTCGATAAAATCGATCTCGGACGTGTCAATCACCAGCAAGTCGCTCGACTGGTAACGGAAGAAAAAATGCTCATACGCCCCGACCACCGCTTCCAGATATTCCTCGGAAATGTGGCGTTCGAAAGGGGCATTTTTCTTCTCAATTCTTTTTCTGAGCGTCCCCGGCTTCGCTTGCAAGTATATCACCAAATCCGGGACGGGAACCTGCCCGGCAAAAAGGTCGAAATACTCCTCGTAAAGCGCCAGTTCGGCGTCCGACAGATTCAACGAGGCAAAAATGCGGTCTTTTTCGAAGATGAAATCGGTGACCACGGTCCGCTGGGCCGTGGCGGAAAGATCGAGCTGCTGCAGCCGCTTATAGCGTTCGAGAAGAAAGTAGAATTGCGTCTGAAATCCCACGCCCTTCTTGCCGCGATAGAAATTTCCCAGAAATGGATTGTCCTCGATATCGCGCAGCCGGTCGGCATGAAGGCGATCCGCCAGAATATCGGCCAGGCTGGTCTTGCCCACGCGGATTGGTCCTTCGACGGCAATCAGGCGCGGCGGTTCGTATTCTGGAGTGCTGGGCAAGCTAGCTTTCCTTCAGCCGGACTACCCGGCTCGTGTCCTTGGTATCCCGCAGCATTTCGAGAACTGTCCGCTGCGAAACCGGATGGCGCAGGCCGGGCGCAATCTCGCGGAGCGGAATCAGCACGAATTTTCTTTCAGCCAGTCCGGCGTGGGGAATCGTGAGCGCCGGTGATTGGACCACGACATTTTCATAGAGCAGGATGTCAATGTCAATGCGCCGTGGACCTTTCGGAATTCCGGGCCGGCGTCCCAGATCCCTCTCGACCGATTGCAGGGTTTTCAAAAGCTGCATCGGCATGAGGCCGGTTTCAACTTCCGCGACGCAATTCACAAACCAGGGCTGCGCCGTGAATTCAACCGGCTCCGTCCGAAAGAACGGGGAAACGGCGCGGACTTGAACGCCGCGGTGCGGCAGTTCATCGAGCGCCGCGCGCAGCACCGTGGCGCGGTCTCCCAGGTTCGAGCCGAGGGATAGAAAGACGCGTTTGCCCATGCTACTCGAACAGGCGCGACGGCGCGCCCTCAGGGAGGGAAAGCTTCAGATGACGGTAGGCAGGATCGTTGGCGCGGCGGCCACTCTTGGTACGGGTGATGAATCCCTGTTGCAGCAGGTACGGCTCAACCATATCCACCAGCGTGTCCACTTCCTCATTCAGGGTCGCTGCCAGCGCCTCGATGCCCACCGGCCCGCCGCGATAAAGATTGATGATGGTTGAAAGAAAGCTGCGGTCGAGATCATCCAGACCGCGGTCGTCCACGCCTTCCAGCTTCAGCGCATCGCGTGCCGAATCAACCGTGATCTTCCCGCCGGTCCGCACTTCCGCAAAATCCCGGACGCGGCGCAAAAGTCGATTGGCGATGCGCGGCGTGCCGCGCGCCCGGCAGGCAATTTCCGTGCTGGCCGGCTCATCCATGGCCGCGCGCAAAATCTGAGCGGATCGGAGAAGTATTTTGTGGAGATCCTCGTCACTATAGAATTGCAGGTGGAAGAACAATCCAAAGCGGTTCCGCAAAGGCGCGGAGAGACTTCCGGCGCGCGTTGTGGCGCCGACCAGCGTGAATTTCTTCAGCGGCACGTTGATCGTCTTGGCGAACATTCCCTTGTCAACAACAAAATCAACTTTGAAATCTTCCATAGCGGGATAAAGAAATTCCTCGATGTTCACCGGCAGGCGGTGAATCTCATCGATAAAGAGCACATCGCCTTCATTCAGATTGGTCAGGATGCCCATCAGGTCGCCGGTACGTTCCAGCGCCGGGCCGGACGTGGTCACGATCTTCGAGCCCATCGCGTTGGCCACGATGTAGGCGAGTGTCGTTTTGCCCAGTCCGGGCGGACCGAAGAGAAGAATATGCTCGATGGGTTCCGAGCGCTGTTGCGCTGCCTTGAGCGCGATCGAGAGCTTTTCAACCACGGCCTGCTGCCCGACGTATTCACCAAGTGACGGCGGACGCAGCGTGCGATTGAAGCTCTCTTCCTCGTTGGAAAGCAGGTCGGGCGAAACGAGGCGAACTCTGGACATAATCCATTATTCTACGCCAACCGGGCTTGAAGCGGGTAAGGCGAAAGCGACAAAAAGAAACAATGCGTTTCTGCCGCCTCCCTGTAGGAGAGTCCGGAATATCCACGCAGAGGCAAGCGGGTTATTGTCTCGCGTCTGGTTTTCGATTCAGGGGCGCAGGCGGGGTGGTCATTGAGGTTTCATTGCCGCGAATCCTCCAACCGCACCGTCATTGCCGCGGCCTGATCCGGCAGCTTAACCCAGACCGTTGCGGTTTGTGGATTGTAGTACCAGCCGCCTTCAGCGTTCTTCAATAAATCGAAGGACGTTTCCGCTTTGACCGGCTGTCCCTCCGCCCGAACCCTGTCCGGCGGAGCAAACTGAGCATGAACCTTCAGAACCAGCGAACGCGCCGGCGGAGAGTAAGTTCCCTCGCGCGGTGAAATGCGAATCGTCACGCCCGCCTCTGATTCACCGGCGGCGATTCTTCTCAGCAAATAATCGCCCCGCTCGTATTTGAAGCTGTCGCCGTCATCTTCGTAGTAGTCGCGAGTCGAATTGCCATCCGGATAAATTTCAAAGGTCAGCGGATCAATGGGAGCCTGGCCCGTGTATTGAACCACCTGCTGTGTTGGAATGATGGCGCCGCCGCGCGCGAAGACGGGGATCCGGCCGAGTGGGGCATGGACCCTGACGGATCGCGGGCCCGCGTACGCGCGGTCCGACCAAAAATCAAACCACTTGCCTTTGGGCAGGTATACATCCCTTGTCCGTTCGCCGTCTTTGACCACCGGCGCTACCAGCAAATCATCTCCGAAAAGAAACTCTTCATCTTGTCCGACGGCTTTGGGATCATCCGGATAATCCAGCAGCAGAGCGCGCATCACCGGAAGGCCGGTTTTGGAGGATTGATAAAACGCGTTATAGAGGTACGGCAGCAGCCGGTATCTCAGATCGATGGAATCTCGGTTAATCTTCTCGCGGCGGACGCCATAGGACCAGGGATCCTGCTCGGGCGAGCCGAATTCCGTGTGCGTGCGGCACAGGGGATAGAACACACCCGCTTCCAGCCAGCGGGTATAGAGATCAGGGCTGGGGCCGCCGGCATATCCGCCGATGTCCGCCCCGGCAAAGGACAGTCCGGAAAGCCCCATGTTCATCAATTCGGTGACGCTGATGCGCAGGTGCTCCCAGGTTGCCGAATTGTCGCCCGTCCAAACGGCCGCGTAACGCTGGCCCCCGGCGTAGGTGTCGCGGGTCAGAACAAAAGGCCGTTCGCCCGGCCGGAGGCTCAGTTCGCCCTCCTCGGTCGCTCTCGACATCAGCATGCCGTAAACGTTGTGAATCTTTGCCTGCGGACTTTGGAGGCCATGGTCGTAGAAAACCGCATTGAGCGGCATGGTTTTTGTGGGTTCATTGAATACGGACGGCTCGTTCATATCGTTCCAGAACCCCGCCACTCCGTCGGCGATAAGCCCGCGATAGAGCGAGCCCCACCATTGGCGCACCCTCGGGGCGGTGAAATCCGGAAAAGCGCTTTCGCCCGGCCACACATCACCTTCATAAACGCTCCCATTGGGCAACGTCACAAAATCATGTCCGGCCAGCCCCTGCTGATAAACCCAATATTTAGGGTCCACCTTAATTCCGGGATCGATGATGGTCACAATCCGGAATCCCTCGCGCCGGAGGCGGGAGATCATTTGTTTGGGATCGGGGAACCGCTGATGGTTCCAGGTAAAGACGCGGTAGCCGTCCATGTAATGGATGTCGAGATAGATGACGTCGCAGGGAATCTTGCGCAGGCGGAAATTGTGGGCGACAAAGCGCACCATTTTTTCCGGGTAATAACTGTAGCGGCTCTGCTGGTAGCCCAGCGCCCATCGCGGCGGCAAAGGCGTTCGCCCGACCAGCCCGGTGAAATTCTCCAGAACGGTTTTAGTGTCCGGACCGTAGAAAAAGTAGTAATTCAGAGCGCCGCCCTCAGCGCCGAAAGAATACCGGTTGCGAAATTCCGCGCCAAAGTCGAACGTGGAGCGATACGTGTTATCGAGAAAAATCCCGTAAGCTTTTCCCCGCCGTAGCGCGATAAAGAAAGGGACGTCCTGATAAAGCGGGTCGGTCGCGGCGCCCCAGCCATAAGCATCGGTGTTCCACATGACGTAGCTGCGTCCGCGCTTGTCGAGCGGTCCTGCTTTCTCACCCAGACCGAAAAACTGCTCATCCTCGGGCAGACGCTTCCAGACGCGCACCGCGGCGCCATCATGAGCCATGCCGAGGTCCGGATCGTCTTCTGAAATCAGGCGGCCGTTGCGGTCATAGAAAGCCAGGCGAAACGGGTCGAGCTGAGCGCGCACCTCCAATTCAGGTGTTCGCAGAATTTCCGCTTTGGCCGTTCCCGAAAGCTCGACCGGAAACTTTTTCCAATTCTTCCTGATGACCGCCCACGAGTGATCAGTGGTTGGCGGAGACCCCCAGTTCATCCGGACCCGGACCAGTTTCGGGGCCAGCGCCGTCACCGTCACAACCGCTCCGCCGCCTGCGAACGTCACTGCGTTTGATTGCGTCTTCGAAACTTTGAGCGCCCCAACGCTGTGCCAGGCGCCTGCCGCCACGGGGACAAGAGCCAGGATGACAAGAATGACCAGCAACGTCCGTTTGATCACTTTATGACTCCCATAGAAAATCTTTGCGACACGCCTTGCCGGAAACCTTAATTATTTTACTCTTCCTGATCGGAGTTGAACGAACCTTCCTGGCGCAAGTGCCGCGCAAACTCCACAGGCGGCTCCAGGCGCGCGCTGCCCGCGAACGCGGCCTGAGGGAACAAAGCCCTCGCTTGATGGGCCGGAGGTGCGTAGAATGCTTTTAGGGGAAAATGTTGTTGACGCAGCGACAACAGCGAGCGGCATTCGTCACAGTTTTTCTGGCGGCGCTTCCGGCGAGTCTGCTGGCGAAGAAACATCCGAAGCAGCAAGGCCCGTTTTCCATCCAAACCCAATCGCAGCTTGTCAATCTGACGATCACCGCAACGGACGGCAAGGGCAATCCCGTCACCGGGCTGAAGCCGGGCGACATTGTCGTTAAAGATGAGGGCCAGCCGCAGACGCTTCTCAACTTCAGGCCGGCGGTAACGCAGACTGCGCGGGGCGGTTCTGCGACGACGGTGAAGAGCCCGACGCTCCCGGCGAACGAGGCCGTATCGACCCAGCCGGAAAATCCAGACTACATCGCTTTTGTGATGGATGATTCCAACACCGGCTACGTGGATCTGCGGCTGTCAATTCTGGCGGCGGAGAAGTGGGTCCGCCAGGACATGACGCCGTCAGACCGCGTGGGACTTGTTTCCATTTCCTACGGAGTGAAAGTCTGGCAGCCATTTACGAATGACCGCGACCTGCTGCTTCGAAGGCTGAATGAGATGCTCCATGAAAGGCCGGCCGAGGACCTGAACCAAAGGACTCACGACCTGCTCCAGGAGATGCGCCAGGCATGCGAGGTTCAATCTCCCGGTCCCGTAGGCGGCCTCAGTTTGGAGTATAGCCACGCAGCGCAAGCCGGCGGAGGCAACCTGCCCAACGGCGAACCCGGCGACACGCGCGCCGAGCAGGACGCCTGTGAGAATCGGATAGGGGACAAGTGGGCGGAGCAGGAACAGCCGCGGGTTCCGGACCAGACGAACTGGCTGAGAGCGCTGGTGCAGATGCTGCGGATTTTCCCCGGCCAGAAGCGCGTGATTTATCTCGGCGACGGTTTTCTGATGAACCCTGGCCGGTACGCCGCTTACGTTCACGCCGCCTACTTCGGAGGCAATGTCAAGTTTGGAATGTCAACTTACCCTTTCACGCTGCATTCCGTGATTGACGCGGCCACGCGGGCCGGCGTCACGTTTTACACGATTGACGCTCGCGGCCTGGTTGCCGAGCCTCTTTACGGAGGAGCAGCCGCTAACGATGCGCTCCCCATAGTCGGTCCGAACGCCGCAAACGCCGCGAACATACAGGCCTATTATGCGGAGAAGTTGAACGCTCCCGAAGACCCGCTCAATACACTCGCGGATGGTACGGGCGGCATCGCCTACCACAACGGCAACGACCTGGCGTACTTCATTCGCCGCGCCGTCAACAGCATCGAGGGAACCTATTACGCTTCCTACCGCCCGCCCGATATCCGCCTCAACGGGCTGTATCACAAAATCTCCATTCAATCGTTGCTGCCGGGAGTGAAGGTCCGCACGCGGGGAGGCTACTACGCTCGCCCCGTTCACGAGTTTCAAGTGCGCGCCAGAGTCCTGAAGAAGGAGAAGAAGGCCTACGGGTACTTTGTGCCGGTCAAATTTATTCTCAACCCCTCGGAACTCCAATGGCACGGTATCGGCTCCCACCGGCACGACCAACTGGCTGTTTCCAACCGCCTGGAGGATTCACACGGCAAATTGATCACGGCGCGCATTCAGATGCTCGATGCGGCGCGTCCACGGTCGGGCCGGCTGACGTTCGATATCGGATGGGGCCTGCACCCCGGCACGTACAGCGGAACGGTCGAAGTCACCGAGCAGGACACTTCCAATTTCGGCTCCGTTGTCTTTCATCTCAAGATTCCCTGACGGTCCCTACGTCACTGCGCAACGGTAGGGGCGGTTCTTGGATTGCCCCTACGAATGCTGCGCTGCGATCCGCGAGCGCGCACGGCCGTGCGCCCCTTCTATGGGGTGGATGGGGGATGCAACTTCTCAAAGACCTTGCGCAGAAATTCCTCTGGACTCTTGATGTTTTTGTTGCGGGCGAAAATGTCGGCGACCATGCGGTCGGCCTCGGCGCGCGAGTATTCGAGCTGCAGGAGGACCTGGAGAGCTTCGGCGTGAAGTTCGGAGGTCGGCTCAGACTCGATCGTGAGTGGCTGCTCGGAATGCGAAAGCGCGAACTTGGCCATTTTGCCGCGCAGGTCGGTGATGATTCGTTCCGCCATCTTCTGGCCGATGTGCGGAAGCTCCTTGAGGAACTCAGCATCGCCGCGCTCGATGGCCAGCGCGATTTCATTCAGCGGGCGTACGAGGCATTTGAGCGCTCGCATGAAGCCCACGCCGGGAACCGTGGTGAATGCCTCAAAAAATTCGCGGTCGAGCGGATCGAGAAAACCGATCAGCCGGGGTGTCTGGTGGCTGCCGCCCAGGCCGCCTTCGATGTAATCAATGGTGTAAAGGGTGACGGGATTTTTCCGCTCGCCTTCCTGCCGCAGGCATGAAACTACGCCGGAAGGGACCAGGACTTCATAGGCAATCGAATTGATTCGCACCAGCAGCGAGTTGCGCCCGATGCGGTCATAGAGAACTTCGCCGGTGATTTCGGAGATCACGCGCCCATTGCTCCTTTGCCGCGAGGCCGGCTGGTCGCCAGGTTGAAATCAGAATAAGCCGAGGGCTTACTTCTTCACTTTGCCACCCAGGGTTTGGTCAATCATAACGAGGATGTAGTGGTCTTCCTTGGTTAGGACTTCATACGCCCCGCGGTAGACGGAGCGCGCATCCTCACTGTGCAATTCATCCGGGTGCGCCAAATCGTAGTCATAGGCCTTCTTAAGCAGATCGTCGATCTTAGTCTCGTACTCCCGCATACTGCACTGGCGGTCGAGTTCTTCCGCCTGCTCGAGGTATTCGGGCTTCGCATCCGAACCGAGCTCAGTGAAGTAAAGGTTCTGTCGCTCCAGGTCCGAAAGAGGGATATTTTCCCGCCGGGCCGCCGCTACGATCCTCGACACGAAGAACTCTTTGGCCTCGGGCGCCGTCGCGAAGGTTGTCATAGTTTCCTCCGTCACATTCTATAGTCGGCGCATGTGAGCGCCATCGCTAGATTTCATGGTGTTAAGGTAACACAGCGCCACGGCCAGCGCATCGGCGACGTCGGGCGGATGGGGCGGCCGCAGAAGCGACAATCGCTGCTGCACGGCGCGCTGCACCTGCGCTTTGGACGCGTTGCCGTTGCCGGTGACGGTCTGCTTGATCTTCTTTGCCGGAACGTGAAACACCGGCAGCCGCGCCAGTCGCGCCGCCAGGCAAATCACTCCGCGCGCGTGTCCCATCAGGATGGCGGTGCGCGGATAATCGGTGTGGCTGAAAACCTCCTCCAGGCAGACCGCTTCCGGACGGAAATCTGCAATCACCTCGCGCATTCCGTTGAAGAGCGTTTCCAGACGCAGCGGAAGATTGTTGCCGTTCGCGCGCGGCAGGCGAATCACGCCCGCTTCCACCAGCTTCGCCTCACCGCGCGCCAGTTCCAGCACGCCGTATCCGCTGACGTTCAGGCCGGGATCGATTCCAAGAACTCGGACGGAAGAGCTTGCGGGCCGCGCCATGATGCAAAGGTTACAGGCGATGGGCCGGGCGGTCAAGGCTGGCGGCTATTCGGAGAGCGTGATGGAATCAATCACGCCGATGACGGCCATATCAATCGGGGAATTGGGACGGCCGACGGCGGTCATCGAGCTCCAGCCTTCGGTCGAGACCAGAACGCGGTCGCCCACGCCGGCGTCCACGGAATCGAGCGCCAGAACCGCGTTGCCGCGTTCCGTGCCGTCCGGATTGAGCGGCTGAACGATCAGAATCTTCCGCCCTTCGTGGCTCGGAGCCTTTTGCGTGGCCACAATGTCGCCGATAACGCGCCCAATCAGCATAGCCCGACATTATGAATCAGGAACAATGAATAGGGAATAGCAACCAGCAAACGGCCGCGGGCGCGCGAATATACCGCCGGGCTTTGAAAATTGACCGCGAGTCCGGATTATGAAATAAAGAGCGCACGGCGAGTGGGGGCCGGGGCGCATGGATCCAATGTGGCTGACTTTATCGGCAATCGGGTTCGCTGCCGGACTTTTCTTTTTCTTCAAGGGAATGCGCATTTACCGCAAGTATCGCGTGATGTTCATCACGCCCAGGCAGCGGATTGGCGGACTTCCCATGGGACTGGTGCGCGTTCACGGCAAAGCGACGGGAGCGCACCCGATAGAAAGTCCGCTGACCTGGACGCCCTGCTACGCTTATGAAGCCCGAGTGGAAATTCTGATCGGCGACAAGTGGCTGTATGCGGGGGACCAGGGCGAAACCGGCTTCTACCTGGATGACGGCACGGGCTCGGTGCGCATGGACCCGGAAGGAGCGGAAAAGGATCTGCTTCCCACGCTAGACTGCGAGATCACCCGCGGAGGGCGAAAGGGCGCGGTGCCGGCTCCGGTGCTGACCGACGAGCAACTGGAAGGAAACGCGGAAAGGCTGGCTTTTCGTCCGCGTCCGGGACTGCCTGTGAATCCCGGCAATCAGGAACCCACGGAGTACCGGCTGCGTGAGTATTGCGTCCTGGAAGGGCATTGGTACGACGTTGTGGGCACTTGCCGGCAAAGTCCCGCTCCTAGAGATGAGGTGGGGAGCAACGTGATCGAACGCGGAAAAGAAGAACAGACGTTCATCATTTCCTGGCGCGGCGCAGGAATGCTGGACCGCAGCATTCATCATCGTGCGTCCGTGGCGGTCCTCGGCGGCGCGCTGCTTTCGTTCGTGTGTCTTTGCGTGTTTCTTCACGTGCTCGGCCAGCTCTAGCGTGCAGCAAGGGCTTTCGGCAACGGCTTAGGAGTTGGGATTTCGCCGAGAAGGTTTGAAGGCGCGGACGCGCCGGTCAGCTGTTCTTGCAGGTGGCGAGGAGGCCGCTGACCTTCTGCTCGAAAATGCGCTCGTCGGTGTAGCCGACGAATTTGCCGTAAATGCGGCCGTCGCAGCCGATGAGGACGCTGGTGGGCGTGCCGACCAGGCCGCCGAAGGAATCGCCGATCTTATCGTCGGCGAGAACGACGGGATAATTCATTTTGAACTGCTCGTCGAATTTGCGCACGTCTTTGGCGTTGTCTTCCGAGATGACGTCCATGCCGACCACGCGCAGCCCCCGGTCGCCATACTTACTCTGCAGATTTTCGAGGCCTGGAATTTCCATGCGGCAGGGGCCGCACCAGGTGGCCCAGAAGTTCAGCAGCACAACTTTGCCGCGATAAGCCTTCAGGCTGATGGTGTCGCCCTCGAGCGAAGTGAGCGAAAAATCCTTCGCCAAGGGATGCGTGGCGCAGCACTCCTGATTGACGGCCGTGGCGGGGGCGATCCAGTCACGGTTGAGCAGCAGCAGGCCGGTTGAAACCAAAACCCCGATGGAAACGCCGAGCAGAACTTTCAGAATCTTCATCCCAGCCACCTGAAATAATGATAATCCCTGTGCCGACGGGATGCAACGGCGGCCGCCCGGGCGCGCGCTTGACCGTGAAAAAGGCGGCGCTCATACTCAACTCATGCGGATTCCAAACGGAGCCGTAACGAGTGCGCTGCTGTTGCTGGCGGCGGCCGGCCTGATTGCGCTCGAAGGAAGCGCGGGCGCGCAAAGTCGCGACCGGAAGTTCCAACTCCAAGTGGAGCGGAATGTGGTCCAGGTGCGCGTGGTGGTTCTGGATTCGCAAGGCAAGCCGGTTTCGGGACTCACTCGGAACGATTTCCTCATTTACGACAACAACAAGCGGCAGGAGATTTCCGGATTTTCCACCGAAGGCAAAGTCAAGGCGGCCGCCGGGCCATCGCCGAAATCCGCCGCTGCCGCGTCCGGCGCAAAACCAGCCGCGAGTGCGGCCGCGAGCGCCACCGCGAGCGCGTCGTCGGTGACATCTGCGATCCCCAGCCGGTTCGTGGCGCTTTACTACGACGACCTTTGGATGCCGTTTTCAAACATCGCCCTCACGCGTGACGCCGCGCGGAAATATCTCGAGTCGGAAATCAAGCCGGACGACCGCGTGGGCATTTTCACTTCCTCCGGGCAGGGGAACGTTGACTTTACCGCCGACCACGAGAAGCTGACGCAGGCGCTTGCGAAATTGCAGCCGCGCTCGATGGAGAGCCCGGTTGGTTCCGAGTGCCCTCCGTTGACCGACTACGAAGCCTACCTGGTGAACCGCGAAAGCGTTCCGCTTTCCCAACCGAGTTTCGTGGGGCCGGGGCGCGGCGGCAGCAACGAATTCGCCATGCCATCGGTCGCGCCGGAAACTCCAACGGCGCTGCAAATGGCGGCGCAACAGGTGATTCAATGCGCGTGTCATGGTGACGCGAGCCATTGCCCGAACCCCGCCCTTCAGGCCAAGGAAGCGGCGCGGATGCGATGGAACTCGGCGCAATATCAGATCCGAGTTTCGCTGGGCAGCCTGGAGGATCTGGTTCAGCGGGTGGCGCTGATGCCTGGGCGGCGGACCATTGTCTTCATCTCGCCGGGTTTCGTCGATCAGGACGAACTTCCCGAACTGAGCGAAATTGTCGACCTTGCCGTTCACGACGGCGTGGTGATCAACGGAATTGATTCGCGCGGGTTGTGGGCTCAGGCGCCGGGCGGTAACGCCAGCGAAAACGCCAGGCTGCTGCCGGTAGCGTACGAGGCGCAGCTCGAGCAGATTCAGCGCAATGCCGCCGAGCAGGAGTCGGACGTGATCTCGACGCTGGCGGAGGGGACGGGCGGAATTTTCTTTCACGACAACAACGACTTCAACCGGGGATTCCGCGAGGCCGGCGGACTGCCGCCTTTTGCTTACGTGCTGGCGTTCTCACCTTCGAACCTGAAGGACAACGGCGCTTACCATCATCTGAAAGTCAAGCTGGCGGATACGGCCGGCCGCGGATTGATCGTCGAGGCCAGGAAGGGTTACTACGCGCCCAGGAAATCCGTGGATGCCGCCATCCGCGCGGCGGAGGAAGTCCGGGACGCCGTCTTCAGCCGCGAGGAATCACACGGCTTGCCTTTGCAGGTTGAGACGGCGTTCGCAAAAATGACCCAGCACAGCGCTGTCATTACCGTCACCCTCCACCTGGGAGCGAAAGGACTGAATTTCAGGAAAGAGCATGACCGGTATGTGGATGAGTTTACCAGCGTGACGGGAATTTTTGACGGCAACGGACTTTACCTGTGCGGAACTGAAAAGACGGTGGACATGAGCCTGACCAAAGGGCAACTGAAACAGGCGGAGACGAACGGATTCAAGGTCCAGCTCGAATTCGAAGTTGCGCCCGGAAATTACATGGTGCGCAACGTGATTCGGGATTCGAACGGCGCCATGGCCGCCGTGAACAACGTGGTCCGGGTCGCGTTCTGAATCCGGGCCACAGAGCCCAAAACTGTTTGTGACGTGCCGCAGCGCAACGTGGCGGATCGCGTCTGCCTAATTTTGGAAATCACCACTCGCACAGATTGTTGTAAACTCTTCCGCTGATTTAGAAAAATCGCGGAGGGTTTGCTTTTCCTATGGCCAATCGAGTTGAGGTTCTGCTTCGTTTCGCGCCGGCGGTGTTCATTGCGGCGGCATTGATGTTTCTAACCGCAGCTTGCGGCGGCGGCAACGGAGGCGCACCAAGCGGCGGCGGAGCAACGGGCAGCATTTCGGTTCAGCCGGCCAGCAACACGCTGACGGTTCCGGCGGGAGGTTCGATTGGCCACCTGGGCGTTGCGATCGTTCGCAGCGGCGTGACGGGCAGCGTGAGTCTGGACGTCAGCGGACTGCCGGCGGGCTCCTCGGCAACGTTCATCCAGCCGCAGAGTGGCGGCACCGGCGAAGTGGATGTGAACCCGGGAACGGCGGCCATGGGTACCTTTCCGATTGAGGTTCAGGCCACGGACGGCGCGCATTCGGCGACGGCGAAAGTTTCTCTGGTCATCAACGCGGGCATCAAGGCGCAACTGCCGGGGCCGTTTTCGTGGCATTCAACCGCCCCGCTGATCAGCGCCATTCCGGACGCAACGCATCCGATTCTGGCCGTCAAGGATCCGTCGGTGGTTTTTTTCAACAACGTTTGGAACGTCTATGCCACAACCGCCACCGACTCCGCCTGGAGCCTGCAGTACATCAACTTTTCCGACTGGTCGCAGGCGGCCGCAGCCAAACCTTACTACATGGACGAGAATCCGAATCTAACCGGCTATCACGCCGCGCCTGAGGTTTTCTACTTCCAGCCGCAGAGCAAGTGGTACCTGATTTTCCAGTCAGGGCAGCCGCAGTATTCCACCGCCGACGACCCCACGCAGCCTTCCACTTGGAGCCCGCCGAAGAATTTCTTTGCTACTCAGCCGGTGAACGTTCCCAACTGGATTGACTTCTGGGTGATCTGCGATTCGTCGAATTGCTACCTGTTCTTCAGCGGCGACGACGGCCGCTTCTGGCGCAGTGAAACGAGCCTGGCGAATTTTCCCAACGGATTCGGCACGCCGCAACTCGTAATGCAGACAGCCAACGCCTTTGACCTATTCGAGGCGTCGTGCACTTACTACCTGCAGGGGCTCAATCAGTATCTGACCATCATCGAATGCATTGATTCCTCGGGGCGAAGATATTTCCGCTCCTTTGTCACCGATCGGCTGGACAGTGACGACTGGACGCCCAATCCCCAGGCCAATACTTCCGCTCAACCGTTCGCCGGAATCAACAACGTGACGTTCGATGCCGGCGTCACGCCCTGGACCACCGACATCAGCCACGGCGAGATGCTGCGCGCCGGCTACGACCAGACGCTGACCATCGATCCCAATAATCTGCAGTTTCTCTATCAGGGAACGTCATCGCACCCGTCGAATTATATTGATATCCCGTGGCAGTTGGGATTGCTGCACTAGGAAGGCTGCGCGCAGGCTTCGCCGTGGCGCGGGACTGCCTACCTGATAGTGAAAGTAGAGGCGGCAGCGTGCGCCATTGAAAATGGTCTTGGCAACGGGTATCGCGTGCGAGAAGCCGGTGGCTGGGAATACGCTGTGCTCATGGCTTGCCGGCGTTAATGCGGTCCACGATGGCGATGATGCTGGTTTCGGTGGGAACTTCCTGGGGCAGCCAGGGGAAGCTGGCTTCGCGGCCTCTGCAGCAATAGACGGTTTCGCCGGCGCCGGCGCCTACGCTATCGAGCGCCAGAATCTTCTTGCCGACATCTTTGCCGTCCTGAGTGATGGGCTGGACGATCAGAATCTTCTTCCCGACGAAGTTCGGATCCTTCACGGTGGCGACGACGTTGCCGACGATGCGGGCGAGGAACATAAGCAAGTTGAGAGTCGAGAGTCCAGAGTTAAGAGTCAAGAATTAAGAGCGATGATCTTATGGGAGCGGAGGCATGCGGAAAAACACAAATCCGAATTCTAAATTCTCGACTCTCGACTCTAAACTTCTCACTCCTTCTCGTCCAGCTTGACCGTATCCACAATGCCGACAATGGCAGTATCCACGGGCGTATCCTTGCAGCCCGCGGACATGCGTGCCGAGCTGCCCTGAACGATGATCACCGTTTCGCGATAGCCGGCGTCCACGGTATCCACCGCGACCAGATAACTCGATTTGGACCTTTCAGCGTCGTGCGAGCCGGACTCGACCTGCTCGGGCGAAAGCGGCGCCACGATCAGCAGCTTTTTGCCCTCCAGCCGCTGGTCTTTGCGCGTGGCGACGACGGTTCCGACAACCTTAGCAAGCAGCATTTTAAGAACAGTGACGTGTGACCAGTGACGAGCTGCGGCTTTCAGCGTTCAGCACTCAGCCAGGCCGCTCCTTCCCTTAGATCTGACGGCTGATGGCTCTCTCGTCACTCGTCACTTGCCACTTGTCACTTTCCTTCCGATTTTCCGATCGGCAGCGCGCCTTCCAGGCTCGGGTGCGGACGCGGAATCACGTGGACGGCGATCAGTTCGCCCACTCGCCGGGCGGCCGCGGCTCCGGCGTCGGTGGCAGCCTTGACGGCGGCAACGTCGCCGCGCACCAGCGCCGTGACGTACCCCGACCCGATCTTTTCCCAGCCGACCAGCGTGACCTTGGCCGCCTTGACCATGGCGTCCGACGCCTCAATCATGGCCACCAGTCCCCGGGTCTCAATCATGCCTAACGCTTCACCCATGCGATGCCTCCATCCGTCATTCGAGAGTCAAATGTCGAAAAAAGCGTGCGCTACGACTTCATCTTTGCCACGGCTTCGGAAACCAGCTCGGCCAGTTCCTCCGACGTCACTGTGATTCGTTCTTGCGAATCGTGGACGCCGTTCGAGACCGGGCAGGAATCCGTGCGCTCAATCGAGCGGGCGCCCGAGCCGAAATACTTCTGCCGCGCCGCCAAGAGTTTATCCACCTCGGAGCCGGAGAGCAAGACCTGCCGGCCGAGAAGTTCCGTGACCAGGGAAATCTTGGCAAAGTGCTCGACAATTTCCATGCGGTAGTAAGCCGTGCTGAGGTCGGGGCCGCTGGTGACCACGCCGTGATTGGCCATCAGAATGGCGTCATAAGAGCTGACCAGCGGCTCCAGCGCCTCGGTTAATTCGGGTGTGCCGGGCGTGCCGTAGCGAGCCAGCGGAATGCAGCCGAGCGAAAGCACCACTTCCGAGACGAGCGCCTTGTTCAGCGAAAGTCCGGCGGCGGCATAACCCGTGGCCGTGGGCGGATGCGCATGAACCACGGCCTGCGCATCGGACCGTCGGCGGTAAATCAGAAGGTGCATGGCGATTTCGCTGGTTGGATTGCGGCGCCCGCTGATTTTTTTGCCCTCGTAATCCACGACGATCAGGTCGTCGGGCTTCATCATGCCTTTGGAAATCGTGGTGGGCGTGGAAAGAATGCGGTGGTTGTCGAGACGCGCGGAAATGTTGCCGTCAAACCCGGCAACAAAACCCAGGCGGTGAATCGAGCGCCCGATTTCGACGATTTCCTTTCGCAGCTCGTCTTCGGTTTTGATCATTGGGATCGAGGGAAAATCCAGCGCCAGAATCGTCCACCAAGTTAAAGGAGGGCCGAAGGTTTGTCAAGAATGGCGGTCCGAAGCAGGGAACGGGGTGCGAAAAATTATGATGGCCTTGGGAGCGGCTTTCCATCTTATAGTCTGGAGATAGTTTTGGACCGATGGAGGACGAAATGCGCATTGTTCTTGGAGCAGACCACGCGGGATACAGCATGAAGCAGGACCTTTTGACTTACGTCCGCAGCCTGGGCCACGAAACCGTGGACGTGGGCACGGACCAGGGCGACAAGCCGGATGATTATCCGGACTTTGCGGAATCGCTGGCGGTGGCTATTCGCGACGGCCGGGCGGAGCGCGGAATCCTGATTTGCGGCAGCGGCGTGGGGGCTTCGGTTGCGGCGAACAAAGTGCCGGGTATCCGCGCCGGGCTTTGTCATGACACTTATTCAGCGCATCAGGGCGTAGAGCACGATGACATGAACGTGCTGGTAATGGGCTCGCGGGTGATCGGCGAAGAGCTTTCGAAGGAGCTGGTGAGGAATTATCTGGGGGCCGTCTTCAGCGGCGAACCCCGACACCTGCGGCGGCTGGAGAAAGTGAAAGAAATCGAAAGCAGGTTCATGGCGAAGCCGGCCTGATCGCCGTAAACGACTTGTGATCCCGGTCACTGAGTGGCGAGTTCAAATCAGCGAGCATTTCTTCAGGGAACCGCAGGGCGAAAAGCCCCGGGTCCGCGATCGGCGGTAGAAGGGCTTTTCGCGAGGAGGACCGTGATATGAGCCTGCTGCCTTTCGCTATTGTGTGGTTGTTTCTGGTGGCCGTGGTCATCCTGCTCGCCTTTTACCGGTGGGTGGTTGCAAGTCACGAAGACGAAACGGTGCACGTCTCGGCTGGCGGGATTAACTTGCCCGATAATCGAGCCGCACTGGGCAAGAAAGTTGAGCGGATCGAGCTTTGGGGGAAGACGCTGACCGCGGTCGCCGCGGTGTACGGCCTGGTCTTGCTTTCCATCTATGTTTACGAACTCTGGATGATGGCAACCAAGGTTCAGTAGCCGCTGAGAGAATTCAAGTAGTTCGGGTTGCGGAGAATGGGCACGTGCTCGGCGCTCATTCCCGGTGCAAAGCGTCTGTGTCGATTTCACTTTCCCGA
>JBJKPU010000063.1:0-10633 GCA_046706005.1 Terriglobia bacterium | reverse complement strand
AAAACGCACCTGGTCCTCGCCGGCCGCGACCTGACGCCGCACGACGCCGGGTTTGAATTGCTCGCCAGCGTTGCCGAACTCGTCCGCGTCCGTCTTCAGCCCGCGGAGATGGAACGATTCAGCCGCCTGCTTGAAGACGAACTGAAGCGAAAAGTTCCGGGAGAAATTGACGAAGAGGCGTTCCTGGCCAAACGTCCTCTGCTCGGGCCTTCGGCTTCCCGCCGCCATTCCCGAGGTTCCTTTGATAATTATCGCGATGTGACTTTTGTCAGCACTCTTGCGGAATACGTGCACGGCCTGTGGCACGACGTCCAGATCCGCGTCGGCCCCGAGCATTTGCCCATCCCCGAATTGCGCCGGCGCATGACCCTGCTGACGGACATGTTCCCTCCCAACCCGGGCTACCAGGTTTTTTCCGAAGACCTGGAAAAACCGCCTGAGGATTAATTCGCCCCTGGATCCGATTTTCCGGGACCCACCGGATGCCGCCATTCACGCTCCTGAACTTCCAGGCGTTTTGCCGCGGGCGATCAAGATTCAAGCGGCACTTGCATCTTTCCCGGTTCCCGATTATTCTTGGCCGCCGGTCGGAACCGTTATCCAAATCCGTCAATTCGGAGGGGGGATATGGCTGAGTCGCTTCCCAATTACCTGAAATCTTCAACGCCGAATCCGGCGTCGAACCGCGCCCCGTGGTTCAAGAATACGTTTCCATCCTATGCGGGAATCTTCCTCTGGGTGGCCTTCTATCTGGGGCTGGCGGCGCCGACCATCAGCGAGGCCAGTCTGGGCGTGTGCCTGCTCGGCCTGCTGGTCGCGGGTCTTCTCTGCTTTGCTTTCTATTATTACGCGCCTGCCATGCTCGGAATGCAGACCGGTCGCCCGCTCTACGTGGTTGGTGCTTCGACCTTCGGGACAACGGGTGGTTACGTGATGCCCGGACTGCTGATGGGCTTGCTGCAGCTTGGATGGTTCGCCGTCGCCACCTACTATGCGACGGACTACATCATGGAGGGCCTCAATCAGAAATCGGAAACTCTGTTTGTCATCATCGCCGTGGTGTGGGCTTACGGCCTGGCCTGGGTCGCCATCAAGGGAATCAAATACGTCGCCCGCGTGGCGCAGTTCCTCAACTGGGTTCCGCTCATCATGATTCTCATCGTCTTCTGGGCCAATCGCGGCGGCATCTCCAAATTTCATCCCGCTCATCAGGACAATTGGGGCGGATTCCTGGCTGTCCTCACCATCGTCATCGGCTTTTTTGCCACCGCCGGGGCGGCGGGCGCGGATTTCGGAATGAGCAACCGCAATCGCAAGGATATTGTTCTGGGCGGCCTCACCGGCATCACGCTGGCCATCATCGTTGCCGGCGGATTGCCGCTTCTTTCCGTCGCGGGCTTTATCGGCAGTTCCACCGGCGCTCCGAATTATGATTACGCCGCGGCGATCAAGACCGCGGGAAGCCTGGCGCCCATCATGTTCTTCCTGTTTGCCGCGGCTTCGCTCGTGCCTACCTGCTTTTGTACTTTCATTGCCGCCAACAGCTTCGGAACGATGCTGCCCAAAATTCCCAGCTGCCTTTCCACTCTCGCCGGCGTCACCATCGGCGCCATTCTCGCCATCACGGGCGTCGCTAAAAATCTTGTCGGCTTTTTCTCTCTCGTCGGAGCTTCCTTCGGACCGATTTGCGGCGCCATGGCCGCCGACTATCTCTTGTCCGGAGGGAAATGGTCGGGACCGAGAAAAGGAATCAACTGGGCCGGCTATTCCTCGTGGGCCGTCGGCTTTGCGGTCGGAATTCTCGACCACATTCCGGGCGTTCCCGCTTCCTGGGTTCGCGCTGACCGTCCGGCCGTGCTTCTTTCCTTCATCGTCGGATTCGTAGTTTATTATTTGCTTTCCAAAATGGGATTGCAGCCGCAGGTCGTCGCCCTGGAAGAACCCCGGCAGGCATCCTGAAAGGAATCTGATTCGAATCGGTTGAGGCGCATTTCGGCATCAAGAACATTTCGACCCTCGTGAATTGAACAACTTCTCTTCGGAAGCACCCACAAGGCGCGTTCAGATGAAGGAGGCACAATGCTGAAGGAATTCAAGGAATTCGCAATGCGCGGAAGTATGCTGGATATGGCGATCGGCATTATCCTGGGGGCGGCGTTCGGAAAGATTATCGCTTCCCTCGTCTCGGATGTTCTGATGCCGCCGCTCGGTCTTCTGCTCGGCAAAGCAGATTTTTCAGATTACTTCGTCAACCTCACCTCCCAGCACTATGCGACGCTCGCCGACGCTCACAAGGCCGGCGCGGCGGTGATTGCCTACGGAAGTTTCGTCAATACCATCATCAATTTCCTGATCGTCGCTTTCGCGATCTTCCTCCTCATCCGCCAGATCAACCGGCTCAAGAGGAAGAAAGAGGAAGCGCCGCCTCCCGCGACCACCAAGGAATGCCCTTATTGCGTTTCGGCGATTCCCATCAAGGCGACGCGCTGCCCGCAGTGCACGTCGTCGCTTCAGGCCGCATAAATCGAACTGCGCGGCGGCTCTTCGGCCAACCCGGGTCTCGCCATCTCGATTGTCGAGCGCCCGGGTCGTGCCGCGCCCGCAAGCCTTCAGTGGACGCATCGCGGCCGTACCCTTATAATTTGATTTTGGCCCCAGGGAGACATAATGCCCTCACACAAATTCGTTCCGCGCGCGCGGAGCGGCCGGTTCCAGTCTTTTCTTCAGGCGATTGAACTTCTGGCCCTAACCGTGGCCCTGGCCTTCCCCGCCGCCGCAGCCGCCGGGATCCAGGCGATCCCCGGCCAAACGGCTTACGACGCCGGGCAACAGGTCCGCGTGCGAGTGCTTTTCAATTCGAATGAGTTTGCATCACGCAAGCTTCGAATCGAGGCGGCTGTCCGATACGAGGGAAGCACGCGCGATATCTATTCGCCTCACGTGCTCACGTCCTCGTTTACGCCCTCGTCATCCCAAACCGCGACTCCATTTCAGCAGCTTTGGAAAATTCCCGATAGCGCCGCCACCGGCCGTTACGACATTTCGCTGATTTTGAAGGACGCGTCCTCGGGCGAAACACTTCAAACCGTCTCCGATGCCGGCGCATTTGTGGTTTACAGGAAGCTCGTCAAAATTGAGAGCATTCAACTCAACAAGAACATCTACACCTCGGGCGATCCGGTTTCCTGCCACATCGTTTTGGAAAACATGACGTCGCGAACGCTTTCACATCTGCGCCTCGAATTTTCAGACCGCTACTGGCCGTGGATTGCCGGCCCGGCCGCCGCGGCGGCGGCAAGCGTCGTGCCTCTGGAAACCGATCTCACGCTCAAGCCCGGCGAGCAGCGCACCATCGCCTCGCCCAAAGTTGCCGTCGCTCCGGAAGTGAAAAGGCCTTCCGTCCACCAGTACGGCGTCGTCGTGTGGAACCACAGCCGCAACACCGTTCTCGACATCGCCTTCAGTTCGATGGCGTTTGTGAATCCTCCCGGAGTGGATTCGCCCAAGCCTTACCCGCGCCAATACGTTTATCCGTTTCTCAGCGACGTCAACACAACTTCCTATCGCCATTTTTATCCTTCGACGCTCGACTTCGCGGCCATCAAGATTGATTCCAGCCACACGATGTACGAGCCGGGCAGCACGGTGCGAGTCCAGTTCCAAGTGCAAAACCCAACGGCCAAAGTCTGGACCGGCGTCAGTCTGGTGGCGCGGCTGCTTGGGCCGCAGGGTGAGGAAATTCAGCGCCACGTGGTTCCGCATGACCTCAGCTTTGCTCCCAAAGCTGGGCCGCTCAGCGAGGAAACGTCCTTCAATCTGCCCCCCGGAAAATCCGGGCTATACAAAGTGGAAATCTCCGTGGTTGATTCCGGCGCGAACCCGCTCGCTTCCAACACCCTCGAGCTCGGCGTGAACCCACTGCCCAAATCAATTCTGATTTTCTGCGCGCATGAGGATGACGAAGGCGGCTGGATGCCATTGATTCAAGCCGCGGTGGAAAACCACATTCCCGTTCATCTGGTTTACATCACAGGAGGCGACGCCGGCTCCTGCGACATTTACTATGAGCACAGTTGCACTCCCGCGGATGCAATCAATTTCGGCGCCCTGCGCATGGACGAAACGCGCGCCACGCTCGGCCATATCGGCCTGCCCGCTTCGGATATAGATTTTCTGGGCTTCCCTGACGGCGGCTCGGGCGAAATCTGGTACGACCACAAGACCGCGTCCAATCCGTTTCTCGATCCCGTGCTCGCCTGCGACCACGCGCCTTACGCTGACATTGTTCAGCCGAATCTCTCGTACGCGCGCGATTCCGTGGTCGCGGTGGCCAAAGAGCTCATCAAGAAGTTCGACCCGCAGGTTCTGATCACCGCGCATCCGCCCAGCGAGGGCCACATTGACCACATCGTGAACGGCTACATCGCCATCCGGGCGCTTCAGGAACTGGTCGAGGAAGGAACATTCTCTCCCGGGCAGGTCAAGGTTCTGGTGGACCGGATTTACTTTGCGAAGGGCGCGCCATACACGCCCTATCATTACTCCGAGCACACTTTTTACGTTTCCGGTGAAGTCGCAGCCCGCGATCAGGAAGCTGGATGGTTCTACCAGTCGCAGGGTGGCGACATGATGCTGGGCAGGATTCGCGATTACGACCAACTTCGTCGCGAAGTCAAGTACCGCGAGATTCTCGACTGGCTCGATTACCAGGGCTGGAACAATAAGCGCCGCGCCACGGAAAGTGCCGCCGGGCAAAATCACTGACGCTGCATGACCGATATCTCACCATCTTCGCCGCAGGCTCCGGCATTTCCCGAGGAAGCTTTCCCCTGCCCTTACTGCGGGCAGATGCTGGCCTCGTCGTGCCGCATCTGCGTCGTCTGCAAGAAGCCGATTGATCCGCAACACATCGTCCGCCCCGCGCCGCCTCCCGTTGAGCCGGTCGCTGCCTCCGCTCCGTCAGAGGCGCCGGCGGCTGTCGAACACGCCAGGTTTTCCTGGAGTGTGTTTTTCACCGTGCTCGCCCTATGGTTTCTTGCCGCCGTCGTTTCCGAACTCGCTCTCGGCCGCGAAACGGGCCAGCTGCCCATGGCGGGAATCGTGCTGGCCACCTCGTTGTGGGTATTCAGCGACGCGCAGCAGAAAGGAATCCCGAAGCCGTTCCGGTGGGGAATAGGCTGCCTGCTGCTTTGGATCGTCGTCTTTCCCTGGTATCTCTCCCGGCGCCGCACGCCGAAAGCCACCTGCCCGTTTATCGAAGGGGACGCCAAGCCAATCACAAAGGCCTTACTGATTATCCTCGTCCTTCTGTTTATCGCAGGGATCATTGTCGCATCTCTGAAAGGCCCGGCCATCCACTGAAGTCCGCCGGCGTTAGGGATGCAATTCCAGCGCAGGGACTTTTCTAGGGTTTAGTTCAGGATTGCGCGAAGGCGCCGTCTGAGGCTTTGCAGGAATAAATTTCAGGCTGGATGCCCATCTTCTCTCTATACTGCCGCGCGACGTTCTCAACGAAAGCCCCGGCGGCGTCCGCCCGCACCAGGTTCACCGTGCAGCCGCCGAATCCCGCGCCCGTCATCCTTGCGCCCAGCACTCCCGGCTGCCGCCGCGCAATTTCGACCAGCGCGTCCAGCTCTTTTGAGCTGACCTCGTAATCGTCGCGAAGGCTCTCGTGAGATTCATTCATCAATTCGCCGAAGCGGTCGATATCGCGGCGGTCCAGCGCCTTGACGGCTTCAAGCACGCGCGCATTTTCGCTGATGATATGTCGAGCCCGCCGGAGCAATGTCAGGTTCAGGCTGTCGCGCGCGATTTCAAGCTCGGCCAGGTCAACATCCCTTAGCGACTTCACGGCCAGACCCACCCCGCCAATCTGCGCCACCGCCTGCCGGCATTGCCTCACCCGAACTTCATATTCTGACTGTGCCAGCGCCCGCTTCACGCCGGAATTGCAAACCACCACATTGAAATCGGCGGGCAGCGGAACCTGGCGATAGCTGAGGTTGCGGCAGTCCAGGAACAGCGCGTGATCCTTTTTGCCCAGGGCGGAAATAAACTGGTCCATGATTCCCGACGGAACGCCCACGAAATCGTTCTCCGCCTTTTTCGCCAGCATCACCGCCGCCACCGGATCAAGGTCGAATCCCACCAGCCGCTTCCAGAAAGCGATCGTCCCCAATTCGACCGCGGCGGACGAACTCAGGCCCGCCTCGCGCGGAACGTCGCCCCCGAACGCAATTTCTGCCCCGCATAATTCACATCCGGATTCTTCCAGAAACTTTGAAACGCCCCGCAAATAATTGCTCCAGGGCGCCTGAGCATCTTTTTCAATTTTGTCGAGACTGAATTCCGTGCGGCCGTCAAAATCGCGCGAGTACACGCGAACCGTCCGCCCCGGAATCCTGCGGCCCGCGAATTCAACCGTGCGGTCAATCGCCACGGGCAGCACGAACCCGTCGTTGTAATCGGTGTGCTCGCCGATCAGATTTACCCGTCCCGGAGCGCGCGCCGTGGCTTCCGCGTCGCCGCCGAAAACCGTTTTGAAAGTTTCCTCAATCACCTGCCGTGCCTTTCCCATTATCGAAGCTTGCGCCGCGTGGTGGGTGCAACCCGCCGCAACTCCGCCGCCTTTTCCTCAGCCAGCGAATCATTCAAAAAAAGCCCCGCGCCGGTTTCGATGCTCGCCAGATACTTCAGCTTTTCCTTGCTGCGGTGCGGCGGATAGAACTCGATGTGAAAATGGAATTCGGGAAAGCGTCCGCGCGTCGGCGACTGGTGCAGCAGCATCATGTAAGGAAAAGACATCTGGTAGAGGTTGTCGTACTTCAGCGTGACCCACTTCAGCATTTCCGCGAGCGCACGCTCTTCCGCGGGCCGCAGCTGATCGATCGAACCCAGATGCCGCCGCGAGTAAATGTGAACCTCATACGGCCAGCGCGCGTAAAACGGAATGAACGCCGTAAAGCAGGAGTTTTCCGCGATGATTCGCCGGCCGTCTTTTCGTTCCCTTCGCAGCACATCGCAGAAAACGCATCGCCGGTGTCGGCGGCGGTAAGCGCGCGCGGCGGCAAGTTCCTTCCTGATGCGCGGAGGAATCAGAGGCAGTGCGTAGATTTGCCCGTGCGGGTGCGGCATGGTCACGCCGATCACGGCGCCCTTGTTTTCAAAAATCATCACGCAGCGAATGCCGGGAGTCGCCTTCAATTCCTCAAAGCGCTTTTTCCAAAGCCGGACGAGCAGCGTCAGATGCTTGAGCGAAAGCTGCGGCAGCGAAGTGTTGTGGTCCGGGTGATAAAGAACCACGTCGCACTTCCCCACCGAGCGCGCCACGCGGTAGAAATCATCGCCTTCAATCGCGGGAGGCGCGGGAGGAATGGTGAACGCCGCAAAATCGTTGGGGTAAATATAAACGTCGTAGTCGTCCGGTACGCGCCCCGAGCCCGGACAGAACGGACACCAGTCCCTGGGCATCTGCGGCCTTCCCTGCCGATGGGACGCCGTCGAGACCCATTCATCTGCGGTAGGATTCCAGCGGAGTTCGGTCATGTTCTCGTTCGCGGCGCAAATCCCAGGCTACCGGCGCTCAGGGTCGAGCGGATTCGTCATCTTCAATCCGGGGAATCGCGCAAAATCACGATCCGTCGTGCACAGCGTTGCGCCATGCTCCACAGCGAGGGTCGCCAAGTGAGCGTCCATGACGAGAGGGCCGGACACATGGGCCTGCCTGGCCAGAGTTCGGAGGATATCCCAATGGCCCGCTGTGGGATCAAGAACGGCTGCGTTGGGCCGTGCCAGCCAGCCGCCAACAGTTTCCAACGCTTCGTCTAAAGCAATGGGACGCGGAAAGAGGCGGGCGCTGGTCGCGATGCGCAGAAATGCCAGAACCGAGGGCCACGCGAAGCACACGGGCTCGGGCTTGCTTAGTACATCCTCAAGCCATCGCCGGGCCTCAACATGCTGAGGGGCCGCTCGGTTGTAAGCATAAAGAAGCAGATTAGCGTCAATCAGGATCAACGGTGCATCGGCCCTTCCGCCCGCTCCAGCAACTCGCCGACCTTATCGTAGTTCAGGCCCGGATATACACCCATATCCCTCGCCCGCACCTTGAAAGGTTTGGTGGAGCGCATCCGGGCGCGAAGCGCCAGGCCGCGCCGCAGCACATCATTCACGATTTGCTTGAACGGCTTCCCTTCCTGCCGCGACTCCTGCTTCAGCTTCCGGGCCACATCCTCGTCGAGGGTTAGTGTCGTTCGCACATCATGATGCTATTGTGAAAGCATCAAGATGTCAAGGGGCAGGTCAGTTGAGAAAGTAATTGCGATAAAGCGTGTCGCGCTTGATGGGCCGGAAGCCGGCACCCTCAATCATCCGCCGCAGCCGCTCTTCGGAGCTGGTTCGCTCGCAGCCGGCGGCGGAGACCACGTTTTCCTCGATCAGAATGCTGCCCACGTCGTTCCCGCCGAAACGCAGCGCAATCTGGCAGATTTTGTGGCCCGGCGTCAGCCACGAGGCCTGAACGTTCAGAATGTTATCCAGATAAATCCGGCTCACCGCCAGCGTCTTCAGATAATCAACGGCGGTCACTTCTTCCTTGATGAATTTGCCCAGCGACGTATTTTCGCGCTGGAAAAACCAGGGAATGAAGGCCGTAAAGCCGCCCGTCTCATTCTGAAGATCGCGGATCCTCCGCAGGTGGTTCACGCGGTGCTGCAATGTTTCTCCGCATCCGAACATCATGGTGGCCGTAGTGCGCAGTCCGAGCTGGTGGGCCGTTCGGTGAACATCAAGCCATTCTTCCGTGTTGCATTTCAGCCGCGCGATGCGCCGGCGCACTTCGTCATCCAGGATTTCCGCTCCCGCGCCGGGAATGGAATCGAGCCCCGCCGCAATCAGTCGGGCCAGAGTATCCCGAAGCGAAAGCCCGGAAAGCTCGGCAATGTTCAGCACCTCGGGCGCGGAAAGACAATGCAGATGGAGCTTCGGATAACGCTTCTTGATGTTTGAAAGCAGTCCTTCGTAATAATCGATCTTCAGATCGGGATGCAGCCCGCCCTGCATCAGAATTCCTGTCCCGCCCAAAGCCAGCGTCTCATCAATCCGCTTGAAAATCGAATCCAGCGATTGCACGTAACCTTCCGCCGAGCCCACGTGCCGGTAGAACGCGCAGAAGGAGCAGTATTCCGTGCAGATGTTCGTGTAATTGATGTTCCGGTCGATCTGGTAGGTCACCACGTTGCTGGGATGCAGACGGCGGCGAACGGCATCGGCTTCCATGCCGACTCCGATCAAATCATCGGATTGGAGCATTGCCATCGCGTCTGAATCTGTCATCGCCATTGCCAAAACTTCCCCGGCCGCCCGGTGCCTTTTGAAGCGCCGAAGTTCAGCTCTGCAAGTGTCCGCATGAAGGCGGTCGCACCCGGGCCCACAGTATTATGATGCGTCAGGAATGCTTGCGGCCCGGCTATGCGAACACCAGTGGCTTCTCGGCCGGCACAACGCCCACTTCGCGCGCCAGCTTATAGAAAAGCTGCAATCCCTTTCGTTCTTCTTCATCCAGGGAGTAATCAATGTTCTCGGTCAGGTAAACGCGGATCGCGTCCTCCGTCATCTTCAGCTTGGGCGCGTACTCACGGCAGATGTCGTTCATGTTCGCCAGGCCGAAATCCCTCGAAGCTTCAAAGTCTCTCTGAAATCGGCCGACTCCGGCATCCTCGTGCTCCACCCAGAAAGCATAAACAAAAGGCAGGCCGGTGAACTTTTTCCATTCCGCGCCCAAGTCGTATATCTCCGAAACCGGTGCGTCGTAGGCGAGCGCCGTGTCTCCAATCACCAGCGCCGCGTCGGCGCGTTTCAACATCTCTTCCGGCTTCGGAGCCGCGGGAGTCAAAGTCACGAAACGCGAATAGAATCGGCGCATCAGAATCCGCACCAGCGCGGCGGACGTGCGCGAGGAGTTGTCCAGCGCGATCGTCTCGACGTTTTCGATCGGCATTTTGCTTAGCAACAGAACGCTCTTCACTTCGCTCCTGGAGGAGATGGAGATTCCGGAAAGCGCCCGGACGTGATCCATCCTCTGATATTCGATGGAAGGAATGATGCCAATATCGGCTTGCTTGTGCCGGATCGCTTCCGCGCATTGCGCGGGAGTCGTGAAGGAAAGCGCGTACTTGCCCTCCAGTTCGCCCTTCAGCATTCCCCAGACGAGCGGCACGGTATTCAGATATTGAACGACGGAAACCCTGGGTAGAGACATGATTCAACTCGCAAATGGTTAACGGCTAATTGTATCCGACTGCGCGTGCTTGTCAACGGAACGATTGCCGCGGCCCCGGAAAATCAGGCAAAAACGCCTACGCTTTGGGATGAGCCTTGTCGTAAACCTCAAGAAGATGCTTCATCGAAACCTGAGTGTATTTCTGCGTGGTCGCCAGGCTCTTGTGGCCCAGCATTTCCTGGATGGCCCGCAGGTCGGCGCCCTCGGCCAGCAGATGGGAAGCGAAGGCGTGCCGCAATCCGTGCGGGCTCACGCGCACCGGCGGTCCGTAAAGGCCAACGTAGCGCTTCAGCAGCCGCGCCACCGAGCGGTCCGTCAGCCGTCCGCCGCGCGCGTTCAGAAAAAGCGCCTGATTTC
>JBJKPU010000062.1:0-16447 GCA_046706005.1 Terriglobia bacterium | reverse complement strand
GCACCAATGGCAGCGCAGGTTGCAGCCCGTCAACCTCACGAAGACGCAGGGAAGGCCGGCATAAGTCGACTCGCCCTGAATCGATTTGAAGATTTCCGTAACCACCATTTCCGTGCTTTAAAGCCGTCGCGCCATTTGCCGGTCAAGCCGCGCTTTTGCCGCGAAGATTTCATTGTACCCGAACTCTCTAACCTGAAATCGCCCGAACGAACCAATTTCAACGGGCCGTCGGGTAGGACAAAAAGTAGCACTGCAATGGCGGAAATGCACACTCTTTTGAGTGGGTCCGAGAGTGTCGCATGCAAAAAGGGCGCGCGCATATTGTTTCTTATTGATCTTAAAAGAGATCTTTCCATTTTGGATTTTGCCGATTTGTGGCACCCGTGGTCACAAACGTGCATCCAATAACACTGAGGACGCTATGATCCGTGAGGACGAGTTGCGGAGAATCCGAGAGGAGCACGAGGCCTTCGAAACCTGGCACGTTCTTTCCCCCCGTGTCGCTGCCGGCATGTTCGAGGTCTGCGCAATCTGCGACGCCGTCCGGGAAAAGGATGAGCTTGCGCGGTGTGAGGGCTGCGGAGATGTTTATGTCTGCCGGGAAGGCTCCTGCGCGCGGTTGCACGAAGCGCAAGCTCATCCGGTCCTGTCCCGCTGGCGTTCGTGACGGAAGGCTTCGGATAGAGGTTCGATTGGCGGCGGCCACTTTGAAGAGTGATTAGTGAGGCTGGGGCCGATAAGTGGCGGAAGTCGTGTCCGTCTCCCACACCGTGACGGCTTGGATGCGCAGGCCATCACCTTTCAACTGGGTTTCAAGATTCTGCGCGAAATAGAGCGCGATGTTTTCGGCCGAGGGATTCAGCCGGTCAAAAGGCTCGAGGTCGTTCAGGAAGCGATGATCCAGCCGCTCCGCCAGCGAGTGGACCGCCTTGCGAAGATCCACAAAATCCACCAATAGTCCGGTCGAGTTGAGTTTTTCCCCTTCTACGCTGACCTGAATTTTGTAATTGTGCCCATGCACATTCTCGCATTTTCCCTTGTAACCGCGCAGGGCGTGGCCCGCGGCGAACGAATACTCCACTGAAACCTCGAACATCAATCCTCCCGAAGCAACCTCTCCCCGTTGCACCGACGCGCGTGGCAGGGAATTGCATCTGATTGTTCTCTAACATTCTCGCATGAAAGTCTGAACTTCTTCCAGCTGCGCCGTTCTGCGATAAGGGGGCAGGCTTTCCAGAAAGACTGATCCGTAAGCCTTCCTCGCCAGCCGATGATCGAGGATGGCCAGGAGGCCACGGTCGCTCTGGCTGCGGATCAGCCGGCCAAATCCCTGCTTGAGAGAAATGACGGCTTCCGGCACCTGATATTCACCGAAGGCGTTGCCGCCTTCCTCATTGATGCGGCGGATGCGCGCCGCGACAACCGGGTCCGAGGGCACGGCAAAAGGCAGACGGTCAATGATGACCGCGCTCAATTGCTGGCCCTGCACATCCACTCCCTGCCAGAAGGAACTGGTGGCGAAAAGCACGGCGTGGGGCGTGCGGCGGAAGCGGTCGAGCAAGGCTGTGCGCGGGGCTGTGCCTTGAAGCAGCATCGGGTAGCGGATGAGCGGGCGCACTCGCTCGGAAATTTCCCGCATCTGCTGGTGCGATGTGAAGAGAACAAAAGCTCTGCCGCGGCTCGCCTTCAGCAACTCAGCCACTTCCCCGGCCGCCCGGGCTGCGAAATCTTTTTCGCGTGGGTCGGGCAAATGCAGCGGGGTGTAGAGCAGGCACTGCTGCTGATAATCGAAGTGGGAATCGAGAATCGTCTCGGTCGCGCCTTCCACGCCCAGCCGGGATTTGAGGAAATTGAAATTGCCACCCACGGCCAGGGTGGCGGAGGTCAGGATGATGGGGTGCACCTTGTTGAACAGTCGTTCGCTCAGAATCGGCGCGATGTCGATGGGAGAGGCTTCGAGAAAAACACCGCGGCCTCGGCGCTCCCACCAGAAAACAAAATTGTGGTCGTCGCTTTCCATCACGAACTGCAGCGCCTGGCGCAGTTCACCGGCGCGCCGCGCCAAATTATTGATTTCTTCCGGCCGTTCCTTCAGCCGCCCGATTTCGCTTTCGATCCGCACCAGCGCATTGGCAAGCGCCGTATAAGCGCCGTGATGGGCTTCCAGAAATTCTCCCCGGTTTGAGAAACTTCTGCGGCCATCGCTTGCGGGCAGCAGGCTGAAGAAATGCTCACTGCGCCGCCGCAATTCACTCACGCAGGAAAACACGTCCGGAGCTTCGACGGACTTGATGCGCAGCGTTACTTCCGTATCGCGTGCCAATTCCTCAAAGCGATAATTCGAAATCCGAATGCCGAAGTATTGTGTGGCCACCTCTTCCAGATCGTGAGCCTCATCGAAAACAACGGCCTGGTAATCGGGCAACAGGCTGGCGTATTCCAGCTGCTTGAGGGCAAGGTCAGCGAAAAACAGATGATGATTCACGATGATCAGGTCGGATTCCGCCGCGCGCTGGTGCATCCAGGTGATGAAGCAGCGGTCGAATTGAGGGCATTTCTGTCCCGTGCAGGCCTCGCCGCGCGCATCAATCCGATGCCAGAGCTCGCTTGCGTCAGGCAGGCCTTGAATCTCGGCGCGATCGCCGGTTTGCGTTTTCCCCTCCCATTCGCGGATTTGCGCGTAAAGCGTGACTTCCTCCAGGCCCTTCAGAACGGGCTGGTCTTCCAGATCGTAAAGCTTCTGCCGGCAAAGATAATTCTGCCTGCCCTTCATCAGCGTGGCGCGAAGCTTGGGAAACAGTTTCTTGAGAAAAGGAATGTCTTTGAAGAAGAGCTGCTCCTGAAGATTCTTCGTTCCCGTCGAAATTACGACGCGCTTGCCGCTGCGAATGATAGGAACCAGATAGGCGAGCGTCTTGCCCGTCCCCGTGCCGGCTTCCACTATCAGGTGGCGGCCGGATTCTATGGCCGACTCGACCGACTCAGCCATTTCCAACTGCGAAGCGCGGAATTCGTAGAGCCGGTGATGCCGCGCGAGCCATCCGTCGTGGCCGAAAATGCGCTCCAGCGAAATATTTTCCGTCCCTTTTGTTCTTGGAGTAGCCATGGATTCGGAAGGCAGAGGCAAAGAGATTCGCGCCCTCCGGGCAAACCCCGAACCAATTGCCGCTGCATCGAGAAGGATAGCACAGCCGCCTCTGTTAAAATGGAGCCGACCCTAAGATGCCCAAGCTGCCTCGCATCGTGATTCTCGGTCGGCCGAACGTCGGCAAGTCCACGCTCTTCAATCGAATCGTAGGGCGACGGAGGGCTCTTGTCGGTGATGAGCCCGGCATGACCCGCGATCGCCTTTACGCGCCCTCGGAATGGCGCGGACGGCGCTTCGAGGTGGTGGACACGGGCGGGATGGTTCCGGCCGAGAAGGACCTGATCGTCAGCGAAATCTTCCGCCAGGCTGAGACCGCGATCGAGGAAGCCGAGCACCTGATTCTGGTCGTGGATGGACGGCAGGGAATCACGCCCCTCGATGAGGAATTGGCCCAACGTCTGCGACGCACCGGCAAACCCGTGACGTTGGCCGTCAACAAGGCCGACACACCGGCGCACACTGGACTTGTGGCCGATTTTGCGCGGCTGGGACTCGACGCGGTCATCCCCGTTTCCGCCGAGCACGGACTGGGCGTGGATGACTTGCTGGACCATGTAACCTACGCGGGTGCTGAGGCGAAGGCTGCTTACGGGCCGGAAGCCGGGGCCGAGACTCCGCCGGCGCCGGCCACGAGCGTGGCGATCATTGGCCGGCCGAACGTGGGCAAATCCACCCTGCTCAACCGCCTGCTCAATGAGGAACGTTCGATTGTGACGCCGGTGGCCGGAACCACGCGGGATGCCGTTGACGCAGAAGTCGAGCGCAACGGCCTCCGTATTCGATTCATTGACACTGCCGGAATTCGGCGCAAAGGGAAGACCAAGCTTTTGGCTGAAAAACTGAGCGTGATTCAAGCCCGGAAACACCTGGAGAGCGCGGACGTGGCGCTGGTCACGCTCGACGCCACGGAAGGAGTGACGGCGCTCGACGCGCATATCGCCGGCTACGCCCATGAGAGTCTTCGCTCCGTGGTGGTGGTCGTCAACAAGTGGGATGCTGTTGTCAAAGGTCCCGCTGCGACTCAGGAATTCACGGCGGACCTTCGCCGCCGCATGAAGTTTCTCGAATACGCGCCTGTTGTTTTTGTATCCGCGCTACGCGGAAAGCGGCTGGATCGGCTTTGGGAAACCATAGCTGAAGTCGCGGAGGCGCGACGGCTGCGTATTCCCACCGCGCAGATGAATGTATTTCTCAAGACGCTGGATCTGGGGCGCGTTCCCGCACCCGCCAAGAAACCCTTGAAGATTTACTATCTGACGCAGACGGGGACCAGTCCTCCGGTTTTCGTGGCATTCACCAATCGGCCGGGCCGTCTGCATTTTTCGACGGAACGATTCTTGATAAACCGGATTCGCGAAAAGTTCGCGTTCACCGGCAGTCCCATCTTAGTTAAGTCAAGAACAGGTAAATAAGCCTTTCATCTTACAAATCCCTGCCTAGCTCCGTTTGCGGGGACGTGCTATATTTTGTGCCACGAAGCGGAACTCGCGGCAAAGGGGGGGGATTTTCAAGGTTGCACCACCAAACTCTCGGGAAGGAGGTACGAACCGATGTCTTGGGAAATGATGACACTTCGGGCTCTATTTATTGTAGCCATGATCACGGCTTCATATCATCTCCGGCCTTATCACATGTCTCCAGTCAATTCGATGATACTGGGGGCGGGTCTGGGTCTGGCGTTTATTGTGGTCGAAATGCGGCTGGAAAAGACCAGCCTTAAACGCCTGATTGGAGCCGCGGTTGGAACTACGCTGGGTATCTTGTCCGCTCTGATGATCAGCCATTTGCTGAGCCTCACAGCGTTGGAAAAGCATTCACTCTCTTATATTCAGGTGACCTTGCTTCTGCTGCTTGCCTACGTCGGCCTGGTTGTGGGAGCGAGCAAGGGCGATATGCTGAACCTGGCGGCGATGGGGGGGCTGTTCAACTCGGAGCGGCAGCCGCGGCGAACTGCCAAGATCCTTGACACGAGCGTGATTATTGACGGCCGGATCGCCGACGTCTGCGAAACCGGTTTTGTGGACGGGGCGCTGATCGTGCCGCAATTCGTCCTGCGGGAGCTGCAATTGGTTGCTGATTCCTCCGATCCCTTGAAGCGCAACCGCGGCCGGCGCGGCTTGGACGTTCTGCAGCGCATGCAGAAGCTGACGACGGCCCAGGTGCAAATCGTTGAGGACGATTTCCCCCAGATTCGTGAAGTGGACATGAAGCTGATCGAGCTGGCCAAAAAATTCGAGGGGAAGATCGTCACCAACGATTTCAACCTGAACAAAGTGGCGCAGCTCCAGCGTGTTCCGGTGCTCAATATCAACGAACTCGCGAACTCGCTCAAGCCGGTGGTGCTGCCGGGTGAGATCATGCGCGTCTTCATCCTGAAAGAGGGCAAGGAATACAATCAGGGTGTGGCGTACCTCGACGATGGGACCATGGTCGTGGTGGACAACGCCAAGAAGATGATCTCCAAGACGATTGATGTCTCTGTGACCAGCGTGCTTCAGACCACCGCCGGGAAGATGATTTTCGGCAAGTACGACGACAAACTGCGAACGGACCGCGCTGAATCCGGCCAGCCCGTCCAGCAACTGCATTCCTGAGCGCCGCGAAAGAGACCACGCCAGGCGAGACAGCGGAAGGATTCTGGTGTAATCTGTCCTTTCCATGAAGGTCCTGGCGATCATTCCGGCGGCGGGGGCGGGCCTGCGCATGGGCACCGAAACCCCCAAGCAGTTTCTGGCGCTTGAGGGGGTGCCTATTATGGTCCACACGCTGCGCAAGTTCGCGGCTGCGGACTCGGTGGACGAGATCTACCTAGGGCTGCGGTCGGAGGATGTGGAGCGAGCGCAGCGTGAAATTGAACGGGAGCACTTTTCCCGGCCGCCGCGTCTGGTGGCGGGCGGCGTCACGCGGCAGGAGACGGTGGCCCTCTCGCTGGCCGAGGCCCCGGAGAGCACGGAAATCGTCGTCGTCCATGATGCCGTGCGACCTTTTGTATCCCTCGAGATGATCCAGCAGGTGATCGAAGCGGCGCGCAAGAGCGGCGCGGCCATCCTGGGCATTCCCAGCGTCGATACCGTGAAGCAGATTGAGCGCCAGATTGTGCTGGGAACCATCCCCCGCGAGCGGATCGTGCTGGCACAGACGCCCCAGGCTTTTCGCTACGAGATTTTGCGCGAAGCGGTGGAGCGCGCCAAGGCAGACGGATTCAGCGGAACCGACGAGTCGAGCCTGGTGGAGCGATTGGGACACGAAGTGACGGTCCTGATGGGTTCGGAGCGGAATATCAAAATCACCAACCCGTCCGATCTTCCTCTGGCGCGCCTCTACATCGCACAGGAACAGAGTCAGGAAGCAAGTTGAGCCATCCGCACCCGGCATTCCCATGGCCCTTCCGCAAATGAAAAGCTCTCGCAACGCAAAGGCCCGCCGCCGGGAGCCTGCGAATTCAATGAATCCGGCAGGCAACTCGACGATGCGCATCGGCATTGGTAATGACGTCCACCCGTTGGTTGCCGGAAAGAAGCTAATTTTGGGCGGCGTCAAAATCCCGTCTGAGAAGGGGCCGCGGGCGCATTCGGACGGTGATGCGCTGGTCCACGCCGTTTGCGACGCCCTTCTGGGCGCAGCAAAGCTGGGCGACATCGGTCGCCTGTTTCCGGACACTGCGCCTCGCTGGCACAACGCTCCCAGCCTTGTGTTCCTGCGGGAAGTGCGCAAGCTTCTCATCGCGGCGGGTTACGTGGTCGCGAATGTTGACGCGACGGTCGGCTTGGAACGGCCCAGGCTCAGGCCCCATATCGGCCGAATGGAACGCAACATCGCGCGCGCACTCGGTCTTGATGCGGGACAGGTCAGCGTGAAGGCCAAGACCGGCGAGGGCCTGGACGCGGTGGGCCGCGGCGAAGCCGTGTGCGCCGATGCCGTGGCGCTGATTCGGAAGATTTAGGAAATTGCACGGCTGCACGTGGAGCGGACAGGTTAGAATTAATTCTTGGTCCGCGGGGAAATAAACCCGGCACAATTATGAGCCTTGTCGTGGTTACCGAAGACGGACAGTTCAAATGCTCCGCGTGCGGAGGACAGCTCAATGCAAAGAAGGGCCAGTTGCTTCCGCTGTGTCCGCGCTGCGGCGGAAACCTTGAAAGAGTGGAAGTCCCTGCGGCGGATAACGACGGCTGCTGTGGGTCCTAGCGGCTCCGCAGACTTGATTGAGGCCTTCATATCCAGAAAGGGCTCGCATGCTTCGAATACTTCTTGAAACTCCCGGTAAATTCGTCGCTCAAAGCGCGGAAATCCCTTCGCCCAAAGCGGGGGAAGCCTTGGTGAAGGTACGGCGAGTGGGCGTTTGCGGGACCGATCTCCACGCTTATACCGGGCGTCAGCCTTTTTTCAGCTACCCGCGCATTTTGGGGCACGAACTTGGCGTAGAGGTGGTTGAAGCGACTTCCAATGATCGGGGAATCGAGGCGGGCAGCCGCTGCGCCGTGGAGCCGTATCTGAGCTGCGGAGCCTGCCGCGCCTGCCAGTCAGGCAAAACGAATTGCTGCGAACGAATTGAAGTGCTCGGTGTGCATACTGACGGCGGCATGTGCGAATTCATGACAATTCCTCTCGGCCACTTGTACAAATCCGACCGGCTTTCCTTCGACCAGTTGGCGCTGATCGAGGTGCTGGGCGTGGGTGCGCACGCGGTGGAGCGCAGCGGCCTGAAGGAGGGTGAAGAAGCACTGGTGGTCGGCGCGGGCCCGATCGGGCTGTCTGTAATCCAGGCCGCGCTGGCTGTGAAGGCGCGCGTCCGCGTGCTGGAAATCAACCCCGACCGCCGCCAATTCCTGACGACCCTCGGCGTCGAAACACTGCCCAGGCCGGATGAAAAGCTGGCCGACGTTGTGTTCGACGCCACTGGAAACGCCAAGGCGATGGAGCAGAGCCTCCTCCGTGCCGCGCCCGGAGGCAGGCTGGTTTTCGTGGGGCTGGTGATGAGCCCGGTTCTGCTGGACGATCCGCTTTTCCACCGCCGTGAGATCTCAATTTTTGCCACGCGCAACAGCGCTAACCAGTTCCCCAGGGTGATTGGCCTGGTCGAGCAAGGGGCGATCGACACCGCTCCCTGGATCACTCACCGCATGAAGCTATCCGAGGTTCCGAAGCGGTTTACACAGATACGCGAATGGACGAACTGTATCAAGGCCATGGTCGAGGTGGGCCAGGATGCTGCCTGATCCGGTTGCGTCACGGCGCCCACTGGATTTTCGAACGCTCGCTCTTTTGCTAACCCTGAGACGCTGTTCAATCGGCAAGCATGAAAAGAAATCTGGAGGCTCTTTCCAGCCAACCCTTTGACCTTGCCGTGATCGGCGGCGGGGTGAACGGAGCGGCTACTGCTCGCGAAGCCGCTTTGCACGGGCTGAAGGTCGCCCTGATTGACGCGAACGACTTCGCCGGCGGGACTTCCAGCCGTTCTTCCAAGCTGATTCACGGCGGGCTGCGCTACCTGAAGCAGATGGAATTCCGTCTGGTGCGCGAGGCGCGCCGGGAGCGCGGGTGGCTGTTGGAACTTGCGCCGCATCTGGCGCGGCCCCTGCCGTTCTTCCTGCCCATTTACAAAGGCGATCCTTACTCACCGCTCAAAATCCGTTTGGGCCTTTCGATCTACGACCTGCTGGGCAATCTGGGAAGGAAAGACCGCCATCGAACGTACTCGCCGGACGAGGCAGTTCGCCTTGTGCCTGCCTTGCAGCCGGAAGGACTCCGCGCCGCCGCGGTCTATCACGATTCCGAAACCGATGATGCGCGCCTCACGCTCGAATACGTTCTCGATGCCGTAAGGCACGGCGCTGTAGCGACAAATTATTGCCGCGTGCACTCCTTTTCCGCAACGCCCGGCGCGATGCGCGGCGGTCGGCCGATTGTGGCAACCGCTGAAGTGGAAGATGTCCTGACCGGACGGCGTCATGAACTGGCTTCGCGTTTTTGGGTCAACGCCACGGGGCCGTGGGTTGATGCAGTTCGGGCGGTGGTGCCCGGTGCGGACGGCTCAAAGACGGTCCGGCTGACCAAAGGCACGCATATCGTTCTTCCCCCTGTTGCGGGAACCTACGCCGTGTTCGCGGCCATCTTGCCCGGCGAGCGCATTTTCGTGATGATGCCGTGGCTGGGCCATGCTCTTCTCGGCACCACCGACACAGACTACGATGGCAGGCCGGAGGGCGTCCGGCCGGAGCGCGAGGAAGCGGAATATCTTCTCCAGGCGCTGAACCGGATTCTGCGTCGGCCGCTCGAACTGAAGGACATCACCGCCTGGTTTGCCGGATTGCGCGCCCTTGCTATCCAGCCCGGCGCGAGCCCTTCCCAGAACACGCGGGAATACAGGTTTCATGAAGACCCCTGGGCGGCGAACATGATCACCGTCTGCGGCGGCAAGCTGACCACGGCGCGCGCGCTGGCCGAACGGCTGGTGGAGCGAGTGGAAGGGGCGATTGGAAAAAGATCCGCGCGGGCTTATCATCCTTCCCGCCGCTCTCCCTTGCCGGGCGGGCAAACCGGCCTGCTTGAAGCCTATGTCCGCACCGAATCCGCAGAGGCCAAGCGCTTGTACGGCGTGCCCGAATCGGTGGCCGAACGCATCATTCGCACTTACGGCAGTCGCTGGCGGACGGTTCTCGATTCCATTCATGAGGACCCGCAACTTGGCGAACTTCTGCCGGGTGAGCCTGCGCTGCTTCGGGCGGAAGTGGCGTTCGCCATCGAAGAAGAAATGGCGCTTACTCTTGAGGATTTCGCCCTGCGGCGGTCGGGATTGAGCTGGCTTGCTCCACGCCTGCTGCGTCCGGCGCTGCCCGCAATCGCCGCCATTTTTGCCGAGCGCCTGGGCTGGAGCGACGCGCAGCGCGACGCGGCTCTCGAATCTCTGGCCGGTTCGATTTACAATCCAAAACTGTGATATCAGCCCTCCATCGTTCGAGGCAAGTCTTGCAGCGGGCGAATTCTCGTCCGCTCGTGATCGCCCACCGCGGCGCTTCCGGCGAAGCCCCGGAGAACACCATGGCCGCCTTCGAGCTTGCCGCACGGCAGGGCGCCGACGGGATTGAATTCGACGTGCACCTCACGGCGGACGACGTCCCGGTGGTTATCCACGACGTGCGCCTGAAGCGCACCACCTCTGCCGCGGGGATTGTTCGAACACACCGCGCCGCGGAACTGAAGCGCCTTGATGCCGGATCATGGTTCAACCGGCGCTATCCGGAGTTTGCACGCGCCCGCTACGCCGGCGAACGGATTCCGCTGCTTTCGGAAGTGCTGCCCTGGGTTCGCAAGCGCGGCCTGCGCGCTTATCTTGAAATCAAGCTGGGCGGCGACCTCTATCCGGGGATCGAGTGGATAGTCCTCCGTGAGATCGAGCGTGCCGGCGCCACGCCGCACACCACGGTCATCTCCTTTGACCTTCCGACACTGGCGCGCCTGCGCAAGCTTTCGTCCGGGATTAGCCTGGGCATCGATTGTACACGCCCGGTCCGGACCATTCGGCGGGCGCGGAAGATTGAGGCGGACGTTGTGCTGCCGCATTGGAGATTCTCCAAACGGCGATTCATTCGCCGCGCCCATCGGGCCGGGATTCAGGTGATTGCCTGGCACGTGGAGAGCGAGCGCGTGATGCGCCGCAAAATCGAAGACGGCGTGGACGGCGTCGTTACGGATTGGCCCGCAGTCGCCAAGAGAGCATAGGGCCCGGACAGCGTGGGCATTCGACGCAAAGCCTGTGTCTAAAATGTGGCGGCGGGGTCACGGCGTCCGAGGGCTGGGTGCGACGTTTCATCACCGCTAATTAGTTATCGGAGGACAAATGGGAATCAACCGGAGAGCTTGGCTTGAGAAGACTGGACTTCTGTCTTTGGCGGCGGCGATGGGAATTAATCTGCCGGCGAAAGCAGCGCCGGCAGCGAGCGGAGCCACACCGCTGTGGAATGTTTATGAGCAATCCTTGAAGGGTGCAAAGTATGTTGACCTGACGCACCGTGTGAATCCTCACATTCCCGTCTGGCATGGATTCGGACCATCGAAATTTCTGCCCACTGTGGACCCCGCCACCGGCCGCGCTTACACTTGGGCGAAGGACGGGTTTGAAGCAACGCACTACGACCTTTCGTCCGACCAATTCGGAACTCAGCTCGACCCGCCCGCGCACTGGAATCCGCATTTCTCCGCGATTGACGAACTGCCGCCCACGTTTGCGGTGCGCCCGCTGGTAGTAATTCCGATTTATCAAAAGACGGCAAAGGACTTTGGATATCAGATGGGCGTGGAGGACGTTCACGATTGGGAGCGCCGATACGGCCGCATTCCGGAGGGGTCGGTGGTTTTCATTCGTTCGGATTGGTCGAAGCGGTGGCCGGATCCCGCGCTTGCTGATCTCAAGCGATTTCCGGGCGTCAAGCTGGCGGCGCTGAAGTTTCTGCACCTCGAACGGCATATTCTCTTTCATGGCCACGAGGCCCTTGACACCGACGACACGCCGACTCTTGAGAGCGAGGCGTGGCTGCTGCGCAACGGCTATACGCAGGCGGAGGGCGTGGCGCATCTCGACAAAGTTCCGGAAAAAGGCGCGCTGGTCACAATTGGATTTCCGAAGCTGCAGGGTGGCACGGGCGGCTACGCGCGCTACATTGCGATTTGCCCGCCCGACTGGAAGTACGGCGTGTCGGTGGGCCAAGTGCCGGAAGCGCCTTTGGCGCGATTCGAAAAGCCGCTCCATTGGGATCACAAGCTGGGCATGCGAGTACGTTGAAGAAAATTATCTTTGCAGGAGGTAAGAACGATGCGCAAATTCTGTTTTGCGGCGGTGGCCATCTTCATGCTGGCGGGGACGCTCACGGCCGCTGAGCCCGCAGCGTACAAGAATTTCAAGGTGACGGTCTATATTCCCATTTCCGTTGTTAATCAAATGAACCACGATCCCGCCTGGATGCAGTCGAGCTGGAACAAGATCAGCAGTCGTCTGCACGTGGACAAGGTCTTTATCGAAACCTACCGAAGTGGCACGAGCGCCGACGACGCGACGATCGCCAGAGTCAAGAAATTCTTCCAATCGCAGGGTGTGGCTGTGGCGGGCGGCATGGCCCTTTCCGGACCGGGCGGCTTCGGGCAGTTCCGCTCGCTCGATTACACGGATCCCAAGGACCGCGCGGTTTTGGAGCGCATGTCGGCGTTCACGGCCCGGCACTTTGATGAAATCATGCTCGATGATTTTTTCTTCAACAACACGAAAACCGACTCCGACATCACCGCCAAAGGCAGCCACAGCTGGGATCAATTCCGGCTGCACATGATGGATGAAGCGGCGCGCGACCTGATCCTCAAACCGGCAGTGGCCGCCAATCCCAAGGTGCACGTCATTATCAAATTCCCCAATTGGTATCCGTCGTTTCAGGGACTGGGCTATGACTTAGAACAGGAGCCGAAAATCTTTCCGGAAATCTGGACCGGCGATGAAACGCGCGATCCGGAAACCACGGACCAGCAATTGCAGCAATATGAAAGCTACGAAATTTTCCGCTACCTGGAAAACGTCGCTCCCGGCCGCAACGGCGGCGGTTGGGTGGACCCTTACGGGGTGAGTTATCTGGATCGCTACGCCGAGCAGCTTTGGGATACGATTCTGGCCAAAGCCCCCGCCATTAACCTTTTCGAGTATTCAGACTTGATCCGCAATGCCGAGCCGGGCGACCGCAGCCCCTGGCAGTCGATGCCTACGACGTTCAACTATTTTGAGATGCTGCGCGATTGTTGTGGCGGATTCTTTGGTCCCCGAGCCAAAACTCCGCTCGTGGCTGATGTTGCTGCTTACGCGCTGCGGCAGGTTGACCGCGTGGCGGGAGAATTGGGCAAGCCGCAAGGCCTTGCTGTTTACCGACCGCTGCAGTCGAGCGGCGAGGATTTCTTCCCTGATGTCGCCGGCATGATCGGAATTCCAGTGGAGATGTATCCTGACTGGCCGGAGGCCAAGACCGTTCTGCTGACGGAAGCAGCGAAGCAGGATCCTGACGTCATATCGAAAATCGAGCAGCACCTGCGCGCTGGAGACAACGTGATTATCACTTCCGGCCTGCTGCGGGTCCTGCAGGACCGCGGCTTTGACCAGATCACGGACCTGCGCGACACCGGCCGTGTGCTGGGTGTGACATCATACCTGGCGGGGTTCGGCTCGGGAACGGGCTCCGGCGTGGGCTCGACCGCGCGGCCCATTCTGTTTCCCGAGATTCATTTCTACACGAACGAAGATTGGGCTGTCGTGCGCGGCCTGGCCGACGGGCGCGGCGTGCCGCTTCTGCTGACGGACCGTTACGGCAAGGGGACGCTCTATGTGTGGACTGTGCCGGACAACATGAACGATCTCTACCGTCTGCCGCCGCCCGTGCTCGACGCGCTTCGCCGCTATCTTGAGAATGGAATGACCGTGCATCTGGACGGCCCGGCCCAGGTGAGCCTTTTCGAATACGATAACGGCTCGTTTGTAGTGGAGTCTTTTCTGGACCATCCGGTCGCGGTCAGAATTACCGGCGCTTTCGGTCACATCCAGAACATCACGACCGGCACCACGCTGGCAGGCGAAGCGCAGCAGTCATTTGGATTTAGGCGGGCTCGGGCGCCGAGCCAGTACGGCTTCGAGCTTCAGGTCGAGCCTCACAGCTTCGTCGCTTTCCGGGAGCAGCCGTAAGCTGATCACGGGCTCGCTCGGGCAGTTCGTGCGGGCAGCGCGAATTCACCATTGCGGTGCCATCCGGCCCCGCCTCTGCTAACATCGTTGCGCCTATATTTGGTGCAGGGTTGATCTGCGCGTGGAGAAACTGTCTCCCGGACGAGCAGGTGCGCTATGCGAGTGTTTCCGGGAGCGGGACGCAGCTGCATTCCCTGACAAGAGCGAGGAGGAAAATTAATAATGATACGGAAAATTGCGTTTAGCGCGGCAGTGATGATGTTCCTGGCCGGTACGCTCGCAGCCGCTGAACCCGCAGCTTACAAGAATTTCAAGGTCACGGTTTATATTCCCGTGCAGGTCGTCAACCGGATGGCGAAAGATCCCGCGTGGATGGAGTCGAGCTGGAAGACGATCAGCAGTCGCCTGCACGTGGATCGGGTTTTTATCGAAAGCTTCCGCAGTGGCGCGACCGCCGACGATGCGGCGATCGCGAGCGTCAAGAAGTTCTTCCAATCGCAGGGCGTGGCCGTGGCGGGCGGCATGGCGTTGCTCGGGCCGGGCGGAGGCGGACAGTTCCGCACCCTCGACTACGCCAACCCCAAGGACCGCGCGATGGTCGAGCGCATGTCGGCGCTTACGGCCCGGCACTTCAACGAGTTCATTCTTGACGATCTTTTCTTTTTCAATACCAAGAGCGATGCCGACATCGCGGCCAAGGGCAAGCGTACTTGGGAGCAGTTCCGCCTGGAAACCATGGATGAAGTCTCGCGCGATCTGATTCTGAAGCCGGCGCTCGCCGCCAATCCCAAGGTCCACGTCATTATCAAATTCCCCAACTTCTATCCCTATTTCCAGGGAATGGGATTCGACCTGGCAGAGCAGCCGAAAATCTTCCCGGAGATCTGGACCGGCGATGAAACTCGCGATCCGCTGGTGACCGATCAGCAGCTGCAGCAGTACGAGAGTTATGAAATCTTCCGCTACTTCGAGAATTTCGCGCCCGGGCGAAACGGCGGGGGATGGGTGGATCCCATCGCCATGGGTACGCTGGACCGTTACGCCGAGCAGCTTTGGGACACGATTCTGGCCAAGGCGCCCGCCATCAACCTGTTCGAGTATTCGGATCTGCTGCGCAATGCGGAGCCGGGCGACCGCAGCGCCTGGCAGATGATGCCTACGACGTTCAACTATTTCCAGATGCTCAGCGAATGCTGCGGTGGATTCTTTGGTCCCTCGGCCAAGACTCCACTCATGGCCGATGTCGCCGCTTACTCGCTGCGGCAAGTTGACCGCGTGGCAGGCGATCTCGAAAAGCCGCAAGGCCTGGCCGTTTACCGCCCGCTGCAGTCAAGCGGTGAGGATTTCTTTCCGGAAGTCCTTGGAATGATCGGGATCCCGATCGAAATGTATCCCGACTGGCCGGAGGCCAAGACCGTTCTCTTGACGGAAGCGGCAAAGCAGGATCCCGCCATCGTCTCGAAAATCGAGCATCACTTGCGCGCCGGAGACAACGTGATCATCACTTCCGGTCTCCTGCGCGCTATTCAGGATCACGGCTTCGATCAGGTTTCCGACATGCGCGTCACCGGCAAGGTTCTGCCAGCTACGCAGTACGTGACGGGCTTCGGCTTTGGAGGCGGGACGATTGCCGGTTCAACCCTGCAGCCTGTTCTTTTCCCTGAAGTTCATTTCTTTACAAACGAAGACTGGGCCGTTGTTCGTGGCCTGGCCGACGGGCGCGGTGTGCCGATCCTTCTGATGGATCATTACGGCAAAGGGGAACTCTACGTGCTCGTGGTACCGGAAAGCATGAACGCGCTCTATCGGCTGCCGTCGCCCGTGCTCGACGCGCTTCGCCGGCTCATTCAACCCGGTTCGCCTATCCGACTGGATGGGCCGGCGAAAGTGAGCCTGTTCACGTACGGCAATGGCTCGTTTGTCGTGCAGTCATTTCTTGACCATCCCGTGGCGGTCAGAATCACGGGCGGTTTCGGGCACATTCAAAACATCGCGACTGGAACAACGCTCGCGGGCGAAGCGCTGCCGTCGTTCGGCTTTGGCCGACCGGGATCTGCGCGGCAATACGGCTTTGAGCTTCAGGTTGAGCCTCACAGCTTCGTGGCATTTCGCGAGCAGCCGTGAACGGCGGCGGAGGAATTTCAGTTTTGCATCTTTAAGTGAACGGTTGGTGCCGAAGAGAGGACTCGAACCTCCACGCCCTGACGGGCACTACACCCTGAATGTAGCGCGTCTGCCAATTCCGCCACTTCGGCGCACCGGTTCATCCATACTGCCATTGACCCGCAAAGCGTGTCAATCGGGGGGTGCCGGTGTCGCCGGACTTGGCCAATCAGTGTAGAATGCTCAACTCGACTTGCGCCCGGAAAGTCTGCAACCATCCATGACGCGCCGACGCTGGATTCTTCTCGCGCTCGTATTCATCGCCATCATGATCAACTACGTTGATCGGGGCAATCTCAGCATTGCCGCCCCGGCGATGATGAAGGATTTCCGGCTCACGCCCGGCACGATGGGCGTGCTGCTCTCCGCCTTCTTCTGGACCTATGGTTTGTGCCAGATTCCGGCCGGCGCCGTGGTGGACCGCT
>JBJKPU010000061.1:0-18668 GCA_046706005.1 Terriglobia bacterium | reverse complement strand
GATTGGGGCAGCAGGCGGCCGAGGACGGTCAGGAATTTTTCGATCTCGATCACCTCGCCGCGCGGAGTATAAACTCTCGCTCCCTGGATGTTCGATTCGGCGGAACGAATGAAGATTTCCGCTGTGTCGCGAACGTACTGCATGTCAACCCCGCCCGTCAGTTTGATGGTGTAGGGGAGGCCGGCGACGGCCGCTTTGATCGCTTTGGTGGGGCCGGAAGTGATGCCGCGGTCCCGGCCCGCGCCATAAACTGTGCCGGGGCGAAGACCGATGCTGGAAATTCCGTCGCTTAGATAATAGACGCGGGCGTTGCCTTCATTCGCCTGTTTGAAGACTCCGTAATGAGTGTTGGGCAGCAGCGGCGCGCCCTCCGGAACTTTCTCGCCGCCGTAAAACTCCTCGGGGCCGAAAACCGCCTGCGAACTGGCGTACACGACCTTCTTGATCCGGTCACGATGGCGGCGCGCGGTTTCAAAAACATTCAGTGTGCCGACAACGTTGACTCTGGCGCCGAGAGGAGGGTCGGCGGCGCAGTAGGGAACCTGCAACGCAGCTAGGTGGATCAGATGTGTGATGCCGTGATCGAGGGCGGCCCGCTCAATATCCTCAAGCTGGGTAACGTCGCCTTCGATAAAGTGAATGCGCTCGATTTGATCATCGGTCAGGAGGGATTCCAGCCGGTGCGAGTCCAGGTCCTGGTCGAACACCCAGGGACGGGAGCCGCGCTCAATCAGCGTCCTGACCACCCAGGATCCGATAAATCCTTTTGCGCCGGTAAGTAGAAATCGCGATTCGGCCACTCAGTCCAAATCCCCTCTCGCCGATTCGAGATTCTGCGACGTTTCAGCGGAGATTCCCAAACGTCACAAATCGAAAATCAAATCTTAGCATATAAAACACATCATGAAGCGGCGCAAGGCGATCGAAGCAATTCTGCCTGGACTGTGAGATTTCCAGCGAAGCAGGCGCAGGGCTAGATTTGCGAGGAGTCAGCCGGCTCAAGGAACAGATTGGTGATGTTCGTGACAATGGGTTCAAAATCAAACCGCGGGTCATGTGTCAGGCGAGTCCACTCCGGATCGGAGCCGAATGCTTTCCAGAGCTTGTTGCGCTCTTCGAGGCTGGGGAAGGAAAGCATGTAGGTGAGTTGCGGCTTGCGCGGGCCGACCAGCATGTCGCCGTAAAAGACGGGATGGAACCCGGCGCGGGCAAAGACGTCAAACTCACCGCTGTGGAACATTTCGATTTTGCGCCGATGGTCACGCTCGCTGGGACTTTCATAAGTGCGCAGCTCGAACATACGCGGATGGTGATCAGCAGCGCCGGGTGGCGGCGTGATTTGTGGCTGGCCGTGGAAGGCGATCATCAAACTGCTCTCCATGCGTTCAAAGGCGGGAGCGCCGGCAGGAGCGTCAAGAAAGGGCGAAGCTTTCCTGATGTAGTCCTTATCCTGTTCGAGGAGGTGATCGAGGCGGATCAAGGTTTCGAGCGAATCGGAAGGCAGCAGCACGTAAATCGAAGGAGTTTGCGGGCCGGCCATGAGATTGAAAACGCCGACAGGCTTTACGCCAAGCCGGTTTGCGGCCGGAATCAGCGCGCCGCTGAAATATTCGTGGCAAAGCCCGCCTTGCGGCCCGCCGCGAAGGTAATAACGCCGCAGGAGGTAGTAATCACGGCCGCTCTCGATTTGCTTTTCACCATGGCTCGCAGCCAGAGAGGTTGCGGCCGGCAAGGATGAAGCTGCAATTGATGAAGCAAGAAAACGACGACGATTCATGGAATTCTCTCCCGGAAGAATTTTGAAATTGTGCGAATCAAGGCCACAACTGAAAGGCCCAGCGGGGAATTATGCCACAGGTGTTCACATTTCGAGGCGCTGCCGGCCCGCATGGACTGCCGCTGACTTTCCGTTCCAGCGCAGGGTCCCGGAAACGCCGGGCGGCAGGGTGATTTCCGCATTCAATTTTCCGCCGTCGAGCCGATACTTAACAGCCACCGGGCCCTGAGGTGTTGGCACGGAAGCGGAAAGGTCCGAGAGCGAGCCGAGATGAGGCTCGATTGAAACCGTGCGGAAACCGGGCGTGGCGGGCTCGATACCGGCGACGATGGAAAGAAGGTCAATGTTGGGATGCGCGCTCCAGGCGTGGCAGTCGGACCGCGTGGGCTCGGGTTTTTCCGCCCAGGTGGTGAGGCCAAGCGACAGCATGTGCTTCCAGGGACCGAGTTGCGCGAGATATTCGTCGCCGAGACTCGCCTTCTTCATCGCCTGGAAAAGGTAGAAGCGGAAATAGTAAGAGCACTGGGTGAGCGACTTGTCGCTCAGGACTTTTTCCATCACGGCGCGCTGCATATCAGACGGAATCGCGCCCGTGAGCTCTCCCAGGATGTTGGCGTGCTGGCTAAAGTGGCGGTGCTGGGGCGTATCCGCCAGCAAATGCTGTGACGAGTCCCAGCAGGTTCGCAGGACGGCCTGGTTGATTCGAGCCGCGAGCGCGCGGTCGTGTGCGGCGCCGGCTTTGCTGCCGTAAGCCGACTCCAGATCGGCGGCAAGCTCGAGGGCGCGGGCGAACTCCAGACTGAGAATTGAGGACTGGCCGTCCGCCGATTGAGGCGGAACGCCATCCTTAAAATCCGTAGCCCAGTCAACAAAGTTCCACCATTCAAGGCGGCCGAGTAGTCCGGAAGGCGAAAGCCGCGCCCGATACCAGGCCAGCACGCCCCGCATTCCGGGCAGGAGCGGCCGCAGAAAATCCTGTTCGCCGCGGTACCACCAGAGGTCGTGCATCATGGCGATCCAATAGAGCGAGAACGGCGGAATCATTTGCGGGAGATAGGACGGATAGCGGCTTTGCGTCAGGCCTTCGGGCAGACGGGAATCGTTGAGCAGCTCGATGGCGTTTTTCGCCAGGCGCGCGTCACCGGTATCGTAAAGCGAAATAAGAACCTGAATGCGTGTGTCGCCGCCGTACTGCAGACGCTCGTAATAAGGGCAGTCCATGTAAGTCGTGTGCGCGCAGAGCCGCGCCGTGCGCCATCCTGTCTCCCAGATCTTTCGAAGAACCGGATCACTGCTTTCGAATGTGGCGTGCATTTTGAATGGGTAGGCGGTGAATTCAGAGCGAACGTCCGCCACCGTGAGCGGTTCCGCGCCGGTGTGAATCTCGATCTGCATGTAGCGCCAGGTTCGCCACTGGAGCGGATAAAACAAACGATGCTTTCCGCCGTCGGGAAGGAAAACATCCTGGACTCCGCGGATGATCTTGCCCGCCGTCTCATTTCGATTGCCTTTTTCACGTCCGCGGTAAAGCGCCTCGGCATAAGTCAGAGTGATTTGTGACCCGCGGCCGCCGCTCACAGTGATTTCGGGATAGCCGGTGGTTTCAACCGACTGATCGAGCAAAATCGTGGCCGTGGAATCCAGCGGGACCGTGACCGGCGCATGGCCTTCAATGAAGTCAGCCTTGGGCTCGACTCCGGACGAACGCACAATGCGCGCAAACCGCTGCGGCGTCATCTCCATGGGTGGGATGTCACGCGGCACCAGCATCCAGCGAGAATGGCTGTCGCGCGCACCGCGCGAGGAAGCTTCCCCCAAATTGACAGCATCGGGCCACTTGCTGTCGTCGAAGCCGGGCTGCCGCCAGCCCCAGGGATAAAGCGCGCCGTCCATGCGCTCGTTGGGTCCCGCGACGTAATAGCCGTCAGCCTGCTGATAGCTTACGCGACTGATGCTCCAGGCCGAATCGGAAAAGCATTTCCAGGAGCGGCCGGTGTTCACCTCGGATTCGGCGTCGGATCCGCCTTGCAGCATGAAGCCGGTGGCATTCGACATCTGCGCCATAGGCGCCTGCAGCCCGAAATTCCAGACCGTGGCGGCCAGAACGTTCGCGCCCGCGCGCAATTCGGGAGCGATATCCAGCGTTTGATAGCGCCAATGAAAAAGGTCGCCACGCGCCGGGCCGATCGCAACTCTTTGGCCGTTCACAAAGAGCTTGAACCGGTTGTCACCACTGACTTGAATGACGAAATGCTCCGGGACGGCCGTGAGCGTGAAGGATTTTCTGAAGTGGTAGACTCCAAAATCTCGGGGCGGCGCGCCGGGGCAGGAAATCCATTGAGCGGTCCAGGCCTGGCGGAGCAAGTTAATCTGGCGGGATTCTGAAAATGAGGCGTGACCGGGCAGCAGCGCGACGGCGGCCGCGAAAATCAACGAAATTTTGAGAAATCTGCCGGGCATCGTCTTGGGAACAGGCAGGCTGCGAATCCTCCTCCGGAGCCGGAAAAGAATTTATCACACCGATGGCAGGGAAGAACAGTCTGCCTATCCCAGTACGATTATTCGGGACTCCCGGCCGGAGTTCTACCTGTTTCGCGCCCGCCTAATCGCTGCCGCCGCCGGAAAGTTCCCGGACGATGTTGCCGACAAAAGCCTTGGCGTCGCCGAAAAGCATCAGCGTGCGGTCCATGTAATAGAGCGGGTTGTCGATGCCGGCAAAGCCGGGATTCAGGCTGCGCTTGATGACCATGACGGTGCGAGCCTTATCCACCTCAATGATGGGCATGCCGTAAATCGGGCTGCCCTGGTCGGTCTTGGCGGCGGGATTGGTGACGTCGTTCGCGCCGATAATCAGGGCCACGTCGGTCTGGGGCATTTCGCTGTTGGCGGATTCCATGTCGATCAGCTTGTCGTAAGGAACGTCGGCTTCCGCCAGCAGGACGTTCATGTGGCCGGGCATTCGGCCGGCAACCGGGTGGACGGCGAACTTCACATCCACGCCCTTCTTGGTGAGAATGTCGAAAAGCTCGCGCACTTTATGTTGGGCCTGCGCCACGGCCATGCCGTACCCGGGAACCACGACGATCGTGTTCGAAGCGCCCAAAATGGCCGCTGCCTCTTCCGGCGAGGCGTTGCGCACAGTGCGTTCTTCCGTCGCGCCCTTGGCGGAAACCTGGATCTGGCCGAACGCTCCGAAGAGGACATTGGTGAAGGAGCGGTTCATGGCCTTGCACATGATGACCGCCAGTATGAAGCCGGAGGAGCCGTCGAGGGCTCCGGCGACCACCAGCACCTTGGAATTGAGCACGAAGCCGAGCAGGGCGGCGGTGAGACCGACGTAAGAGTTCAGCAGCGCGATGACCGTCGGCATATCGGCGCCGCCAATCGGCGTTACCAGCATCACCCCGAAAAGCAGCGAGATGATGACCATGGCGGGGAAGAGAAAGGGAGCAGTGGGCTTGACAAACAGAACCGCAGCCGACAGGACGGCCAGACCCAGCACCGTGAAGCTGACGTAATTCTGGCCCTTGTAAACAATAGGCCGCTGGGGCAACCACTCCTGCAGCTTGCCGGCCGCGATCAAGCTGCCCGTAAAGCTGAGCGAGCCGATAATGACTTCGAGCGAGATTTCCACCATCTCGAATTTGGAGATGTGCGGGATGCGCATGTAATATTCGGCAATTCCGATCAGAGCCGCTGCCAGAGCGCCGAAGGCGTGGCTCATCGCGGTCCGCTGCGGCACGGCGGTCATGTGAACCATGCCGAGCGGGATGCCGACGATCACGCCGACGAAGAGGGCGATGATGATCCACTTGTACTCGACAAGCTGGGGATTGAAAAAGGTGGTGGCGACCGCAACCGCGGCGCCAATCTCGCCGGCCAGAATGCCGTGCCGCGCCGTGGCCGGCGAACTGAGCCACTTGAGAGCCAGAATGAACAGGACAATTGCGGCGATGTACGCGAAATCAGTGAGAAGTTTGACGTCAGCTGGTGTCATTGCTTTTTGCGCCCGCTTAATTTGAACATTCGCAACATGCGATCGGTAATGAGAAAGCCGCCGATCATGTTGCTGAACGCCGCCGCCACAGCGATGGCTCCAAGAATGATGGCAAGTTTGGATTCGGCCCGGCCGCAGATGATCATCGCCGCGACTACCACGACCGCGTCGAGCGCGTTGGTCAGCGACATCAGCGGCGTGTGAAGCAGCGGCGAGACCCGCCGGATGACTTCAAACCCGAGGAACGCGGCCAGCACGAACACGTAAAGGTTTTCAATAAATCCCGGTGGCACGTTGTTCTCCTCCTATGCTATGGCAGTCAGTATCCCGTTTTCAGCGTCGGTCGCAGGCGGCCGCGGCCAGTCAGGCGCCGGGCGCCGCCGCGGCGGGGAGTTTGAAAAAGTCCCGCACGCGCGTGCTGATAATTTCTCCCCCGCGAGTCAAAATGGTTTCGCGCGTGATTTCATCGCTCAGGTCGAGTTCGGTTTTCCCGCCCTTGAACAAGTGGGTCAGGTAGTTCGTGACGTTGCGAGCATACAACTGGCTTGAATGGTAGGGGACGGTGCTCGCAAGATTGATCAATCCGATGATGCTGACGGCGTGCTCGACCACGATCTCATTTGCGACGGTCAATTCGCAGTTTCCGCCGCGCTCAGCCGCCAGATCCACGATTACGGAGCCAGGCGCCATGCCCTTGACCATCTCGCCCGTCACCAGGACGGGCGGCTTACGGCCGGGTACGACGGCGGCGGTAATGACAACGTCGCTTTCCGCAATCACGCGGCCCAGCAACTCGCGCTGGCGCTTGTAGAAGGCTTCGTCCTGCTGTTTGGCGTAACCGCGTTTGTCCTCCGTGTCCTGGGTTTCAAGCGGCAGTTCGATGAACCGCCCGCCGAGACTCTGAATCTGCTCTTTGACGGCCGGCCGAAGATCGTAGGCGGAGGCCACGGCTCCCAGCCGCCGGGCCGTGGCAATGGCCTGCAGTCCGGCTACGCCCGCGCCGATTATCAGGATTCGGGCCGGAGTCACTGTTCCCGCAGCGGTCGTCAGCATGGGGCAAAGTCGCGGCAAGGTGTCTGCGGCAAGCAGCACGGCTTTATAGCCGCAAACCGTGGCCATTGAAGAGAGCACATCCATGCTTTGCGCGCGCGTGATGCGCGGCATCAGTTCAAGAGCCAACGCCGTGGCGCCCGTCCCCGCAATTTCCCCGATGATCTTGATGTCGCCAAGCGGGCGGAGGAAGCCCACCAGGTACTGACCCTTACGCAGAAGAGGGAGATCGTCGCGGCCCGTGCGGTCATTCGAGCCATAGCAGAGAACCTGCGCGATGATATCCGCCGCCTTGAAAACCTCGGCCCGAGCGGGCGCAATCTTGGCGCCTTTGGCCGTGTACTCCGCGTCGGGATAACCCGCGGCCGTGCCGGCGTCCGCCTCGATCAGAACTTCGAAGCCCGCTTTCGTCAGATTTGGAACTACAGCAGGGACTAGTGCGACTCTTCTTTCTCCGGGGAATATTTCCTTAGGAACACCGATGACCATTATCTTTTCCTCGCCGTTAATCTCGTCTTAAGTATGGTTCAGGCCTTGGGTTTTGCGCCACCGCGGAGCGGCAGCGCTTCGTTCTTTTCGCAGTCTAAAGAGCCAATGTCAGCCCGTTCCTGCGATTGGGCAGGCGGAACTAACGTCCGCCCGGGACCGGCGGAATCGAAGAAAAACTTTACCACATCGCGGGGGTAAATGGCACGGGCCTGGCCAAAGGATGAGGGGGATGGAGTGAGGGATCGCGCGCCATAATTGGCAGCCCCCCTTCGGATCGTCGGCTGGAGCAACCGCGACCCTGTCCTCGCGTCCCTTCACTGTCGCCTTCCATCCCCCTTCAACTATATGTTCACCCAGCCGGCGGAAGCGCTCAGTGACCTGGGTCACAGGTCTTACTGCTTTTACCTCAATCAATTGCCCGCAGCCGCCCCGGGTTTCCATATCAATGCGGTCTGTACGCCGTTTTCCCAGTCCTGCTAGAATCAAACGGAGCAGTTGCGATACTTTCATGGCCAAGAAGCAGGACGTTTCACAAATCCCCCGGGCCGTCGCAGAGATGCTGGAGAAGACCTCTGCAAGCCTGCAATCTTCATTGCGCGGAGCGAGGCCGGGTGAAGGTCCGGTCTTTATCCTTTGCCAGCCGTTCCAAATGCCGGCCGCCTGGACGGCATCCTGCGCGATAGAAATCTTTCTCGGGCGCGCTGCAATCATTCGCACGTTTCCCGCATTTCAAAGCTACACGATTCAATCCGTAGCGGCTCGATCCAACGTGCTGGTCTTTCCAGGCGCCGCTGAAAGCGAAGAAGGCCTGCAGGTGCTGAAGAAGCTGCGAAGCCGCGGCGCCGTGATCTGGGCTTTTACGAACGAGGAGCAAACCGGAACGGCCGGCCTGGCGCATGGCGTGCTGTCGCTCCGCCAGGAGGAAGAGCAGCAGGGAAGTATGCTGCCCTTGCTGGCCCGCCATCTGGCCGCGTTGGTTTTTGCAATTCAGGCGGCAAAACTTCTGCGTTCTCCTTCCGAGAGCGTTCAGGAATGCGAGCGGGAAGTGCTGGCCTTGCCCGGTCGAATGGACTGGGCTTTTGCGAACCTTGCGGATGCCGCTGTCCGATTCGTGGGGGAGATTCAAAAATGCGAGCGGATCGTTGTTGCGGGGGGCGGAGCATTTCACGCTGCGGCACTGGAGGCGGCTCGCAATTTGCGTCGAAGCCTGGGCAATGACAGCCGGGGATTTGAAGTGGGCGAACTGGAATGGGAAGGCGCGATGAATCCCGTGCAAGGCGGCAGGGTGCTTTTCCTTTCCGGGTCGCGCTGCCGGATGAAAAAGGAAGTCCATAACGCGGCCTCAAACGCCAGAATCGCGGGCTGCGAAATTTTCTCCCTTACCGACAGCAACGACCGCGAATTGATTTCCCGCTCGGCGGCGTCGCTGTTGACTCCGGTGCTGCCGGAACTGCCGGGCGCGATCCTGGCATTGACACTGGCGCTTTGGATCAACTCCTTTGCCGGGCACGGTTCCAACACTTCCGCCGATTCGCGCAAGAAAACTCCCGCACGTGTTCGCTGAGCATTCAATTTGCAATTTTAGGCTTTGTTGTTTTGAAGAATTGCGTCCGTCATCGCCCTCGTATTGACAACCCCGGCCTTTTTCTGGTCTGATTTTAGTATGGAGATTGGGAAACGAATTCGAGCATTGCGGGAAGCCAAAGGGCTTTCTCAAGGCGACGTCGAAAAGCGCTCCGGACTTTTGCGCTCGTACATTTCCCGCGTTGAAGGCGGGTACACAGCGCCTTCTCTGGCCACGCTGGAAAAATTCGCGAAGGCGTTGGACGTTGAGCTCTATCAGTTCTTCTTTCGCGGAAATGGACACGCCAGCGCGCCCAAGATTCCTCCCCAGGCGAACCAGTCAAAGGCCCTTCGCAAACTGATCAAGGACTTCGATACGATGAGCACGACCAATCGCAAACTCCTGCTCGCGCTGGCCGCCAAACTTCACGATGAATAGCCTGCAGGGGGAATCGCAGGGAATACCCGGCCGTGCCTGCGCAATTCGAGTCGGGCCCACGGACGAATCGCCTTGAAAAGGGAAACTTGTCGGGCAGAGAAAGGTTTCTAATTTCTTCCGGCCTCGCATCAAGACTGTTGAGTTCAGAGGGCGTCTTGTGCGTACATGGATGGCGGCGTTCAGCGCGCAACGGCCTTTATGAAGAAGATTCTCGTCATCAAAGCTCATCCCCGCGAAGGAAGCTTCTGCAACGCGCTGGTGAACCGCTACATCGAAGGAGCGAAGCAGAATGACGTTGAAATAGAGATGCTGGATCTTCGCGACCTGGCGCTTGAGCCGTGGCTAAAGTACGATTGGGGCTGCAATCACGATTCCCAACCTAGCTCTCCGGACCTCGACCGTTCAAAGGAGCTGATAGACTGGAGCAGCCATATCGCATTTTTCTACCCGACATTTTGGGCGACGCCGCCCGCCTTGCTGATCCTGTTTATTGAGATGGTTATAGTTTCCGGCTTTGCTTTCAAGTATCACAAGCCGATCTTGAAACGGATTCCACGGCACGACAAGCTGCTGAAGGGCCGCACAGCAACCATCATGTCAACGATGGACAGCCCTCCTTTCATGATGGATCTGCACGACCGCGATCCCGGCGGAAAAATGATGCACGATGTTTTGCGCTTTACAGGAATCAAGCTGACCGGAAAGCACTATTTCGGTTCGGTGGTGATGTCTTCGGAAAAAGAGCGGAGCAAGTGGTTGGAGGAAGCCTATTCGATCGGGCGGGAAGACAGCCGTTGACCTTTATACGGACGCCTTCGCATTAACGTTTCATTCAAATCTCACTCGAGAATTGTGCTGGCGTTCGAAAGGCGGATTCGGCTTCCACCGCCAGCCCGAGGGCGCGAATTGCGTCCGTCTCAAGCAACGGAACAGGCTGAAGATTTGCTTCTGAGGGACGCGCACAGGATAAGTGGCGCGCCTGGAGGGGCTCGAACCCCCGACCTACAGATTCGAAGTCTGCCGCTCTATCCAACTGAGCTACAGGCGCACACCAGAATTTTAACCCAACTTGCTGGATTGGTAAAAGACGGATCGGGTTCCGACGGAAGGCTTGAAATCGGAGCCTTGCTCAACTCGATTTGACCGGCGAGGCCTCAAACATGGCGTGGAGCATTTCGTCGTTGGTCGCGTAGCGATACTCCGGAACGCCCATCGCCTTGGCTTTTTGGGCTTCCGCCTGAAGCAGGTGAGTGATGTCTTCCGCCGTGACCACGGCAGGATTCATCTTGCGCAGCGACTTGAGAATCTCCGCTGAAGTCGGCGAAACTTTCTTCTCGGCGCTTTCGAGATACTTGAGGACGTGATCGCAGCCGTGCTCGGCGTCGAAGCGCGCCTTGCCCACCAGCCCTTCGCTGGCTTTGCGCGCCCACCCCACGACGTAAACTCCCTTCAGAACCTTGCCGGCTGAGGGATCGTAGACTTCATAGCCGGCGCGTTCAGGATCAGAAGCGTCGTTGTTGGTCACAAAACAGCTTTTGGCGTAGGGAAGGCCGATCGAAGGATCTGCCACGTCGCCGATGGCAAAGACAAGAGTGTCGAAATCGAGACGTGCTTCCTCGCCGCTGGCCTTGGGTCGCGTGTTTTCACCGTCGCGGACCAGAATGTTGTTCATGATTCGCAACCGCGCGATTCTGCCTTGATTGTCCGATTCAATCGCGACCGGCGACGCCAGAAAGCGGAACGTCAGCCGGGGTGTCCGGGTTTCCGCGGGTTCCTGGTTGAGCCAGGGGAAAGTTTCCTCGGCGACTTTGCTGACGTCCTGGCCGACGGCGGCCACCGCCGATGAGACGCGCGCCAGCTCTTCGCGAAACGCGCGGCGATCGAGAAACATCTCAATATCGTCGAATTCCTTCTTGTCGAACTTTACTTCAAACGGTCCGCGGCGGGCGATCACTGTTACTTCTTCCGGCTTTTCGCCCGGTTCGTCGGTTGTCAGCCAGTGCGCCACGTCCACCATCACGTTGCCCATGCCGATGATTGCCACCCGGCGGCCGGCTGAAAAGTCCGCGCTGGCAAAAGGAGGAAGGCGGTTGTAATGATAAACAAAATCCTTGGCCGAATAGACGCCACGCGAATTCTCCCCTTCGATACCGAGCTTTTTGTTTCCCTGCGCTCCCGCCGCCACCACAATCGTCGCCGGCTGCCAGGCTCGGAGGGCACCCAGGTTCAGCGCGCCGTCGGCCCGCACAGGCACGTTGCCGCAGTAACTTACGTTCGGCATGGCCAGAATTTTGGCGAACTGCTTTCGCAGGCCGTTCTTCATGTGAAGCTTGGTAGGATAAATGCCGTATTCGGCGAGGCCACCCGGCCGCACGTCGCGATTGAAGATGGTGACATTGTAGCCGGCAGTGGCGATTTTGCGCGCAGCAAACAGCCCCGCGGGTCCTGCGCCGACGATGAAAACGTTTCCCTGCGCCATAGTGAATCCCATTACCTTTCCGTCCGGTTTGCGGCTCAAGCCGGTCACGGACGCTCAGAGCTAGCCCGGCAAAATACTATCAAACTCCGTTCGTCATTGTCAGCCGAACCGGCGGGATTCGATGTGATGAGGGTCACAGCAGAGAAAGCCCGGCCCGGCTGCAATCCGGCGGAAAGTCACGATAAAACCTGCTGAAGGTCAAAATTGAGACTCGCCGGATCACTCTTAAGGCAATTGGTGGACCTGGTCTGCTTCCTCCACGGTGGCGGGTGGAGTCGCGCCTTCGCCATTCAGAGTGACGGTAATGGGGGAGAAGAAAACCAGTCCTTTGGTCACCAGCGTGGGGGTAGGCGTCAATCCCGCGAGGCCGGAGTTGGTGACGCCGGGGAAGGCGGTGGAATTGAACGTGAAGACAGTGATGTTCTGCCCCGCGAACAAGGTGGAACAAGGCACGAACGTGAATCCTCCCGTCACTCCATCGCTTCCGATGGCCGGCTGAGGCGGCGAGGTAAAGTTTCCGACAACGGATTGAACACTCAGGAACACTTCATTCGCCGTCACCGAGTTGGACGTTCCGGTCTTCCCGACGCCGTGGACGACGACGGCCTGGCCCACTCCCAGGGCGGTCGCGTCAAACGGCAAATTCCCTTTGTTTAAAGCCGGAGCGGAGATTCCAAAGGTGGTGGCGGGCGTGATATTCACCGCCACGCTTGACCCCAGAGGAATGACGCTGCTCAGCGAAGGAGCTTCATTCCGCACGAAAAGCGTGAACTGCGTAGCCGAGCCCGAGGAACGCGTGACGGACGTGACGACGCCGATAAAGGCCGCCAGATTTTGCGCCGCGTTTTCATCCGCCTCAGCCTTCACGTAATTGGCCACAACGTTGTTGCTGGAATCAACCGAGGCGTCCACTTCAACAAAAGACTTTCCCGCATTCAAACCGGACAACCCGCTGACTCCGTCAAAGACTGAATTACTGGAAATATTGACGGTCGGTGTCGCACCGGAGGGAAGTTGCAGTGTGAAACTGCCGCTAAAGGCGGAATTCGTGCCCGTCGAGCTGACGGATTGAACAATTCCGGCAAGCTTCTGAAGCTCGCCGAAGCCCGAGGACGAAGCAGTGACGGCCCCCGCCGTCGCGACCGGGGTCACCTGCCCAGTCACCTGACCGTTTTTCGTCAGAATGGAGTTTCGGAGATCGAAGTCCAGTTGCACCGAAGAGGCGCCTCCGCTGCTCACTGTAAGCTCCGGACTGAGTGTGATGCTCACAGAAAGCGACGAAAATGTGGTCGCGAGGGGACTTGACGTGGGCGGACTCACCGTCGTGTCCAGGACAGTGATTTGAGGATCCGAAAGGGTCAAATTGAGCGTCGAATAGGTTCCCTGGGGGATCCTGGTCTGGCTCAAAAAGGTACTGAAATCCATCAGTGAGGCAAAATCCACCGTCACCGGATTCGTGGATGCTAAAAGGGTGACGGGAGATCCACCGCTCGCCGGAGTGAGCGTGGCACTGGTGATTGTGACCTTGAATCCTGCGACATCACAGAGAGGGGCGTCGGAGGCGAGGAAAGAAACCGTCCCAGTCGGTTGCTGAAAAACTGGAGGCAGCTTGGTTCCGGTGCCGTTGCCGCAATTCGATGTCAGGATTGCCAGGCCCGCCACGGTCAAAGCGGCGAGAGAGAGCTTGAATGTCCTGATTCTGCCCATAATTGAGCCCTCCTGAAGGCTTCTCAATCCTGCCGCATTTGCCGCTTACATCTCGGGCCGCTTAATTCGTTTGCAGCCCTTCCATTTTGGGTTATCTTGCCACAATTGATTTGACCGCGCCATAGAAATCCCCTTCGTCGTCAGCAGCGAACCTGTTGGATTACTGCGCTTGAGAAGGCGAAGTGTTTGTCACCCAACTGGAGAGGGTTGGAGTAAACGAGCGATCGTAGAGAATTTCAGCGGCCGGTGGTGAAGAATTCAATGCGCAGCTATCTTGCCGCGCGTCCTGTTATCTCCGCTTCCGCCATTTCCGGCTTGAGGCTCACTTCGAAGGATGTAATGCGGAGGCTAAGTGTTCCAGTTCCCGACGCACTGCGTCATACATTGCAGGCGTGGGAGCGGCATCGGCTCCTTCGATGGCATCCGCTAATCCGCTCAAAGTGCCGTTCACGTCGGCAAATTTCCCGGCGGTTTTAGTGTTGCCATTCTGTTTTGCCGCCTGGTAGGCCTGATAACCTTCGCGCATTCCGGCCATGAGTTTCTGCTCCAGCGATAATTGGGCGGCGAACGCGGCCGCGGTCGTCGTTTCGCGTGGATCGCGCAGGACGGTCAACGGCTGGGTATAAGTCTCGCCGGCCACGGTCAGCTTGACGACGTACTTTCCCGGCACCACGAGCGGTCCTTCCGGACCGGCCGGAGTTTTGTGCGGGATTGCGGACATGGGATAGGAATGTCCCAGCGAAGGCGGCGGCGTAAACCGGAGGTCCCAGACGAAGCGGTTCATTCCGACATGGGTGGGGAAAGGTCTCACATTCGCCATCCAGTAGTCTGCAATGGTCGGCCACTTCAACGGTCGATTGACGTTGTCCGGGATTGGCGCGCTGCTGTATTGGCGGACCAGATGACCCTTTGCGTCGTAAATTGCCAGCTCGACTGGGTGGGACGGCACGGCGCGCAATGTGTAATCCAGAATCGCGCCAGCCGGCGGATTGGTTCCGGCGGGCTCTTCCGGCGGCAGAGGAGTATCCGAGTTCGTGTCCCTGCGCACCCGGTACGCTGCCGCGGGCTGGAAGAGGTGAGCCGGAGCGGCGGCGACCTGGGCGCTGAGTTGGCGCAGCGGGCTCAAATCATCCAGAACCCAGAACGCCCGGCCAAACGTGGCCGCCACCAGATCGCCATCCCGGATCGTCAAATCGCGCACAGCAGCGGTCGGCAGATTAAGTTGCAGCGACTGCCACTCTTCGCCGTCATTGAAGGACACATAAACGCCGTTTTCCGTCCCGGCGTAAAGCAGTCCCTGCCGTTTCGGATCGGCGCGAACCACGCGAACAAAGCTGCCGTTCGGAATGCCGGAAGTAATCTTCGTCCAGGTGCGCCCGAAGTCGGGAGTGCGGAAGATGTAAGGTTGAAAATCACCCCACACATGCCGGTCCATCACGACGTAGGCGGATGCGGGGTTGAAGGGCGAAGGCTCGATCATGCTGACGGTGTCGAGCGGTTTCATTTCGGGAATTGCCACCCGCTGCCAATTCTTGCCGCCGTCGCGCGTCACCTGCACGAGCCCGTCGTCGGTTCCCGCCCAGATCAGCCCGGCGTTCACGGGTGAGGGCGCAATTGCTGAAATCGCAGCCCAGTCGCTGCTGCTTTTGCCGTGCGGAAGTGAATGCACTGGCAGGTCGGCTCGATGCGCAAGGTCGGGGCTGATGCGCCGCCAATTGCGGCCGGCGTCCGAAGTTTCCAGAACAAATTGCGCGCCGTAATACAGGGCGTTGCCGTTTTCGGGCGAAAATGCGAACGGCGGTTCGACCGTGCCCCACCACGGTCCGAATGCGAAACGGTACGGCCCGCCGCTGCCGATGTAAGGCGTGACGTCGAGAGTTTCCCAGGTGCCTCGAACCCTGCGATTAATTTGAGGGCCGCATTGGCTGGAGAAGATCCACTGCGGATGCGCCGGGTCCGGCACAACCTGGCCGTATTCGCAGGCGCCCATTGAGAGCCGCCAATCCATAAAGTTAATGTCACCGAAAGCTCCACGGCTGCTGACGCCAACCGAACCGTTGTCCTGCTGCGCGCCGTAAATCCAGAACGGAAACCGGTGATCCGTCGCGACATGGTACATCTGCCCAGTCGGCTGGTTGTACCAGGTGCTCCAGGTTTTGCCACCGTTCAGACTGACGCTCGCTCCCTGGTCGGAGCCCAAAATCATTTCGCTGCTCAGGCAGCCTTTGCCGTCGGCGATGGGCAGACACGTACTCTTGGGATCGATCCAGAGCTTGTGGTAGTCATCGCCGCCCGGCGAACTTTTCAAGACATTGAACGTCTTCCCGCCGTCGAGCGAGCGGTAAAACCCGGTGTGAACCACGTAAACCACGTCGCGATTCTGCGGGTCCATAAAAACTTCGTTGAAATAGCCGGAGCGCCCGCCGGGAGCGAGCCGCGGATCTTTCGTGATGCGCCGCCAGGTTGCTCCGCCGTCGTCGGACCGGAACAATCCACCCTGAAGGCGGCCGTTGGTGGGCTGCGCCCTGGCAATATCCGCGAAGACGCGCCCGTTATCCGCCGCGAGCCCGATGCGTCCCATCGGCCATGCGGGAAGTCCGTGGCCGGTGATGGGCGCCCAGGTTTGTCCGCCATCGGTGGATTTGTAAATGGCTCCGCCGGCCTGATCGCTATCGGGGGGCGCAGGCGGCAAAGCGGCCTGGTGGTGCCAGAGCGACGCATACACGACGCCTGGGCGAGCCGCGTCGTACGCCAGGGAAATGGCGCCCGTCGTGTCATTTTCGTAAAGAGTTTTAATCCAGGTTCGGCCGCCATCGCGGGTCAAAAAGACGCCACGATCAGGATTGGGCGCGTAAGCGTTTCCGAGCGCCGCCACCAGCACCACGTTGGGGTTTTTCGGGTCCACCAGGATTGCCCCGATGTGCGCGGTGTCCGTAAGGCCGATATGTTGCCAGCTGTGTCCGCCGTCGTCGGAGCGCCAGACTCCGTCTCCCACGTTTGCCGCGCCCCAGGAATTACTGGCAATGCCAAAATCGCCCGTGCCGACATAAATGATTCTGCTGTATGACGGCGCCACAGCCAGCGCGCCAATCGAAGCGACATGAGCCTGATCGAAGATGGGCCGCCAGACCACACCAGCGTCCGTCGTTTTCCACACACCGCCTCCGGGACTCGCCATGTAGTACACGCCTGGCTGCCCGATCACTCCGGCCACTGCGGAAACGCGACCAGCGCGAAATGGCCCGACCAGCCGCCATCGCATGCCTGCATACAGATCGGGATTGAACTGGCCCGCGCTCAACGGGACCGCGGCAAGCGCGCTGATGAAGCTAAGAAGAATGATTGAGGTTTTTGCGAAGTTCGGTTTGATTTCGAACATGTTGGCTCCCTGCGGGCTGTAGCTCGACGCTTGTCTCCGCTCTTGTATCATTTTCCAAGCCATGCTGTACACTTGATTTCCGAAGCTGACGGGAGAGGATCAAGCATGCGGCACGGCGGGTAATAAAATCTCTCAAGAACCAGATGATTGGTCGGGGCGCGCGGATTTGGACCGGGAACATCTTGCGTTATGAATATATGGCGTACGAGGCCAAAATCTTCCCGGGTCGTTCCCACGCTTGGGGAGAAAGTTAAGAATTATTGCGGGTCGGGAAAGGTCGCCATCAGTCGAAAACGGCAGTTCGCTTTCCGTAAATCAGAACGCGATGCTCCAGATGCGAGCGCACCGCTCGTGCCAGGACAATCTTCTCCAGGTCGCGGCCCTTGCGGATCAGGTCCTGCAGCGAGTCACGATGGCTGATGCGGACAACATCCTGGGAGATGATGGGCCCGTCGTCGAGTTCCGCGGTGACGTAGTGGCTGGTGGCGCCGATAATCTTGACACCGCGCGTGTAAGCCTGGTGGTAGGGCTTGGGACCGGCGAAAGCGGGAAGAAACGAGTGATGAATGTTGATGATGCGGTTCGGATAATGGCGCACGAAGTCTTCGGTCAGAATTTGCATGTAGCGGGCCAGCACGACCAGACTGATTTTGCGCCGCTCGAGTTCCGCAAGAATCGCCGCCTCCTGGGTGCGCTTGGTTTCCTGGGTCACCGGGAAAACCATGAATTCCACGCCGTGTCTTTCCACCGGGTCGCGCAGATCGGGATGGTTGCTGACCACCAGGGGAAACTCCGCCGCCAGTTCGCCCGTGCGGTAGCGATAGAGAAGGTCCTGCAGGCAGTGATCGTATTTGGAGACGAAGATGGCGCCACGCGGCAGTTCGTCGGTGAATTGCAGTTTCCAGTCGAGTTCGAGTTCCTGCGCGAGCGGCTGGAAGGCGGTGCGAATCGCCCCGCGGTCGAGATCGAACCCCCTCAGGTCCCATTCCACGCGCATCAGGAACTGGCCGGCCTCGTCATCAATGTGCTGGTCGGCGTGCAGAATGTTGCCGTTGTGATGGAAGACGAAATCCGAGATGCGCGCCACCAGACCTTTACGGTCCGGACACGAAATCAGCAGGACGGCATGGGGGCTCTCTGGCTCCATGACGGTTGATCATATCATGCATGCGCGAACCACCCCAGCCGGCGCAGGAGTGGCACACTAGCAACTTCCAGTGTGTCGGCCGAAAAGCGGACACAGCCTTGCAGCTGGTTTGTCAATCGCAGACACAGGCGAGCGCCACCCTGTCGACCGCCTGACTGCCCACGGCGAACCTGCGCGGACGCATGCCGCCGGTTACTTTCTCAAATGTCTCGATACCCGCTTATTCGTTACATTTAACAGGCCTCGATTCGCAGCCCTGTGAGAGAAGGGACCGCTGGTGTATAATGCGCGGCCATGCGAATCCTATCTCTTTCCTCTATTTTGTCGTTTTGCAGGCGGCTGCTTCTGCCTGCTCTGTTGATGGTCTCTCTGCCCGCCCTGGCGGCTTCACAGACGGCCACGCCCGTGCCGCGACTTGTGCACCGTGACGGGCGCTATGCGTTGCTTGTGGATGGAGCGCCGTACCTGATGCTCGGCGCGCAGATCAACAATTCGAGCGCCTGGCCGGCCATGCTGCCCGAGGTGTGGCCCATCATTGAGGACATGCACGCCAACACGGTGGAAATGCCCATTTACTGGGAGCAGTTTGAGCCCACCGAGGGGCACTTCGACCCCTCGGTGCTGAAGGTGTTGCTGCAGCA
>JBJKPU010000060.1:0-20192 GCA_046706005.1 Terriglobia bacterium | reverse complement strand
CGGTTCCCCAGCCGATCGCGGCCTTTACATTGTAATAAGCCTCAGTGGCGTGGACTATCACCTCCCCGGCCACCGCTCCGATCACGATACTTTCTACAATACACAGGTCCCAAACGCACTCTCCGCTCGGGTCGTTCAGCGTAACGGGGTTATTGCCCGCGTAGGCGTACATGTTCCAGGTCTGCGGGTCGGAGAGGTTTACCACTTTCGTGCCGCCCGGGTCGGGCGAGAACCAGCGGTTGAGCGTGGGATTCTCGCGGCGATGGACGGCGGTGTTGCTGCCGTCGCCGTAGGTGTCATGGAACATTCCGCCGAACATGAAATGTTCGTCTCCGCTTCCCCCCAGATAGATCACCTGGCCGAACGGCGTGTAATCCTTCTCCCGCTGGACGGTCCCGTCGCTTTCCACAATCGCCCGCATGGAAAGAGAATACCCCCGCGCCGGATGATTGCAAGCCTCAAAGCGTCAGGCCTTCGCCGTCCGGGGATTCAGTCTTACATTTGGAATTTTGGATTCGCAATCGGCCGCGGCGGAGTTCCAATGTATCGCATTGGGATATTTATCCGGCATGGGTAGCCACGGCATGGCTTCTATGCCGTGGGTTCGTCGGCCCCGACCCGGAAAAAGCCCACGACACAAAGGGCGTGTCGTGGCTCTCCCACGGTGCTCATCGCACTGATAGATGAAGTGTCCCTTGACATCGCCTTCGCTCTTATCGAGGGGCACCCGGCTAAGGGAAAGCCCGTCATTTGCTCTCGGGCTTCGAGCGCTCCTCATGATCGCGAAACCTAAAAAGTACATCTGCGATTTTCGCGTCTTCCTTTCCCGTGCGCTTATACCAGCCGCTGATGAGGGAGACGTACTGAGCGGCGGGCTTGGAAAAGATTCCGTTGGGACTGTGCGCCTCGCCGTCGTAGCAGGCCAGGTAGCCTTCCACGTAGCCCAGTTGCGTCAGCTTCGGAATAGTCCCTCCCTTCCACCAGAGGCCGTCCCAGTACCCGTGAGGTTCGCTCCAACTCTCCCCTATGGGCGAGCTAGCTTCATGTGAAGCAACATGCCGCGAGTCGAACGTGCGAATGACTCGGAAAACGGGCACAGACCAGTGCGTCGGGTCTTCGTAGAACTCGTTCACGAACGCCTGGATCTTCTGTGCAGGGGCAACGCTTTTCAACTCACCCTTAAGCTCGGAGGTATAGCAATCGGCATCCCCGTTTATGTATCCGCGTTGCTCGATCGAGCTTCTGGACAACCACCATTCACCGCCGTAGTTCATGGGCTTCCCTTCCAGGCGATTCTGCTGACCAAGCGCCGCAGCGCACAAGGTCAGTGTGAAAGTCATAAGCACAAGCCAACAGAATCTCGTCCGATGCATGCGGCTCCTCCTGCTCATTGCGGCGTGTAATACGTTACTGGGGGATTTCTATAGAACGCCCGCGAAGCGGGCACCACATTCACGTGGGCACCTATGTTGTTTATGAGCGGGTTGTTTGCGCTGCCGCCCGGCCGCACAGTGGCGACGTGCCCATGCCCAGCGTGCGGCTGGACCGCAATGACTAACACGCCCTGGTTGGCCAAACGCTGTGCCTCCGCTGGGGAAACCTGTCTGTAGCCGCTGCCGTGTCTGGCGAGGTTTGCTGCGATCTGATTTGCCAAGGCTGGCTGGCCGTTCCCAGGATTGGTCAGCGCGCCCATCGGAGCGCCCATCGTTCTAGCGATCTGACAGGTTGCAATGTTACAGAAGGTCGTTCCGCCATGCGGAGCATTGTGAGGGTTGTTGCGGGCCGCATCCTGAGCATTCGTAAGTTGTTGGGTAGAGTTCTGCTTTTGCGCCCCAGTGACCGCAGGAGTGCTCGTGTGCGCCGAATTTGCCACCGACGCCGAGTTCCTGGCGCTATTCTTGGCGTTGGTGCAGGCCGCGATATCCTTCTGGTGGCTGTCCGGGCAGAGCCCGCTCGGGTCGTTAAACGTGACGGGGTTATTGCCCGCGTAGGCGTACATGTTCCAGGTTTGCGGGTCGGAGAGGTTCACCACTTTCGTGCCGCCCGGGTCGGGCGAGAACCAGCGGTTGTACGTGGGGCTCATGCGGCGGTTGGCGGCGGAATCGTTCTGATCTTCCACATCGAACAGCAGCCCCGCGAACAGATAGTTGTCCTCGGCTGTCGCCACCAGATACCTCGGGTCTCCGAACGGCGTAAAGTCCTGCGCCTCCAGCACACTGCCATCGCCTCTGGTCATCACCCGCTGCGAGCCATTCGCGTCATTGTAAAAATAATATACCACCCAGCCCGCAGGCTGATCGTAGCGCGCGATCACTCGCCCCGCAAGACGAATGTAATCGCGAGGCACCCCGTCCGAACCGACCGCGTCCAGAAGCTCGCCGTGGGCGCCGTACCAGTACGTTTCGTTTTGGGTGTCCTCCACCCGGTTGCCGTCACCATCGTAGAGGAACGTCCCCGAAGTGCCGCCGGCTCGCCCGCGCAGGCCCGCCCACGAACCGCGGCTTGAACGGCGTCCGCCCCGAGCATATCACTCAAAAATGAGACGATTGGGACAAATGGGACGTTTGCGAAAATATTTTTTAAGTTGTTTATAATGAGTATATTATTCCGATTTTTTCGATTTTTCGACGCCAAAAAACACGCCGTTTGTAACTTTCTGTCACACCGTGTAATTCTTACCTGCCGCAACATTTGGCCTCGCCATGACGGGTCCCATCCCCCTTTTGCGTAATACACATCAGAGGTGTTGATAAAAAGCAAATAAAGGAGATGAAATCCATGATTCACTCTACCCTAAAAAGAAAGTTCGTTTTAGCGCTCGCAATCGGGACTGCACTTGCGCTGATTGCCTGCGGTTCCAGCGTTCAAGGCACGTATACGAATACAACAGGGACCTTGACGCTCGAACTCCGTTCTGGCGGAAAAGCTTCTTTCCTGATGATGGGCGAGACTCAGGATTGCACCTACACGGTGAAAGGAAAGGATATTCACCTCACCTGCGGCAGGAATGAGACCGATTTCCACATCCTGGACGATGGTTCTCTGAATAGCACATCGCCTTTTGTCGGTGCGACGTTCGGCGTGTTGAAAAAATCAAAATAGAGGCGCAGGCCGTGAAGCCGCGCTGCCGCACCTGAGGCGCTGGTTTCACGCGATGAATGAAATGGTAATGAATTCTTCGAGCCTGAGTCGCGCCGCCGCCGCCGCGCTGGCAGTATTCTTCCTCCTTGTCGTCACGGCTTGTGGATCGAGCATTCAGGGCAAGTACTCGAATTCCACAGGCGGCGTGAGGCTCGAACTTCGCTCGGGCGGGAAGGCAACGTTCACGTTAGATAACGAAAGTGAACAATGCAGCTACAGCATAAAGGGGAAGACACTCCACCTTGCTTGCAGAGAAGGCAAGGTTGACTTCGGCATTCGCGATAACGGTTCGCTGGCCGGACCGGGATTTATCGGAGAACTGAAGAAGACGAAATCCTAAGGCTGCGGGAGCGAATTGCCGGAAGCGGCGGGACGGCCGGGAAAATCACTTTTGCGAGGTTTGCCGAATGGATAAAGAACGGTGTCGTTCGCGCGATATTCGGTTCGGGATCGGAATCGCACTGTTTGGTCTTGCATCGTTGGCGTGGCTTGCCTCTTTCGCCAATGCGCAACAGCCCTTCACGGACTATACGCTCAACACGCCGTATGTCTGTCCCAACGACACCAGTTACACCTTCACCCAGCGCAAGGGCACGGGATATTTTTCGATGTGCTATTACACCATCGAAAAGAACGGCCGCGTGGTGGGCAAGGAAGTCAGCGCATGCCGTCAAATGACGGGCTATCTGCGCGGCTGCAAGCTGCAGGCCGGCGCATCGTCATCGGCGCCAGGCGCACCGGTGGAGAATTGGCACTCCCAGCCCACCAATCCGGCTTATCTGGCTGCGATGCCTTACGTGGAACAGGTAAGGAGCGAAATTAAGGGTTCGAACCCCGACGATACGCAGGCACGCCAGTTGACGGTCTTCAGCTGGATTCCGGAAATGATTACGCAAATGCGCGAGGCGAGCCGTCCCTACGGCAGCCCCTGGACGAAGGACGAAACGCGGATCACCTATGCTTACAACCTGGCGGCGAAGCAGATCACGGACGATTACGCTAAAACGCACACGCCCCAGCAAACGAGCGAACTCACTCACATCGTGGGCCACTATGAAATGATGGACGATCAGTTTTACAAGCAGTGGACCGCGGCGCTGTTCCCGGCGGATTTTCTGAATGACTACAACCATGCTTTCTGGGGAATGCTGGCGAAGTATAAGGCTCACGTCGATCAGGAGAGGAAACAAAACGAGGAAGCCGCGGCGAAGGCGAAAGCCGCGCAGAAGGCCGAGGCGAATGGCACTTCGGGGCTTCCCACCGGCCCGGGCTATGTGGCGGCACGGCGCTGCATGGAACTCGGCGGCAATTTGCTCCAGTGCCTTGGTAAAGGTATGAGCGCCGGCGTCTACGCTCTTGTCGGCATGAGCCCGCCCGGGAACTCATCCTCCTCGCCCACCGGTCTGACCCTGACGGGGGTTTACACGGGCGGCGGCATCAGCACCGATTTCGGCGACGAAGCACTGACCATCGCGGGATGCGGCAATCTGGTCAAAGTGGAACCTTCATACACAGTCGATGCCCGCGGCGACCGGATTCTGATTCACGTGCAGAATCAGCCCGCGCCATTCGACTTTGTCCTGGATCCCGATGGGAGACTCGTCGGACCAGGTTCCACCGAGGTCAAAGGCCAAATCATCACCGGCTATCGGCACTATTGGGTCTTCAGATACAACAGGTACACAGGCGTCGAGGTTCCAGGTTCCAGGCATGAAGTAACCGAAGCGATTTATGCACCCAAGACCGAGCGGTGCTCGATTGCCACTCTGGCGCCCACGGGACGCTCGGCGACCAACAAAGGCATGGTTTCCTGGCTCGGAGATATGACTCAACGGGTCTTTTCCGGCCAGGATGCGGGTAGCGCCATGGTCGGCATCGCCAATGAGATGCCGCTTCCCGGAATTCGCATGCAGGGGCCCTACGCAAGCTCCGGCGGGCTTAAAGCCGAGTTCGAGACGACTTCCGTGGTGCTCGATTGCGGAGAGGCGCACGTCCGGGACGAGTACTCCATTGAGCGCACGGGCAGCAGGATCCTGGTTCATATCCAGAACTCCGGCTCGCTGTTCACGGAAAGCCTGCAACCGGATGGATCACTTTCCGGTCCCGCTTCCGTGGATGTTGCGGGGCGGCTCGCCACCGGAGTAAGCGGCACCCATGCCACATATACTCCGACCAACGCAGTTTGCTCGGGGGGCAGGCTCTACCCGCATGGAGCGGGTTCCGCGGCCACTGCCAGCGCCTCGTCATCGCCTGTCGAGAGCACGCCGGCTGCCGCGACGCCGGCCACATTCCCCGCGGTGCCCGAAGTTGCGGGGGCGAACGCCGTGCTGTCAGTAACGCCCGGCTTTCCCGTCAGCGCGGACCCGCTGGCCGGGAAATGGATTTTCCTCATGAAGAAAAGGTTCGACGTCGTCCTGCGTGCCAACGGCGCCCCGTTGCCGCCTGGAGCTACCGTTCGCCAAGCGTGGGATTTGCTGAAACAGCACTGCGCGCCTCCCTCCAACTGCACAAACTTGTATGAAGGCATCGCTCATTTCTACGCGGCAAAAATGATGATGCCTCGCAGCGGTCCCGGCGTTTTTTCTCCCAAAGTCCCCGCCGGAACTTACTATGTGATGACCGCAACTTTTTTCGATAATGCTTCGATGTTGTGGGACGTTCCTGTAAACGTCAGGCCCGGTGAAAATTCTGTTACACTCTCTGACCACAACCGCGAACCGGCCCGATAATTGCGAATGAGCTCAAGCCGGATTGGAATTCATTTGGGAAGCAGGTCGGGGGAGAGGTCTAATACATGCGTCAACCCTTCTCGAGCACTCCAGACCGATGGCTGCCTCTCGCGGTAGTCCTGATAACGGCAGCGGTCTTTTCAACCGATGCCGCGGCGCAGAAATCACTGATCATCAACGGCAGCTTCGAGGAAGGACCTCGCGTGGAGCGATTCATCAATGTACAAGGCGGCGCGACGACGATTAAAGGATGGGTGGTGGCCGGCGAAGGGATTGATTACATCGGGTCTCTCTGGCGGGCATCAAACGGTGCGCATTCCATTGACCTGGATGGAAGCGCTCGGAGCACCATGACCCGGCCTTACAACCAGGGCGGCATCGCGCAGACATTCTCGACCATACCTGGCAAGCGATACGAGGTGACCTTCGATTTAGCCGGAAATGGTTTCGGTCCGCCTAAGGTCAAACCGATGAGCGTTTCGGTTGCCGGCCAGGAGACGGATTTTACCTTTGACCTGACAGGAAAGAGCCCAAGCAATATGGGTTGGGTCACCAAGAGCGTGACTTTCACGGCTGTTAGCACCTCCACCACACTCGAATTCCACAGCCGGACCGTCTCCCCCAACGTCGGCTGGGGTGCTGTCATTGATAACGTCTCGGTCACCGAGCTCAGTGGCTCTGCGCACCACTAATCGTGCTCATGCGAAAAGGTGGATGGAACAGGTGACCGGTGCGGGTTAGTGTGAGGCCACAAGGGCGGCCACTGGAAAACTCCGGAGCACATCACAGATGCGAAATGCTCTTTTCCCTGTTTTGCGCTCGGACCGAAGAGCCTCTCCGGTAAACACATCCTGCAACATCATCGGAGTCTCCGCAGGAAGCAAAACCAACGTCGCCGTTCCCCAGGCATGCGGACCGACGGGGATATCCGGAGGCGAGCAGATCTGAGCGAAGAACCGGGGAGCAATAACCACCATCCACTCGTGGCCGTTCTGCCGGGCAAATGCGATAACATTTCTCGAATGCGGCCCCCGAACTTCGAGAGGGAGATAAGCGCCCGAAGAAAAGAGGGCTGGATGCGCTTTGCGGAATTCCAGTCCCTTATGAATCAGAAAAAGCTTTACACGGCCGTCTTGCCAGTTTTGAGCTAGCCCGCGCGCAAGTTCGGAGGTTCCCTGCGCTTCAAGCCGGCGCAATTCTTCCAGCGCGCGCACGCGCCCGGTGAAGTCCACGGGGCGGCGGTTGTCCGGGTCAACCAAACTGAAGTCCCAAAGCTCGCAGCCCTGATAGAAATCAGGGACGCCCGGCGCCATCATCTTGAGCAGCGTTGCGGAAAGCGAATTGAACGCGCCATAGAAAGCCAGTCGGCTCTCGAGCGGCAGGAAATCAGCCATGAAGGGGTCGTCTGGCGGGAGTTCGAGCAGTGCCAGGGCAAATGCCACGACAGCCGCTTCATAATCTTCGTTCGGGTTGAGCCAACTGCTGTGCGTTTTGGCTTCTCTCAGCGCCTTGACGACGTATTGCTCAAGCCGCTCTTTCAGTGCCGGTGCTTCCTCCGTGCCGAGCGGCCAGAAACCGAGCAACGTCTGGTAAATCAACATTTCTTCATTCGCATCGGGCGCCGGAACTCCGCGAATCGGCCTCTTCCGTGGCCGGTTCAGGCGGCGCCATTTGCTGAGGCAGCGGCGCCAATCGGAATGGAGCTCGGATAAAACATTGAGGCGTGCGCGCACGTCTTCGCTTCGTTTTGTGTCGTGGGTGGAACTGGCGTTCAGCGTGCCCGGTGTGCGCTCGATCCGCCGCTCGAAAGCCGCGTGCAGCGCCTCAGCAGATTTACCTTCCGAACCCGGATGCCCGCCCACTTCATTCAGGGAAACCAAACGCGCGTAGTTGTAAAGGGCCGTGTCCTCCAGACCTTTGGCCATCGCGGCTCCCGTAAACTGCTGCCAGCGCGTCACGAATTCCAGCCATTCTTCGCGGACGCTCGCCGGCAGTTTCTGTTCTTCAAGCAGAAGCACGCGGCCTAGGAAGTCGAAAGCGGGCGGACCGGCCACCTCAGCCGGAGTTCGCTTGCGGGCCTCGCCTACAGCCAGTTCAATATAGCGGCGGTCATGCTCGGCCACATCTCCATCATGAATGTAAGTGCGATAGATCGGCAGGCAGGCTGTGACCTCGACCAGCGCGAGCTTATACTCGGAAAGCGGCACGTCACGCCCGTAACGGTCGCGCGCGGCCAAGCGGCCCAAAGCGTGTGTGAGCGCGTTCACTTCCCCGCCGAAAAGCTGCTCCAGCGCCAGACAGTTTCCGCGATAGGCGAATTCAGAAAAGGGTTCCGTGATGCCCGTATATCGCCGGTAAATTTCGTCCAGAGCTTTCAGGCCCCGCGGATCGGCAAAAAGCTCATTCACCAGGTTGAGAAAATCGTACCCCGTCGTACCCGCCAACGGCCAGGCCGGAGGAAGCTCCTCACCCTCCGCCAGAATCTTCTCGGCAACAACGTAGAAATCTTTGCCGGGTCCGGGCTGCGAGTGGCCCTCACGGATAGAATCCTGAAGCCGCTTGAGATAGCCCAGCGGATCGTGCAGGCCGTCGAGGTGATCGATTCGCAGGCCGGTGACTTTGCCTTCTTGAATAAACTGGATGATCTGCCCGTGCCTCGCCTCAAACACTTCCGGGTCTTCCACTCGAAGCCCCACCAGGTCGCTGACGTCGAAAAAGCGGCGGTAATTGATTTCTTCCGCCGCCAGTTTCCAGTGGCAGGCTCGGTAAGCTTGCTGCTCGAGCAGATTGTCCAGCGCGTCAAAGGTCGAGGGCTCGCCCCGGGTGCCGTTCAGGGCGAAGAGCGTCTTCTCGATTGCCCCGCGCACCTTCGCGTTGCCTCGATAAAGATTCCAAAGGTCGCGCTTCAAGGCTTCCTTCTCCCTCCGGCGGCGCGAAAGCAGGCCAGGATCCTTTGTGGTGCGCGGCGGCAGGCGTTCAAAGCCGGCGATCAAGGCGGCGAGTTCACCGCGGGCTGCACGGCTGGAGGCGCTCAGCCCGGACAATGAGTCCTCCAGAATCGGACGATAAGTCTTGGGATCGAGCGGCAGTTTGGCTTCATAGTAGCGGACAAAAAATCCGGTTTCATCAAGCTTCAGCGTCAGTTCCTGATTCTCCAGCACGGATCCGTAGAGCCCGCCCAGAATAGGCAACAGCACGCGGCCCTTGTGCAATAACGCCGCTTTCGTGACGGCCGGAACCCAATGAATGTCGAAATAGCGGGCGAAAGGCGAACTGAGTCCGTTCTCCAGCACGTCCAGCCACCAGGGATTGTCCGAACTGGCCGACATATGGTTGGGCACGATGTCGAGAAGCAGCCCCATGCCGTAATCCGTGAGGCGCCTGACAAGCTCCTCGAATTCCTTCTCCGTTCCCAGCTCTGAATTGACACGCATCGGGTCCGCAACGTCATAGCCGTGCGAACTCCCGCGCCGCGCCTTGAAGCGCGGCGAAGCGTATAGATCCGTAATGCCAAGGTCGTGGAGATAGGGGATGAGCTCCCGGGCGTCCCGGAATCGAAAACCCAGGTGAAACTGAAGGCGGTAGGTGGACGAAGGTGCGCGCGAGAAGGTCACGGGTTCGCCTCGCCCTCGAGGGGCGGAATGAACACTTTCAACTTCTCGCCCAGCTCGGCGAAGTGGCGAAGCCATTCCTGCGCGGCAGGGTCGCCTTCGGTCAGCCGTTCAAGAAATTTGGGCCGCGCTCCGTGCAGGATTTCAAAGCAGATGTTCTGCGGCTTCCAGAGGTTCACCTCAAAAGGCAACGCCAGGGCCACATCCACGCTATTTCCGAGTGTGACCAGGCGCTCCGTGCTCTCCGGATTCTGGCTAAGCTGCTCCGCCAATCGGTCCAGCGTGCGGCGAAGGACGAATTCGTTGCCCGCCTGGTCGAGCGCGGCGCCGAGCACTGCGCCCTCCTCAATCAGCCGGTGGATGCGATCGAAATCGAGATGATCCGCCTTGAAGGCGCGCTGCAGGTCAACGTTCAACACGAACTCCGCCGCCATCTTGAACCGGCGCGGAAGCGGCATGGCGTGGCTGGTCACGAACCGGAGCAAGGCGGAATGCTCATCGTAAAACCGGCGATAAATCGCCTCGGCCTCGGACAGCGCGGAATCAAGGATGAGCCGCAAGATCCGCCGTTGTTCGTCGCGAAAAAGCAAACGCAAGGAATAGACATCCGAGCCGAAATTCTTCTCGACCAGGCGAATCAGATCCGGAATGTCTCCCTTTTCGAAACCCTCGGCCGATTCCCGCAGCAGCGCGTCGTAGGCTTCTTCGCCCTGGAATCGCCGCACGCTGCCGTAAATGTGATGGTCGCCGATATGAAGGATGCCGAATGTGAAGGGCAAAGAATCGCGCGTGATTTCGGAGGTGATTCGGCTGTGGCCGACCGCAATGCGCAGCTTGCCTGATTCCATCAGCTTGAAATCCTGGCGGTTCACGCGGAAGCAATAGATGCGCATTGGATCCGGATGCTTGTCAAAAAGCGAACTGACGGCATAATGCGCGGCGGCCTTTTCCAGGTCGATTCTCGCAGGCTTTACGAACTTGTCAAAGATCACCCGCCCGTTTTGATGCTCCGGGATGTTGCTCCTGGCCTCGGCAAGCATGTCGAGAAAGTGCGCTTCCCTGCCGTCGCCCAGAACTTCTTCGGCCAGTTGCAGGGCGCGACCGGCGTACTGGATCACCTGCACCGTTTCGATTCCCGAGAGTTCGTCGAAAAACCAGCCACAGCTGGTGTACATCAGCATGGCGTGGCGCTGGAGTTCCATCAGCTTGAGGGCACGGATTTTCTCTTCCTCGGTGAGCGGACGGACCGCCTGCTGCTCAAAAAATCGGCTGACGCTAGCCTCCGTGCGGTCCAGAATCACCGCGATGTAGGCATTTCTAGCCGCCCACGGATCCCGGAACAAATGTGCCCCTGCCTGCTCGAACCGGACCGCGAGGTCATCGCGCAGCCAATCGAACGCCCGTCGCAGGGGCGCACGCCATTGCTGATTCCAGCCCGCGTGACCGCCGCTGTTGCAGCCACAGTCGCTCCGCCATCGGTCCACGCCGTGCGGACAGCTCCAGGCGGAATTTTCAAAAATCTCCGCCTGATTTTCGGGAGGGTTCTTTTCCAGATACTCGCCATAATTCGTAAGTCGCGCCAGATTGTTCGACTCGATGTGATGAAGCGCGAAAGCCAGAGCCATGTCGCCGTGCGTGAAGTGATGACCGTAAGTCTCGCCGTCGGTGGCAATATGAATGAGCTGCGGCCACGTGCGAGCGTCGGAGAAGGCGCCCAGCAACCGCCCGGCGAGATGTTCGCCGCTTGAAAGCAAATGCTCAAAAGCGACGGCGCGAGAGATGGGCCCGTCATAGAAGAAGAGATTGATGGAACGCCGTGAAGCCAGCCGCAGGCGGTAAGCGCGGGAAGGATCGATGCGCCCGCCGCTCACATCGTGCCAGGTTCGCGAGCCCAATCCACGCACGCGCCGCGCCTGGCTGGGCGCCAGAATTGTGAATTGGATGCCGCGGCCGGCAAGCATCTCCAGCGATTCCAGGTCCACCGCCGTCTCCGGCAGCCAGAAACCCTCCGGTTTTCTCCCGAACCGATGTTCAAAGTCCGCGATTCCCCAAAGAATCTGGGTTTCTTTGTCGCGGCGGTTCGCCAGCGGCAGGATCATGTGGTTATAAGCCTGCGCGAGCGCCGAGCCATGCCCGCCAAAGTTCTTCAAGCTTTCCTTGTCGGCGCGAAGAACCGACTGGTAAGTGACCGGATCCTTCTCCGCCATCCAGGCCAGCAGCGTCGGGCCAAAATTGAAACTGATTTTGGAATAATTATTGAAGATCCAGCGAATACGCCCTTCGCCGTCTAGAATTCGCGAAGCGCTATTGGGCGCGTAACACTCCGCCGTAATTCGCTCGTTCCAGTCATGATACGGATAGGCTGATTCCTGCCGTTCCACCGCCTCAAGCCAGGGATTTTCCCGCGGCGGCTGATAGAAGTGTCCGTGAATGCAGAGGTATCTCTCCATGTTTACCCGGTCTCGAGCCTGTACGAGCATCATACAATCGGACACGGCGGGGGAGTCAAGCAGAGGCTTGCAGCAGCAACGGGCCTATGGAGACAAATGAGGAGAGTTCGAGATGTCGGAATCTGATCGCCCGTGCCGGTTGGGACGAAATAATGTCGTTCACGGAGAACTTACTATGAGTCAGGCCGCGGGTCTCCCGGTCGTCAGTTGCTGGCCGACGCGGTTAGAAAGTGTAAAAAGGCCGGAAACAGGGATCAGGCCCGCGATTTTGAATTTGCCGACGGAGGCAAGTCCGGCCGACGCCATGCAGCCGCACTCACTGCACACCGGCCGGCCGCCGAATTGACAGGGAGTGACGGCGGTTGAAAGGTCGGCAGAAAAACATTTGGTGACCTGGGAGAAGATGCATTCCTCGGGCGAATGCGGTGGATCGAGAAAAGCCTCGAGCGCCCCCGACGGTGCGTCAATTTTGGGAAACTGCGTGCGCAGCCGCTTCAGCTCTTCGACCACGGCCACTCGGTCTTCGCGCCGCAATCGCTCTTCGCTTCGGTCGCCTTCCTGCGGCGTGTAGAGGCTGAACCAGATGCGCCGCGCTTCCTCGTGATCGGACCAGAGCCGGGCGAAATCGCTGAGATAACCTGGCCGTTTAAGAAGCTGCCGGGTAATGGTGCAGTGCACGGTGATCGGTTGTCCGGCAATGTGCTTCAGGATGCGATCGTAAGTTGCCGGGGCGCGGCGGCGGTCATGCTCGGCAGGCAAACCATCGATCGAGACAACCAGTTGAAAGTTCCCGAGTGCGCGCCACTCCGCGGGAATCGGCCGCACCGCGCTGGTTACGAGCTGGACCCGGATGCCCATCTGCTCAAGCTTGGGCAGCAGGACGTTCAACTCGCGATATCGGACCAGAGGCTCGCCGCCCACAATTGAAACGTGCATCGGGCGCTCGCGCCGCACCAGCGCCAGCACGCCGTTAATCAGCGCGTCACCCTTGAAATCGCCAAGCTGGCGGAGCGGACCGGCATCACCCAGATGTCCATCCTCGAAGGCGTAGCAACCGGGACAGCGCAGTGGACACTCGCGCGTGATTTCGATTGAGAGTATCGGCTTGCGCCCGCGCAGAATATTTCCCCACGCCGTAAACACCTGCGACACTCGAACGCTGTTCTCTCCCAATGAATGCCTCCCACAATTTGCGATTGCTCGATTCCACCCGTCCCTTTCTTTGATTCATCCCAGGGCATTTAGGGTTCCTCAGGATTTGCCACAAAGTTGGGCCTAAAAGGGACTATGGGTTTTCAATGATATGAACGATGCAGCGAAGCCATCGATTTATCCGGGGGAAAAACCTGAATCTCGATTCCTGGGCAGCTCGCTCAGTCATCCAGCGCCGCGCCGCTGAAGATTTGTTGTCCGGCCAGGGAGGTTTTAAAGCCATAAATCGCCAGCGCCAGCAGGAACACAATGGTCAAAATCGTCGAAGCGGCGTACCAGGCTCCCAAATGCGAAGTCTGGATGAGCGTACCCAGAAGGTCCTGGGAAACGCCAAATGCAACCAGCGCGAAAAGCCCAAACCGCTTCAGGGCAATGATGACGGCAGCGAAAAACACCCCAACAAAAACTGTGTCCACCAGCGGGTATTTTCCGGCATACGAAGGAGTGAGGAGAATGATGACAAAAACCGTTCCAGCCAGCCAATCCCTGCGGAGCAGCAAGCGTAGCAGGAAGAAAAAGAAAAACAACACCAGGGCGGCTCCGAGCCAAACAGCTATGTGGTTCAAGACATTTCCAGCCGAAGCGCGGACCCCAAGCAAGGAAAAGAGGCTGGACGTCCCCGGCTCCGGCGGCAGCTTCCCGAACCAGCCCTCTGCGAACTGACTCAAGTAAAGCCAATTGCCGAACCCGACGCCCAGGGCAACGCCCGTCAACAAATCGCGGCCTACCAGCGGGTCGCGCAATTGTCCCGCCAGCACGCGGCTCCAGGAAATCATCGAACTCGGCCATCGCCGCCGGACGTAAGGCTCCAAACCGATGTAGAGCAACCATGCCACAGCCGCGACAAATAAGGCAAAGCTGGCCCCCATCACAAACAAGCCGAACTCGTAGCTGGTGCCAACGTGATGCGCCGTCAAAGCCCAGGCGCACAGAAAGAGAAGAAAGACGAAGATCGCCAGCCGAAAAGCGCCGCGCCGGTCGCCGCGCGCCAGCCGCAGGTTGCGTCGCGCCAGCAGCACGGCGCCAATCAGCACTGCCAGGAACAGCGTCAATTCGACGGCCTCAATGGTCCTCATCTGCACAGCCTGCTGAAAGGCCTGCATTCGTCCTGCTCGCGTCCAGGGCCAGATTAACTGGAAATAGACCGGCTTGCCGCGATAAGCCGCCGCCTCAACGCGCAACGGAACGTCCGGTCGGCCGGGGGCGGTGCCGGTCCATGCCGCACGCGTGTCGCTCCATTGGGGCGGAGTCCATTCCGGCTCGGCGGCTTTGAATTTCGTCATGTCGAGCCCGGCTGCCGTAAAAAGCGCCGACCAATCCGGGGCCGGCGCTATTCCTTTGGCTTCGTCCTTCTGTGGCGGCACAGCTTCAAAATATTCCAGCCGCCCGTTCGGATCGAGCTCGGCGTAGGTCATTCCAGAAATTTTCCGGGGCGGGTCGTCCTGCAAAATGACGCCGCCGGCCGGGCCGTCGAAGATGCTTTCGACTTCAAGGTAGCGGGGGCTCTCTCGATACCAGAATTCAATCGCCGAAGGATTGCCGGTCCGCAGTTGGTCCCAGCGATTCCGGGATTTGTCGTGATCTTCGATGTAACGAAGATAATCATTGTCGTACGCGTATGCGTACGCTGAATCCACCGGCGGCGTCACGTAGCCGAATTTACGGATCAAACTTTGCGCCTTCGCCGCCATGACTTGCGGTGAATCGCCCAGCGGCACTATGCCAGTTAGAAGGGCTTTGGGCATTAGAACCAGGGCCGCGGCGATTCCGACGATGACAAAGGAAAGACATGCGATGGCCTCGCGCGGCTTGAAACCTTCTGTCTCGCCCGCTGCCGCCACCAAATCCGGCGAAGGCGTTTCGCCCGCCGCAAGCGCCGCGGCCAGCGGATCGCCGCCCGGCAGCCCCGCCGCAACGGCCAATGCCGATGCGGGCCGCAGCTTGGGATCTTTCTCCAGGCAACGCAGAACGATACGTTCGACCGCGGGATCAATCTCCGCCACCACGCTCGATGGTGCCGAGGGCTGCTCCTCTTCGTGCTTGCGTTTCCATTCGCCGATCGTTTTCGCTTCGAAAGCCTTCTTTCCCGTAAAAATCTCGTAGAGCACCAGGCCCAATGCGTAAAGATCACTTTTGACTGTCGCCGCTTTGCCCGCGAGTTGCTCCGGCGACATATAGGCCGGCGTGCCGACGATGGCGCCCCCGGCAAGATCTTCCTCGGCGCGCACGGCGAGACCGAAATCCGTGATGCGTGCATGGCCCAGGCCGTCAATCATGATGTTGGCAGGCTTCAGGTCGCGGTGCAGCACACCTTTGTCATGAGCGGCGGCGAGCCCGGCACAAAGCTGACGCGCGATCTCAAGCGCCTTCGCCGCAGGCAGCCGTCCGATGCGCCGCAGCAGCGAAGCCAGATCCTCGCCGTCCACATATTCCATGGAAAGGAACGGCCGGCCGTCGATTTCTCCAATGTCGTAAACGCGGCAGACGTTGGGATGCGCCACCTGGCGGGCATTGCGAACTTCAGCCCGGAAACGCTCAAGCGCTGTGGTTTCCGCCGCCTCTGTTTGCCGGTGCCCGGCGCTTTCCGGAAGGAACTTGAGCGCCACAGCCTGCGCGAGTTTCAGATCGTCGGCACGATAGACTTCGCCCATGCCGCCGCGGCCCAGCAAGGCGATAATCCGGTAACGGTCGATGAGAACTTCGCCTGGCCCAAAGCGGCCCAGGTCCGTAACGGAGCCCGAACTTGAAGGCGGCCGCGCCGGCGAATGCGAGGACGGCCGTCGCGGAGTGCGCGGCGTGGTGTCCTGCGTCGGCATGTCCGAAATGGAGCTAGCCGGCTGTCCGCACGCCGGGCAGAATCGCGCCCCTTCGGCCATCTCCTGGCCGCATTGTTGGCAGAATGTCATTGATGCAGAATTATATGTCAGTTAGGACAGCAGGAAAAATATTTTGGGCACCTCGAACGGAACCGGACGCGGAAGCGACGCGCGCCGCCGAAGACTACGCGCATAACGACGCGAATCTGGCTGTCATCATGTCAGCAATCGAACTGCGCGCGGCGGATATGGAAATCCCCGCGCGGACCGAGGATCGTGGCGGCAATACGCCCCGGCTGGAACATTTCGCGGGCGACAGCGAGCACTTCGTCCTGGGTCACGGCATCCACTTGGGCGCCAATTTCGTCGAGCGTAATGTAGCGGCCATAATAAATTTCCTGCCGGGCCAGCGCCGCCATGCGGCTGCCGCTCGACTCAAGACTCAACAGCGTGCTGCCTTTTAGATAATCCTTGGCGCGCTGAAATTCATCCTGCGGAATAGGCTGCGCCTTGAGGCGGCGGAACTCCTCCAGGATCAGGTCGAGCACCTGGCGGGCATTTGCGGCGGCGGTGCCGGCATAGACGTTAAGCATGCCTGCATCGCGAAAGGTGCTGAGGCCCGAGAAAACAGCGTAAGCCAGCCCGCGCTTCTCGCGAACCTCCTGGAACAGCCGCGAACTCATGCCGCCTCCCAGAACGGCATTCAGGATCAGCATGGCGAATTTTTTGGGATCGGCAAAGGAGCACGCCGGCGTGCCCAGGCAAAGGTGCGCCTGTTCCAGTTCTTTCTTCCTGCGATAGAGAAGGCTGGGATGCGGAACCGGTGCCGGTCCATCCGCCGTGGCCGGTCCCCGGGCTAGACCACCGAACTCTTTTCTCACCAGATCCACAATCCTCTGATGTTCCAGATTGCCCGCCGCCGTGATCAGAATGTTTTGCGGCGCGTAGCGCCTGCGGTAGAAATCACAGACGCGCCGCCGCGTGAACGACTTGACAGTCTGCCGCGTCCCCAGAATCGGCCTGCCCAGCGGATGACCCGGCCAGAAGCCTCGGGTGAAAAGTTCGAAAACCAGATCGTCCGGAGAGTCTTCCGCCATCCGAATTTCTTCCTGAATGACGCGAGACTCCTTGGCAATATCGCCGGCACGAAAAAGAGGATTGCGCGCCAGATCGGAAAGAATGTCGAAGGCGCGCGGCAAATGCTCATCGAGAACCTTAATCGAATAAGCCGTGTATTCCTTGGAAGTGAAGGCGTCCAGATGGCCGCCGATGGCGTCCGCCGCTTTGGCAATATCCTCGGCGGAGCGTTTTTGCGTTCCTTTGAAGACCATGTGCTCGATGAAATGCGAGAGCCCGTTCTCCTGTTTGCTCTCGTGGCGCGAACCGTTTCGCAGCCAGATGCCCATGGCGATCGAACGCACAGCCGGCATGGTTTCAGTCATCACCATCAGGCCGTTCGGCAGCACCACTTTGCGGACATTCTCTTCCATGGTCGTTCGCCTCCGGCAAGCGCCGGGTACAGCGGAATCAGCCGGTCAGCTTTGGTTCTTTTCCGGGAAAGGACATTGTCTCATAACCGCCCCGAAAACGCGACGGCATGCCCTTGGCCCTGCCGTAGCCACCTTTCACTTGCGCCCCGGACAAGGTGAACCTATACTTATAGAATCCGCGCCAAGCGGAAAGATGCGGCGGACCGGCAACACGGCGGCCCGCGCGGGCCTGTAGCTCAGGTGGCTAGAGCGCACCCCTGATAAGGGTGAGGTCGGTAGTTCAACTCTACCCAGGCCCACCAATCAATTCTGTAAGTTAGCGGCTTGTTCGTTTTGGCTTTCCGGCAGTTGGTTACAATTTTGGTTCACACCTCCCCCAAAAATGGCAGGATTGGGAGCCTGAGCGATAGCGTCCAGGGCGGCGCGCTTGGCTTCCATTCGGATATGGGAGTAGTGCTCCAACATCTTCCGGCTGACGTGGCCCGCGATTGCCATAATGGTTTGCTCGCTCGCCTGCCCTTCGGACAGCTTGGTAATGCAGGTGTGCCGGAGATCGTGGAAGCGCAGACCCGCAAGCGGATTTTTCAGGCCGTCAATTTCGGCCCTGCATTCCAGGTTGCAGCACAACTTCGCCGGGCGCTGGGGCTGGCCGCACTTGGGGCATTCGATAGTCCGCGTGGCCGTGCGCCAAGCTGTCCGCCAAGCCTTGATAGGCCGTGAAGGGTCAATATTGCCTTCGCCGGGATGCTGAGTATCAATCCGCGCATCCTCACACGCCGGGAAAACGCAATCCTCTGGGTTCGACTCAGGAAACTTCCCCGCCCACTTTACCAGGGCGGCATACGCCGGGGCATTCAGCGGAATAGGCCGACCGCTCCCGCCTTCCGTCTTGCTCTTGCCGACCGCCAAGGTGCGCTTGAACAGGTCAATCTGGTTCCACCGTAGCAGGCGAATTTCGCTCTTGCGCAGAGCCGTATTGAGCGCCAGCGTCACCACGGTATCGAGCAAAGGATTTGGTTTGCAGGCTTCCAAGAGCCGCGCTTCATCTTCCCGCGATAGCGCCTTGCCGACCTCATCTCGCTCCCGCTCGAATTTCACGTCGCCTTGCAAGCTGGCCCACAGCTTGTAACGCTTCAAGATCATGCGGAGCACTTGCAGTTCCTTGTTGACGGTTCGCCCTGCCGCGCCTTCGGCCTTTCGCCGGGCCTGATAGGAAGCAATTCGAGCGGCGTCAATATCGCAAAGCAGGAGTGGCCCCAGGGCCGGTTTCAGATGCAGCTTGACGGCATCCCCGTATATCGCCTTGGTGCGTTCGGCTACATGCGGCTTGACCGCTTCGTACCAATCATCGGCGGCTCGCTCGAATGACGGCGGCAAGGTGCGTTTGGTAATCTTGTTCCAAGTCAGCTCTAACTCGCGCCGCCTCTGCCGTTCGGCTTCCTTGGCAACGGTTTTCGACGTGCTCCGGCTCGACTCATGCACAAACTTTCCAGCAAACCGGAACCTAAACCACCACGTCTTTTCTTTCCCGCGCTGATACAGCATAGTCATTCTCCCTTCGGCTGAGTTTTTGCCTTCGGCGGCCTGCCGCCATGTTTTCCGTTCTCCCGCGATGACCGCGCTTTTTGTTTTGACGTGACCGCACCGCGACACGCCGGGCAAAAGCAAACCAGCGGGACACCGTGAATTTTGCACTTGGGCGTGATCTTCATGCTCTACTTATAAACCTAACACGCTAGGATTGTCAAGAGGGAAATTCGCCGGTAAGGATTAAGCCGCGTCCGGGCACTCCCCCTGACTACGCGCCCGGATTGCGCTATACTCGGCGGGAATTTTGCGGGAGGGATATCTCCATGAACCAAGAAAAGTGGTGGGAACAAGTTGCGCTGCACGTCACACGCGCTGCCAAAACAAGGCTCGTGCTGGCTTTCGGCAGACTCGCACTTTGGGCGGCGGTTAGCTTTGAGGTCGGAGTTTTGGTGGCCGAAATTTCAAGGAACCCCGTAAGCATGAGCGACCTAGCCCTTAGCTATGCGATAATGGCAAGTATCTTTTGGGTTGTCCTAGCCCTCAGCGCTGTCGGAAGACGCTTTCTGACGCGGCCTTTCCGCTGGCGAGACTTGCTATTTCCCATTGGAGCTTGGGGGATCGCGTATGCCGTGATAGGCATCGCGCATGTGCTTCCAACCGTTTGGGCTTTTGTTCTCTCCATTGTCGCAGGGGTCGGCGATCTTCTCGGCTCGCTCACTCTCCTAGAATGGATTGTAATAATTGCTACTATTGCAATCTGGAGTGTGCTGAGAGACATTCGCAGCACCCTCCAAGCCATTGCTGGGGCCGTGGACGATTCAAACGGAAAGCGCATGGAGTGGTAGAAGAGCTTAACCGCAGTAGCGGCATTCTGGGGACATGCTGGCATCTATGCCGTCTCCGCCGTCCGAACCTCAACCGCGCTCAGACTGGGACAGGCTTCGCGCCCAATGGGGAGTCAAGAAGCCGGACGCGAAGTGATATCCGCCGAGAAAATCAGTCGTGACCCAAGACGGGCGGCGAGTCAAAAAACATGAGGGAATGCCCCTCGGCGTTTTGGCCGGTCATCCTATTGAGAATGATAACATATAGTGACAACTCTCAGTTTCTGTGTTACTCTCTCGGGCATGGGAAATCCACGAGGAGTCAAACGAGATTTTGTTGCTCTGGAACGTCGTCGACTTCGGGCCGCGCGTCTTCTCGCCCGCGGGGT
>JBJKPU010000059.1:0-1437 GCA_046706005.1 Terriglobia bacterium | reverse complement strand
CTGGGCGCTCGGGGCCGTCACAGTTCTGTTTGCCGCCTTTGCCGGGTGGCTGCTGCTGCAGCCCAAGCCCGGGCAGAGGACGATTCAATTCTCCGTGGCGGCGCCGGAGAACTGGCAATTCCAAATTGGCGGCCAAACGGCCCTATCACCCGACGGGCGATATCTCGCGTTTGTGGCTCAAAAAAACGCGGGCGGCAATGCGGTTCTTTGGGTGCGCCCCCTCGACAGCCTCAAAGCCAGGGAAATTCCGGGGACGGAAGGAATTTTCGGGCCTTTCTGGTCGCCCGACAGCCGATGGATCGGCTTTACAACGAGCAAGGAACTGAAAAAGGTTTCGGTTTCGGGCGGGGCGCCGCAAACGCTTTGCGACATGCAAGGGCCTGGAAGCGGAACATGGAACCGCGATGGCGTCATTCTCTTTTCGAGCGGCAGCGGTCTCTACCGCGTGCCGGACACGGGGGGCAAGCCAACGCTGGTGGCGGTCCCGGACGCGGCCCGAAACGTGACCGGATTTGGCTTCCCACAGTTTCTCCCGGACGGTCGTCATTTTGTTGTTCTGATAGGCATGAGCACCTCGGGCCAGTCTTCAATCGCAACAGGTTCGCTGGATTCGAAAACCGTCGAGCCCCTGGCGCAGGCGGGCAGCAAGGCTGTGTACACGCCGCCCGGCGACTTGCTCTATTTACAGCAAAGCACGTTGATGGCGCGCCCGTTCAGCACCGGGAAACTGCGGTTTACAGGTCCGGCTGAACCGGTTGCGCAGAACGTTGGGTCTTATGAAAATTACCCGTTGGGCTACTTCTCCGTCTCACCGGCAGGAGTCCTGGCCTACCAGCCCGGGCTTCCCTCAATCAACACCAATCTGACCTGGCTCAACCGCGCAGGGCAAAAGCTGGGCACGGTCGGCAAGCCGGGCGGCTATATGAATCCTGCGCTCTCACCCGATGGGACCCGACTGGCAGTTCAGTTGACGGGTCCGGACGGGGCTGGAAGTGACATCTGGGTCTTTGATCTGAAGCGCGGCATCTCCTCCCGCCTTACATTTACACCGGCGCAAAATACACACCCCCTGTGGTCGCATGACGGAAGCTGGATTTACTTCGAGTCGAACCGCGGCGGGAAAGCCGGCATCTACCGGAAGCCCGCCAACGGGCTCGGAAATACCCAAAACATTTTCCAGGCTGGTTTTGGATCCACGGACCTTGATGGTGTGTCGCCCGATGGGCGCTACGCGCTTTACTATAGCGGCCCGGGGATGTGGGTTCTGCCGCTCTCGGGCGGCGGAAAGCCCGTCGGCTTCAAGGCCCGCGGCGTCGCGTTTCGTGGCGTGTTCTCGCCGAATGGGCGCTACGTTGCTTATGCCTCGACCGAAACGGGGACAACTGAAGTCTACGTCCAGACCTTCCCGAAGCTCCAGGGCAAGTGGCAAATTTCAAC
>JBJKPU010000058.1:0-47934 GCA_046706005.1 Terriglobia bacterium | reverse complement strand
GGATTGCCTCGCGCGGCAGATCGAATCCCCTGAGGTCCCACTCCACGCGCATCAGGAACTGGCCTGCCTCGTCGTCACTGTGCTCATCCGCGTGCAGAATGTTGCCGTTGTGGTGGAAAACGAAATCCGAGATGCGCGCCACCAGACCTTTCCGGTCTGAGCACGAAATCAGCAGGACGGCATGTGGGCTGGCTGATTGCATGAAACCTCATCTTATCATCGCAGCTCAACTCAACAAGCGATGCCCGGCGGGCGCGCTCCTGTCTTCAGGCGATGGCAACGATCACCGGCGCACTAGCGCGGATCAAAGGACGAGATAGACTGCTCCCTCTTCGACCGAGAGCTCGATTCCAGCGGTTCGAGCGGCTTCCTGCAGCGCGGCATCGAGCATCACGACGGGGTCGGGGCTCACATCGAGGCGGCGCATCAGGCCCTCGCCCTTTTTCGCGCCGGCGGAAAGGACGATCTTCAGGCCGCGGCGCTTGCATTTCACCGGCGTTCCATCTTCCAGCTTTTTGTTCATCGGCTTGATCCAGGCATCAACGTAATGCACGCCGATGCCGGACTTGTCATCGGTCAGCGCGGGAAGCTTTTCCCGGGCGGCGGGATTCACATCGCAAAGTTTCACTTTCACGTCAGGGCTCCATGGGGTGGGATTCGAGAAACTCGTCCATGACCGGCCGGAAGGCCTGGATGTGTTCCGGCGTGCTGCCGCAGCAGCCGCCGACGATGTTCGCGCCCGCTTCGAGCAACGGAAGCAGGCCTTTGACCATATCCTCCGGCGTCTGGTCGTAAACGATCTTCATCTTCTCAAGTCTTGGTTTTCCGGCATTGGGCTGCACCATGACGGGAAGGCCGGTGACGTTCTTGTAGGCTTCCACAGCGTCCCGGGCGCGCTCCATCTCCATGCCGGTGCCGCAATTCAAAGCGACGATGTGGACGCCGCTTTCTTCCATGAATCGAGCGGCGCGTTCCGTATCGACACCCATCATGGTGCGGAAGGTCGAGCCGTCGAGCGTCACGTCATAAGCCATCGAACCGATGATGCATTTGGCGCCCGCGGCCTGCGCCGCCCGGATGGCGAGACCCAGTTCTTCCAGCGACGTTTGCGTCTCAACGATAATAGCGTCCACGCCGCCCTCAACCAGAGCGGCCGCCTGTTCCTCAAAGGCGCTGCGAACCTGGTCCTCGGTAAACTCGCCGAAGGGCTCAAGCAAACCTCCGAAGGGTCCGATGTCGCCGAGCACGTAGCCTCTTTTTTCGCCGAAGGCCTTGCGGGCGATTTCCACTCCGGCCTTGTTGATGGCCGCGACATGCTCTGCCTTGGAATGGCGGTTGAGCATGATGCGAGAAGCGCCAAATGTATTGGTGATGAGGCAATCTGCGCCGGCCTCGACGTACCGGCGCTGGATGGCCAGCACCCTTTCGGGCTGGCTCAGGTTCCATTCCTCGCCGCAATGACCCTGTTCCAGGCCGGCGATCATGAGCTGCGTGCCCATCGCTCCGTCGCCCAGCAGTGGCCGTTTTCGAGCTGCTTCGTGCAAAAGCTGACTGGTCATCGTCCGGTCTTCCGCGCTGATTCGCGTTGCGCAAGCGCATAGTGAATGGTTTCAAGCACCAGGCCCCACTTGTGATCGCGGCCGGCCTCGGTGCAGAAACATCCCGCTGCGCTCGGTTCGCGCTGCCATTCGAGAACGGCTTTGAGCGGTTCGCCGTTCAGTGGCTTTTCATTCTCGATTGCACCCATCAGCCGCGAAGGGTCCTCGAGATACTGGCACATTCGGGTGTGGCCGGTGTCATCGGGAGCCGGAAGGCAGCGCTGCTCGAGGATCGGATAGCCCTCGGCGCGCGGGCCCAGCTTCACGATATAAAGAAATGCCAACGGCCGTCCCATATTCGTGCAGGTAGTTCCATCATAGCGAAAAACGGCGTCGAATGAATCATCCTGCGTCATCTCAATTTTGAGCCGCTCTTTGGCCCAGCGCGCGAGAGCTTTGGGATTCACGCTGTACTCGGCGGACGGATCGAGCGCCGCCGAGCGGAGCTGGAATTGTTCGCCGAAAGCCTGCGGGTCGCGGCGGTAATGCGCGCGCCGGTACTGGCACGGGCCGAAAGAGCAGCTCTCACAGGGAATCAAATCTGTGAGCCGTAGCAGCCGTTCAGCGCTGCGCGTCAGGCTGAACGCGGCAAGCAGCGCCTTGCGGGGACGCAGCATGCCGGAGTCGAGCGATTCAAGCTGGAAGGGAAAAGTTTCCTCCCGGCCGCGTTTGAGGAGGCGAAGCAAGCGGGGCTGCTCGGCGATGTCCCATTCGGGGTAGCCGGGGCTGTAATGCGGAAGGACGGCCATGCCGCGCTGCTCCGCCCAATCACAAAGCTTGGCGCCGGCAAGCGCCGTCAGATGCTCGACGACGGCGGATCCGAAGATTTCAAGAAAGAAATACTCATCGGGTTTTTCTTCCTGCCATCGGCGCCGCGCTTCCTCCTCCACTTCGCGGCCGGCGCCTACAGCGGCCAGAACCACGCTGTGAGCTTGTCCCTGCTGAAGCATTTTCCGCAGGCGTTCGCTGGTAAACGGGACGCCTTCGATGGAGATGGTATCGCCCGTGATTTCAAAACTCTCCGCCTGCCGCGCATAAAACCACGGCTTGCCGTTGGCTGCGTACCAGTCACGCGCCCAGGCCGCCAGTTCCTCTGCTCGGCCTTCCAGCACCCAGCCGCGCGGATATCCGAGCAGACGGGTGTATTCCTCCGGGATCACCTTCACTTCCGGATGGGCGGCGGCCAGTTCCAGGGGCTGGGCTAATTGGCGCACGGAATCGGCTCCACGGGTTTGAATTGGCAACCCTCCACGAAATAATTGAAGAATTCAGGATGCGTTTCCAGCCGACAGTGTTGAACTTTTCGGACCATCGCTTCCAGTTCGCGCCGTTTTGACCTGGAGAGCAGCGCAATCGTTGCTCCCTCGATGGCGATGTTGCCCGCCTGGACAATTTTGGAAGAGGCAAGGCTCGGGACCAGCCCGATGCGCTTTGACGATTCGACGTTGAGATTGTGGCCGAATCCACCGGCAAGATAGAAGAACTCAAGATCGTCAAAGTCGATGCCGTAACTCGAAAAGACAATGTGCAGACCGGCGACGTTGGCGCCTTTGGCCTGGGCCAGTTCGTTGACGTCGCTTTCCAGCAGAAAAACGTCGCTTTCATCTTCAGGCCGGTCGCTGCGGTAGAGCGTGATGCGGTGAACGTCGTCGCGAAAGCGGCCCATCGGATTCATGCGGCCGGTGCGGAGCAGTTCCCCGAGCAGGCTCACGAGGCCGGACCCGCAGATTCCCTCCGGCCGCCCGCCGCCGATAACGGAAAGTTGAAAGCCGCCGTCTTCAGACATGGTAACCGCTTCAACGGCGCCATCGAGAGCAGGCATGCCGCAGGCAATGGCTCCGCCTTCAAAGGCCGGACCGGCCGGGCAGGACGCGGCCAGGATGCGATCTTTGTTCCCGACGATCAACTCGGTGTTGGTGCCGATATCCATGATGGCAATCAGGCGTTTTTCGCGCGCCAGATCCACGGCCAGCATCGCGGCGGCGGCATCCGCTCCCACGTGGCCGCTGATGACGGGCGCGCCGTAAACGCGAGAGCGTGGATGGATCGGCAATAGGCTGCGCAAGCCGCTTTCAACCAGGCTGGTCGTTGTGCGCTTGCCTTCGGCCATTTCGATTTCTGTGATGGAGCGATAGGGCGATTGGCCGATGGAATAGACGCTGCGCCGGAAGAACAGGTCGCGCATGGTTGAGTTGCCCACCACAACCATCTCGTAGATGGTTTTGGGATCGACGGGGAACTTTTCGATGGCGTGTTTTAGATACCCGGCCAGCGTGCGCAAAAGCAGACGGCCCGGATGCGAAGTATCGTAGGCGATGCGCGACATCACTTCCGATCCGCCGAAGCGCTGCGGATTCTCGAACGAGGTGTCGGCAATCAGTTCGCCGGTCTCAAGGTCAATGAGGCGCAGGACCACGGTGGTTGTGCCCAGGTCCATGGCGATGCCGTGGATGGGAGCGGTGGAGCGCTCGACTTCAACACCGTCAATCAGAATGCGATCTCCGTCGCGAGTGACCGCCGGATCGAGTTCGACGGCCCTGCGGCTGGCGGGAAGTCCCAGCGCGTGGCGCTCAATGCGCATGTGCCCGCGCCGCATGGTGTGGCAGCGCACGTGGCCCTGGCCGGCAATGACGAAGGTCTGGCAGGACAGGCGGAAGGTTCCCTTGAGATGCCGCTCCGGGTCGGCGATGGGCGAGAGCGATTCCATCCCTTCCACTACTTCAACCATGCACTCCCGGCATTTGCCCTGCTTTCGGCAGGAGGTGGGAACGTCGATGCCGATTCCTTCAGCGTGCTCAAAAAGCGATTTTCCGGCTTCGGCCTGGATTGATTGTCCGTTGATGGTGAGGATGACGCTCACTTGTTAAAAAACTCTACCAGCCTTTTGCCTCGAGTTCGGCCTTCAGCGCTTCGGCCACTTCGCGCGCGGAGCCTTCGCGTTCTTCTTCCTCACTCCACTTCCACTGCGCCAGATAGTCGTCAGCGGCCTGCAGTCCCCGTTTGGCGGCCAGAACATCAACCTGCTTCATGAACTTCTCGTCCAGCATCACGGTGACGTCGTCGGCCTCATCCTCGACTTTGATCTGTGTGGGAATCTCCTGCCAGTACAGAATTTTGAATGTTGCCATAGCTGGTTTCACCTGAAGATTGAACTTGCCCCGCGAGCCGCAGAAACAGATCGACCGCGGCGGACGCATTGGCGCCGTAACCGTCGGCGCCGATTTCGTCGGCGAACATCTGGCTGATGGGCGCGCCGCCGACCGCCATCTTGATGTGCGTCAGGCCGGCCTTGTGGAATCCGTCAATCACGGTCTTCATGTACATCATGGTGGTGGTGAGCAGAGCGCTCATGCCGATGATGTTGGGCTTGCACTTCTCGGCCGCGGCCATGAATTTCTCCACGCTCTGATCCACGCCGATGTCGTGCAGTTCGAAGCCCGCGCCCTCGGCCATCATTCCCACCAGGTTCTTGCCGATGTCGTGCAGATCGCCGCGTACGGTGCCCATCAGGAGCACGCCTTTGGGTTTGACGTCGCTGTCCTTGGCGGTGAGCAGTGGCTTCAGCACTGCCATGCCGGCCTTCATGGCGCGGGCAGCGATCAGGACTTCCGGAACGTAAAGCACATTGTGTTTGAAGTCCTCTCCGACCACGCTCATGCCCGCGATCAAGCCATCGTTCAGCACCTCCTGCGCGGAATGTCCCGCGGCGATGGCCTCCTTAGTCATCCGCCCCACCTCGGCGGCATTTCCTTCATAGAGGAACTGGTTCATCACGGCATAATCGGGCATCAGGGATCTTCCTTATTGAGCGCTCGCGCCGGCTCCTGCGGAGCGCTTTGAGTTGAATTCTTCAAGGGCTTCGAGCATGGCCAGGATGTTTTCCCGCGGCATGCCGGGACTGACTCCTCCGCCGACCGAGAGAATGATTCCTTCGCCTCCCGAGCCTTCAAGCACCTCCAGGGTTTCGTCCTTCACTTCTTCCGGCGTGCCGCGAACCGCCACTTCCAGCGGATTCACATTTCCCATCAGGCACATCCGGTCTCCAACGCGCTGCTTCACTTCGGTGATGTGTCTCTGCTTGCCCCAGTTGAGCACGTTGAAGCCGGTGTCGGGCAGATGATCAAGGCAGGCGTTCACTTCCGCATCGTTGTGGTACACCTTGACCCATTCCTTGGGAAAGGCATCGCAAATGCGTTTCAGGTAAGGGTGCGCAAACTCAAGGTAGTGCTCTTCATTGACGAAGCCCACGATGTCATCAAGGACAAAGATGCTCTCCACGGTGTCGCCCATTACTTTTTGCTGGGCTTTGAGCCAGTCAATGATCACGCGGGTGCAAAGATCAATCAGCTTGTGCGCGCCTTCGGGATTTTCCACCAGGTCGATCATGAAATTCGTGGTGCCGCGCACAAATCCCGCCGTGCACAGTGGCCCGCGCGAGGTCACCATGGGCAGAATGTATCCGGCGTCCAGAATGCGCTGGCGCGCCATGCCGATGCGATGGAGCGTGAGCGCGGCGAACGCGTCAGCTTCTACTTCGTATTCGGGGAAATTGTCCATGTCTTCTAGGTGGTAGAGCGTGTGATATTCGCTGGGCGTGTTGTCCTGCCAGAATTTGATTTTGGCGCCCAGGACTGACGGCTCGGCCGCCATGCCGTACTCCATCCACCATGAGGGGATAAAGATGATGTCCGGGAACTCCCGCATGATTTTGAGATTGGATTGAAACCAGAGCTCCGGATCAAGGAAATAGTCCATATGCGAGATGCCGAGATAGCCGGGAATCCACGGGCTGTCGATGATCATCGCCATGGGAACCTTGGCCGGATTTTCGCGGCGCGCCGCTCGCTTGAATGTCTCCCACTGTGCTGGCAGCAAAACTTTCCTCCCAATCACCGTCCGGACACGCTTGAAACAGTCCGAGACTCAGCCCGCGCGTGCGCGGGAACATCTCTTCAAACATGATGCAATTCCGAAGTTGCGTCCCCGAGCCGCGAGCTTTCGATATTGTTTAAGATATAGCATAAAGCGCGTGAGGGTGATGATTTTCTTCATATCCATTGAGGTCGAGATCGATGCGCAAAACGCGAATTCGTCATGGTGCGTGCCGGAGGCTTGAGGGATGGAGACTGGCAACGCCTGAGATATTTCCGGTTGGTGAGCAGACCGGTTGCTGACACAAAAACATCTTTATGAATTCAGGAGGTGCATTGCGTGCCGGTGATCTTCGCGGGCTCTGGCGCCAACCGAATCGAGAGAGTCTGCATCCGGAGCAAGGAGGTTGCCTAAGTTATTGAAAATTGGTCGGGGCGCGCGGATTTGAACCGCGGACCTCTTGCGCCCAAGGCAAGCGCGCTACCAGGCTGCGCCACGCCCCGACTCGGGAAAACCCACCCATCTGCTTACTCTATTCTGCCAAGCTTGACTGCTTCAGTCCAGCAGGTGTTTGCGGCTCTCTATTGAAAATTTTTGAGCAGCTGAAGAGCCAGGGTGACTTGGCAGAGTGGCGAACCCGCGTTCAGGGAAAGTTCAAAATGTGGGATAATCGCGTTTCGGAGTTAGAGCGACAGGATTAATGAACTCAACTTACAGAGTGTTCGCGGCAATATCGCTTCTCTCCGCCCTGGTTTTTGCCGGTTGCGGCGGTCGCGATGCGCCGGCAAAGACCTCGACCACGAGCGGAGCGATTGCGCGGCCGAAGGATGCGGCGCCCGTTCCGGTAGTGGTGACGAAAGCCGAGCGCACGACGATTCCAATACAACTGTCGGCGATCGGCACCGGTCAGGCCTACCAGACCGTTTCTGTTGAGTCTCAGGTTGCGGCCATCGTCAAGCAAGTGGATTACCGGCAAGGGAAGTTTGTTCACAAAGGCGATCTGCTGGTCACGCTGGACAAGGAACCCTTCCTTGCGGCGCTCGCCCAATCGGAAGCTGCTCTGGCGCGGGATAAAGCGCAGGCGCAGTTGAGCGATGCCGATCTGGCGCGAAATGGAAAACTTTACAAGGAAGGGATCGTCTCGCAGGAACAGTACGATCAGGCTGCCGCAACCTCAGCTTCCGCCCAGGCGACGGTCCGCGCCGACCAGGCCGCTATTCAAACCGCCAAAATCCAGCTTTCCTACTGCTCCATTTACGCGCCCATCAGCGGAGTGACCGGAGCGCAGCTTGTTTCGCCGGGCGCCACCGTCAAGGCGAATGACGTCCCGACGCTCGTGGTGATCAACCAGGTTTCACCGATTTACGTCAACTTTTCCGTTCCGCAGCAGTATCTGGAACCCATCGAGCAATCCATGGCGCACGGCCGGTTGCCGGTCCGCGCCACGCCGCCCGGCAGCACCACGGCAGAGAGCGGCCTTCTGACTTTCGTCAACAACGCCGTGGACACCACGACGGGGACGATTGAGCTGATGGCGACGTTTTCCAATACCAACCACCATCTTTGGCCGGGCCAATTCTCCAATGTCCAGCTCAACCTTGGCGAGCAACACAACGTTCTCGTGGTTCCTGCGGAAGCCGTGCAGGCCGGCCAGCAGGGCGAGTATGTCTTCGTGGTCAAACCGGACATGACGGTTGATGTGCGGCAGGTCAAGACCGGCCACACCGTTAAAGATCTGACGGAGATTTCGCAAGGGCTCACGGCCGGCGAAACCGTGGTTACGGACGGGCAGGTGCGACTGGTTCACGGAACTAAAGTCTATTTCACCAAGAAGCTTTGACGAAGCCGGAGCTGCATGAATCTTTGCGAAATCTTCATTCGCCGGCCCGTGATGACCAGCCTGCTGATGCTGGCCATTCTGCTGTTCGGAATTCTGGGCTATCGCGAGTTGGCAGTCAGCGACCTGCCCAACGTTGATTTCCCCACCATCCAGGTTTCTGCCGGCTTGCCAGGAGCAAGCCCGGAAACGATGGCGTCCTCCGTGGCCGTGCCGCTGGAGAAGCAGTTTACGACCATCGCTGGCCTCGATTCGATGACTTCCACCAGTTCGCTGGGCAATACCGAGATCACCCTTCAGTTTAACCTGAGCCGCAACCTTGATAGCGCCGCGCTCGATGCTCAGACGGCCATCGCCGCCGCCTCCAACCAGCTTCCCGCGAACATGCCGAGTCCTCCCACCTTCCGCAAGGTGAATCCGGCCGACTCGCCCATCTTTCTGTTGGCTGTCACCTCGCCAACGCTCCCGCTCTATAAGGTGGATCAATACGCTGAGGACCTCATCGCCGAGCAGATTTCGATGGTTCCGGGCGTGGCCCAGGTGTCCGCATTCGGCGCGGCAAAATACGCCGTCCGCGTGCAATTGAATCCCAAGGAACTGGCCAGCCGGCAAATCGGTATCGACCAGGTTGAACAGGCCATTCAGGATGCCAACGTGAACCTGCCCATGGGCACGCTCTACGGCGCGCACAAAGCTTACAACGTGGAATCGAACGGCCAGCTTTCAGACGCCGCCGTTTACCGAAAGTTCATTGTGGCTTACCGGAACGGCGCGCCGGTGCGGCTCGATCAGGTGGCGGAGGTCAAAGACGGCGTACAGGACGCGTACGTCACCAACTGGATCAACAACGTTCCCGGGATCATGCTGGCCGTGCAGCGGCAACCCGGCACCAACACTATTGATATCGTCAAACAGATTCGCAAGCTGCTGCCGCGCTTTTACTCCGTAGTGCCTCCCTCCGTCCATCTCTCCATCGAATATGACCGTTCCGTTCCGGTGCGGGATTCGGTGAACGACGTCAAATTCACGCTTTTCCTCGCCGTCATCCTGGTGGTGCTGGTCATCTTTCTCTTCCTGCGCAACCTGTCGGCCACGGTGATCCCGAGTCTGGCGCTGCCTATGGCCATCATCGGCACATTCGCCGTGATGTATCTGCTTGGCTACACGATCGATACTCTATCCCTGCTGGCCCTGACTCTGTCTGTCGGCTTTGTCGTGGACGATGCCATCGTCATGTTGGAAAACATCGTGCGGCACGTCGAAATGGGCGAACGGCCTATGGAAGCCGCGCTCAACGGCTCCAAGGAAATCAGCTTCACGATTCTTTCCATGACGCTGTCGCTGACCGCCGTCTTTATTCCCGTGCTTTTCATGGGTGGGATCGTCGGCCGGCTGTTGCATGAATTCGCCGTTGTGACCATCGCCGCCGTGCTCGTTTCCGGAGTCGTTTCGCTGACACTGACTCCCATGCTCGGCAGCCGCTTCCTGCACCACTCGGAAGAGCACAAGCACAGCAGGATCTTCATGGCTTCCGAGCGCGCCTTTGACACGATGGTTCGCAGCTACGACTGGTCTTTGAAGCTGGCCCTCAGGTACCGCCTGGTGACTCTGCTTGCGTCCATCGCTCTGATTGCCATCACTGCCTATTTGTTCATTCTGATTCCCAAGGGATTCCTGCCCACAGAGGATAATTCGGAGATTTCCGTTTCGACGCAGGCAAACCAGGGCATTTCGTTTGAATCAATGCGCGCGCATCAGGAAGCCATCAATCGGATCTTCAAAGCGGATCCGAACGTTGTGCAGTTCTTCTCGAGTGTCAGCGATTCGAACAGCAGTGGCCTCAACAACGGCCGCGCCTTCCTGCACTTGAAGAATCCCTCAGATCGCCCGTGGACCGACAACGCCGCCTATGACCGCCTCACAGCAAAATACTGCAATACGGCTGTTCTCGGATCGCTCGTTCGATTCATCCGGCCTTTCTATGAGCATCACCTCGACATTGAGGATGTGATCGGCGAGTTGAAGCCCAAAGTGGACAAAATTCCAGGCATCAAGGTCTTTTTCCAAAACCCGCCCGCCATTCGAATCGGCGGCCACATCTCGAAGAGCCTTTACCAATACACCTTGTCGAGCCCCGATACGGATCAGCTCTATAAGTATGCGGAACTCTTCGAAGCGAAGATGAAGACCCTCCCCGGTATTTCCGACGTCACCAGCGACCTCCAGATTGCAACTCCCCAGGCCAACGTGGTTGTGGACCGCGACAAGGCCTCCGCCCTGGGAGTAACGCCCGCGCAGGTTGAGAACGCTCTTTACAGCGCCTACGGCCAGCGGCTGGTTTCGCCTATCTACACTTCGAATGACGAGTATTGGGTGGTTCTGGAAGTTGGAAAGCAATTCCAGAGCGATCCCGACATGCTTTCCGAGCTTTACATTCGCTCTACTTCGGGGCAGCTTGTTCCGCTCAGCGCCGTCTCGAAGTTCACGACCAGCGTCGGTCCGCTGACCGTGGACCACAGCGGGCAGCTTCCCTCAGCGACGATCTCCTTCAACCTGGAGCAGGGTATGGCACTCGGCCAGGCTGTCAACGAAGTCGAGGATCTCGCCGAGTCGATGTTGCCCATTTCCATCTCGACCAGTTTTCAAGGCACGGCCCAGGCCTTCCAGCAGTCGCTGACCGGTCTGGGCATTCTGCTGATTCTGACCGTGATTGTCATTTACATCGTGCTCGGCATCCTTTATGAAAGCTACATCCACCCCATTACGATTCTCACCGGCCTCCCGGCCGCGGCCCTGGGCGGGCTTGTCGCGCTCATGATTTTCCACATGCAACTCGATCTTTTCGGGTTCGTGGGATTGATTATGCTGATTGGGATCGTCAAGAAGAATGCCATCATGATGATTGATTTTGCTCTCGACGCGGAGCGTAATTCGGGCAAGTCAAGTGAGGACGCCATATACTACGGCGCGCTGATCCGCTTCCGGCCGATTATGATGACCACCGCTGCGGCGATCATCGGGACGCTGCCCATCGCCGTCGGATTTGGCGCCGATGCCGCCGCCCGCCGCCCGCTCGGCCTCTGCGTGGTCGGTGGATTGATCATCGCGCAATTCGTGACGCTTTACCTGACGCCGGTTTTCTATACTTATATGGATGGTTTCCTGAAGTGGCGGCGTGGCGGCAAACTTCAGAAGTTGGTGGAAGGCGCCCGCCCGGCTGAATCTCTGGTCACACAGCAAAGCGAAGATCTTGCCCGGAACTGACGGGCTGCATGCGCTGACTTTTCGCGGGAATCCGGGGCGTATTGCCACTGTGGAACCGTCAATGACGGCGTTCTCTCAGTTGGGTAGTTCCCGGATATAGGCGATGCCGTACAACTTGAGGTCATCGGACACGTGCTGAACGCGGGCGATGCGGGCCTGGAGAAAGATGTTTCCGCCCCGGGGATCATAGGGAACGGCGATTTCAACCCTCCAATTCAAGCCGTAAATCTTCTGGCTTTCAAAACAAAGGCCGCCTCTTGAAACGTTGCGCGTCATGACAATGTCCTCGTCAAAATCCTCCGTGTGCACGCACGCCCTCACCTTTAATGGGCGGCGCCCCTCACCGCGCCTTTCTTTGGGGCTGGCGGGAATGGAGCGGGGAAGTTCAGAAATCTGCACCGGCTCCGATTCAGCGCCCGCGACTTCGCCAAACGCCCTTTTCCAGATGGAAGCGTCGCCGCAGCGCTTGCAATGCCGCGACAGCGAATGGTTGGCTTCAAGAACCTCGAGTTCGGCGGCGTCCAGATAGGCGACTTCGCGAGTGTGACATCGGATGCAGGCCAGCAGCACGCGTCCTATCGCCTCATTTCCCGGAACGAAAGCAGGGAATTCGATGTCCCACGGGTTTGCTTCCGGATTGAGAAAGATAATCCCGTAGGAGTACAGCGCCGCCTGTTCCTCAATCTGTCCGACGATTCGCGCCACTTCCTCCCGGCCGCTCTCAGTACAACAAATCGTCACTTCCTGTTCCGGGGCAAGCCGCCGGCCCAGTTCAATCGTCGCACCGTGGCGCGTGACCACCAAAGTCCGCGCGTCATCCAGGAAAGATTGACCGGCTGTATCACTCCCGGAAACTTTGAGGTGCAGTTCTATGGAAACTCGGTCGCTATTCCTTCGATCCTGATCCGCCATTTGCGCTTTTGCCTCCTCCGGTGTTTGTCCGCGAGTCCGGTCCGCCATTGGGTGCGAGTGTACACTACTTGGCTTGCCGTTCAAATGCCCCAGGAGTCAATTTTACGCGCCACAAGGGCTTGGGCAGGGTAGATGAGATGGCACAATTGGCAGTACAGGGTTAACTCCCTCTGAAATTATGAAAATAACTCTTGACAAGCGCCTTCCCGGTGTTTATTCTTCGTGGACAAAAGTGGTAGAAAGTAGTAAGAAGTGTTCGAGAGTTAGGTGTTTAGGCCAAATTAATTCACGAAATGCGAGACCGCGACCCAAGAGGGGACCGCTTCGATGCTGCGCGGCAACTATCCAGCGACGGTGGATGCAAAAGGCAGGCTGAAGATTCCCACGGCCTTCAAAGCCTTCCTGGACAAGAACTACGGGCAGGATTACTACGTGACCAGCATCGACGGACAGTCCGTGCGGATCTATCCGTTTCCCGTCTGGCGCGAGATCGAAGACAAACTGGCCGCGCTGCCCTCGATGAACAAATCGAAGAAGAAATTCTTGGATCGGGTGAATTACTGGGGCCACTCGGTTCGCATGGACTCCCTGGGAAGGCTGCTGATTCCTTCGCAGCTTCGCGAGTCGGCGGCCACGCGCGGGGAAGTAGCCGTGATCGGCTATCTGAATTATCTCGATGTTTGGGACACCAGCCGGTTCCGCGACCACATGGAGCAGAGCCCGCTGACCGAGCAGGATGAGCAGACGCTGAGCGATTTGGGGATTTAGCTTTGGATTTTGGTCCGGCTCAATGCGGAAAGTGCACAGCGGCATAAACGGTGAGCAACGATGAAAGCGAACGATTCAAAAACGAAAAACTCAAGGCTGGAATCGTTCACCGGCCGGTCCTGCTGCACGAATCACTGGAATACCTGAATGTCCGGCCCGACGGCCATTATATTGACGTGACGCTGGGCTTGGGTGGGCACGCGGAGGCGATTTTAGGAATTCTGGCGGGCGGGCAGGGAAGGCTGCTCGGAATTGACGCCGACCGGCAGGCAATCGGCGCTGCCCGCGAACGATTGAAGGATTTTGGCGAGAGGCTGATAGCCATGGAGGGAAATTTCGCCACGATCGACGCCTTGCACGCGCGGAGCGGTTTTCCGCCGGTCCAGGGCGTGATTGCGGACCTCGGGGTGAGTTCGTTGCAGCTTGAAAGTCCCGAGCGTGGATTCAGCTTCAATCTCGCCGGGCCGCTCGACATGCGCATGGGCGAAGGGGACGTGACGGCGGAAGCCATCGTCAACCAGTTGCCCGAGCACGAGCTGGCTGATTTGATTTTCAGGTTTGCAGAGGAGCGCCACTCGCGCCGCATAGCGCGAGCCATTGTGAAGGCCCGTCCGATTCGAACAACCACCGAACTGGCGCAGGTGGTGACGCGAGCGATCCCCTCCCGGGCGGGTCTTCATCAGATTCATCCGGCCACGCGGACCTTTATGGCGCTGCGGCTGGCCGTCAACCGGGAACTGGAGCGGCTGGAGGAATTTCTGAAGAGAGTCCCCGGCGTTCTTGCTCCCGCCGGAAGGCTGGTCGTGCTGACCTTCCACTCGCTGGAAGATCGCATGGTCAAGCAAGCCTTTCGGAGCTTGAAGCAGGAAGGGCGGATGGAAATTCTGACTAAGCACGTTGTCCGCCCAAACGATGAAGAAGTTCGTCTGAATCCGCGGTCGCGAAGCGCCAAGTTGCGCGCGGCGGAGAAGACAGCGAGTCAGGAATCCGGAGTCTGAAACTCGGGTCCCCCACCCTACCACCCCGACTTTCGACTCCGGATTCTGTAGGAAATCAGCATGGCGACGATTGCGACAACTCTTCCTCCAGCGCGGCGGCGGCCGCGGTACGAGCCGGCCGGCGGGCGCGCGACGTATCCCGAAATTTACTTCGTCAAGAGAATTGACAACTCCCGGCTGCGCCGGGAAGTAGATCCGGAGAAACGCCGTGAATGTTTCGGTCTGCTCGGACTGGGCCTTGTGGTTTTCCTTGTTGGCTTTCTATGCGCCTGGCAGCATTTCCGATGCCTGCGGTACGGCTATCAGATTGAACACATCAAATCGGAGCAGGCGGTGCAGGAAGAATGGAACCACCAGCTTCGGCTGGAACACGCCGCGCTTGCGGACCCGCAAAGGATTGACCGGCTGGCGCGGCAGGAGCTGGGGCTCGAACCGCCTGCGCCGCAGCAGGTGATTCAGATTGAAAACTCGCCTGCCGGAGCGGCCGTGGGCGATCCGGAATTCGCGCGGAATATTCCGCAAAATCTTCCCGGCGGTAATTTAGAAACCAAACACTGAGGGTGCTTTTGAAGAGGCTCGATCGGTCACCGGATGGCTTCAAGGTTCAGAGCATCCGCCGGAGCCTGCTTCTGGGCGGGGTGCTCACGATCTGGATGGCGGCGATCCTGCTCCGCCTCTACGATCTGCAGATCATCCAGTACGTCTCTCTGATGAATCGCGCCGAGAGCCAGCAGGAGCGGGTGGTGGAAACCGCACCCCATCGCGGGACGATCTACGACCGTTCCATGCACCCGCTGGCGATGAGTCTGGCGGTGGATTCCATTTACGCCGTTCCCACGCAAATTGCCGACCCGCAGATGGCCGCTCGCGCGATTGCGCCCATGCTGGACCGCGACCCGCAGGAACTGGAAGCGCGCATCAAGGCTTCGCATTCTTTTTGCTGGATTGAGCGTAAAGTGACCAACGAGCAGGCGGCGCGAGTGAAGGCGCTCAACCTGCGTGGCATCTATTTTGAAAAGGAAAGCAAGCGCTTCTATCCGAACGGCCAATTGGCGGCCACCGTCCTGGGCTACGTCGGGATGGACGATAACGGCCTGGGCGGTCTGGAGTATGCGCTGAATTCCCAGATTCGCGGCGAGCCCGGCCGCATGCTGATTTCCGCCGATGCCCGCAGGCAATCCTACCGCTCCGTGGAGCGGCAGGGTGAGCCCGGCATGAACGCCGTCCTGACCATCGACGAAAGCATTCAGTACATTGCCCAGAAGGCTCTTGACGCCGCGGTGGAGAAGGCCCATGCGCTGGGTGGCACGGTGATCGTTGAGAATCCCAGAACGGGGGCCATTCTGGCGCTTGCCAATGAGCCGACGTTCGACCCCAACTCCTATCGCAAGAGCAAGCCTAAGGACCGGATTGACAGGGCGGTCTCCTGGATTTACGAACCCGGTTCGACCTTCAAGTCCATCACGGTTTCATCTGCCATTGATGACGGTCTTGCCAAGCCGACCGACCTGATTGACTGCCAGATGGGCTCGATCCAGTTGGGCGGGCGGATTATTCACGATGTGAGAGACATTCTTCCCTATGAGCGGAAGGGACCGCTGACCCTGGCCCAGGTCCTGATGTACTCAAGCGACGTGGGCGCGGTCAAGATGGCGCTTCGCCTGGGCGAAGACCGTTTCTACCGGCGCATTCGGGAGTACGGCATTGGTTCCAAGACGGATGTCGGTTTGCCGGGTGAAGAAGACGGCCTGCTGATGCCGCCGCGCCGGTGGTCGGGCGTTTCGATTGGTGAAATCGCCATCGGCCAGGGCGTGGGCGTGACGCCGATGCAAATGGTCCGGGTATATTCGGCGATTGCGAACGATGGCGTCATTGTCCGGCCCCGCATCGTGCGGCAACTTTTCCGGGGCGATGACCACGTCGTGGAACCGACGATCCCAGGCCATCGCATTCTCAGCGAGCAGACGGCGGAGGAAATGAAGAGTATGCTCGCCGGCGTGGTGGAGCGCGGAAGTGGCGTGGCAGCGCAGCTCAGCGGGTATTCCGACGCGGGCAAGACGGGAACCGCTCAAAAAATAGATTCTACCGGCCATTATTCCCATACTGATTTTGTTTCTTCGTTTATCGGGTTTGCGCCAGCCGAAAAACCGGCGGTTACCATTCTGGTGGTGATCGACCGGCCGCTCGGCGCATATTACGGGGCGGAAGTGGCGGCTCCGGTGTTCAGGGCCATCGCACAGCAGACGCTTTGCTACCTGAATGTTCCGCAAGATCAACCCTCCCCATTGCTTCAGGCAGATTCCCGCGTACCGTCCGGGTCGACCGGCCAGAACCGGCCAAACCCCGTGGGAATCCCACCACAGGTTCCTGAATCAACTGGGGCCGCCACCCGCTCCGTAAAATTAATTTCCTATTCCAAACCGGAACCTCCTCCGCCGGCCGGCACGGCTCTGCTGGAGGAAGGTCCAGCGACGACGGTTCCGAATTTCTCAGGGCTCGCCGTCCGCAGCGTCAGCGACGAATGCCAGCGGTTCGGTTTGGAAATGCAGATGGCGGGAAATGGACTCGCCGTCGAGCAGAATCCGGCGCCGGGTACGCGGGTCGCCCGCGGCACGGCGGTCTATGTTCGATTTGCCAGGTGAAATCAGGCCGCGACAATCGCGCCGGCGGCAGCCCCCTTTCTGGCGCGATGCTATAATGCGAGTGGAGAATGAAATTAAGCGAGCTCCTCGGTCAAATGTCGGGCCTCCTGGCGGCGCCGGAGGCTAATCCGGACATTGCTTCACTCGCTTATGACTCCCGCCGCGCGGGACCCGGAAGTCTCTTTTTTGCGATTAAAGGTGAAAAGGCCGACGGCCACCGCTTTGTCGGCAAGGCATTCGAACAGGGCGCCGCGGCCGTCGTCAGCGAACTCCCAGCTCCCGGTGACCTCGCTCCCGGATGGGTTCAGGTTTCGGCCATTCGCCGCGCTCTTTCGGAAGCGGCCCGCGCGTTCTACGGGCGGCCCGATTCCCGCCTGAAGATCATCGGCATCACGGGCACAAACGGCAAGACCACCACCGCTTATCTTCTCGAGAGCATTCTACATGCGGCGGGCATGCCCGCCGGTCTTTTTGGAACCATTGAATACCGGCTGCCCGGGCGGACGGTTTCCGCCCTGAACACCACGCCGGAGTCGCTTGACCTCTGGGGCTATTTTGCTGAGCTCGCGACGTCCAGAGGCAAGGCTGCCGTCATGGAAGTCTCCTCGCACGCGCTTGCCCAGGAACGCGTGTGGGGATTTCCGTTCGCTGCGGCCGCCTTTACCAACCTGACCCGCGACCATCTGGATTTTCACAAGGATTTTGAAAGCTACTATACCGCCAAGCAGAGGTTGTTCGAAGGATTGGGCGTGCCGCCGCCCGGCGTTGCCGTCATCAATCTCGATGACGAATGGGGCAGGCGGCTGCTGAAACTTTCCGGTTCAAAGCAGATTACCTTCGGCCTTTCGGCCCAGGCCGACGTGCGACCGTCCCGCTCGTCGCTCAGTCTTTGCGGCGTGCGCGCGTCGCTGGAAACGCCCGCCGGGCCGCTTGAAATTGAGTCCCCTTTGGTGGGCAAGCCGAACCTACTCAACATCCTGACGGCTACAGCCGCGGCAGTCAGTCTGGGACTGCCGCTGGACAGAATTCGCGAAGGGATTGCGGCGCTGGGCGCAGTGCCGGGACGTTTTGAGCGGATTGACTGCGGCCAGCCGTTTCTTGTGATTGTGGATTATGCCCACACGGACGATGCGCTGCGAAATCTGCTCAAGACGGCGCGCGAACTGACCCGCAAGCGGCTGTTGGTCGTTTTCGGCTGCGGCGGAGAGCGCGACCGGACCAAGCGTCCGTTGATGGGCGAAGCTGCGGGCTCGCTCAGCGACGTTGCTTATCTGACCTCGGATAATCCGCGCGGCGAGGATCCTATTGCCATCATGAATGACGTGATGGTGGGTCTGCAAAGGACGGGAAGGCCCTACGTGGCCGAGGTTGACCGGGAAGCAGCCCTGCGCAAGGCTCTGGCCGAGGCGCGCGAGGGCGATGTGGTGGTGCTGGCCGGAAAAGGGCACGAGACTTATCAGATTTTGAAGGACCGAACGATTCCTTTTGATGACCGCCAGGCGGCCAGAAGGGTGCTCGAAGAGTTGGGGTTTGAGTCGGCGCGAGCCAGCAGCCGCAGCCGGAAGTAGTCTCAGTCACAGTGCCGTCTGAAGCAAGACCGGCAGTCCGCAGCGAGCCATAAACAATGCGACTCCAGTTGTCGGAGGTGGGGGAAATACTGAAGATCGCCGGCCCGGCCCTGAAAGGGGTGGCGCGCGGCTATTCGATCGATTCCCGACAGATACGGCCCGGCGAAGTATTCTTCGCCATTCGCGGCCGCAGGCTGAATGGACACGACTTTGTGGCCAAAGCGCTCGAACGGAATGCGCTGGCGGCGGTCGTGGAAACCGGCTTCTGGGAAAGAAATCGGGAACAACTTGGGGACTCTCTGATTCCCGTGCAAAACACGACGGATGCGCTGCAAACCCTGGCGAGGGCGGTTCGAGCCCGTTGGGGAAAGCGGCTGATTGCCGTCACCGGCAGCATGGGCAAAACCACCACTAAAGAGATGATCGGAGCGGCGCTGACGCGGCGGTTTTCCGTGCTGAAATCCCCCGGAAACCTGAATAACGATTACGGTCTGCCGCTGGCTCTGCTGGCGCTTGATCCGGAGCATCAGTTTGCCGTTATGGAGTTGGCGATGTCCGGGCCAGGGGAAATTGCCCGGCTGGCGAACATCGCCGAGCCTGATATTGGAGTGGTTACGAACGTCGCCGCCGTTCATCTGGAATTCTTCGATTCGATTGAAGGCATTGCCCGCGCTAAAAGAGAGTTGATCGAAAATCTCAGTCGGGATCGGGGCGAGCCGGCGGCTGTGTTGAACCATGATGACCCGCGCGTCCGTTCGTTCGCCGAGGGATTTCATGGCCGCGTGGTGACGTTCGGGTTTGGCGACGGCGCTCAATACCGTGCCAGCCGGCTGGAGAAGCTGAGCAGCGGCGGGTCGCGGTTTCATGTTAGCGGCCCAGGACTGGAAGAGGATTTTGAACTTGCCTTGCCGGGCGTGCACAACATTGAGAACGCGCTTGCGGCCATCGCGACAGCCCGCCTGCTCGATCTGCGGGTCGAGGACCTTCAGGAATCGCTCAAGGCATTTAAAAATTTGTCCAGAAGAAGTGAAATTCTTACACTACCCAACAAGGTCACGGTTATTAACGACTGCTATAACTCAAATCCGCGCGCCATGGAACGGATGCTGGAAACACTCGCCGGCTGGCCGGAAGCGAAGCGGCGGATTGTGGTCGCCGGTGAAATGCTGGAGCTCGGGGAAACTTCCGCTGAGCTCCATCGCCAGGTGGGCCGCAAGTGCGTGGAATGCCGTGTGGACTGGCTGATCGCCATTCAGGGCGAAGCGCGCCGGATTGTGGAAGGCGCCGTGGGAGCCGGCATGAACGCCGACCGGACTCGCTTCTTCCCCGGGGCGCGCGCCGCCGCGGAGTTCTGCCTTTCGCTTCTTGAGGCGGGCGATGTGGTCCTGGTTAAGGGCTCACGATCCGTAGGATTGGAAACGGTTACGGAATTGCTCTGTCATAAGATATCCGGCGCAGTTGCGGAGCCACGACGCTCCGCTGAAACCGCTGAGTAGCTGAGAATGTTCTACTACCTCTACCTCGAATTCCACAACCAGTACCACATCTTCAATCTATTCCGGTACGTTACCTTCCGGACGGCTTACGCCAGCCTCACCGCGCTGGTGCTCTCAACCCTTGCCGGCCCCATGGTGATTCGCCGGCTGAAGGAATTTCAGATCGGGCAGTATATCCGCGAGGAAGGCCCCAAAGCGCACCAGGCCAAGGCCGGAACGCCGACGATGGGCGGTGTGCTCATCAACCTTTGCATCATTATTCCAACCCTTCTCTGGGCCGACCTCGAGAATCCGTTTGTCTGGCTGATGCTGGGTATCATGCTGGCTTTCGCCGGCATCGGCTTCTGGGATGATTACCAGAAACTGCGCCGCCGGCAGAATCTGGGCATGACGGCGCGGACTAAATTCATGCTGCAGATTCTCATCAGCTTTGTTTTCGCCATTATCCTGGCGATCCTGAGCGTGAAGGGAACCTACAGCACGTCGCTGGTTTTTCCTTTCTTCAAGCGGATTCGTCCCACACTGGTCATTTCCCAATGGCTTCATTCGCCCTGGACGGCGCCGCTCGCTTTTCTGCCATTTCTGGCGTTCGTCGTCCTGATTCTGGTGGGTTCTTCGAACGCCGTGAACCTGACCGACGGTCTGGACGGTCTCGCCATCGGAAGCATTCTGATTTCCGGCGGGGCGCTGACCGTGCTGACTTATGTCGCCGGGCACGCCGTCCTCTCGCAGTACCTGGATATCGGCCACGTCGCCTACGCCTCCGAATTGACCATTTTCTGCGGCGCCATGGTGGGATCGAGCCTGGGCTTTCTCTGGTACAACTCTTATCCCGCGGAAATCTTCATGGGCGATGTGGGATCGCTTTCCCTGGGCGGAGCGATTGCCGCCGTCGCCGTCATCATCAAGCAGGAACTGCTGCTGCCGTTCATCGGCGGCATTTTTGTTGTGGAGGCGCTCTCCGTCATCCTGCAGGTCGGTTCCTACAAGCTGCGGCGCAAGCGCATCTTCAGGATGGCGCCGCTCCATCATCACTTTGAGCTGCTGGGATGGAAGGAGTCGAAAATCATCACCCGATTCTGGATTCTGGCCCTGGTCTTCGCGCTGTTTGCGCTGACCACGCTGAAGCTTCGCTAGGGCGGCCGGGCGCCGGAAGCGGGAAGAGGTGGGACGGGGTCGCGCGGAATTTGACAAGAGAGAGTAACTGCGCATAAAATGCTCAGTAATTCGAGATGGGCAGACCGAAATCATTCCGGAATCCAACCCGCGTCAGCCTGACGATTGACCGCAAAACGCTCCGCGAAGCGCGCGAGGTGGCGCGCAAAACTCGCCGTTCGCTTTCCGAGATGATCTCGCAGATTCTGGACGCGTATTTCCGTGAAAACGGGCGGGCCGATGACCGGAGGCTTTCCTAATGGACGTTCGCGGCAAACGCGTGCTCGTGGTCGGGTTGGCCCGCAGCGGCCTGGCGGTGGCGCGCTGTCTCAGCGACCGCGGCGCTTTGGTGACCGTCAGCGACGTGCGCCACCCGTCCGCTTTTTCGAATGAAATTCGCGACCTGATGAATCGCAAGATCGGGTTGGAGCTTGGCGGCCACCACGAGTCCACGTTTCTCAAGCAGGATTTGATTGTCCTAAGTCCCGGCATACCGGCTGATCTCCCGGCCTTGCAGAGGCCGCGCAAGCGGGGCGCAAACATCGTTCCGGAAGTCGAGGTGGCTGGCTGGTTTCTGCCGGGCCGGCTGGTTGGCATAACCGGAACAAACGGAAAGACGACGACCACGGCGCTCGCCGGCAAGGTGCTGGAGACGGCAGGGCTCGATCCCTTTGTCGGCGGCAACATCGGTGTGCCGCTGATTTCCGCCCTGGAACGAAAGCCGCCCTATCCCGTCCTGGTGGCGGAGCTGAGCAGTTTTCAACTGGAAACGATCCACTCTTTGCGCCCGCACGTCGCCGTTCTGCTGAACCTGACACCCAATCATCTGGACCGCCATCCCTCGTTTGAGACTTACATCGCGGCCAAGGCCCGGATTTTTGAGAACCAGACGCCCCAGGATTTCGCCGTCCTGAACGCCGACGACGCGAACGTGATGAAGCTGGCGCCATCCATCGGCAGTCGCAAGATTTTCTTCAGCCGGCGGCGGGAATTGGCGGAGGGACTTTTCATTTCCGGCGGCCGCATTCGTTATCGCGTGCATCATCTCGAGCGCGCGCTGCTTGATGTTTCCGACGTTCGCCTGCACGGCGGATTCAATCTCGAAAACGTTCTGGCGGCCTGCGCCGTGGGTTGCGTGCTGGGAGCGGATTTCGCCGCGCTGCGCCTAGCTGTGCGCGATTTTCGCGGCGTCGAGCATCGCCTGGAATTCGTCCGCGAAGTCGCGGGCGTCTCTTTCTATAACGATTCCAAAGCCACCAGCGTGGACGCCGCTTCCAAGGCGCTGGCCACTTTCGGCCGCGGAGTTCATTTGATCCTGGGCGGAAAGGACAAGGGCGCGCCCTATCTTCCGCTGCGCCCTTTGCTGAAGGATCGCGTGCGCGAAATCCTGACGATTGGCGCGGCCGCAGGCAAGATCGAGAGGGAGCTGGCGGGCGCGACGGAACTGGTTTCAGCCGGAACGCTGGAGGCCGCCGTCCGCAAGGCTTTTGAGCGGGCCGAGCCGGGTGACACAATTCTTCTCTCGCCGGCCTGCTCAAGCTTCGATCAATTTGAGAATTTCGAGCAACGCGGTGCGGCGTTCAAGGAACTGGCCGCCCAACTGGCGGCGGAGTCTGCCTTGGCCAGAAGCATTGCCGCGCACAAGGAAGCTGCCGCTCCGGTCTCCGGTGTCAACGCCGGCTCTGAAGCCGTTCCTTCCGGCGGATTGTTTGAGCAGCAGGCGCCCGCCGCTGAGCTTTCTCCCCCTGGGGCAAGTGGCGATCCTGCAGAACCCGCGGAGATCTCTGAAGAAGACGCAAGCCTGCCGGCGGAACAACCGGAATCCCTCCCGCGGGCTAATGTGGTTCGGGAACTTGAATATGTCTATGAAGTGAGCGCAGAGGAAGTCTTCGGCGAGGCGGACGCCGGAGAATTTGTGGAATCGGAAGCGCCGTCAATCGGGCCGGTGGAAGAAGCCTTGCCGCTGGAGTCTGAGTCGGAGGACGCAGAAGCGCTTGCTTACGAAGTTCGCGCCGCAGGAGCACCACAAAGCCGTGCCCGGAAATCTTCAGGTAACGGCGGGAGGCAGGAAAACTAGTCATGGCTCGCCGCCTCCAGACCGATCGAATCCTTTTCGTGACCGTCATTGTTCTGGTTCTGTTCGGGATCCTGATGGTTTTCAGCGCCTCGGCGGTGGTCCAGGCGGAGATGCATCGTTCCAGTTACCACTACGTCCTTCGCCAGGGCGCGTGGGCGATTCTCGGGCTGGCGCTCATGTTCCTGATGATGAACGTGGATTATCGGCGCCTGGCGAAGCCCACAATCGTTTTCCCGGCGCTGGGAGTGCAGTTGATTCTGCTCGTCGTGGTGCTTTTTCTCAGCCCCACCAACAATACGCACCGCTGGTTTCGTCTGGGCGGAATCACGGTTCAGCCTTCGGAATTTACCAAGCTTGTTCTGGTGATCTTCCTCGCCTACTTCCTGGAATTGCGCAAGAACGCGATCAACGGCTGGCGGGAAACAATTCTTCCAATCGCCCTGATCCTGGGCATGGACGCTGTTTTGCTGCTTAAGGAGCCCGATTTCGGCGCCACGCTCGCCCTGGTTGTGATTGCCGCGGCCATGCTCTATGCCGCCGGCCTGCGCCCAGTCTATTTCGTTTACGCCGCGATTGCCTCTGTTCCCATTCTCTACGTGCTCGTTTTCCACGTGGCCTATCGCTACAAGAGGATCGTGGCGTTTCTCCATCCTTATGCGGATCCGCTCGGCGCCGGATTCCAGATCATTCAATCCTACATTGCCGTGGGAACGGGCGGCATCGCGGGCGCCGGGCTGATGGAAGGCAAAGAGAAGCTTTTCTTCCTTCCCGAGCCGCAGACGGATTTCATTTTTGCGGTGATCAGCGAGGAACTGGGATTTTTGGGCGCGATTTTCGTGGTAGCGCTTTTTGGAATCATCCTGTGGCGCGGCCTTCGTGCTGCGGCGCGCTGTCCAAACGATTTCGGACGCCTTCTGGCCGTGGGCCTGACGATGCTGGTGGTCATTCAGGCTCTGGTCAACATTAGCGTGGTCGTGGGGCTGCTGCCCACCAAGGGAATTGCGCTGCCCTTCATCAGTTATGGAGGGTCGTCGTTGCTGATGAATCTGCTCGCCATGGGTATTCTGCTGAACATCGCGCAGAATACGAGTTAGGACGCGATATGTCTCGGGCGGCGAAGGTTGAAGCGAAGGAGCGTGAGAAGGAAGCGGGGAAGCCCGCCGCCTTGCGCAGCTCGGAAATTGCGACCCACCGCCGCGCCGGGCGCGTTCTGATGGTCGCAGGCGGAACAGGCGGCCACATCTTTCCGTTGCTCGCCGTGGCCGACGTTTTGCGCGAACGATGGCTGGAAAGGCAAATCGAGTTTCTGGGCACCAACCGCCCGCTCGAAGCCAGAACGATTCCGGCGGCAGGCTATCCGCTGCGTCCGATTCGCGCCGCGGGATTGAGAGGCATTCGCGGGTGGAAGAAAATCCGCAACTTTTTCGTTCTGCCCGGGACGGCGTGGCAAACGGCTGGCGCGCTGCGGCGATTCAGGCCGCAGGTGGTTGTCGGCATCGGCGGTTACCTCGCCGGGCCGGTCATGCTGGAGGCGGCTCTGGCGCGCATCCCGACGCTGCTGATTGAGCCCAATGCCGTTCCGGGATTCACCAACCGCGCGCTGGCTCCTTTTGTGACGCGGGCTGCGGTGGGATTTGAATCGGCGGCGTCACGCTATGGCTCAAGAGCAGTTGTCACCGGGCACGCCGTCCGCAAGGAGTTCTTCGCGGTTCCTCCGGCGCCGCACGATACGCCCTGGACGGTTCTGATTGTCGGTGGCAGCTTGGGTGCGAAGGCCGTCAACCGCTGTGTGGTGGAAAGTCTGGTCCTGATTCGGGCAAGGAATGATATGAGAGTCATCCATCAAACGGGCGAAGCGGACTATAATGCTGTGCGGGCGGCTTATGAGGTTCAGGGGGTGCGGGGCGAGGTTTGCGCGTTTATTGAGAACGTTCCCGCCGCTTTCGCGCAGGCTGATCTGGTGATTTCGCGTTCCGGCGCAACCGCCGTTGCTGAGCTGGCGGCTGCGGGAAAGGCCTCGCTGCTGATTCCGTTTCCGGCGGCGACGGACCAGCATCAGCTTGAAAACGCGCGGGCTATGGAGCGCGCGGGAGCGGCAAGGGTCATCGAAGAGCGCGAACTCTCGCCCGAAAAGCTGATGGATCAGGTGGCCGATTTGCTCGGCGACCGCGAGCGGCTGATTCAAATGGAGCGGCAATCGAAATCTCTGGCGCGGCCCGGCGCAGCCGAACGAATCGCGGATTTGATCGAGGAAATCGCAAGGGCCTGATCGGTTGGACCAGGGAAGTTTGGAGCGATAAAAAGGAGGGGCTGGGAAGCGAGAGCGAACATGCTGGGCAGGATTCGAAAAATTCACTTCGTAGGCATCGGGGGAATCGGCATGAGCGGCATCGCGGAGGTGCTGCTCAACCTGGGTTTCACGATTTCGGGCTCCGACTTGAAGGCGACGCCGGTTACGGAACGCCTGGCCGGTCTGGGTGCGCGCATTTTTGATGGGCACGAAGCGAAGAACGTCCGCGACGCGCAGGTCGTCGTGGTTTCCTCGGCCGTTCCCAAATCGAATCCCGAAGTGGCCGAGGCCGGACGTCTGGGAACGCCCGTCATTCCGCGCGCCGAGATGCTGGCGGAACTGATGCGGCTCAAATTCTGCGTGACCGTCGCAGGCTCGCACGGAAAAACGACCACCACTTCGATGATCGCCGTGATGCTGGCTGATGCGGGACTCGATCCCACGGCGGTAATTGGCGGCCGTCTGGACGCTTTCGGTTCGAGCGCGCGCCTCGGCAAGAGCGAGTTGATGGTGGTGGAAGCGGATGAAAGCGACCGCTCGTTTCTCTATCTCTATCCGGACATCGCCGTGGTCACCAACATTGACCGCGAGCATCTGGACCACTATCGTGATCTTGAGGAAATCGCTTCCACTTTCGCCTCCTTCATGGACAAGGTCCCGTTTTACGGAGCGGTGATTGCCTGCGCGGATGCGCCGTGGCGTGCGCCGCTGGAAATGGTTTTGCCGCGGCTGCGCCGGCGGGTTGTCACTTACGGAATTGAGCCGGGCGCCACGCTTCGGGCGGAGGATATCGAAAGCGGCCCCGATGGCTCCGAATTCAGCGTCCGCCTGAAGGAGAAAATTCTGGGCAGGTTCGCCGTCAGCGTTCCCGGGCGTCACAACATTCAGAATGCGCTCGCCTCTGTTGCCGTCGGGCTGGAGCTTGGCCTGGACGAAGCCCGGATTCGCCGCGGGCTCGAGCAATTTCGCGGCGCTGACCGCCGCTTCCAGTTGAAGGCGGACATTGATGGCATCCGCATCTTTGATGATTACGGCCACCATCCGACGGAAATCCGCGCCACGCTTGATGCCGCCAGGCTGACCGGCGCGCGGCGCATCTGGGCGATTTTCCAGCCGCACCGCTACACGCGCACCAAATTCCTGATGGATGATTTCGCGGGCTGCTTTGAAAATTGCAGCCGCGTGGATGTGCTCGACATCTATCCCGCGAGCGAACCTCCCATTCCCGGCGTCACCTCCGAAAAGCTCGTCGAGCGGATGCGCGAGCTGGGATTCGACTGCGTGCGTTACGCCGCTTCCGAGCGCCAGGTGATGGATGAAGTGCTCACTCAGGCGCGGGCCGGGGATTTGATCCTGACCATCGGGGCCGGCAGCGTCTGGAAAATCGGCGAAGCGCTGGCGGCTGTGCTTCGCGAGCGGGCTGTGCATTCCGGAGTCGTGAAGACGTAAGTAAAGTCGATTGCGGCGGAGGGAAACAGACTCAGAACTTATGGCGAGAGACGACGCCGACGATAACAGGCCGGGCGGCGGGCGCGGAAGGGAAGAATCCCCGTTTCTGCGCCAGCGAAAAGCGGTTGCGGTGCGCAAGAGCCGCTTTTCAGGCCGGTGGCGTCGAATCGGTTTCTGGGCGCTTTGGGCGGCGGTGGCGCTGGTTCCGATTGGAGTGGGCTCGCTGGCGCTGGCGCGTTACGTGTTGCATTCGCCGCGGTTCCAGCTGAACTCGCCGGACGATGTTGAGATTGAAGGAAATCATTTTGCCTCGCGCGGTGAAATTCTGAATGTCATGGGCGTGACGACTTCGCCGTCGTTTCCGAGCGAGATGAATATCTTCACCATTTCGCTCCCGGCAATGGAGAAGCGGGTGGAAAGTCTTTCCTGGGTGCGCTCGGCGACCGTTGAGCGGTCCTATCCGCACCGCCTCAGAGTGCGCGTCGTTGAGCGCAAGCCGATTGCTTTTGCGGACCTCAGCGGCCGCCTGAAGCTGATCGATGCCGATGGGGTTATTCTGGATGAGCCCGATAAGAGCACGTTCGATTTTCCGGTCGTCGAAGGGTTGACGGAACAGATGGGCGCGGAAGAGCGGGCGATGCGCCTGGCGCTCTACCAGCAGTTTGAGTCGCAGGTGGCGGGCGCCCTGCCGCGTTCCGGATGGATGGTTTCGGAATTAAATCTGGGCGATGCCGACGACCTGCAGGCCATGCTGGTTCAGGGCAAGCAGACGCTTTTGCTTCATTTCGGACGCGAGGATTTCAGCAGTCGTTTTAATAATTTCATGACGCTTCTGCCCGTGCTGGAGAAGAACAACAAGCCGATCAATTCCATCGATCTGCGATACGGCAGCCAGGTCGTGGTTGACCCGGACGCGGCTGCCAAGGCTTCCGGCGGCGGGCGAAATCCGAAATAGAACGAGGGGAAACTTGGCGCGTAGAGAGCCTCCGATTGTGGGACTGGACGTAGGCAGCAGCAAGACCTGCGCCCTGATGTGTTATCCGAGCGAGACCGGCAAGCTGGAAATGGCCGGCGTCGGCGTGGCGGAATCCAAGGGCTGGCGCAAGGGCGTGATCGTCAACATTGACGCCGCCGTGCTGTCCATCAAGAAGGCGGTCGAGTTGGCGGAAAACGCCGCTGCCGTGCCTACCGACACGGCTTATGTCGGCGTGGGCGGCTCGCACATTCGCGGAGTGAATTCGCGCGGCGCGGCCGTGGTTTCCAACCGCGGCTACGGAGTGGCGCGCGAGGACATTCGCAATGCCGTTCGAGCCGCGCAGGGGGTGGCGTTGCCGCCGGACCGCGAATTGCTTCACGTGCTGCCGCAGGAATTCCTGCTCGATTCGCAGGACGGCATTCGCGATCCTCTCGGCATGGTGGGTTCCAAGCTGGAAGCGAACGTTCATCTGATTACCGCCTCGAATCTCGCATGGCAAAACCTAGTGACGGCCATCAACCGCGCCGGCATCGAGGTTCCGGACAGCGGCACGGTTTATGAAGCGCTGGCTTCGGCGGAATCCTGCCTTGCCGCCGACGAACGCGAGCTGGGCGTGGCGCTGATCGATCTCGGCGCGGGTTCTTCCGACATGATTATTTATGGCCACGGGACGGTCCGGCATTCCGGCTCCATTCCGATTGGCGGGGATCATTTCACCAACGACATCGCCGTCGGCTTGCGAACGCCCATTCCGGAAGCGGAAAAGATGAAGCGGGCGTGGGGCCGGCGCGATTCAGGCCGGGGCCGTGGAGACGCACTGGAAGTGCCCAGCGTCGGTGAGCGCCCTTCGCGTGTGGTGAGTTATTCCAAATTGCATGAAATTATCGAGCCGCGCGCGCTTGAGTTGATCGAGCTGATTCAGGCGGAACTGGAACGCTCCGGCTGCGCCAAGCAGCTTGGGGCGGGCATCGTGCTCTCCGGCGGAGGCGCCAAGCTGGGCGGCCTGGCGGCGCTGGCCGAGCAGGTTCTGGCGATGCCGGTGCGCATCGGCCGGCCGGGCGGCATTGAGAACATGGGTGACGTCCTGCCCGATCCGGCCTTTACTTCCGTGGTCGGGCTTGTGGCTTTTGGAAAGCGCATGCGCCTGCTGAGAGATTCGCGAAGCAAGGGTCTGGTTGGCAAATTGTGGGGCGCGCTGCGCGGGCCGGCGGCTTGAAAAAGGTTGGCAGTTTTGAGTTAACAGTTGTCAGTAGAAAGCCGGGAACGGTAAGTGGAACACTGAAACTATGAAGCCGGGAACTGAGAACTGAAAACTTAGAACCGAGAACTGCATCGCGCAAGGAGCGAACATGACAGAAGAATCGGGGAACTTTCGAGTCGGTTTTTCCGACGGTCTGCGCAAAGGCGCCAAGATCAAAGTGATCGGCGTGGGCGGGGGCGGCGGCAACGCCGTCAATCGCATGATTGCCGCCAAGGTTGAAGGCGTGGAGTTCATGGCGGCCAATACCGATCTGCAGGCGCTTCAGGCTTCCAAGGCGCCGGTCAAAATCCAGTTGGGCGCCAAGCTCACCAAAGGGCTGGGCGCGGGCGCGAATCCTGAAGTCGGCCGCGCGGCGGCGCTTGAGGACACGGACAAGATTATTGAAGCTCTGGAAGGCGCCGACATGGTTTTTGTCACCTCCGGCCTGGGCGGAGGAACGGGCACGGGCGGCGCTCCGATTGTGGCCAGCCTGGCTCGCGAGCTGGGCGCGCTCACCGTCGGCGTGGTCACCAAGCCTTTCGCCTTCGAAGGCAAGCGGCGCATGACGCAGGCCGAGCAGGGGCTGGCGGACCTGGGCCAGGCCGTGGATACGGTGATCTGCATCCCCAACGAACGCCTGATGCAGTATGTGGACAAAGGAACCAGCTTCTTTGAGGCGTTTCGCATCGCCGATGACATCCTGCGCCAGGGCGTGCAGGGCATCTCCGACATCATCACGATCACTGGCATCATCAACCGTGACTTTGCCGACATCAAGACCATCATGGAGGGTATGGGCTACGCCGTGATGGGCACGGCGGAAGCGAGTGGCGAAAATCGCGCTGTTGACGCCACGAACCTTGCCATAGCCAGTCCGCTGCTCGAAGATGCTTCCATCAACGGCGCGCAGGGCATTCTGCTTAACATCACCGGATCGAGCAAGCTGACGTTGCATGAGGTCCATGAAGCTTCGACCATCGTCCAGAAGTCGGCAGCTGAAAACGCCAATATCATTTTCGGCGCCGTCCACGATGAGTCCATGAAGGACGCGGTCAAAGTCACTGTTATCGCCACTGGCATCAAGTCGGACAAGATGGGGCTCAGGCCGGGAGCTTTTTCTCCCGCCATGCGCTCCGTCCAGCAAAGCTTGAAGAGCGCGTTGCTCAAAAAAGAAAAATTGCCCATTGAGGCGCCGCCTAAAACCGTCCCGGCCGACGTCGCCGAGGATGACCTCGATGTTCCCGCCTTCCTCCGCCGTCGCAAGCCGGGAACGTAGCCGCCGGGAGCTGGCCGATCGGGTTCTTGAATGAGGAGCCCATTCCTCGAGAATTGTTTCCGTAAACTTCGCCGAGGCTTGACATCGCATGGCGCTCGACCAGGAAAAAACAATCAGTCCCGTTGTGGGTCAGGCCTATCGCGAATGTCGACGACGCGCTCGGCACTATGAAAATTTCCCGGTCGCCTCCCGCCTGGTTCCGCGCGAGCAGCGCGACGCACTTGCGGCGATTTATGTTTTTGCCCGCACGGCGGACGACTTCGCCGATGAGCCGGGCCAGGGAGATCAGCAAGTCCGCCTGGCTTTGCTGGCTGATTGGCGCAGCAAGCTGGCCGCCGCGCTCGCCGGCAGGCCGGAGTATCCGGTATTCGTGGCGCTAACGGATGCCATTGAGCGTTTCAATCTGAATCCGGAGAATTTTGAAAAGCTGCTTCTGGCTTTCGAATCCGACGCCCGCTCGGACGAGCATCCCGATTTTCAGTCGATCCTCACCTACTGCGAATGTTCGGCGAATCCAGTAGGCCGGCTGGTCCTGGAACTTTTCGGCCATCGCGAGCCTGAGCTGTTTCTGCTTTCCGACAGCATTTGCACGGCGCTTCAACTCACCAATTTCTGGCAGGACATTCAAACGGATTTTGTGCGCGGCAGGATTTACCTTCCGGCGCAAGACCTGACGCGCTTTCAGATTTCACGCGAGCATCTGAACACTGCGAGCCACGGCCAGGCGCTCGACGCCGAAACGCTTGACCGCTGGCAATCCCTGATGGCTTTTGAAGTCGCTCGAACCTGTGAACTGTTTGAATCCGGCCGGCCGCTGGCCGAGCTAGTCGCGCCCAGGCTCCGCCGCCAGTTGCGCCTGACGTGGCTTGGGGGCACGGAAATCCTTTCACGGATTGAGGCGGCGGACTATGATGTTTTTCACCGGCGGCCCAGGCTTTCGGCGCTCGATTTTCTTCGTCTTTACTTTAAAGCGCATGAGCCCCTCGCCGCCCTCGAACCGGCGGCCATGGCCGCCGCAGGCCGGTGATGATCTCGCCTCAACCCAGCTTCGCGCGATCCGGGAGCACGAATTTCTACTACTCGTTCGTCTTTTTGCCGGCGGAAAAGCGCCGGGCCATCGAAGCCGTTTATGATTTTGCCCGCCGCGGCGATGATCTAGTGGATGGCGGCCTGCCCGTGGCGGAAGCTCAGCGCGGTCTGGAACGCTACCGCGCCGACCTTGCCGCGTGCTATGAGGATCATTCCGCCCAGTCGGCGTCTGCCGCGTCCCCGCCTGCCGGGCTCGCCCGTGCAATCCGCCGATTCAACATTCCGCGCCAACCTTTTGAAGATTTGATTTGCGGCCTCGAGATGGACCTCAGAATCTCCCGCTATCCGACGTTCGCAGACCTGGAGATTTATTGTTACCGCGTGGCCTCGACCATCGGCCTGATCGCCATTGAGATTTTCGGCTATCGCAATCCCGCCACGCGCGATTACGCCGTGAATCTGGGCAAGGCGCTGCAGTTGGTGAATATCCTGCGCGACATCGGCTCGGACGCCAGGCGAGGTCGAATCTATTTGCCGCTCGAAGATTTGAGCCGCTTTGAGGTGACGCCGGAAAGTGTGCTCCGGGGCCGGCCGGCGGGCCGCTTCCGCGATCTGATCGAGTTTGAGGGGGCGCGTGCGGAAGCTTATTTCAGCCGGGCACGCAGCGCACTGCCGCGCGAAGATCGCGCTTCCATGCGCTCGGCGGAAATCATGGCGGCCATCTATTGGCGGCTGCTGGGCCGCGTGCGCAGGAGCGGGGCGTCGTTTCCGCTCGAGCGCATCCGGCTCTCGCGAGCGGCCAAGCTTTGGACAGCACTTTCAGTTTTTCTTGGCGCCGATTGGTGGCCGGGCGCGACGCAATAGCTCACCTTAAGACCGGGTAAAATCTTAGCCGCATGAACGATGAAGTGGTGATTATCGGGGGCGGGTTTGCCGGACTGGCCGCGGCCGTGGCTCTCGCGGAACGAGGCCGGCGCGTGCGGCTGTTCGAGCAGAACCAGCATCTCGGCGGCCGTGCGCGCTCATTCCGTGACGCGGCGACCGGCTCAATCGTGGACAACGGGCAGCATATTCTGATGAGCTGTTATCACTCAGCGCTTCGATTTCTTCGCACCATTGGCACGTCGGACAGGGTCGGGTTCCAGAACAAATTAAGAGTTGACTTTCTCGATGCCGGCGGGCGCGCAACGGCCCTCAAGTGTCCGCGTTTGCCGTCGCCCTGGCACCTGTTCGCGGGAGTGCTACTTTCACGGAGCTTTTCCGGCCGGGAAAAAATGGAAATCGCCAAGCTCGGCCGGGCAGTCGAAAGCGGGCGAGCGCTAGTGGATGGATTCGACCGGATGAGCGTGACTGAGTGGTTGGCGGCGCTTGGCCAGTCTGAAGGGTTGCGACGGAACTTCTGGGATCTGCTTTCCATTGCCGCGATGAATGAAGACCCGGCTCGCGCGTCAGCCGTTCTTTTTGAGCGTGTGCTTCGCCTGATGTTGTTTACGTCGTCCGCGGATTCAAGAATCGGCATCCCGCTTCGCGGACTGAGCGAATGCTACACGCAGGCCGCGGAGAATTTTATCCGGGCGCGCGGAGGGTCGGTCGAATGCGGACGCAGAGTTTCCGGACTTGTGATTGACGCAGGGTGCGTGCGCCTCGTCCGTTTTTCAGATGACAGCGAAATCGAAGCTCCGACTTTAATCAGTGCGGTGCCGTGGTTTGTGCTCCGTGAGCTGCTGCCGCCGGAAGTGCGCGCCGGCTCCTTCTTCAGCGGCTTGAATCGGCTGGAGCCCGCCCCCATTATTTCGATTGCCGTGTGGTTTGACCGGCCCGTCACCGAACTCGATTTCGCGGGGCTGCGCGGAACGACGATTCAGTGGCTGTTCAGGAAGCCCGCCGGTATTGACTCAGGTGGCGAGCATCTGTCTTTGGTTCTGAGCGGCGCGCACGCTCATGTGAATCGCTCCCGGCAGGACTTGGAGGCGATGGCCCTCCGCGACCTGCGCGAACTGCTGCCCGCCGCGCGCCAAGCCAAAGTCATGCGCTGCATGGTAATCAAAGAGCGCTTTGCCACGTTTTCGCCCCAGCCGGGGTCGGAATCGCACCGTCCGCCGGCGCGAACTCCGATCCGTGGACTATATCTTGCCGGCGACTGGACTGCGACGGGACTGCCCGCCACGATTGAAGGGGCCGTACAAAGTGGATATGCCGCGGCCGAAGCCGCGATGAAAGGGGATTGATTCTTTCGAGCGGGAATTTGGACGCCACCGGGATTGGGCGGAAATCGCGCCCGGCCTAATTCAGCGGTGTGTAGCTGACGGAATCGATATAGAAGTAACGCGGCGTGTTGAGTGTAGCAATGCCGCCCCAGCCGCTGGCGTTGTTCGTCCCCCAGTGGTTAATCATGAAGTGGGCGGGGGCGCTGGGGACATTGGTTGTGTGCGTTGCTACCAGGACGCCGTCCACGTAGTATTGAATTTCTCCCGGCTGCCAGACAAACTTGTACGTGTGAAAGTTGCTGGCAATATCAGAAATACTCAGCGTGTCGAAGGTTTCCTTGTTGACCGTTTGCCAGTTGACCATGTAAAGCAAGTCTGTGTACTCGCCGGGAAACTCGAAATCAATTTCCGTCTGGGAATTGTTGACGTAAAGAAAACCAGCCGAAATACTGCCGGTGACCGGGTAGCCGGCGCCATCCGGGGTAGGCGACGTGGAGGACATGCGCATGGTCCATTCATAGGTGCCGTAGCCGTAGGTCTTTTTGGTGTATATTTGGGCCCCGTAGGAAATCACACCGTTGCAGCCGTCAACCAGGCCGTCCTGCTGGTCGAGCGTCAGAACCAGGTAGCCGTTGTCAAGGCCGACATTGCCCGGTTCGAAGTATCCGATATGCTGGCAGGCGACGTAACCGGGCGCCTGTCCGTTGCTGACCACCCAGAAGCTCGAATTGAGCGTCTTCCCGGTAAAATCGTCGCTCCAGCCTGATGAGGATTGCGGCTTGGAGCCTTTGCCGTGTCCCGCCGCGAGCAGTGGCAGGGCGGAAGAAACGAGTGACACGATGGCCGCGGCCGTGAGCCACGACTTGATTTTCCGGCGGTTCGATGGCCTCTTCATGGTGATGGACTCCTGTTTCAAAGCCGATAAATCCTCCGCTGAACCACTTTGGGTTCAAGCTATACGTGCATTTTAACTCGGCTTTGGTTGATGGCCTCATACTACCCGACCTGCTGGCCGCTTGCAAGGCGATTGTGTGAGCAGCGGCAATGGCGATGGCCGGGGCATGGCCTTGTTCGTGGGTGAGAGAAGTTGGCATTAGAGTCTTGCGATACATCCTTCATGTACGTACACTGGTCGCGCTATGCGATATTCCAAGCCGCTTTTGCTCTGCGTTGCGTTAATATTCGTGGCCATGCCAATTGACGCTCAACAGAACCGGAATTCTCTTCCGCTGGGCCGCAAACAGGCCCGATCCATGGTCATCACCCGGCGCGGCATCGTCGCCGCCAGCCAGACGCTTGCCGCGCAGGCGGGCGCGCAGATTCTTGCGCGAGGCGGGTCGGCAGCCGATGCGGCCATTGCCGCTAATGCCGTGGAAGGCGTGGTCGAGCCCATGATGAACGGAATGGGAGGCGACCTTTTTGCCATCGACTGGGACGCGAAAACGGGTAAGCTTTCGGGACTGAATTCAAGCGGCTGGGCGCCGGAAAAGCTCACCATAGATTTCCTGAAGAAGAAAGGTTTCGACAAGATGCCGGAGGCGGGAATCTACTCCGTGACTGTGCCGGGCTGCGTCGCGGGCTGGTGGGCCTTGCACCAGAAGTTCGGCCGCCTGCCCTGGCGCGAGATCTTCCAGCCGGCCATTTATTACGCCACGCACGGCTTTCCCGTAACGGAAGTGATTGACGCTGCGTGGCAGTCCAGCCAGAAGAAACTCGAGGCCGATCCCAACGCGCGGCGCGTGTTTCTGATCGACGGCGAGGCTCCCAAAGTGGGGCAGATTTTCCGCAATCCCGAATATGCGCGCGCTCTGGAGTTGGTCGCTGCGGATGGGCCGGACGCTTTCTATCGCGGTGAAATTGCAAAAGCGATTCTCAAGACTTCCGATAGTTTCGGCGGGGTGATGACGGCGGAAGATCTGGCCGATTTCAAGCCCGAATGGGTTCAGCCTATTCCCACCACCTATCATGGCTGGACCGTTTACGAGCTGCCACCGAATAGCCAGGGCATGGGTGCCCTCGAAATGCTCAATATCATGGAGCACTATCCAATCGCGCAGTGGGGTTTTGAGAGTCCGCAATCATGGTACGTTAAGATGGAGGCGCAGAAGCTCGCTTACGCTGACCTGGGCCGGTACAACGGCGACCCGCGGTTTGCCGAAATTCCAACCGGGGGAATCATTTCCAAGGCTTACGCCGCCAAGCGAGCCGCCACAATCGACATGAACCACGCTCACTGCGATGTGGCGCCCGGCGACCCTAGCCGTTTCAACAGCGACACGATTTACCTGACCGCCGTGGATAAGGACGGAAATATCGTCTCGCTGATTCAGAGTCTTTACGAAGAATTCGGCTCAGGCATCGTGGTGGATCATTATGGTATTGCCCTTCAGAACCGTGGAGCGCTTTTCCGGCTCGACCCTCAAGATCCGGACGCTCTGGCTCCGCACAAGCGCCCCTACCACACCATTATTCCCGCCTTCATGGAGAAAGGAAGCATCCACATCGGATTCGGCATCATGGGCGGACTGAATCAGGCGCAGGCGCACGCACAGTTTGTTTCTAACATCGTGGATTTCGGAATGAATATTCAGGGCGCGCTGGAAGCGCCTCGCTTCACCAACTTCAGCTTTGGTGGTTGCCACTTCCTGATCGAAGACCGTGTGCCTTCGGCCGTCCGTCAGTTCCTCCTCGAAAAGGGCGATTCGCTTGAAGTCCTCGGTGACTACTCGCCGATTGTCGGCGGAGGGCAGGCTGTCCTGCACGATTCCGCGACCGGCGTGAATTACGGCGCATCGTCGCCGCGCAAGGACGGCGCAGCCGTTCCTGAGCCGCCTCCTGATTTCGGCGCCGCGCCGGGCGAAAAGCGCTGACTCCCACGCCCGCGGCAACCAGCGGCTCAACCTTCCTGCCTCATCCAACGATTGTGACGTCCGTCACAGCGGTCCCGTGCCATTGAGCGAAAATCCTCCATAAGACAGGGCAGATTCGGCACCGGCCGCAGGAGGATTCGGAGATGACGTCTGTCGTTCACGCTCGAAAGACGCTTGACACTCTTGATGAAACGATTGCGGTTGCTTTCCTGCTCGTAGGCCCGGCGATTGGCACCGCAATTGTTCTGGCATGGGCGGGCGGATTGGCCCTAACGCTTATTTCGTCCCTCCTCCGCTAGCTGGTTTCGAGTGAAACCCGCGGCCCTCCCATGCACCAAGGGCTTCTTCCGCGGGGAAGTTCCGGGGAATCGCCTCCGGAAACCTCGGTGCGTTTCGCTTATTGGCGAAACGGTAAGCACGGCACTCCCTCGCCGGGGGCATCTAGATTTTCCTCAAACAACCGATATAATAGTGGTAATGAAGCCCGAAGCTTCCAGCATCGCACGCCGTGCTGAGCGCCGACCCAGCCATCGAGCCATGGTCCTGGTTTTTGACGAACAGGAAACCGGCGACCAACTCTCGGAGGGCGCCTATGCGGTGGATGAGTCGGAGATTGGAGCGCGCGTGCAAACGAAGGCGCAATTGAAGTCGGGGCAGGTCATCGAACTCCAGTCTGAGGATAAAACCCTGCGCCTCCGGTGCCGGGTGGTGTGGACGGGTGAGGTAGCATCCGATCACGAGGGTGAGGCCGGCTTGGAATTTCTAATTCCACGTGACATGTGAGCGGGAATTTCGGGAACACAAAGGCGGCGTAAAGAAGGATTCCCATCGGAGCGAAAACCGCTTTTCCTGTTTCGAAGGTAGGGGCCAACCGCGCCGTTTGTGTTGTTGACCCGGCATGGCGGAGAAGGCAGAATGTCATCTGAAGGGCAGAAAGATCCCATGGGTTCGGACTTGACCGAGCAAAGCTTAAAGACCCCCGAGTCTGGTGGCGAAGTAAGCCGCCGAAGAAGCGACCGCATTCTGACTCCCATCCGCATCCGGGTGATCGGCAATGACATGAACGGTGTGTCCTTCAGTGAAGACACCGTCACCATCAGCGTTAATCAGCAGGGGGCGCGAATCAGCCTGACCCATGCGCTTCTCCCTGATGACACCATCCTGCTCCTCAACAAGCAGAATAATAAAGAGGAGGAATTTCGAGTGGTGGGCGCATTCCAGCAGGTCATCGGTGACCGCCGCGAATGGGGCGTGGAAGCAATCAACCCGGAAGCCAATATCTGGGGGATCGAATTTACCCAGCCTTCTGAAGGTCTGGCTCCCAAGGCCATCATCGAGTGTGCGGCCTGCCGCAAGGTCGTCGAAAGCCCCATGTCCTCCATCGAGTACGATGTGCTGCTGGCCACCGGCCTGATTTCCCGCCATTGCGAGCGATGCAATGAAACGACTCGCTGGCGGCCCAGCGACCAGGTGGTGCTGCCCGAAATGCGCAAGGCGATCCAGGTCTCTGCGCCCAACAAAGAGCGCCGCAAGGCCCGTCGCATCCGGTTGGTGATGCGCGTCCGCGTGCGGAACAGTTGGGGTGTCACCGACGTTGCGCAGACTCGCGACGTTTCCAAGAACGGTCTCTGCTTCTTCAGTACTAAAGTCTTCAGCGTGAGCGATGAAGTTTCCATCATCCTTCCTTTTGCTTTCAATCAGGTCCCGGTCGAAACCCGTGGCAAGGTCGTTTGGTCGGAAATCAGTGAATCCGGCCGCTACTACGGCGTCGAATATCTCCGCTGACCTTCAGCCCCCGGCCCCTCCGGCCTATTACCTTCGTACTATTGCCCGTCCGGCCAGCCTGCTCCAAAATGTTCACGGAAGCGGAGGTTGAAATTCAGTCAGGGGACGCGCAAGGAGAGTGATTTATGGTTATTGGGCAAAGGCTGAAAAAAGTTCGCGAGGAAAAAGGTCTTTCGCAAGGCGACATCGAAAACAAGACTGGCATGCTTCGCTGCTATATTTCACGCGTGGAAAACGGGCACACTATTCCGTCGCTCGAAACCGTTGAGAGGTTTGCGGCGGCTCTTGATGTTCCTGTGTATGAGCTCTTCTACGATGGGGACGTTGGGCCTCTCGCTCCCCGCCTTACCTCTTCGATCAAGGTTGATGAATCCGAAGGAGAACCTCAGCCTTCTTTGCAGGATGAAAGATTTCTGCGGAAATTGCTGAGCGTGATCGTCGGAATGCGCGAGCGGGACCGCCAGCTCCTGCTGACGATTGCCGGGCGCATTTCAATGGCCGGCCAATCCTGACTATTCCGTTCGGCGAACCAACTGCGGCTGCACGAATCCAAAGATTCCCTTTAATGATCAGCGGGCCGATGCGCGCGATACGCCCCGGCCTCGGTCTGCTTCTCGAAATCTAGAACTCTCCCCGGCGGGTTTCCGAGGCCGCGCAAATCGGAGACCTGAAACTCTCCTCAAAAGGCAAAACCGGTTTGCGTCTCCGAAAGTGTTGAAATGCACCCTGGGCAGGAGGAAATCGGAATTCTATTGAGGAAGGCTTGCGCGGGGGAAGTTCCGCGGCCGGAGGTTTGAAACCTGCGATCCGTTGCCGCTGCAGGCTGCCGGAATCACGAGCACTTGCGAAGCGTAAATCAGATTCGGATTTGCGATCTGGGGATTCGCCTGGGCGATGCAGCGCCAGGCCGCGCCGCTGCCGAGTTCGGTGCTCGCAATCTTCCAGAGAGAATCGCCGCTTCTCACCCGCCATTGCCTGGCTGACTGTGCGGCGGCAACCTTGCCCGGAAGATGAATGACCTTGCCGATCTCAATCAAATTCGCGTTTTTGATATTTGGATTGACGGAAAGAATTTTCCGCCATTTTCTTCCGCTCCCCAGAAATTCAGCGGCAAGTTTCCACAGTGAATCACCGCGTTTCGCGCGGACGCTGCCCGCCGCCAGGACGGCCTTTTTGACGGGAGCGCTTCGCGCCGGCGTGGGAGGCAGAGGACGAAGAGTCGGGTTGTGCGTCGGCCGCGTCAAGTCAGGCGAGGCCAAAGTGGGCCCGCCGGGCAATGCGCGCACCATGATCGGCGAGGGCGTGGTTTCCTGTTCCTTCAGCCAGCGATAATGGCGAGCGACGTCACCGAGGGGAACCTGGGCAGGCCGGCTCGCGCGTTGCGGGTTCTTAAGATCGTATTTCCGGTAAGGATCGGAATTCACTTCTTCGGTGCGGTTGCGGTCCGAAGGAACCAGAATTTCCTGCCGCTGGAAATCTTCATTGGTATAAACGTGGGTTGCAGGATGATCTTTGGCACGCGCGCGGTCGCGGCGGGCGACTTCGGAAAGATTCTGTGCAGCGCAGGTTCCAATGCCGACAATAAGCGTTCCTGCGAGCAAGCCGCAAATCCTGGCTCGAAGGTTTCGCCCGTTGTTTGGCATGTCCATCTTCAATTCGTCCTGTCGAACCGACCCAAACTATCGCGAAGAAATATCACATAGTTACGCCCGAGTCAACAAATATTTGCAGGCTGGCTGTTTTGAAATTGACTATGAATGAGCACACCTGTTGAGGGCAATTTCCACAGCGAATTATGACCGGATAGCTCGAACGATTTCGAACTCGCTGTTACATGCAAAAGAACGAGAGGGCAGGGGCAAATTTGCACCTGATTGGGCGGCGAGTGCGGGGAATCACACTCCTTCAGTCCTTCAAGCTTTACTTCAAGTGTTACCGGGGAACCCGCATACAGAGCAGTTGAAGAAGAGGTTGAACTGTGGTGGGCTATGTTGCGCACATTATGAGGAATCTGCTGCAGGGCAGAGCGATACTTCAGAAGACTTGCCGGAGCAGCAATGCCAGTGGTTTCTGCTTTATTTCCCGGCTGCGGAAGCAGAACTGTTTTCCGCCTTAGCCAATTCAGCACGGAACTTCGCGGCCTGTTGCGGCTGCTTCAGTGCTTCGTATTCATCGGCCAGATCCTTCCGGGCGGCCATCAACCAGCTGACCGAGGGGCTGGTTTGCCTGATCAGAATTTCATATCCCTCGCGGCTCTGCTTCACAGCTTCCGCGTAGCGGTGCTCGCGAGCCAGGATGCGTCCGAGTTTGATTTCTGCGATTCCGGTGTTCAGATGACCGGGTGAAAGGGTTTCGGTAAAGATGGCGATCGCCTGGCGCATGATCTTTTCGGCGCGGGGATATTCCTTCCGCTTCATATAAACGCTTGCCAGGTTGGAGAGAGCGATGCCGATCAGGTAATGCTTTTTGCCATACACACTCCGGTAAATTTCCGCCATGCGGCGAAAGTCGGCTTCCGCTTCATTCAGGTTTCCACGGTTCTCTGCCACGCGGCCCAGGTCATCCAGCGCCGAAGCCACTCGCGGATGATCCGGGCCGTAAACGCGCTCCTGTATGGCGAGCGCCTGCTTGAGCAGAGTCTCAGCTTCGTCGTAACGATGCTCGGAGACGAGCGTCCGTCCGAGAATGGTCATGGCGGAAGCGGTCTCAGGATGGCTGTCGCCGTACCAGGCGCGGGTGATGGCGAGAGCCTGGCGGTCGTCCTGTTCGGCGTCGCTGTAATGGCCGCGCTCGAATTCGATGGCGCCCAAGTTAATCAGTGAATCCGCCACCAGCGGATGGCGGTCGCCGTAAAGCCGGCGATGCATCGCGAGAACACGCTGGTTCAGGAATTCCGAAATATCGAGATGGCCGACATAGAATTGCGTGTTCGCGAGTTCCGCCAGGCTGGCCGCAAGATCGGGCGAGTCGACGCCTTTGGCGGACTGGATTTCGACGGCCTTTTTGAAAACGGGGATGGCTTGCGCGTAGTCGCCGCGGTCCTCCAGAACCAGGCCGAGCGCGAATGTCGCTTTTCCGACCGCGGGATCATGAGGCGGCAGATGCCGAAGGCTCATCGCCAGCCCTGCGCGCTCCAGAGCTTCCGCTTCCGTGAACTTGGCCTGATCGGCGCGAAGAAGTCCCATTGCCACCAGGCTCTTCGCCACCTCCGCGCTGTCCGGGCCGTAGAGCGACCTTCGCTCCTTGAGGGCGGAGCGGAGCAGCGGTTCAGCCTCGTTGAATTTCCCCAGCTTCTCGTAGATGCCACCCAGCGTCCCGAAAAGCTCCGCCTGCTGGGCGGGGTCTGCATCCAGGCTGCGCGCTTCCTGCACGCCGCGGTTCAGCATCGTTACCACGCGCAAATCCTCGGCCGGTCCCACGGCGGCGTCACCGCCCTGGAACAGAGTCAGCATAAAGGCCTGGATGCGATTCGTCTGCGCGGCATCTTCCAGCGCGGCGTTGCGCGCTTTCGTCAGACGAACCATGAAGAAGACAATCAGGCCGACGACCAGCGCAAGGCTCAAGGCTGCCGCGGCGACGGCGTTGCGATTCCGGCGCACGAATTTACCCAGCCGGTAGCTCACTGTGTCGCGCCTTGCTTCCAGTGGTTCGCCGCTCAGAAAATGATCCATATCGCGCATCAGCGCTTCCACTGATTGGTACCTTCGCCTGGCGTCCTTGTGCATTGCCGTCAGGCAAAGCACGTCCAGGTCAGCCTGCTCCGTCCGGCTGGCGGCAAGGATCGGCGCTTTGGAATCTGCAGACCCCGCCGGCTCGAGAGCCGCCGCGGAAGGTTTTTTCGGCTCGTCGTTCAGGAGGACTCTTTCGGCCTCGCTGGGCGCGCGCTTGGATAGGTCAAAAGGCAGCCGGCCGGCCAGCAGTTCATAGAGAACCACGCCGAGCGAGTACACGTCTGTCTGGACACCGACGCGCTCGCCACGGATCTGTTCCGGGGAAGCGTAAGCGGGCGTCATCAGGCGCAATCCGGTCAAGGTTCGCTCGGCCGGCACGTCCAGGCTCTCGAGTTGCTTGGCGATGCCGAAGTCGAGCAGCCGCACTGTCCCGTCGCTCCGGACCAGAATGTTGGAAGGTTTCAGATCGCGGTGGATGACGGCGTTCTGATGCGCATATTGCACCGCCTCGGCCACGGCGCGAACCAGTTCCAATCTTTGGCGGATGGTGCTCCCGTGCCCGCGGCAATATTCGGTGAGCGCGACGCCCTCGACGTATTCCATGACGAACCAGGGCGTGCCGTCGGAAAGAGCGTCAGCGTCGTAAAGCCGGGCAATGGAAGGATGATTCAGTTGCGCAAGCACGCGCCGTTCATTGAAGAATCGCTCGCGGCGGGCTGGGGAAAGCCAGGCGTCGCGCAGAACCTTGATGGCGACCAGACTGCCAAGGTCGCCACGCTCGGCAAGATAGACCACGCCCATTCCGCCTTCGCCGAGCACCTGGCGGATCCGATAAGGGCCGAATTGCAGCGAAGTCAAATCGGCAGGAGGCAGGTCGCCCATCAGCCGGTGCGCGACCTGGGCCATGTCCTGATCGAGAAGCGGCGCAGCCCGCGAATCTTCCGCCACCAGGGCGAGCACTTCGTCCAAGAGTGACTCATCGCCGCCGCATTGGGTTTCGAGAAAGGCTCGCCGTTCGGCTTCCGGCAGATCCACCGCCTCATGAAACAAGGCCTGGACTCGGTCCCACCGGGCGGCATCCATCCTTAATACCTCCACAAATGAAGAAAAGCGACTGGGGAGGCTGCAAGGCGTCTTCGACCGCGCCGTGCCAAACGGGCGACTGATTTGCCCGCATCCGGATCAGCGTCCGCGGCGAAGTTCCAATGAAAGCCAGGCTTTCGCGGCCCGCCAGTCGCGCAGCACGGTTGCTTCGGAAATTTCGAGTAATTCGGCGGTCTCGGCCGCGTCGAGTCCTCCGAAGAATCTGCCCTCGACGATGGCCGCCTGGCGAGGGTGCATGCGCGCCAGTTCGTTCAGCGCGGAATCGAGAGCCAGAAGCTCGGGCCCGAACTCAACCGGTGCCGCCAGCGATTCATCAAAAGTGATTGCGGCCGCGCCGCTGCCGCGTTTGGAAGCGGTGCGCCGCCGTGCTGCCTCCACCAGCACCTGACGCATGGCCCGCGCCGCGATCCGCTTGAAGTGGAGGCGGGAAGTCGCAACAAGCCGGCGCGAATTGGCGAGCTTCAGCCAGGCCTCGTTGACCAGTGTCGTGGGGCTCAAGGTGGAGCCCGGATCGCCGCGCTTCACGCTGGAAGCCAGACGGCGCAATTCCTCGTAGGTTGCGCTGAACAGGTGATCGAGCGCGCGCCGTTCCTGAGGCGTCGCCGCCAGATCACCTTGCCAAAAGCCTGTCGCCCTTGGTTCGTTGCCAGACATGGCCGTTTATTTCTGATCCCTTGCGGACTGTCATCTCACGACCGCCAGGCGGTCCGCGAAAGCAACATGCTAGCATTCGCCTCTCGGCAGGGCAACCGGATGCGTGCGACATTGTGTGAGTGGTCGTTCGACCCAAACTGCCATCCTGCGCCCGCTCCCGGCGAAATGCCGCGAAGGGTGTTACTATTCCTGTTCACGAACAAAATAAGAAAGCAGGCGCGAATTAATCCAATTTTAGGGGAGATAGCAAATTGAAAATTGAATTGACGAATGAATCGCTCGAACAACTGGCCGTGCCGGCGCTTGCGGTTTACACGTTTCAGGACGGGCAGCAGGCGAGCGGTTCGGCGGCGAGACTGCCGGAGGCGGCGCGCAAGCAGATTGAAGACCTCAAAGCGAGCGACGAACTGACGGGCAGGGAATTCGAGTGCACCCTGATTCACCAGCCGGCGGGGTTGCAGGTGGCAAGGTTGCTGGTCGTGGGCGCAGGGAAAAGCGAGCGAAGAAATGAGACGCTCACGGCCCGCCTTGCGGCCGCCGCGGTGCGTTATCTGCGGGCGCGCGGCATTCATGAAATGGCCTGGGGGCTCGCGGAAGCCGCGGACGCGTGGGCCGTGGAAAACGCTGTGACTTGTGCCGTGGCCGCCGACTACGATTCCGATCCTTATCGGTCGGAGCGCGAAGGCCAGAGGCGAATCGAGCGATTCGTTGTTTCGCTGGCAGGTGAAGCGACCGAGGAATTGACGGCGTCGGCGGACCGCGGGCGCATTATTGGAGAGGCGCAGAACTTTGTGCGCGATCTGGTCAACGAGCCTTCCAATATTCTGACGCCTACTGAACTCGCCCGCCGCGCGCAGGCCATGGCCAAGGAGTTCGGGCTGGAATGCGAAGTCCGCGGGACGGACGAAATTCGCGCCATGAAGATGGGCGCCTTCTGGGCAGTTGCCCAGGGCAGCGATGAGCCGCCGCAACTGATTCTGGTGCGCTACACGCCGCCCGGCGCGCCGGCGGGGCCGGTGATTGGCCTGGTGGGCAAGGGCATCACTTTCGACACGGGCGGAATCTCCATCAAGCCCGCCGCTGACATGCACGAAATGAAAACTGATATGGCCGGCGCGGCCACCATGCTTGGCGTGATGCGCGTCCTGGCGCAACTCAAGCCTCGCGTCAGCGTGATCGCGGTGGTTGCCGCCGCCGAGAATATGCCCAGCGGCAAAGCCTACCGTCCGGGCGATGTTGTTACGTCCATGTCGGGCAAGACGATTGAAATTCTCAATACCGATGCCGAAGGTCGCCTGACGCTCGCTGACGCGCTGACCTACGCCAAACTTCGGGGCGCGACCGTGCTGATTGACGCTGCAACACTCACCGGCGCGATCACGGTGGCACTGGGGAACATCACGACCGGAGTCTTCGGGCGGCATCAGGATTGGGTGGATCGCGTTCTCAAAAGCGGCGCCACGGTCGGAGAGCGAATGTGGCAGATGCCGGTGGACGATGATTATCGCGAGCTTTACAAAAGCGCGATCGCCGATATTGCGAATACCGGCGGGCGCTACGGCGGAGCGATCACGGCCGCCATGTTCGTGGGCGAGTTCGCCGGTGACACGCCCTGGGTGCACCTCGACATCGCCGGCACGCGATGGTCGAATGATGAAAAGCCTTATCTTGCCAAGGGTCCTACCGGCGCGCCGATGCGCATGCTGGTGAATCTTCTAACTGGCCTTCCCAAAGCGTGAGCCGCGCCCGGGCGGCGCGTAAAGTTTTCAGAGAAGCGTCACATCTTTTCCGGAACCTCGATGCCAAGCACATCGAGGGTTTGGGTGAGTGTGCGGCTGACAACCTGGACGAGCGCGAGGAGGAATTTCTGACGCGCCGCATGCGACTCGCTCAGGATGTGATAGCGATGGTAGAAATTGTTGAAGTGCTGCGCCAGCCGGAAGGCGTATTTGGCCAGCGTGGCAGGCTCGGAGCTTGAGATCGCCTGTTCGGCCGAGAGTTCAAGTTGGGCCGCCAGTGTCAGCAATTGCCAGAAGGCTGCGCCGTCCTCGCCTTCGAACACCGTTTTGAATTCAGCGTGACTGATTTGATTCCCCAGTTCGTCGGCATCGAAGTTAGGGTTTGATTCTGAAAATTTGCGCAGGATGTTCCGGGCGCGAACCGTGGTGTATTGCAGGTAAGGTCCGGTTTCGCCTTCGAACGCCAAAGCTTCTTTAAAGTCGAACGCGATGATGACGCGGCGTGAAAACTTCAGAAGAAAATAGCGCAGCGCGCCCACCGCTATCATTCTGCCGTAGGATGACTGCTCGGCGGGATCGGTGGTCATTTCGCGGGAAGCGACTTCCTGCCGCGCCTTTTCGATCAGGCGGTCAATCAGGTCGTCAGCCTTCATGCCCAGGCCTTTGCGGCCGGAAACCTCGACAAAGTTGCGCTCCGCATCTTCAGCACTGAGGTCGTAACCAAGCTCCTTGGCGCAATCGGCCGTCAGGCCCACCACTTCATACGCAAAATGGTGCAGCCGCTCGGCCTGATCCACGTAGCCCATGGCCCGGAACGCGGCGGCGACGACATTCTGCAAATAAGCCTGGCGAGTGTCAATCACGGCATAGGCGTCTCCGGCGCGGCCGAATTGCGGAGCGCCGGGTGCCGCTTTCTGCGCCGTGAACCATGCGACTTTCCCGTTCGCATAATCATGGAAAGGGGCGTAGGCGAAATCACGTCCCAGCAGGCCGAACTTCCAAAGGTGATAGGCGATGTCCTTGCCGACGTAAGTAACGGTTCCATTCGAGCGCACAATGATTTTGACGTCTTCGGGCTCTTCGGTGTTTTCGTCTCCGTCCGTTCCGCTGGTTAAACTCATCACCCAGCAGCCGGCGTTCTTGCCCTCGGTCTCAAGCCGAATGGCGCCGACGCGCTTCATTTCTTCGAATGCCGCTTTCCAGAAGTCGAGGCGCAGAATCTCGCTCTCCTCGACCAGAAGGTCGTAGCGGATGTTAATGCGATCCATTGTGGCGAGGTGCAGACGAACGATAGCGGAAGAGACGACGCGGCCCATCTCCGCCGCTTCACCGTGATTTTCCTCGATGGCTTTCAGCGTTTCCGCCCGCCAGGCGAGCGCCGCCTTGTCCTCTTCATAACGGCGGGAAACCTGCGCGTAAAGATCCCAGCAATAATAGTCAAAGCGGACGGAAGGATCGGCCGCAAGAGTGCGAACCTGCTCCGGCGTTTTCTTTTCGAGGCGGATGAAACCCACCACGACGTCCGCCACCTGCACGCCGGTGTTGTCGATGTAATTCTGCACTTCCACGGCGTGGCCGCGAAAGCGCAGCAGGCGCGCGAACGCATCACCCAGGATGGCGTTGCGAAGGTGGCCGATGTGCGCCGCCTTATTGGGATTGATGCTCGTGTGCTCGACCAGAATTTTGCCCGTGACTGCTTCGGCCGCTGGCGGTGCGGCGTTGCGGATGAGCTTTGCCCCGAGCGCGCCACGGTCAAAATGGAAATTGACGTAGCCTGCGCCCGCTACCGAGACGCGCTCGATGCCTTTTGCCTGCGGCCATGCGCGCGCAAGCTGGTCGGCAACCTGGCGCGGCGCCCGCCGAAGTTTTTTGGCCAGCTCGAACGAAGCGGCCAGCGACAAGTCTCCCATCTCGGCCTGCGGCGGAATCTCGATCGCCGGCGCCGAAACCTCCAGGCCGAAAGTTTCCTTCACCAGCCGGATGTACGTCTGCGAAATTTCGTCCTGAATTTCAAGATACAAGCAGTTTTTCCTCTTTGAAGACGCCGCGCAGGGTTCTTGCGGGTCCGAAGTCAGAAGAGCTCCGCGACAGCCGCTAAATCCCTGAAGCGCACAATGAGGGATTATAGCAGACGGACCGCAGTCGATAGTCCGGCGGCATCTAAGCCCTTTGCTGCCGACGCTAACGCCATGAGCAGGGGAAACTTAGGCGCGGATCGGATACACTCAGGAGCAAGGGCTGGACGCAGCCGACAACGCTTCCCGCCTGCGCATTGACTGGGACAATCGGTTCGTCTATCATTAGTATCGCATTGAATACCCGTCCGCAACGCTTCCGTCAGCCCATCTGTCGCTGCATTTTGCTTTAGGACGAACCTGTTTTGGAGGGGAACCGTTCCCATCGCCGGAATATGAAGGCCAGCGTAAAGATAGCGAAAGGCGTAGAAGAACTCTTCGG